>NZ_CAJHCI020000003.1:0-612500 GCF_904848545.2 Acidithrix sp. C25
TGAGACTTTGCTCGAAAGTGCAGGAGTGCTTGTTTCTGCGCTGACCGAGGAAGAGTTGTTGGACCCACTCTGCAAAGCGCTTGTCTCCAAGGGAGTTTTTAGCACCGGAATCTTTCTAAAGAGGGATAGGAAGTTGCGAACCCTAAGAACCGTGGCAGCCAGTGGAATCGCAGTGGATGAATTTGATCGGTTGTTAGTCGCGTTTGAGTTAGAAAAAAAGAGATCAGTTTTGGCCAAGTTGGCCTTCGGGGATTCGGTTCAAGTCTGCGATCGTAACCATAGGGATGTCGATCTGGCCCATTGGCATAAGCTTCTGCACTCAAATGGATGGATTTCGGCGGTAGCCGCTCCTGTTCGGCGGACGGTCGCGCATTTGGAGTCTTGATTGTTACCTCTAATCAGCTTGAGGCTCTATCTGACTCCGTTGTACAGATGATAAAGACGGTAGCGATGATGATTGAGCATGGATTTGGTGAGATCGATCTCAAAGTGAGTCTCAACCAAGAGCGATCCCGTCTGAGCACCTTAGCTAGTATGGACTTTTTGACTGGTATCGGCAATCGAGCTGCTTTTGAGTACCAATGCGCGATTGCGCTTGAAAATAGAAAAGATGAGATTATTGCCATTGGAATTTTGGATCTTGATGGCTTTAAGGATTTGAATGACTCTTTTGGCCATCAGGCTGGGGATCGATATCTAAAAGTCTTGAGTCAGAAGATTTTGGAAGCATCTCGCAGTAGCGAAATCGTTGCTCGTTTGGGTGGTGATGAGTTTGGCTTTTGCCTTCGAATCCAAGATGTAAGCGAGATTTCAAGTTTTGTAGATCGAATTAGTGACTTGATCCGTGATAGCACGTTTGAACTGAGCGTTACGGGTAGCTTTGGATGGGCTTTTGCACCTTTGGATGACGCTTCTTTCGACTCCCTCTTAGCTAAAGCAGACGAAGCTCTATATGCAGCCAAATCAGGAGGTGGAGATCAATTTAAGTTCTATGGTGGTGAAGTCGCTCGTAGCGTAGGTGTGCGAACTCAGTTCGTGAAAAGTTGCCTGATGCGATTGAAAAAGGTGTAGTTAGCTTCAAATATCAACCTAAGGTCCAAATTTCTACGGGAGATGTTTGTGGGTTAGAGATGCTACTTCGCTGGGGAAGCTTTGAGACCTCGGTAGTCATTGGAGAGCTTAAAAACAATCCCGTTTTAGCTCGAAGTGTTGGCAGGTATCTGATCAAAAGAGCCAGATCCGCGCGAGAGATCTTGGATCGTCAAGGGCTAGAGGCAGTGGATCTCTCGTTGAATTTTTCACCGTCGCACTTTCTTGGTTCGGACTTTGAGAATGACTTAGAGCCCCTATCTTCCAGGAGCAGATCCTTCGTAATCGAGATAACTGAAGATGTAGCAATTGAGGATTTTGAAGAAGCTCGTCTTAGAATCTCAGCACTTAAGGGCAGTGGATTTAGGATCTCCATGGACGATTTGGCAGTGGATTTACCTCTCTTTCTTCGATTGCTAAGTTGACTGTGGATGAGATTAAGATAGACAGGTCTTTCCTCTTAGAGGCTGATAATGATCCAAATACCTATGCTGTATTTAGCTCTTTATTGATGCTTGGGCGACTCGCGAACGCAAGGGTCGTTTTAGAAGGAATTGAAAGCCGAGCCCAAGAAGAACTCTGGGTGACCCTTGGCGGTAAGTTTGCTCAAGGATATCTATATGGTAGACCAAGAGACCTTGGCGAAAGCATTTCGATTATACGAAATCAACCAATAAAACCCAATTTGGATGTGGCTTTACCAGTGGAAGACTTTGAGCTGATAGGCCACTTCTTGCACTTCAGCACTTTCATACCAATAGTCGATTCCTAAGTTCCACAGATGCCTCATGTGGGCTAGGGGATTGGTTCGATCGACGTTTTGAAAAATGGGGGCTCCTCGATGAGTTCAATAGTGCAAATATGGCACATGGTCGACTTCATATCTACCTTCAAGATGCAAAGTCAAATCTTTCAAGGGCGTATATAGACGAACTGGAAGGCGAAGTTCGCGATAGGATCGTATTACTTGCTCGAGCAATAAAGGCAATCTCGGCAAACAGACAGGCTAAAGCTCATCAATTGTCTCTATCGTCTAAATTATTAATGGGATAGCGATTAAATTATTAATTGCGAGACTATCACTTCAGTCGCCTGTTTCTATATCGAATAGGGCTCGTGCGCTAGACGTCTAACTCCCCTCTATGTCAAAGTAAGGCTATTTGTTTTAACTATTTGGTTGCCGTGGCATCGTCGTTTCTTTGTGTCTTGTTTGAATTTTCTTGGGTTTGGCTCTCATCTATTCGCATAACACTCTGAAATGCTCCAATGAGCCCTTTTAATTTCTTGTAAAGTGTGTTAATCTTCTCATGACATGCTTACACCCGAGGAACTCGCCACTATTGAAGCATTCATGGCGAAGACTGAAAACATCGACGAATATAAGCGGGCGCTGGCAGTTCTCACCCTTGAAGATGGGAGTCCCCTCAACAGGACAGGCCTCTCTGTCAAGCATGTACAGCGAATTCGACGGTCATTCCGCAGCATTGGCACTGAGGCATTCAAGGACAAGCGCCATAACAACGCTCCGGTACTTCTCTCAAAGTCTCAAAGAGATGAAGTGGCAATCATGCTCACGACTACAACTCCCAATGACCACGGCTATAGCAGTTCCCCGTTTTGGTCAACACGGATCCTGGCTACAGTACTCAAGCGCAGATACGGTGTTCTCTATGCCTCTAGGACTAGCTATTACGTTCTGTTTCGGGAAAGTAAGTTCAGCTTCCATCTGCCGGGCAAACAGTACGAGAAGGCTGATCCACAAGCGGTAGCTGAATGGAAAGACGAGCAGCAAGAACGTCTGAAAGAGGCATTCTCTGATCCAGATACGGTGATTCTCTGTGAAGACGAGATGGTTCTCACTCAGGCGACAACTACTCAGAAAGTGTGGATACCGAAAGGAACCACACCAGCTGTAATTGAGACCAATGGAACCAGAATGAACCGGAGCATCTATGGGTTTTTGAACCTCAAGACAGGCAAGGAGCATGCATTTGCAACAGAGCGCCAGACTATGCATGAAACAGCGGCCATACTGCTGGCGATCCGCAAGATCTACCCAAGAGAGAAGATTCTGCTTATATGGGATGGGGCAGGATGGCACAGAGGGAGCGTCGCTCAAGAGGCAATTAGGGAGCATCACATCGAAGCAGTCCATTTCCCTCCGTATTCTCCGCAACTCAATCCCCAGGAACACGTTTGGAAGCAAGGGCGCTCTGCTGTAACCCACAATCGCTTCATTCCCAAGATTGAACCAGTCACAAAGGAATTAGTCGACTATCTCAACACGACGACATTCCCATACTCTTTGCTTGATTTCAAGGAGCAAGTCAGAGTGTGAGCTCTATAGTGTCTCTTTTGGTAATTTCCTTGTAGTATGCGGAATTAATGATTTGTGCCTTTGTTTTACCTTATGAGCGATAGAGCTCGATAAGAAAAGGACATAGGAATAAGCTCCGACCAATTGGATTAGTAATCGATGAGAATGATCGCAAATACCTTGAATCGGTGATTAGAAAGACTACCGCACCTGCAAATCAGGTATTTCGAGCAAAGATTGCCTTGATGTGTGGTGACGGGGTTGTAACAGTTGGCACAAAGATGTTCTATAACGATATGTAATGAACTTACGTGAGTGGGCACTGTCCCAAGGTATACATCCTCAAACGGCATATAAGTGGTATCGTGCCGGTACTCTGCCTGTCCCTGCGCTAAAGTAGGGCAACCCATATTGGTGGGAGATCTAGAGTCTCAACCGTCCGTATCTAAGTCTGCCGTCATATATGCACGAGTGTCTTCTGTAGATCAAAAATCAGACCTAGATCCTCAGGTTGCCAGAGTTCTTACCTGGGCTACAGAGCAGGGGTACTCAACAGATCGCGTAGTCACAGAAGTTGGTTCGGCCCTTCGCAGACATAGGCGAAAGTTTCTGTCGTTACTTAAAGACCCCACTGTAGACACAATTTTGCTACAGCACAGAGACCGCTTCTGCCGGTTTGGAGCTGAATATATAGAGGCTGCACTTGAGGCTCAGTCCAGGAAATTGGTTGTGGTAGACCCAGCCGAGGTAGATGACGATCTAGTGCGCGACGTCACGGAACTGCTCACGTCTCTCTGTGTCCGCCTCTACGGTCGCAGTTCGGCTACTAACAAAGCTCAGCCTGCTATTGATGCGGTGTGCTCATGATCGCAGTAATGCGGACAAAAGCACAGGCTCAGAAAGTGTCCGAACTAACTGTGTGTAAAGTTCTTCTTGACGAAGGTAACCCAACAAGGAAAGTATCGCTCACCGGAGATTTCGAGCAATACCGAGATGCACTAGAGTCAGTCAGCGTACTATTTGCAGCTATGTGACGATACCGGCGAGAAGGTTCACTTTGATCGTTGCCGCATCTCCTGACGGCAAGGTGCTGTACGTAGTCACCAGTGGCCCTAATGGATATGAGATCGAGACAATTAGCTTGACCTCGAATCCTCCCACGATTTCCAACACTACCAATCTTCCTAGCGGAACTCCAACCGACATCGCAATATCTCCAGACGGTAGTCATCTCGGGGTAACTTTGAATACCTCCGCTTCGCAAAACGTATCCACGGGTGAAGTGGCGATCTATCAGGTCAATCGAGATGTGATTCAGTCTTCAACTGCGCCAGCAATAATCCCAATTGCTACCACAATTCCAAATTCTCTGGCAATGAGTAACTCCTCAGTCTTCGTAACACCGAGTGCCATCACCACCAAAAATAACAAGAGCTTTTACAACTTTTCGAGTTTCGATATAGCAAGTGGTAACGCCAACTACACAACTGCCCTAACCCATCTTTCGCAGAATTCCCGAAAAATCGCCCCAATTGGCCCCTTTTGAGTTGATTTTTGAGGATTTTCGGCTTGGGTGATTTATAGATTTCCTGGTAGATGGGTATTAGGTCTTTTTGGGTCGCGAATGTAGTGTCCTAATTTTTGAGTAGTTTTGATTATGACTTGCATTAGCTCTGACATGGTGCTATTGTCTTGTTGTGTTTATCCGTGAAACTCCAACAGTTAATAAAAAGACCGGCGTTAGCTACAGTAAGTACCAACTCGTTGAGTCCTACCGCTGTGAAAAAGGTCCCCGTCAACGTATAGTAATGACCTTGACCGAACTGGACCTGGATAAGTCATTGTGGCCAGCTCTGGCCAATGCAATTGCCCAGAGACTCTCTGGAGTAACCTCACTCTTTGAATCAGATCCTATTATTGCCAGATACGTCGATCTAGCAATCACTAAGTATGCAATTCGTTCCGAAGTTGCAGCCGCTAAAGAAACAAGAGCTACTGAGGCTGACCTTGAGATGGTGGATCTCTCTAGTGCTAAGACTATCAATAGTAGAAGTATCGGTCCAGAACTCATAGGAAACTCGTTCTATGAAGCTCTTAGCTTCGATAAGATCCTAGAGAGTGCAGGTCTATCGGGTGAATCCCTTGGTATTGCCAAGGCAACGATAATAGCTCGTCTTATTCATCCTGGATCTGATCGAAAGACGTATTCGTATATCAACTCCAACTCTTCATTACCTGAGATATGTGGTATCGATCTCTCTAAGTTTCACAAGGATAAGGTCTATGCAATTGCAGATAAGCTCTATGACGCTAAAGGCGTCATAGAGCCAGCACTCTATAGAGCTAGCTCTGATCTCTTTAGGACGAATACCAGGCTCTTTCTCTTTGATCTAACTAACACCTACTTCGAAGGTTCTACTAGGGGGAACTCCCTAGCTAAACATGGACATTCCAAAGAGAAGCGTTTTGATTGCACATTAGTTTCTCTGGCACTACTTGTTGATCACAGGGGACTACCCATCTACTCAGAGATACATGAGGGCAATACCTCTGAGCCTAGAACTCTCATTAGCGTACTTGATGCCTTGGAGTCTCTATCGGATGGATCTCTCTTTGGGGATGTTGTTCCTACCATTGTGATGGATAGGGGAATTGCTACCAAGGCAAACCTAGAACTTCTTATTAAGCGCAATCTCAACTACGTAGTAATTGAGAGAGCTAACAAAAAGAGTCTCTATCGAAGCCATTTCATGGAGATGGAAGGCTTCACCGAGATCTACGATGCCCAAGGATCCCCAGTACTGGTGAAAAAGCTCCAAGTGGAACCACAAAAGCCACAAGGACAAGTGAAAACACAAGTACAAGGACAAGTGCAAACGCTAGAAGAAGACACCGGCACTGACGACAATAACAGTTACACCACCTCCGGCAACACTAGCAACAGTATCAGCAACAGCAGCAACGACACCAAAATCATCAAGAGCGACAGTAGCACCGACACTGACGAATATATCCGTAATGGTGCCACCGGCAACAATATCAGCGACAGCACCGACACTGATACTAACGCCACCTCCATCTCCTCCTCTTCCTCTTCCACCTCCATCTCCTCCTCTTCCTCCAACAACAACACCACAACCGTGGTGTTGTGTCGTTCTTTGGGGAGATCCAAGAAGGAATCAGCGATCTCTAGTCAAGCTAACGAGAGATTCTTAGTAGATATCACTTCGTTGAATACCTCAATCACAAAGGGTTCTATATCTAAGACCACAGTTGTCTCAGAGCGTATCGGACGCATCAAGGCCAAGTACCCAAGTATTGCTTCCAAATACGAGATATCCCTTGAATATCATCAAGACCATGGCAAGATCATCAAAAAGAGACGCTTTGACAAAGTAATCAATCTCACTATTACAGAAAAACCCACTAAAGCCAAAGATGATAATCTCCAAGGAGCCTACGTCATAGACACCAGCCATAGCGAGCTAGATGCAGGTGAGATCTGGAATATCTATACGACTCTCACTAAAGTAGAAGATGCCTTTAGATCCCTCAAGAGTGATCTTGGACTTCGACCGGTCTATCATCAACTAGCTAGCCGAACTGCTGCTCACCTCTTCATCTCAGTACTTGCCTATCACCTCCTTAGTGCTATTGAGCTGACCTTGAGGCAAAATAACGATAAGAGAAGATGGTCAACCATTAAAGAGCAACTCAACAGTCACCGCCGAGCCACCATAGTTCTTACATCAGATAAAGGCGTTGTCTATCACATCCGCACTAGTGGTGTTTCTGAGCCGGTTCACAAAGAGATCTACCGTCTCTTAGGAGTTAGTGATCCCCTTAAACGGATAAAGACCATTGCGACGCATTTGTAGTGTCCCAACGTAAGACCACATACTCAACTAGCTGGGAGAATAGGTTGATTTTCGGAAAGATGGGCTAACCAATGCTGGCGATCAACCGATTTGGATCACTTTGAGTCCAGACGGATCAACATTGCAGATGACGGTAAATGGCAATGGTCCGAGTTACGTAGCAGTACGTTCTGCGTCTTCAGGGTCAACGATCAAAGATGTTCCTATTACCCCAGCGTATAGTTTGCAGGGGATTGCCTACGCTCCAGATGGAAGTGCGACCTACTCGGCTGAGATCCAGCAAGTCGGTACAGACAGCGTTGCGGATGTCGACCCTTATAATTACATAACATCGGTATCGTTAGATAATATTGGTCCAGGTGTTGGCACTTCGATTGACCCGACCTGCTTGGCTGTTGGTGTGCCTTTAGCACCGGCGCCGGTGACGCCTGCTACGGTCGCACCGACGATAACTTCTCCAACTACTACTGCACCAACTACTACTTCTCCAACTACTACTTCTCCAACTACTACTGCACCAACTACTACTGCACCAACTACTACTTCTCCAACTACTACTTCTCCAACTACTACTTTGCCGGTAACAACGACTATTGTACCGACGTCGGTCTCGCAACCGTCGTCGTCTCCGACTACCGTCGCTGCTCAGCCTTCGTCCACGACTCAGTCGTCCGTGATCGTACCGGCGGTCCATACAGGTAAACCCTGGAGCTCCAATCTGTGGTGGCTGTTAGTCGCGACTGTGGGTCTTGCAGGTCTTGTTCTTTTGCGTTCCGGAAGCAATCGCCAATTGGGTGACACTGAACAAAGTTGACGGTTTGAAGTAAGTCATTCTCATCGCGTGTAGTGCGGAATGACGAATTTGTAGATGCGTAAATAAACAGAGGCTACGAGGGCGGTTCGCTCACTTAGCCTCTGTTTTATTGATCGCTAAGAATCGTCCTTTTTGCAGAAACGGATTGTCGATGAAATTGAAGAATCGGGGCTGTCAATGTTTGACTTGATTTTCTGGCACACAAAGTGTGCATGGTCTTCACGGCTTATGCAAAGGTAAAATGGTCGCGAGCTGGGTCAATCCCCGGGCTTTCCTCTGATGAGCGGAGGCGCAAGTTACGTAATCTACTTAATCTGTAGTAGCGAACGGTTACAGTTGAATCCCCATATCAGCATCGTCGATGGATCTGCTACGAAAGTAAAGTTGGGCCGCTTCACTCTGTAAGCGCAACGAGCTCGGTAAGTTTCTCCGTAGGTTTGAGAATGCCTTGGGTCTTGCGCGAAAGATCTTCCATGCCATCTTGGATGTGTTTTCGATCTGCGCTGGATTGCTAGGGAGGGTCGGTGCTTTTTGGCATGTCTTGACGAGTGAGGGCATTGGAGTTTTAGTTCGACACTCGGTGCTACGGGGAATGTGGGTCGTAAAAGCGGCAATAGTAGCTGGTATCAATTGCGCACTTGAGATGAATAGTCCGAAGGCTTCCTATGTTGAGATCAAAGCTCGAGAATATCTAGAGCCAAAAGAAACTGTTCCTCTTTCTAAATGTCCAGAGGTTACCAACGAGTTGGTAGACCTTGGTCAATATGAGCAACTCCTAATGGGCCAGGTGGCCTCATGAGCCAAGAGTCCGAACTTCTAGATATAGCTAATTACGCGAAAGCTCTACGCCTGCCTGCAATTGGTGCCAACTTCGCCGATATCTTGGCCCAAGCCAAAAGAGATGGTTGGAGTCATCTGCGATTTATCACCGAGCTTTTATCTCTAGAGCTGACCGAACGCGAGGCCCGACGATGCCAACGTCTTTTAATAGAGGCAAAGATACCTCGTACTAAATTACTAGGTGAGTTCAACTTGGCAGATTCCTCTATAACTACAGAGACTCTAGAGTTTCTCGTAAGAGGAGACTTCTGTGACGTTGCTACCTCGGTTGTTCTAGTTGGTGGACCAGGGACTGGTAAGACCCATCTCTTGATTGGAACACTTGTCTCCCTGACAGCAAAAGGAAAGAAAGTGCGCTACACCAACGCTGCCACTTTAGTAAATGAACTCCATGAAGCACAAGATGACCATAGATTGTCCAAGGTCATTGAAAGGTATCAGCGCCTTGATGTCCTTGGGATTGATGAGCTTGGGTACCTTCAACTCGATAGACGCGGTGCCGAACTACTCTTTCAGGTAATCACAGAGAGAGAAGAGCAATCCTCGTTGATGGTTGCTACCAATCTTCCGTTCTCTCAAATGGAATGGTATTTTTAGCGATCCAAGACTTGCTGGTGCAGTGGTTGATCGAATCACCTTCAACTCCAAGATCATCGAAACTGGATCTTCGTCTTTTCGTCTTCGCTCAGCAATAGCGACAAAGCAGAAGAAGTAGCACTCAATAGCTCCAAATAAACCTTGAGAGGCAACTCTTGTCAATGGTCTTTTGTGAACGTCAAGCTAACGGCTAAGAAGATGCACATGGGTAACCATACCCGTGCATCTTCTTCGGCCTTAGTGAACAACTCTCAAATGCCACCTCCATTGCCACCTCCATGGCCGTAGTGGGTTGTTATTTAGTCAATCTCAATCTGGATGAATGCAGATGGCCACCAACAGGGGTCGGCAATTACTTGGGGTGATCACTTGGGACCCAATTACAACTATCAATAAGGAGACGTAAGTGGAAGACAAAATCCCGTTAGGCAACGCTATGGCAATGCCAGCGTGTCGTTACTGTGGGAATGCAATTAGTTCAACTAGGCCAAGAATCTACTGTAGCGACAGATGTCGAGTAAATGCATGGAAGCTACGAAATAGAAACAAAGTTACCGTAGCAGAATTGCCAAAGGGTAATAAGAGAAAAGATTGCACTGTCTATGAATGCCCACAGTGCGAAACAAGATATCTAGGAGTCCAAAGATGCGATGACTGTGGCTTGTTCTGTAAGAAGGTGGAAGGTGGCGGACTCTGTCCTTCTTGTGATCAAGTAGTTGCCTTCATTGATCTCATTTGAGGATAAGGCTAAATAGTAAAACTGTACTGACCCATAGATTCAGCACATAGTGGGCCACACGAGCTCATCTGTCATCGATTATCAAGACAACCTTTGCAAGTTCAGCTATGGAGCAGATAAATTCAATTTTGCTTAGATGGGTAGAGACTATCCAATTGGAGAGTTCGAAAGGAGCGTCAAACAGCTGAATCTAACCGAAATTTGGAAATTCAAAAGGGATCTCTAAATACCAACCAAATCTCTCATGGCGCGTTGTTATAGTTGAAAGTTGAGTGGGGCCATTAACTCAAACGTGCTGGGGCCAATTCAGTCAAGCGTTTCCACAGTTTTGTTGTATCGGCCGATACCCCTCCGTGCCAACGTAAATTGGATACGGGATGGCGACACCTCTAAAGTTGCAAAATGTACTTGGTGGCTTTGAGGTCTTCGTTGAGGTAACTCTCGTTTCGGTTATACTTCCATGGCAAATTCGTTCCCTGGTAAAGAGGACATTGTGCTGCACTCTTTAAAGCAAGCTTACGACTTGGATAACGCCCTCCAGTAAGAGGGTGTCGTGCAGACTGACAGCCATTTTGCGGAGCTTCTTTTGAATCCCGCTCTACGAAATAGGGCTTTGATTAGCTGATCGAAGATGCGCAGTTCTAGAGATTGAAGTGGTTACTTGGATGTGTCGCCATTGAAGATTTAAAAACGGCCGTTGGTTTGAATTTGACTATCGATAGTGGTTCGGAGATGTCGTTGGTTGACGTCGTGCTTGCAACCCATGAATTGACGGCGGATTAGACGTAATTTCAAGGTTTCGGTTTTTCCCTTTGATAATCGTCTGCGCCTTTCCAATGTTTATCATCTCGCGTTTTGGTAGTTAACCCCCTTCGCGTTTTGGTAGTTAACCCCCTTCGCGTTTTGGTAGTTAACCCCCTTCGCGTTTTGGTAGTTAACCCCCTTCGCGTTTTGGTAGTTAACCCCCTTCGCGTTTTGGTAGTTAACCCCCTTCGCGTTTTGGTAGTTAACCCCCTTCGCGTTTTGGTAGTTAACCCCCTTCGCGTTTTGGTAGTTAACCCCCTTCGCGTTTTGGTAGTTAACCTCCTTCGCGTTTTGGTAGTTAACCCCCTTCGCGTTTTGGTAGTTAACCCCCTTCGCGTTTTGGTAGTTAACCCCCTTCGCGTTTTGGTAGTTAACCCCCTTCGCTGCACTATAATAATGGTGTGAGTGAAAGCTATCGTTCTCTTTTTAATCGTCGAATCTATAAAGTCGCTTTAGATCGCATGGAAGACGAGCCCGTCATCTTCTTACATGGACCTCGTTCGGTTGGTAAATCCACATTACTTCTTCAACTTGCAGATAATTTGAGCGTGGCTGTTATTGACTTAGATGATCCTGTAGTTCGAGATGCGGTAAAGGCAGGTCCGGTAAATGCGATGAATGACTCCACGCCGATCCTTTTGGATGAGTACCAGTATGTGCCCGAAGTATTAGATGCCATCAAAGCGCGACTCAACAGGGAGGGATCGCTACCCGGAACCGCGGTAATGACCGGGTCCACACGCTTTGATACTTTGCCACGTACGGCGCAGGCGCTTACTGGCAGATTGCACCTATTGAATATTTGGCCTCTTTCGCAAGGTGAGATATGGGGTTCGGAAGAGAATTTGATTCTAAAGTTGTTGGACGATCCGGAAAATACAGTGGCTTCATTGCCAAGATCAGACTCAACCAGACAGGAATATGTTGCCAGGATCATTACGGGTGGTTTTCCAATGGCGATCTCGCGGTCGTCAAACGTATCTCGAAATCGGTGGTTCGATGACTATTTAATGCAATCGATTGAACGTGATTCGGTGGAACTTGTTCGAATTCGTCAACGTCAAATATTACAAAGGCTCTTTTCTACGGTGGCCTCCCAAACTGCACAGATTCTAAATGTTAGCAAGGTGGGCGCGGGGTTGGAGATTGACAGGAAGACTTTAGAAAGCTATCTTCGGCTTCTCGAAGACCTCTATCTCATCGTACGTTTACCTGCGTGGGGTAAGACGCTCAGGACAAGAGCAAATTCCAAACCAAAGATTCATGTAGTAGATTCTGGTTTAGCGGCCCGGGTTTTGAGGTTGTCTTTAGAGCGCGTTTTAAGTTTTGACGCAACGGCAATTACCGTGCTTGGTAACGTTTTAGAGACTTTTGTCGTCGGAGAGCTGCGTAAGCAGATCTCTTGGCTTGACGAGAAAGTTCTTTGCGGTCATTGGCGCACTTCGGCCGATGATGAGGTTGATTTTGTTATCGAATTCGATGATGGATCCGTTATCGCTTTTGAGATAAAGGCAGGAGAGCGCATTACGGGAGCCGAATTCAGAGGACTACGTAAACTTAGGGACGCGCTAGGGAAGCGTTTTATTGCGGGGGTAGCTTTCACTATGGGATCAAGGTCTTACAACTATGAAGACCGGCTTTACGTGATGCCTCTCGATCGACTCTGGCGCACAGTCCCGTAAAGCGTCCTACCTTGTACTTAGGCCTTTGGAGTTTCGATGCTCGATCCCGATAGGTAATTGAGTTGGTTAGGTTGACTCAGTTGCGTGAAGATGACGAGCAGTCCCCCTGGAATATTGTTTCCTCGAGATTTGGTGTCCCGCCATATCGGGCAGTCTGGTGTCTCTTCAGTGGGCACTAAAAGTAGTAACGAGTCATCGATGGATCGATCTATTTTGCCTTGACAGTGTGTCAAATGACGATGGTGTTAATAGAACTGATCTTTTGGCTCGTCTCTCAATTGGCGGGATTGCAAGTAAGTAAAGAAGCGAGATTTGACGTTTGCCTAAGAGCCTTGACCAATTTGCTTGACGAATAGCTATTTCAGTAAATAGCGATTATAAATTTTCAATGACCAAGCTTAATTAGGGTTGATTCTCAATTAATCCCAAGTTAGGGCCGTGATCATGGTCACATGGCAATAGCGATCAATGAGATTATAACTTTCGCACGCAGAAGAAAAATAACCGTAGAGGCGACCTAGCGGTAGTAATCTTCGCTGTTTTTGCGATATTCGTACTTGTGACATCCCATAAGTACCTAGTGTCGGAGCCTGCCAAGGAAGTTGTCACTTTCGCACAATCTAAGCTACCTCCCTTTGGCCCCCTTTTGATTCATCTCCCACCGAACTATTCGTAGGAATAATTGGTACCTCTGATACTGGATCCCAGTCTCTGCATTTGCCCGAGATCCACCGTCCTGGTTTGGATTTGCGAGCTCCCTCGTAGAGCTCGCGCCGTCTATTTAGTAGCTCGATATGCTCTCCACTGTGTGCCTGTTGTGGGGTTACGAACTTGATACCAGAGTGCTGGTGATCGAATTTGGAGTGGATCCATCGACACTCTTCGCTAATTTCAAGAGGAGAGGTGCTATATAGCTGTGACCCCGCAAACGCTAGCGGAAAGGCAATATCTGGAGCGATCTCTCTCCACCAGGACTGTTGATCCGCTTCAATTGAGTTCAGCACAGTAAACCACCCCTTCAATCCGGCAGCCTCCACAACGAGTGGATCGTTCGACTGCTGAAAAGCGTTACTTGGGTTGCCAGTAAAGGTGAGTTTGCCCTAAGTAGCATGACTTTAGTAGTTCAGATAAGGCTTTATCGAACTCCAAGATCTCCATCTCTATAATCCAGCCAATTGCCCAGTTCTTATAGCTAGATGTCTCTACTAGAAGTTGGATGAAGCAGTTGGTTTTTTCTGCTAGCGCAAGTAGATTTTGGATCGAATCGTCTTGCGAAGAGTTCGACAACTTCAGATGGGTTTGGATCAATTCGTTTGCGCTCTCTATTATTCTGCAATCGAGATCGCCTTGTCTTGGTGCTAGATTGAGCCTTTTGGCGGCTTCGTCAAATTGGGACATCTGTCTTTTTGCGTCTCGCTTTATCTGCGACTGCTGAGATTCCAGCACTCTTTTGATATTTTATTTTTTCGAAGGCCGCTTGAGCTTTGATTTGTGAATTGCAGAGTAAATCTAATCGATCTCACTAAGTCGAAATCACGATGATAAGGTTTTGCCATGGAGATTAATTTTGTCAGCTAATAAAGAAAATCGATACGAATGGGAAGAACCCGGAGCATTCGAGGTCGTTCCAAATGTTTATCGCATTCCTTTACCGCTTCCAGGAGACTCACTTCGGGCCGTTAATGTCTATCTTTTGCTTGGCTCTGATCGAGTAGTCCTGATCGATTCGGGTCAATTTCTTGAGGTGGCACGTAAGGCCCTGACTGGGGCGCTGGCCTTAGTAGGTGTGGAGGTAGGTGACGTCTCTGAATTTCTGATTACGCATATTCATAGGGACCACTACACCCAAGCGATTGCGCTTCGGCGCGAATTTCACGGGAAGGTCTCAATTGGCGCTGGTGAACGTTCTTCCTTTGATATGATTCAACGAAATGAGCAGGATTCCTTGGAACGACAATTTGGTCTACTGAGACTTTGTGGCGCACAAGCACTCTATGAGACTGTCTCTGCCTTTGGTAGCGACGATTCAGAGATCATCAATCTATACGAGAGGCCAGATGATTGGCTCTATGATGGAACGGTTTTGCATGTCGGTGGCCGCAATTTGAGTGTGATTTCGACTCCCGGTCACACACGCGGTCATGTAGTCTTTCTCGATTCAGATTCTAAAGTATTATTTGCGGGAGATCACGTTTTGCCCCATATAACACCTTCGATTGCTCTTGAGGCCGATCGGCCGCGCCTTCCTCTTGGAGATTACTTGGGATCGCTCAACAAAGTTAGACAGATGCCAGATTCGATGTTGCTGCCAGCTCACGGCCCAGTGGTCCCAAGTTCACATAAGCGAATCGACGAGCTTCTTTTGCATCATGACCTTAGGTTGCGTCAAACCTATAGTGCTCTTGGCGTCGGTGGTATGAGCGCCTTCGAGGTAGCCAGACATCTGAAATGGACACGTAGAGAGACCGATCTAGGTGATCTGGACCTCTTTAATTCGATGCTTGCCATCTTTGAGACTAAATATCATCTGGATCTCTTGGTGGAGCTGGGAGTTTTGTCCTCTAAAGTTGAAGATGAAGTAGAGTTTTATGCTCCAAAAGCAACTCAATACCCAGGGGATCTTATCCAAAGTCGATTATTGGTTTAGTGTCTCTTTGGCTCCCATTGGCCTGGCTTCGACTTGACAGAGGGTTCGACAGTGGTACCTTGATTGAGGTACTTTGACAGAGGGCAACCTCTCTTTGATGCCTCTAGTTAATTTGCTTTGGGGTCAGCAGCTGAAGGCAGATTTGAAGATCGAGTGACAGTGGCTATCTCTGTAGCGTTGCTTAGAAGTTTTTGATTAGCTTCCAACTTTTAGGGGAGTAATTTGGGTTGGCGGTTGCGGCTTGGCGGACTTGTTCGATCTGGTCGTTTGCCAATCTTGCCAGGATCAAGGGGTGGGTTTCTTTTAGTGATGCTATGACTATGCGGACTCTGGGATCAACATCGTTGGAAAGGCGTATTCGCATCTCCTCGGTTAGTTGCAAGCTTCGAGCTGATAAAGATCTAGCGACTGGATCTGGATCTAGGGTTAGTTTTTCAAGTAGGTCCAACGAAACGTCGTAGTTTATGGTTGCACAAGCCCGAACATAAGGGTCGGGATCTTCTCGAAGTTTTTCTATAGCTTCGTAGGAAATGCAAAAGGAGCCAACTAGAGCGGATCGAACTTCGGCGCTGGGATCGTCGGTTAGCTCGAGATATCTGTCGTATGGAATTAAATCTGTTTTGGTGACGCTTGCACGAATCTTTGGGTCGGGGTCGTATGAGAGGATTAGGGCCGTCTCTTCATCCATGTTGGCATTTGAAGAGACGGCCAGACGGACCTCGAGAAGAGAATCTTGCGATAGGTAAGAGAGGATTGCAGGATCGCAGCAGGGATTTTGGGCAATTGCACACCTGATTTGTGGATCTTGGTTACGGCTCAGAAGATAGGCAATGTCGACTTCTAAATTGGAGCTATGGGCTAGATGAATTCGTAGTTGAGGCATCTCTGAATAGATTTTTAGGTGGTCATTTTCATTTAACCAATGACCTTGTGCTGCGGCGCCTTGAACTGTGATCTCTGGATCTAGAAGTAGTTCATCGATATATGGTTTGGTGCAAAAAAAGCTTCGAGCTACTGCTTGTCGTACTAGTGGACTGGGATCCTTTACCAGGCGAACAATTACGGCTTTTGGTGTTTCGATCTTTTCAACTACTAATTTACGTATCTCTGCTTCGTCGTCAAATGAGAGTTTGGTTAGAAGTTCGGGATTTTCGCTCAGCTCTATGAGATCGCTTTTAGAGATCAAGTTCAGTTTCATGAGTTCATCTGAAAAATGTGGATTTCTAGAGGTGGCTGCCACGTAGCACCAATTGACACTTTTTTGGTTCCCTGTCTGGGTGAGCCATAGCTCTTTGGGTAGCTGTTCGTTTTGGGCGAGAGCCTCAATCGTCTCAAATTCGAAACTAAGCAAAATGCGGATTACGCTCTCCCAGGAGAGATTTGGATTTCGAGAGGCTGCGATTCGAATCGACTTTTCTTTGTCAATGGCAAATTTATCCAAAAGGGCGTTGTCGATCGCGGGATTCTCAATAGCACTAATGCGTACCGATAGATCCTGGTCATGCGCGAGAAAAGATAAGATCGATTGCGGTATAAACATCGAGGACGCAGCGCTTTGTCGTTCGGTAGGGTCGCTAGATCTTGATGCAGCCAGCAGTTCTTTTATGTAGTCATCTTCTGAAAAGTTGTTTTCATGATGATTCATCAAAATTTTCGCCTTCTTGGCTGGTAGGAAAGTAGTCTTATCGCTGTTGTCCTTATAATTTACATCTAAAAAATGTTCATCGTTTAAAGATACGATCTGATCTATTGATCTTTATGGTTTGGCACTTCGAGCAATCTTGCATATGGCAATATTGGCCATTATTTGGGCTATCTCTCTGATTGAGATAGTGCTGGAATAGGTTTTTGTCCCGAGATTGGCAAGCCAAGGTGGCTCCATGATGCTATCGACTCTTAGACGAACGCAGATTTAGTGGAGCCGATCTGCTTTCGTCGGGGGGTTCGATGTGGTTAAGGTTCGGAAATAAGGCTTCTTTTTTTTCGAGGTGTGCAACAAAAGATCAGAGTTCGCTTGTAGGAGAGCAAATCGATAATTGACGCCAATCAAAGTTCGGGTTAGTGTAGTTGACGTGGCAATTGAAATTGGTAGTGGAGTCTTCGAGGTCGATACGAAACTCGGTGGTTGGGATAATATAACTGCAGGTTACCTCATTAGAGGTGATGCTCCGTTATTGATCGAAGTGGGATCACAGAGTTCGGTTGATACCGTTTTAGATGAGCTATCTAATATAGGGTTGGGCGCTGGAGACTTGGCCGGAATCGCACTGACTCATATTCACTTAGATCACGCCGGGGGCGTTGGCGACATCGCTAATGCCTTTCCAAATGCCACCATCTATGTTCACGAACGAGGTGCGAGGCATCTAGCTGATCCAAGCCGATTGATCAGCTCTGCGGAGACGGTCTACGGTGAGAAATTGGATACCCTATATGGGCGACTACTTCCAACTGACGCCTCAAGGATACGTGTCGTGGGAGATGGTGACGAAATTCGAATTTCCACTAACCACACCGTCGAGGTCATCAATTCGCCAGGACACGCAAAGCATCATTTGGGTTATTTCGACAATGTATCTGGTCTAGTTTTTACTGGAGATGCCGCTGGTGTGCTCTTGCCCGAGATTAGGTTGCTTCGGCCCGCTACACCTCCCGCTGACTTTGATTTAGCGAGCGCACTTTCATCATTGAGGAGATTTAAAGAGTATTCTCCAATCGCTCTAGCCTTTGCTCACTATGGAGTCTATGGATCTCCCGAAGAACTTTTGGACGAGGCGATTGAGTCGCTTATCTCTTGGGCAACAGTTGCAGAACGTGCCTATCTAGATGGAGATGACATCGAATCTGCTCTATATGCGCAGTTCAACTTAGAAGCCGGTGAGATTGCTCAAGAAGCGATTGAGCGCTTTGACACGTTGAATGGCATTCATTCAAACGCACAAGGTTTGAAGATTTGGCTTGAGCGGGGTGGAGCCAGTCAAAGTGCCATTGGGGAACACCATGGTCATGCCCATTAGGCCATTGCGACTTTCTCCTCGAAGACAATTGCGCAATTCATAAATCGACTCTTTCGGGTGGTATTTTTTGACTCAGAATGGAGTTACTATGCCTTGTTCGGAATTAAGTGTGGAGCTTAAAATCTAAAACGGGTAAAAATTCACTTATGCAATTGTCTCCTAGATGATGAACTAGGGTTAGCCTAGTTTTTGATATCGCTCCTAAGTCCATAATTACGGTATTGACTATCTCGTTTTGTGGACCACCATTTGCAGATTCGCTGGGCCAAGCTACCAAGGTCTCTAAGTCACACTGGTGAGCCTTAGTCAATCTGATAGAAGATTTTGATTGTTGTAGTGCAATCTAATTGGAGCGTAGTAGCGACCTTGATAAGGGGTCGCTCTATGTGATAGTTCTTTTAAGTTAGCATTTAGTCACTTGCGTGCCAGTAGCAATTTAAGCCATGTCCCTTCTGCCCTCTAGTGCTCTACCTAGGGTCAGTTCGTCTGCATATTCGAGATCGCCGCCAACTGGCAATCCGCTGGCAATCCGTGAGACTTTGATTCCGGTCGGTGAGATCATTCTGGCAAGGTACATCGAGGTAGCTTCTCCTTCAATGTTGGGATTGGTGCAGATTATGACTTCGTCGATAGCGGCGTCGCTAAGTCTTGCCATCAGTTCTCGGATCCGAAGTTGTTCTGGTCCCACGCCTTCAATTGGATTAAGGGCCCCTTGGAGCACGTGATAGAGTCCCTTGAATTCGCGCGTTCGCTCAATTGCAATAAGATCCTTGGGTTCTTCAACCACGCAGATTGTCGTTGAGTCTCGTTCTGGATCGATGCAGATAGCGCATAGGTCTTCTTCGGAGAGGTTGAAGCATCGTTGGCACCACTTGATGGTTCTTTTTGCCTCTAGTATCGACTTAGCTAGGCGATCTGACTCACCTTGCTCGCTCCGCAATAGGTAGAAGGAGATTCTTTGCGCCGATTTAGGTCCGATTCCTGGAAGTTTTGAAAATTCATCGATGAGCGCTTGCATCGACTTGGTGTAGCTCATTTGTCTTACTTTCTATCTCGTGCCAAAAGGTAGCCTCTAGGGCAATTGACGACAATTTAATCTGTTGGGGAGAGGCTATTCGGAGATTTCTGTTGCGTTGGGGAAAACCTCAAGAACCCGCTTTCGAAGGCCCAAGTCGTTTGCTACTTCGCCACGTTTGAACTCGTCGATCAAAGCCGCGGAGTCGATATTTTGATCAATTTTGGGTACGTTAGGGTTAGTTTGAACCTGTTCTTGAATCTTGATATCTATGCGAAATTCGGTCAATAAAAATTGGTCTTTGATGAGCTGGGACAGTCCACGAAGGTTCGAAGCGCAGCTTTTGGCGATAATTTCATTTGGGACACCGATGATGGCGCCAACCGGTGATACCGAGATAATTCTACCCTGTGTTAGGTTTGCGCCCTCTAGCGGTCCAACTCCGAGATCGCTAACGATCTTGGGCCATGCTCGCTGAAGTTGATCGCGATCGATCGTTCCTGGAAGATGGTCTTCGTCTGTTTTTGGATAGGTTCGATCGGTTGAACCACTTCGAAGTGGTTCTTTGAGCCCTTGCTCTGGGGTTGCAGTTTTTCTGGGTGGCTCCAGAGCGTTTTGCGTAGGTCCTTTTTGTGGGCTGGCATCATTGATATTAGGGGAATTTGAGGGTCTAACTGGTGATCCAAGGCGGGAGCCAATTCCTTGGGAGCGCGGAGTTTTGATCTCTTTCGATTCGAGGCCGGCCCGTAGACTGCTGATATCGGTTTGTGGTTTGGTCGGTCTAGAGTTTGGTCGGTCCACATTGACTGTGGATCTCGGGGTCGAATAGTCGGGCTGATCGTAGTCTTGAGGTGGATCGTTCTTGGGTGCAGCGTGAGATGTGGTCGTTGGATTTTGAGGGATGGATTGGACGACCCCTCCATTTCGCTTAATTACTTTGGTAATAACATCTTCAAGGATCGATTCAATCTCACTCGGTAGACCAAGTTGATCTTGGCTAAGTCTGATCAAGGCGGCTTCGACTGTTGCGCGAGCATCGGGTGAGTCCCTTAATTGGCCAGAAATTGTGCCAAGTACCTCGACCACCTTCACCAGTCGCTTTGTCGGAAGGCGACGATCGGCCTTTTGGGGGTTGAAGGAATCTAGGAATTTTTCCCTCGCCAGAGAGACGATCTCGGAGAGGATTCGAGACGGTTCGATCCCCTTTGCGCTCGAGGCTGCTACCGCGATCAGTACATCTTCGGGGGATTGATTGGCTATTGCCTCCATGATCTCTGTGATCCCTCTTACTGAGTCGTCTATTCCTCCAAGGGCAACCACCTGATCTAGGAATGACAGGGTGTCTCTGGCAGAGCCTCGACCTTGCTTTACTACCCAGTCCATCGCTTTTTCGTCGATATTGAGATCTGCACTTTGGCGGACTTTGTCGACAAGGTCTTCTAGGACCGATCCGTCTAAAAGTCTAAATTCATATGCTTGTGTTCGAGAGAGGATGGTCGGGAGGACCTTTTGCGGATCGGTAGTCGCTAATACAAAGATGACGCGTGGTGGTGGCTCCTCTAGTGTCTTTAGAAGCGCATTAGAGGCCGCATTGGTGAGCATGTGCACCTCATCTAAGATGTACACCTTCCATTCACCAGCTATTCCAACCGGAGCTTGTGCGATAAGGGATCTAATAGCATCGACGCCGGAGTTTGACGCTGCGTCGAGTTCGATTACGTCCATGGAACGACCTAGCGTTACTGAAATGCACGAGGGGCACTCACAACAGGGTTCGCCCGCCAATTGATTTGGACAGTTGAGTGCTTTGGCTAGGATTCTTGCGGTAGAGGTCTTGCCGGTACCTCGTGGTCCAGAAAATAAGTAGGCATGGCCGACCCGTTGGTTGGCGACTGCATTGCGAAGCGCCTTGGTTACGTGATCTTGACCTAGGACTTCTTCGAAACGTTGGGGCCTAAAACGCCGATAGAGTGCCGCATATTCTGAAGTGTTAGTCACGGTACCAAGTCTAGCTTTGGCATCAACTTGGTACCGGAGTATTGAAGATGGTTGTGGCTTAGCAAGCGTCTTTTATTGCTTGGCGTTGACTAAAGTTGCGCCTTAGCGAATTGCCCTTACGATTAGGGCGTCACCCTGGCCGCCACCACCACAAAGGGCAGCAGCGCCATATTGCTGGCCTCTACGGCCTAACTCTCCTAAGAGAGTCAGTGCAAGGCGAGCTCCAGAGGCGCCAATTGGATGACCAAGGGCAATTGCTCCACCGTTTACGTTGACTATTTCATCAGATACGCCCAAATCATCCATTGAAGCTGCAGCTACTGCAGCGAATGCTTCGTTTATCTCAAAGAGCGATAGATCACTAATTGAAAGCGAAGCTTTTGCGGCAGCATTGGCGATTGCTCGCGAAGGCTGTGTTAGCAACGAAGCATCAGGTCCAGCAACTTGTCCGTAGGAGACGACCTGTCCAATTGGCGTCAACCCTCGACGATTAAGTTCTGCTTCGGACATGACGATCAATGCTGCCGCACCATCTGAAATTTGCGATGCATTTCCGGCGGTTATTGTTCCGTCACTGCTAAAAGCGGGGCGTAAGTTGCTTAATGTTGAGAGTGTGGTTTCACCTCTAACGCCTTCATCTGTGGTGATGACCAGTGGATCTCCCTTTCGAGATGGGATCGATACTGGCGCAATTTCTGTGGCGAAGATTCCGTCTTTTATTGCCCTGGCAGCTCGTTCGTGAGAGATTTGAGCAATTTGGTCTTGGCGGAGACGAGTAACTGCTGGGAAGCCAGCAAGATATCGTTCGGTTCCTAACCCCATTGCGCACTTGTCGAAGGCACAAAAGAGGCCATCGTACATCATCGAATCGATTACTTGTGCATCGCCGATTCTAAGGCCCGATCGCGCTCCGGGCAAGAGATAGGGAGCTTGTGTCATCGACTCCATTCCACCCGCAACAACGATATCGGCTTCGCCTGATTGAATTAGAAGATCAGCTAGGTATATGGCGTTTAGGCCAGATAGACATACCTTGTTGATAGTTGTGGATGGTACATCCATTGGTATCCCGGCATTTACTGCGGCTTGACGAGCCGTCATTTGGCCCTGTCCTGCTTGAAGAACTTGGCCCATAAATACATATTGGACTTCGTTTGCTGCGACGCCTGCACGTCGAAGCGCCTCTGCTATGGCGATACCTCCAAGGTCCATCGCTTTTAGATTTGCGAGTCCTCCTTGAAATTTGCCAATTGGAGTCCTTGCTCCAGCTACTAGGTACGAACCAGCCAACTCAACCTCCGTTGATTTACATTGATGTCTACGAGTCGATTATTTATTCGGCCCGATTTCATCTATAGAAATAGGTGATATTACTTGTGACGATATAGTACTCATAATGACAAGGATGTAGCAACTCTATACAGTAAAATTTGTTTACCTTGTCCGAAATTGGTCTATGGTGAGTAATGACCGTGAAGGTTTTCTACTTAGTGCTTTCGAAGAGTTAGTAGGCAACGAAGTCGGTTATTTCGTTGAACGTTTGGTTTGGTTTTTCCATAGATCATGGATCTAACCATTGATATTGGCATTTGCCTGATCGATGGTAAGGATCTACTTTGATCTTTAGTGGATATGAAAAGTTTTAGGGCGCGACCTTTTGTTTTGCGTATATCGCGAGATGGGTCCACAGTTGAAATTGGATGAATTGACTTGAAGAATTTCCAAGAGGCTATATTGGCAGGCGCTACGGGCGCGCAGCTAGAAGCCATACCGATACCAGATCACTATAGAGGCGCATATCTCAGAAAGGAAGATGTTGGTATCTTTGAAGGCATTGCCTCTTCAGTAAAGGACCCCAGAAAGTCGCTACATTTAGGCGACGTTCCAACTCCTGAACTAGCACCAGATGAGGTGATGGTTGCAGTAATGGCTTCGTCCATCAATTTTAATACGGTTTGGTCGTCCATCTTCGAGCCGGTATCCACCTTTGGATTTTTAGAGAAGCTTGGCAGGTCAGGATCTCTTTGGGACCAGCGGCATAATCAGCCCTACCATGTCATTGGATCTGATGGATCAGGTGTGATTATAAGAGTTGGTGCCTCAGTTCGAAATTGGAAGGTGGGCGACAAGGTTACCATTCATTGCAACTACGTCGACGACCAGGATCCATCGGCGCACGATGACTCTATGATGGCGACGAATCAAAGAATATGGGGCTTTGAGACCAACTTTGGAGGACTGGCCGATTTAACGGTCGTAAAGGCTAATCAATTGATGCCAAAGCCCGCTCATCTTTCTTGGGAAGAGGCGGCTGTGAATGCCCTATGCAATTCCACATCCTATCGAATGCTTGTCTCTAAGAATGGCGCCGCCATGAAACAAGGCGATGTCGTCTTGATTTGGGGTGCAACTGGTGGAATTGGCGGATATGCGGTTCAGTATGTCCTAAATGGCGGTGGCATTCCCGTTGGTGTCGTCTCCTCCAAGGAAAAGGCAGACCTTCTTCGCGATATGGGTTGCGAGGCGGTTATTGACCGAAGCGAGATGGGGTATAAGTTTTGGAAGGATGAGACGACTCAAGACGAATCGGAATGGCGAAGGTTCGGAAAAGATATTCGTTCCCTAGTTGGTGAGGACCCCGATATCGTCTTTGAGCACCCTGGTCGGTCGACAATGGGTGCATCGGTCTATGTAGCGAAAAAGGGTGGCTTGATCATGACTTGTGCCGCCACGAGTGGGTACATGATTGAATATGACAATCGTCACCTCTGGATGAAGCTAAAGACCATCAAGTCCAGTCATTTCGCGAACTATCGTGAGGCGTTTGAGGCCAATAGATTGATCTCGAAAGGAATGATCCAACCGGTTATCTCAAAGACTTATCCGCTAGAGGAGGTCGGTGCAGCCTGTTATTCAGTCCATCGTAACGAGCATGAAGGAAAGATTGGCGTTCTGACGCTCTCTCCAAGTGAGAACTTGGGTATAGATAATCTCGAGATGCGAGAGCGTATCGGTGAGAATAAAATCGGAAGGTTTCGACGTTACTAAAGAAGGTCGCTTTACGGGGTGAATAGATTTTTTGGTGCAGCTAATTATTTGAAAGTGAGTCAGGATGCTCAATCAGATCGACCATGTAGCGATCGCAGTTAGAAATTTGGAAGATGCCATCGACTACTATCTTCGAGTTTTCGACGCTAAGGTCGTACATCGCGAGATCGTAGAAAGCGATATGATCGAGGAGGCGTTGATTAAAGTAGCCGACTCCTACATTCAACTCCTATCGCCGATTGGCGAGGAGTCTCCGGTCGCAAAGTTTCTCGAAAAAAGGGGTGAGGGGCTCCATCACATTGGCTTTCGAGTTGATTCGTGCGCGGAGGCCCTTGGTCGCGTGACCTCTGAAGGATTCATGACTATTGATGCAACGCCCCGCCCAGGATCGCGAGGTACGACCGTAGCCTTTGTCCATCCCAAAGAGGCATTTGGAACTTTGATTGAACTCGTCCAAGAATAGATTGAGAGCTCGACCCTGCTTGAGTTGGCTTTTGGATCCAGCCGAAAGGCAAGATCTTTGATGAAACTCTGGCGGCTAAATGGCCGATTTTAGGTTATTTGGCAATTATCTTCAACTAAAGGCTTTTTTACTTCGTGCGAAAAGAGCCTTTAGTTATTTAAGCCTTCCTGAACCACCTGAAGTATTCCTTGAAATCGCTAAAGAGGGTATTCGACGTAGTTGAAATCGTAAAAGGCAAAACTGCGACGATTGGTTAGAGACGATTGGTTAGATGTGGGCGATGCTCGATGCACAAGAGATGCTAGATAGACAAGATAAGAGGATCTGGCGATGAACCGCAATTTGTGATTCGTGTGGAAAATCAAAATTCAAGTCGATTTTTGATGCTGTTGATCGTGATGCTGTTGATCTTTGCTGACAAGCTATTTGACTAAATGCAAGTTAGGGCAAAACAGATGGCGGAGGGGGTGGGATTTGAACCCACGGTGCCTTGCGACACAGCGGTTTTCGAGACCGCCCGATTCGGCCACTCTCGCACCCCTCCGTAGACCTAAATATCTTAGTCAGCTTCGACGCGCGCTAAAGAACTCTTTTAGCAATTCAATGGATTCTTTTTCAAAGTTTCCGCCCCATACAAAGCATTCGTGGTTGAGTCGTGGATCGGAACCCACCCCATAGAGGCTTCCCATGGCACCAGCTTTTGGGTCGAATGGGCCGAAGTAGACTCCTCGGATTCTCGAATTTATAATTGCACCGGCGCACATAAGACATGGCTCGAGAGTTACGTAGAGATCGCATTCGTTCAAATGCCAACTATTTAGAGCGGCTGAGGCTCTTGTTATCGCGAGTATCTCTGCATGTGCAGTTGGATCATTTCTAGCTTCACGCTCATTGTGAGCGCTGGCGATTACCGATCCATCCAAGACAATCACCGCCCCTATCGGAACGTCATTCGTGGGGATCTGGGCCTGGGCTAGGGCAAGTTCCATAAATGAAGGGTTATATTCCTGACGCCACTGCAAAGGGTTCACGCCCTTTAAGCATAGGTGGCGAGTGAGTGGTGAATCGCCTTTTGACTGTGGCGCCTATGGTGGGTCGGAGTTGGGTGGGTCGGCGCTGCGTGGTTTGTGGGTTCTTACCTTGTCATGATGTTTGGTTTATTTGGCGCCAAGAACTGAGTCTTTGATCTGTTTTTATCCATGGTCTTAGTGAGATGGTCGAGATTGAGCCTCATTGACCTTTATGAGCTATTTCGAGGAGGAGATCTTGTTTACGATGACGGTGATGGGCGATAGCTATTTGGGTGTAGATTTTGTTTTGAAGCCCGATTATTGGCATCTTGAAAACATATTCTGACCCCCGGAGGGAATTTTTAGTCAATTTTTTTAGGAATTTTGCTCCAAAAATATTTATCCAAGGTCCCCATTGGCCGAATTTGAGGTGGTTGAGGCTATTTTTTGGTGCTACCTGTGAGCTGAAATTTTGTTATTTGGCTTTCCATGATCAATTAATATTTTTTGAATCAAGGAGGGTGTTTTGCCGGTGGATATCTCTATTACACCAGCTCAGGAAGGTTACTGGCGGAGGAGGTGGGATTTGAACCCACGGAGAGTTTCCCCTCACACGATTTCCAGTCGTGCCGATTCGGCCGCTCTCGCACTCCTCCGTTGCAATCCAGACTAGTCTTAAATATGTAGATGGGTGCCATCGGAGTAGATCGGGCCCTGCGCGGCTTGTGATCGTGAACCGAGTCAGGGCCGGAAGGCAGCAGCTCTCAGCGGAACCATAAGGGTGCCGCAGTAAGTCTGATCTCTCCGATGGCACCCATTGCTAGCGTTTGGGGCTTGGATCCACCGTTTCCGATATGATGCCCATTTCTGCTCCGCCACGACCGCCACGACCGCTCCTTGGAACGGAACCACGCTTCGGAACCACAGCTTCGTCGGCATAGGCCAATGTCTGCTTTGCTGCTTCGAATTTCTTCATCTTTGCTATTTCGGCTTGGCTTTAAAATTTTTGGTGGGTTGCATTTTTTCAATTCTTTGCTCCTGACGAAGAGATCTCCGCCCAATCAGGGTTAAAAGGCGAAGAATTTTGCCTACTTAAAAAGTGCATTAAGGGCAAAAAGTGGCCAAAATCTCGGGAATTCACAGAAAACCCCCATTATTTCTGTAATTTTTTACCAAATGTCATATTAAGTTTTCCTCTGGTTAACCAAATGCGGCCATCGTATGTAAGTGATATTTAATTTGAAATCCAACAAAAACAAAAAGTCCAAGTTGACAGCAAAGATCTTGGCAACCGCGGCGCTTCCAGTAATTATTGCAGCCTGCGGGAGTAGTTCGAGTGCTACCACTACCTCCGCCGCAGGATCGACAGCTACTACTGCGGCAAAGGTACCTTTGGTTGTCTATTCCGCACAGGGTTACGACTCTGCTATGACCACCGCTTTTCAAAAGGCAACCGGAATTACAACGACATTGGTCGACGATTCAACGGGTCCGCTTCTGACTAGAGTTCAAGCCGAAGCCTCAAATCCTAAGTGGGGCGTATTGTGGGTCGATGGTGATGAAGCCTTTGCAGCCTTGGATCAGCAGGGATATCTCCTAAAGAACTGGGAGCCCAAAGTAAATTGGACTTCTGCAGCAAAATTGGTTATTCCAAAGGATGGTAGCTACATTCCAACAGGGCTAACAATGGCCGGAACCTTGGTATATTCCACCAAGACCGTCCAATCTCCTCCAACTTCATGGAATGCACTTTTATCGCCGCAGTGGAAGGGTGCTGTTGGAATGAACGACCCGGCAGTCTCTGGACCCACATTTCCATTTGTTGCCGGTATGATGAACTACCTTGGTGGTGTCACCCAAGGCGAATCCTATTATACGAAACTGAAGAATAATGGTCTTCAGGTCTTTCAGACAAATGGCGATACTCTGCATGCCCTTGGCACTGGTCAGATCAAACTTGCTTTGATTCAAAGTTCAGCGGGTATTGGTGCAGGTATTAAAGATCCAACTATCAAGACCGCCTTTTTGGCGCCTTCGACACTGCTACCTGGTGTGATTGGCATTGACGGCAAGGCATCGGCTGCTGAAATCGCCGAAGCAAAGCAGTTTGTCAAGTTCGTTCTCTCTCCTGCTGGGCAGAAGGTTCAACTTTCTGGTGATCCATCTGGAGACTCTCTCTATTGGCCAGTCCTCCAAGGTGTGAATCCAGAGTCTGCTGTACCACCGTTGAGTGGAATCAAATATCAAGTTGTGAACCCTTACAAGTGGGGACCCCAAGAGAATACGATCAATGGTTGGTTTACGTCTAATATCGTAAACTGATACTTTTCTTTCAAATTTATCTTTAGGTTCCGATCGATGGTCTATTTCCGTCGATCGGAACTTTGTTTTTTTTACAATTTTCGTGAGGTTAGCCCAGTGGTTGCGGTTGAAACCGAATTAAACGCCGATGAGACGTTACCTTCGCCGAGGCGAATAAAAAAAGCCGGGGGGAAGGGATCGATTCCTGGCTTTGTTGTAGCGATACTTATCGCTGGAGTGCTTTTAGTTCCTGTACTTATCTTTCTGGTCCAGGCCTTCTTCCCGGGCCTTTTTAGTAGTTCCCAGCCCCTATTTAGCCTCTCTGGTTTTAAATATGCGATCACCGGTGGATCGCTGCGAGGAATTATCGACTCCCTCTTTGTATCGATTCTGGCAGGATTTATTGCTACCGCATTAGGGCTAGCAGTTTCCTGGATCCTTCGAAGAACTGACATCAAGGGCAAGAGGATCTGGTCGGGAGCGATCTGGTTTCTCCTGCTGGTGCCAACCTATCTCACTACTGAGGGATGGCAACGACTGCTAGAGCCGAGTGGTGTTCTTTCCAAGGCTAATATCAATGCCGCACCTATCTACCATATATTCTTCGGACCGGTTGGTGTTATTTTTGTCCTTGGAATGTCTGGAATTCCATTTGCATATCTAGCTATTTCAGCTACATTGGCGAATTTGGGCGGAGAGCTAGAAGATGCTGCACGAGTCCACTCTGGATCGCGTATCGACTCGTTTAAGATTGTTATCCCAGTTATCATGCCGGCTCTCATGTCGGCATTTGCTATTGTTTTTGCCGAATCGATGAGCGATTTTGGTGTTGCCTATACCCTTGCTGCAAATGCACATTTCCCGATTGCAACTTATACCTTGTTCTCAGCTATCGACAGTGTGCCTTTGAACTTCCAACAGGCCGCTGCCATTGGTTGGCTTTTGGTAGCTTCTGCCATGGTTCCCATCGTCCTACAGCGTAGGGTGACTAAATCCAAGAGCTATGCAGTGGTGGGGGGCCGGCGACGTGCTGCCAAGATTATGAACATAACTGGCAGGACAAGGGTTATCATGTATGCCTTCATGATCGTACTAATGGTCTTAGCGGTCATGGTTCCACTTCTCGGGATGGTAAGTGCCTCATTTATAAAAGGACTGGGTACTAATTTCGGTGCAACGTCGCTGACGCTCTCTAACTATAGACGTGTCTTTTCATTGACATTGGGTGGCTCGCCACTGCGCTTCTCTGGCTATCTCTCTGTCTTGACCGCTACGGCAACGATTATCTTTGGAGCTTATTTAGCGCGTATATTGGCTAAACGTGATACCGGGTTTTTTGGGCAGGCCCTAGATCTCCTTTTGATTGGATCGGTGGCATTGCCCGGAATTGTTTTGGGTGCTGGATATATCTTTAGCTATAACCAGCCATTTCTCTCCAATATCGGAATTAATTTGTATGGAACTTCTAAACTTTTGTTCTTGGGATATTTAGCCTCTTCCTTGCCAGCGACATCAAGAATATTGATAGGTCCGTTGGCTCAAATTCAATCAAATATGGCATATGCTGCTCGAGTCCATGGTTCGAAGGCGATTCCCGCATGGTTTCAAACCGTATTTCCAATTCTTTCGAAGGCGTTGTTGTCAGCGTGGTCCCTTACCTTTGCTAAGACTTTGCTTGAGTTGCCGCTCTCGCAACTTCTATATCCGCCGGGTTCGATTCCGCTTTCGGTTGCAATTAATAAGTTGACAGCTGGATACGACTATGGCGGAGGTACCGCCATGTCTGTACTTGCTCTAGGGGTCGCTTTGTTGGTTATAGGTGTGGTAAATGGCGCCTATCGTATCTTCGCTCCTGAGGGATGGAAGAAAATGGGAGGAATGTTCAACAATGAAGGAAATTGATATAAGTCAAGATAGGCAGTCGGCTTCGGTTGCTTTGGAGCTTTCCTCCATTTCTAAGAGTTACGATGGACGGCGAGATGCCGTAAAGAGTGTCTCTCTTGCAGTAAATCACGGTGAGTTTTTGGTACTCCTAGGTCCGTCGGGATCGGGAAAGTCGACCATCCTTAGATCTATCGCAGGTATTGAGCGGATTGCGTCTGGTCGGATAGATATCTTTGGTAAGACTGTAGCCTCCACAACAATGCATACGCCACCTGAGGCCCGAGGTATCTCGATGGTTTTTCAGGACTATGCTCTTTGGCCCCATATGAGCGTCTTGGATAACGTTGCCTTCGCACTCAAGCGAAACAAGGTGGATTCTAAGACCAGAGCAATTAAGGCCCAAGAGACGCTTTCGCGAGTTGGCTTGGGTGATAAGGGTGCTCGTTTTCCTTCTGAACTGAGCGGTGGCGAGCAACAGCGTGTTGCTTTGGCAAGAGCTCTAGTCGGCCACAGTGGGTTGATCTTATTCGATGAGCCTTTATCTAACCTTGATGCCGATCTTCGAGAACGCCTTCGAATCGAGATCGCCACTCTTACTCGAGAGTCTGGCGCGACTGCGGTATATATAACCCACGATCAGTCCGAAGCATTTGCCTTGGCTGATAAAGTTGGCGTACTCTCTCGGGGCGAGTTGGTTCAGATTGGTGCGCCAGAGGACATCTATTTGAGCCCTGCAAATCAATTTATAGCACGCTTTACCGGCCTCTCTGGCGAACTCAAAGGGGTAGTTCGAGATAAACTTGGGAATGGTTTAGTAGGGGTGAATATACCTGGAGTTACCGATAACTTGGTTGCTAAAGCAATGTGTACCTTGCGCGCAGGACAAAATGTCGTAGTCGCGATTCGCCCAGGTGCTATCGCAATTGATCCTATCGGAACTATACCTACCTGCAATGCTTGGATTTTAGATGTGGCTTATCGCGGTAGGGGCTATGAGCATGCGGTATCGATAGGCGATGTCGTGCTTCAATCGGTATTTTCTACGAAGCGTTTTCCACGCGGAAGCCAAATATCGCTTGGGATAGATCCGATTGGAGCATTAGCTTTTGAAGATGATGAAAAGTCGACCTCTAATTCGGTAGAGGTCGAATCGAGATTTAGTGCAGATCTAGATGGAGTTGCGAGTTGAGCACTTATGTATTGGTTGCTGCTGTATTTTTGGCCTCTTGTGTCGAGATGGTCGAAGCGCTGACGATTGTTTTAGCTGCTGGAACTTCTAGGAGTTGGAGGTCAGCACTCGAAGGGAGTGCGGCTGGAATTGCAGTGCTGACCCTTTTGGTGGTTGGCATTGGCCCTTCTTTGGTCAAATATGTACCAATTGGATCGCTCAGATTTATAATTGGAGCGTTACTATTGATCTTTGGTCTTCAATGGCTACGAAAGGCGATTCTTAGGTCTGCGGGTCTCAAGGCTATGCACAATGAAGATCAAATCTTTGAAGACGAAGTAAAGCGGCTGAGGTCAATTCCAAAGTCAACCTCTGGTAGGGATTCCACTGCCTTTGCTGTAGCTTTCAAGGGTGTTTTTCTAGAGGGCCTCGAGGTGGTCATAGTAGTTCTAACGCTAGGGCTCACCAATCATAAGTTGCTGCTCGCTTCGGTCTCTGCCTTGGCCGCAGTTATTCTCGTTGGAATCGTAGGAGCAATCGTCTCAAAGCAACTCTCAAAGGTCCCAGAGAATGCAATGAAGATGGGCGTTGGTCTGATGCTCGTAAGTTTTGGAAGTTTTTGGTCGGGCGAAGGAATGGGTGTCCATTGGCCAGCCTCAGATGCCTCCATCTTGCTCTTATTGCTAGCCTATAGCGTTGCTACAGCCCTCATGATCCGTCTACTGTCCTGGCAATACAAAGGGCGACTAACGTCGCGTGGAGCGGTGTAATAAGATGAAATATTTGCGAGCATTTGCTATGTTTTGGTGGGATTTCCTAATTGGAGATACCCCGGAGATCTTTATCGGAATAGTTGTAGTGTTGGGAATAGTCGCACTATTGGGTAAGGGTTCGTCTGTTCAGCCTTTCGCCCTTGCCGTGTTGGTTATTGCGACTGTCTTTGTCTCTGTTTGGGTAGAGTTTTCACGTAAGGTTAAAGCTTCCAAGAAGTAGCGTTAATCAAGAGATAGCTTTAGCGGACTGATTAAAGTAGGTCTTTTTGCTTTTTATGGTCTATTTGACGCTTATTTCGCGACAATAGTGGTATTTTCGCATAAAGATATATTTTTTAGCATTATTATCCCTGCAATAACATCTTAAAGAGAGATTTGCGTCATAGGGGTAATATTGTTAGTCAGCTTTGAGATTGAGAATTGGGGGCCGTTTTCGAATGTAGAGACGGTCTCTTTTATTGCTGGTCGTGAGCGCCAGCACAGGCAAACTCTTAGCTCTGTCCCTCGCTATAAGATGTCAATCCTCCCCATCGTATCGTTCTTTGGCGAGGCTGGAACAGGCAAGACCGCGCTGATTGAGGCGCTTTCATTTTTGCGTGCTGTTGGCGTTGGCGATTCATTATCCCAAAGCACCACCTTTGATTTTTTTAGGATGACATATGGTAGATATGCCAATGATCCAAGCCGGACAATCTCTATCGCAGCAATGGTTCTAGTCGGCGATGACTTGCTGGAATACAGGATACATCTCTCTCATAGAGGTCTAGAGAGAGAATTGATTACTCAGGTTGGGGTGACAAGTGACAAGGTGCTAGTTGAGGCAACTCCATCATCTTTGAGTACCGATGGATCCAAATCCCAGAGAAGATCGTTGTCACCATACTTGGGAAGCTATAGCTTTGTTGCCGACGGCCCAATCCTCGCCTACTTGGGCAAGCGTGCTACCGAGGTTGCTAGCGATCTGGCATCGAAGAAAGGGCGCAAAAGAGAGGTCGATGAAAAAGAGGCGATGAACTTTGACTATCTAATGGTGCGCCGTCTATATGACTGGTTTTCAGAGTCGGTAGAGATCTTTGGATTAGGTGATTCTAACTCCGGCTCGATCTCGATTAGAGATTTTTCTACACAGATGTTGTCGGACCTTTCTCGAGCGCTTAATCGCTATGAGATGGATATCGATTTGATATCCATCGACGAGACGGTCTTTGATAAGGAACTCCTAGTTCCATATAGCTCAGTCCTGAAAGATGGATCTGATCAGGTCGAGCTGTTGGCCGGACTCCTTGGCCATTCATCTGGCTGGCTAGTTTCAAGGGGTGAGACCTGGGTCCTCCGGCGCCTTATTGCTAGGTCCGCTCGAGATGGACGATCTAGAGCTCTCTCTTTATATTCTCCAGGTGAGCAGCGCGCAGTAGCACTTGTAGCGTCGGTTTTTTTTAGTCATAAAGATAATATTTCTCGCTTGATTGCTTATGACGATGCTGATTTAAGGATTTTTCCATCTTTGATGAGGAAAATTCTCCTTGATTTTATCGAGGCTGCCCCTCGTGATCCGTCGATCCAACTGATGGTTACACTCGGGAGCCCGCTCTTGTTGGACCAAGATATCTTTCGTCGCGACGAGATGGTGATAGTTGAGGCTAGCGGAGGTCAGCATAATCTAGCTTCAATTAGCGACTTTAGTGGTATTCGCTACGATCGAGATATTATGCGTCTCTACCTAGATGGTCTCCTCTCAAGCGCGCCAACCGAGGAAAGTGGTGGATGAGCGGGGAACTTTCACTGCTTTTATTGTGGAAGTTATAATAAAAGCAGTGGCTCGCTCAAGCAGCGCTCGTGCCTAGCCCATTTCTTCATTTAGGGTTGCTATGAGCGCGGTTATCCTATCTAAATACGACATGATTGTGTCGTAGTCTGCACTCGGTAGCCAAAATAGAACTCTAGATACCGAGTGCTTTTGGTATTCGATTATCTTTTTGGCTGAGATTGGAGCACCATAGAGATAGATTGGCGGGATATCACGTCCGACTTGTTGGGCGTATTCTTTGAAGGCTTGAACACGAAGGCCGAATTCCTCAGTTGTGTTTCGAGCAATAGGCATCCAGATGTCGCCGTAGTCCAAGGTTCGAGCAAATGCTGATTCGCCATCGCCACCTACGAGTATTGGTGGATGAGGGCTAGTAAGAGGCTTTGGCCAACTCCAGATGTTGTCAAAGTTTACAAAGTCACCATGGTATGTGGCGTTGTCGTTCGTCCAGATCTCCTTCATGGCTTCAATGCGCTCTTTTAGAAGTTTGAACCTTGAAGTTGGTTCCGTGCCATGATTTGACATCTCTTCACGATTCCAGCCAGCCCCGACTCCAAATTCGAATCTGCCCCCAGAGAGATAGTCGAGTGAGGCCACCTCTTTGGCTAGGACGATTGGATCTCTCTCCACGACTAATGAGATGCCGGTGCCAATCTTTAGAGTTTTAGTCTTAGCCGCAACGATCGAGAGTGCTACAAAGGGGTCGAAGGTGTGGGCATATTCTTTGGGTAGTTCGCCGCCACCGGGATATGGCGTCGTTCTTGATGCGGGAATGTGAGTATGTTCGGGAAACATAAGGCTAATTAGCCCCCTGTCTTCCATCTCTATCGCGAGGAGTTCAATTGGAATGGAGTATTGAGTCGGAAATATCAGGGCGCCATATTGCATAGTCTGATCTTAAACGCCATTAGTCCACCGTCGGATCGAAGTTTTCTATTTTTGCGTAGTTGACGAGAGTCATGGCTGGGTGAGCCTTGCATGGTTTTCTTCTGGTTTTGTGCTCGGATCCACTTTCGGTCCACTTGGGTTTTTATCTCCTCCTTGAAAAAATAGGCGGGTTGTGATGGTTGATATCGTCTCGGCCGTTGATTTCAATTGCCTACTTTTACTGTTTTGTCCCTATTGGAGCTTGCCAATAGGCGTAGATGATCACAATTTCAATTCGAAATCCCATCGAAGGGAACTGGCTAATGCAGAAGTTCTTTGAGTTCTTGGTGGAATCGGCCTATTATTTGTTTTGTGAATAAAATCAACTTTGAATCCCGCATATTGGACCTTGGCTATATTATTCCGGAGGCACCCGCTCCTCAAGGAAGTTATCTCCCTTGCAGGGTAGTTGGGAATCTTGCCTTCATGTCTGGAGTGCTACCAATGGAGGCTGGTGTGATATCTCACAGTGGCATTGTGGGTGTCGATGTTACTCTAGATGAGGCGAGAGCTGCAGCTCGAATTTGTATCTTTAATTTGCTCTCTAACCTAAAGGCAGAGATTGGGGATTTGAATCGGATCGAGGCGATAGTCCGATTGGGAGGTTTTGTAGCATCTGCTGCCGACTTTGGAGACCATCCAGTTGTCATTAATGCAGCTAGTGACCTTTTGGTTGAGATCTTTGGCGACGTTGGGCGCCATAGCCGGGCCGCTGTAGGGGTGGCTAGTCTCCCTCGAAATGCATGTGTTGAGATCGACGCAATTATTTCGTTCATCTAGCTCTATTTAAATCGTAAAGACTGATTTTTGGGCTATTGGCCGACGGATCGGATTGCTCCGAAGTAGAGGCCCACTCCTAAAAGGGCGATTCCGATCACATCGGCCAAGGGGTTGCCGCCGTTTTGACCAAGTATCAGGGCGCTAACCAATGCACCGACTGGAATCAACCCCGGAAAGAGGCCGACTAGTTCTACACGTATTCGTGCTAGGCCGATATACCAGGCTACGAAGGCGCCGACGGTAACAAAGAGGCCTTGGAAAACCAGCGCGATAATCTCTTGATGGGTAAAGGTGTTTGGTGGCTTTGATGGCTCGAAGATAAAGTGAATAATTATCAGACTTATTGATGCTATAGAAGTTGTCCAGAAAGAAAGTGTATATGGACCGACTTTTTTGACAAGTGGAACGCTGAAGATCGAAAAGCTTGCATCTCCGAAAAGGGCGAAAATCGCCCATAAAATACCAGCAAGGCCCGCCTTCGAAGCCCCTTCTATGATTGTGGTTCCGGCTAAGACTATGCCAGCACTAATGATTGGCCTGATAGTAGGTCGTCGATTTTCGATGAATGGACCAATGATTGCGATCAGGACTGGTGCAGCGCCGATAATTATTGCTACCGAGGGCGCTGTAGCACTTTTGAGTGCCTCAAGCGACGCAACTGAAAATCCCACGAGACCAAAGGCAGATACCACGAAAAGGTAAAACTTGTCCTTGGCGGAAAATTTTAGGTTTTTGGATCTTTCTGGTCTAGCTAAAAAGTAGAGAATGATTGCGCCAACGCCATAGCGTATAGCTTGACTTTGAAAGACAGGTATGGTTATCAAATATGTAGAGGCGGTTATCCCGGCTCCTACGGTGAGCGTCGCGAAGGCGGCCATGATGTAGCCGCTGTAGTTTTTAGGTTGGGTCACAGCTTTTAATAAAGCATAAGGATCCTGTGGACAACGATGGTCTCCTAGGGAGATTTAATCGCTCTAAGTTACCCATTTCGCCAAGAACCCTAGTGTGCTGATAGTCACATTGGGACTTGGACCTGCTTTTGTAGGGCGATTTCGCCTGTGCGCGTTATAGCTAGTACCCGCTCCGAAATACATATACATTCATATGCACCTCTTTTGTTTTCGCTCTCCAGACGCCTTTGCGTGTTCTGCCACATCCACGGGGACAGAACTAGGGCGAGTCGGTGGTTGCACACCTCCCACGTCCAACTCGCGTTGTCGTGGTATCCTTGGAGTCCTGCCGTGAGCGCTAGCCTTGGCATCTTCGAGGATGTTCCGGCTTTCCATTTAGCGTAGGAACCTCGCGTCAAGAATCTTTCTCACTTCCGTGTAGGGAGTGAACCGGTCGATCTGGTGATCTTGGATCCTTGATTTGATGTTCATGGAGGCTACGTGATCTGCATCGCCCTGCCAATTGCAATCCCAATAGGGGTTACGACAGTGAAACACATCCCCGCTTCGGTTGTCGAAAGAGACATACCCACACGTTGGATTAGGAGATGTTTGGCTGGTGTAGGCCGCGTTGACCGTTTTAATGCCGGAGGTTCCGACATGCGCATGTACCATAATGCGTTCTTGGTTCTCGTCCCTTGCCCACGATGAGCAGAGTCGAGATATCTTCTTAGACTTAGCCTTACCCCCTAGGTGAGACAGATCTTCGGTGATGATTTCTTTTGGCCGTTGTGATGGATGTTGGGGAGCTCGTCCATTAGCTCTGGTGCGATTGCCCTCTCCGTAGACCACTTCTTTGATTGCAGCGCCCGAAATTGTCTGTAGTTGTGCCTTTGCACGCCTGAGTCGAGCTTTTTGTTTCTTGGTCCCTAGGTTATTTCGTGAGATGTGCTTGGTTCTTCTGGAGCCAGCATCTCTCTTTGATAGAGCGTGAAGTTTGTTCCTTGCCTTGCCGGTCTTATGCCTGCGCTTAGTCATGGAACTAAGCGCTCGGCCATACTCGTCGCCATGATGAACTCCCGAGTCATCAGTGCAGACCTCGGTGATTCCCCAGTCGAGCGATACAGCGGGGCCGGTGGCCTTGGCTAGAGCTGCAACGTCGTAGCTAACGTGAATGAAGGCCCGCTTGTTCTCTTCATCAAGTACGACCCTGACATTCCCCGACACACGAGAAATGCCAGACAGGGGTAGCGAGATGCGTTTGTTGCGAGTTGAGCTGACAACTTTGACATAGCGTCGGTCTTGCCTTTAGCTGTGTCGTTGTCGACCACTGAATACAAGGTAGAGTCCAAAGACATAGAGTGAGACTTGATAACGGTTGGCCAGCTACCATCGAGTGCATCTCGAATGACGCGATGTAAGTACGAGGCTATCTTTGCACCCGTTTCGGGGGAGGTAGTCACAGTGGAGATCTCTGGCACGCCGCCACCCATGATTTGGCCAATAGCCGAGTATCTCGTTAGACAAGCATAGGCATAATGCCTCTCATCTTCGTCTGTGAAGCGTCTCCACACCCTTGCCTTGACGTTAGCTCTTACAAAGCAGGACTCGATGTGGCGAATACAGGTATCCACGGCGTCAAAGGCAGCTTGGTCTACCAAATGGACGTTGATGCCCTCTGGGTATAAGCCCTGTGCCTTTGCTTAGTCACGAAAGCTTTTGCTTCTATCAAGCAGCCTCCATAGGCTAGTCTGGCGCAGATGAGCTACAAAGACGCGCTTTGCGTCGCTATAGTGCCCAATCACAGAGCGCGTCTCGTCATACTTGTTCTTGTTCAGTGGCAACGTGGCTAGACGTACCGTGCGCTTCATAATGCTAACCATAGAGTGAGGCTCGGAGATCGGATCATGGAGTTACCTCTTTGGCCACCTCTTGAAGCCGTTCCATAACCTTTTTGTTTTTATGGTTACGCGATCCATATAGCCAGCCCGAGAAGACGGTTACGATTTCAATGACATCGTTTGTCAGATCTTCTTCAAAGGTTGAATCCTCGCTAGCGTTGATAATGATTACTTCGACTCCAAAATGCTCACAAAGAGACAAAACAAGCTCTGACCCAAAACGAAGCAGTCTGTCCTTGTGACTGAGCACCAGTCGTCCAACCTCGCCGGAGCAAATCCAAGAGATAAGCACTTTTAGTCCACGCTTATGATAGTTGAGTCCTGACCCTACATCGGAGATGACCTCATAGCTCCACCCGTTTGCGGCGCAATAGCTCTCTAGGAGAGCCACCTGGCGAACCAAGTCGTCTTTTTGAGCGTTGGTTGACACGCGGGCATAGGCGATGGTAGCTCTGGTGGATGGAGCTTTATGAGAGTAATAGCACGAAGCTTAGATAGGTCATAACGCCTTCTGCCTCCTTGTGTGCGTATAGGAGGATCGATACGTCCTTCTGCTTGTCATCACCGTAGCGTCACGGGGTGTACCCCAAGCTCCTGTGCTGGCACCCCAATAGGCACTAACCTCGTCATATAGGCATTATAGTAAACTTCGTTTAAGAGTGCTCAGCTGGAGAGTAGCAGTAGCGAGCCCCAAGGGCTAATAACTAAGGTGTTGTTGTGGAATCGGCCCATGAAGGTGCAAAGTTTCATAGAAATCGGTGATTTTTTAGCACGTGACATACTAGCCATATAGATAGGGGCTATTTGCGTCGATGATATATCATATGACTCAACTAGTATCTTTTAGGGTGATAACCCCCCGACGTGTTTTGTTTGTTCCTCTAGCGATGAGCATTGGTGCGTTGATCGGAGCTTGTGGAAGTACTACTTCGTTGGCAGCGGTCGCTAAAACTACCACAACTGCGGCCTCTGCATCCCCAACGCTGGTCGCTTCGCCACTATCTCCAACAGGCTCAACTTCAACTACATTGCCGTCGACAACTACGACATCGCCATCGGTGGTGCCAACCCAAGTTTCTCAGACTTATAGTAAAAGTGGTTCATCGCCTAGTTTTTCGGTTAATATTTCATATCCCGTGATATCGGGTATGACGTCGAGTTCTGCTCAGAATGGTATCAATAGTCAGATCTATGGGGCTGTGGCTAGTTGGGCAAATTCCTTCATGCAAAATGTTGCGATGGCTGCATCGAGCGGCTCGGGCCCAAATGGAGTGTCTAACCTAACCGGTTCCTATAAAGTTACTCTTTTGGACGCCAGATTGGCATCTTTCCAATTTGTATTAAACACGGCTGCCGCAGCAGCCTCCGCTCCCAATACCAGCATCCAAGCCCTGACCTTCTCATTGGCAAGCGGAACTGTACTGTCGCTTTCTGATCTATTTGGTACTAATAATTCCTTTCTTACGACCCTTTCCAATCAAGCTCGAGCCCAACTAACTACTCAATTGGCGGCTCAAGGGGTACCTTCCGCTCAGATCCAAAGCGCACCGGGGTTAAATCCGCTGCTTTCTAATTTTGCTGCTTTTAACATAACTTCCAACTCGTTGATCTTGGGATTTTCACAAGGTCAGGTCATATCAAGTGCCATTGGCGACCTAACTGTCAATATTCCCCTGGTTGACCTCAAGTCGATTATTGATCCGACTGGACCGCTCGCAAATCCATAAGTTGATATTTTGATGGGCGGTTCGCCGTTGCCTTACTTTTTCATAAACCGTGATAGCTGGGATTGTTTTTAATGAAGCTCTTACTAAATTAACGACAAGTTCAACCAAGGCATTGCTTGGTGGATCTTTTAGTACGAGGAGATATTTTGAATAGCACCAGAATACAGAGAAGAGATATAAGGGTTTTGTCAGACTTTGTCTCGACTAACGCCATCTCTGATGTGATAGCCGTGATGATTTATGCGAGCTTCATTGGTTTGTCAGCTCAGGTTGTAATCCATCTACCGTTTACCCCTGTTCCGTTTACTGGACAGACCTTTGCCGTTGTGCTTGGAGCAAGCGTACTTGGTATGTCACGAGCACTCTATGGATCAATTCTGTACCTATTTGCAGGGCTTATGGGAGTTCCGTGGTTCGCAGGCGGCAGTGGAGGCTTTAGCGTAGCGTCAACACCAACTTTTGGATATATCGTTGGCTTTCTATTTGCATCAGCACTCGTTGGCTATCTCGCCAATAGAGGATTCGATAAGAAGATCCCAAGTACGATTGCCCAGATGGTTATCGGAAATGTGGTTATCTATCTCTTTGGCGTAACCTATCTGAGCTACTCTCTCAATCTATCGCTAGCAAAGGCGATATCGCTGGGTGTTGCTCCTTTTGTCCTTTCTGACCTGGCTAAGGTTCTCCTTGCAGCAATATTGTTGCCAAGTGCCTGGAAGTTCCAAAACTGGTTCAGCTCGCATAGGTAGTCGCCCCAAAGTGTTTAGAGTGATCTAGGGAAGAGGACGAGCTCAAAGAGCAAATCAGTCGCTTCCCTGGCTCTCACTATCGATTATCTCCAAGTAGACATTCCAAGGGATCGTAGTCGCTCCCATGTACTCAAGATGGGGAGTAATCCATTGGGTGTCAATCATAACCCAACCCTTTTGCTCAGCTAGGTCCATTAAAGCTAAAAGCGCAACTTTAGATGCATCGTTTCTTTTGTGAAACATAGATTCACCTGCGAAAAAATCTTCGAAAGCTACTCCATAGAGCCCCCCGATTAGTTCAGTGGGGTTTTTCTTGTCCCATACTTCGATCGAATACGCTTCACCTAGGTGGTGCAGTTCGCTATATATCTTGACTATCTTGTCGTTAATCCATTTACCGGGGCGGTCTGCCTCTGCGCAGCTTTGGATAACTTGGCTAAAGTCGTAGTTAACGGTCACTGTCATCGATTTAGCCGAATGGCGAAGACTCTTTGGAACCTTTATTAATTTGGAGTTGATTGGCGGCGGAATTGAGATTACACCTCGAACTTTAGGAAAGAACCAGCCATAGATGTAGTTTCCGAGGCCAAGATGGTCAAGTGGCATTGCGAATAGACCGATCCGATATCCATGGCGCACCATCTCCAAGGTTGGAGGGTCACTTAAAAATAGGAGGTCGCCCTCGAGCTTAAATGCCATATTGGCCACTTCGGATGCAGTGATATTCATGAATGAGTCAAAAGACTTTGGTGATAATGGTGATGTTGCCATTGAAATTGATTTTCTAATTGTTGCGGGCGATTATTGTTATGATATATGTCCGAACAGAACATGTCCGATAAAATTGCGGAACTAAATACCCGTAGGGAACAAGCTTTACACGCGGGAAGCGCTCGCTCGGTCGAGCGACAACATCAAAAAGGTAAATTGACTGCTCGTGAGCGCATCGATTACCTCTTAGATGAAGGATCATTTCAAGAGCTAGACATGCTTGCGCGCCATAGGGCCCACGGCATGGGACTAGAAGACAATCGCCCATATACCGATGGAGTGGTAACGGGTTTTGGGACGATTGAAGGCCGGAGAGTATGTATCTTTTCCCAAGACTTCACGGTCTTTGGTGGTGCGCTTGGCGAGGTCTTTGCTGAGAAGATTCATAAAGTTATGGATTTGGCGACTTCGGTCGGAGTTCCCATGATTGGCCTCAACGATGGCGCTGGTGCGCGCATCCAAGAGGGTGTGGTCGCGCTGCACTCTTATGGTGGAATCTTCTATCGAAATGTAGCATCCTCTGGCGTCATACCTCAACTCAGTGTGATTTTAGGGCCATGCGCGGGTGGAGCAGTCTACTCCCCAGCGATGACAGATTTTATCTTTATGGTAAAAGAGACCTCGCATATGTTTATTACCGGCCCAGACGTTGTAAAGACAGTTACAGGTGAAGACGTTACTCTTGAAGAGTTAGGTGGCGCAATGAGTCACGCTACCAAGAGTGGTGTGGCTACTTTTGTCTATGACGATGAAAAGCAATGTTTGGATGAAGTGCGCTATCTGCTCTCCTTCTTGCCATCCAATAACCTAGAGATGCCTCCATCCCAGGAGCCAACTGACGATCCGGAGCGACTAACTCCAGAGCTGGCAGAGATGATGCCAACGAGTTCCAACCAACCATACGATATGAAGAAGGTAATCTCTACCGTATTAGATGATGGCGACTATCTAGAGTACTTTCCGCACTGGGCTCAAAATATTACCTGTGGATTTGGCCGACTGAACGGAAATGTCGTAGGGATCGTGGGAAATCAGCCAGCGGTATTGGCTGGAATTTTGGATATTGACTCTTCTGAGAAGGCAGCACGCTTCGTGCGAACCTGCGACTCCTTCAACATCCCAATCGTGACCTTCGTGGACGTTCCAGGGTTTATGCCCGGGGTGGATCAAGAATATGGCGGAATCATACGCCACGGTGCCAAGTTGCTCTATGCCTATTGTGAGTCGACTGTCCCTCGAATTCAGGTCATAACCAGAAAAGCATATGGCGGGGCATACGTCGTTATGAACTCCAAGAGCGTAGGCGCTGATTTTGCCTTCGCATGGCCCTCTGCCGAATTGGCTGTTATGGGTCCACAAGGAGCGGTCGAGGTCGTCCATAAGCGCGAACTTGCGGATTCCGTGGATCCAAGTGCTCGTCGAAAAGAATTGGTTGATGAGTATGTGGACCGCTATGCAAATCCTTACGTAGCGGCTGAGCGTGGCTTTGTGGACGATGTTATCGACCCAGGAGAGACCCGAAGGGTGCTCATAAAAGCTCTAGCAGTTTTGGCGACTAAAAAGGAAGAGCTTCCACGTCGCAAGCATGGCAACGTTCCACTTTAGGAGATTGCGCTAGCGTTCTAGATTTCTAAATTATAAGAGAGTGTCTAAATTGAAGGTTACCCAAGTCCCAATTACCGATGAGGAGGCGCTGGCAGTCGTGGTTAGCGCATATCTTCAGATCTTGTCTTCCGAACAGGGGCAGGGATCTGCTCCAGCATCAGATAGCTATTCTTCGATGGTGGGGTGGAGGTTCTCGGGAAGGTGGTGGAGCCTTCCAGTTCCAGCAAGGCGGTCGCGTCCCTGGTAGCCGCTCTAATTTTCAATAGCACCCCAGACCGCAAGATTTTGGTTGCATTGGGGTGCTAAACGAACGGAGCGGTTCTTGTAACTTTTCTTTTACCTTTGCGTGGATCGCATAAATTAGATAAGTGATAGGCAAGTAAATCGTAATAAAGTCATAATAAAGCGCGTACTTTGATGGGCAGTTGCTATTGCCAGTTACTTACCCTACCTATCATGACCAGAACTCTATAGAAAAGTTTCGCGCCAACTTATTCAACTTTTAAAAATAGATTGTCATGTGTCGGCTTGACCTATTGTTGCCTAGAGATTGTCGGACTGGGCATCAAAATTTACAGTTTTGATGGCGCCCGCGATCTTTACTAGGCGTGATATGGAACTGTCGGCGCGACTATTACCTTACCGATTCCGGGCTCATTGGATGCGGCCAAGGCGTGCTCTAGAGCTAGGGTCGACCTTCCGAAGAGCTCCTGGGGTGCTGCCCCGTTGGTTGGATATCCAGCAACACCAGCAGATATCTTATGCACTATCGTACTTCCAGCTTTGATCTGGGCCACCTGGACTCGCTCGGCTACCCAAGCAGATCCCTCTTCATCGGTATCCTCTAGGATTAGTCCAAAGCGGTAGTCCCCAATTCGGGCTACGACGTCAGCTTCGCGCAGGGTAAGCCTTAGCAGGGATGCGAAACTTATGATCGAAGATGCAATCTCTTCATTTGATGGAGTCACCTGATCGATAAAGGATAGCTGAATTTGAACTACAGTTACTGGCCAAAGGCGTCTGCGAGCAGTTGCTACCTTGGCTTCTAAAATTGCCTTGAAGACAGGAAAGGTGGAGAGACCCGTTTCGGGATCAGTGCCTAGATGCGTTTGGCTTAGATCTGATGGCGTATTTGTCTCTGATTTTTCAACACCCTTATCGAAGTCTTTGGTCGATATGATAATCTTCTGTGCTTCGCGACGCTCGTCTTCCTGGGATGTGATTTTTGCACCAATCTGGAGCATCGATACCACAGCTAACGCTACCAATAGCAAGCTAACCAGGAGTACTGGGGCGTAAAAATATCCTATTACGCCCGCTACAACTGCGCACAGAAGGAAGACTATTGGGAGACGAAGCTTATTCACTCTTTTAGTTATCGGCACTTTTCCTCCAAGCTTTTAGCTATTTTTGGAACTTGATTAAATCAATTGCTATCGAAAGGAGATTATTGACCATGTCGATGTTTATCGACCAGCATCATAATATCCTCCATTATCTGCGTCATCTCAAAGTTCTTTGGTGTGTATATCGCACCCACGCCAGCATTGTGTAAATATTGGTGATCGACCTCGGGGATTATTCCTCCGGCTATGACCAAAGCCTCAGAGCCGAGGTGTCTCATTTGTGAGATGATTTCGGGGATTAGTTCTAGGTGGGATCCAGAGAGGATAGAGATGCCAACGACGTCAACGTCCTCATCGATAGCGCCTTGAGCGATTTCTAGAGGCGATAGACGAATTCCTTGATATATAACTTCAAAGCCCGCATCTCTGGCCGCTACGGCTATCTGTTCAGCTCCATTTGAATGTCCATCCAATCCAGGTTTGGCAATTAATATGCGGGGCGGCCCACCTTGCAGGCTGGCAGCAGCCACCCGCAGGGTTGCCATCTTGTCGCCTTTGGAGCCCGATACCTTTGAGATACCAGTTGGAGCCCTAAATTCGCCAAATATCTCACGTAGTGTGTCGGCCCATTCTCCTGTTGTACCACCGGCGATCGCTAAGGCTATAGAGGGTTCCATAATGTTGGTGCCACTTTTGGCTGCTTGTGCGAGATCTAAGAGCGCCTGTTGCACGGCTTGGTTATCGCGATTTTGCCGCCAATTCGCGATCTCTGTTCTCATCTTCTCCTCTATTGCCGAATCTACGACTAGGTGGGAGGCCTCCTCGTTGGCAGTGAGTGGGGATTTCTCGGTCTCTCTGAATTTGTTGACGCCCACGACGATTTGATTTCCCGCTTCGATTTTGCGAGTTCGATCGGCTTGAGATTGAACCAGGCGCCCCTTCAATTCATCGATGGCGTCAAAGGCACCACCTAGGGCCAAGATCTCATCTAGTTCCCTTTTTGCATCCTTGGCAATTGAGTTGGTCAATCCTTCAACGACCACAGAGCCCTCAAAGATATCTGGATAATCAAGTAGATCTGTCTCGTAGGCGAGGATCTGTTGAATTCGTAAAGACCATTGTTGATCCCAAGGGCGAGGGAGTCCCAATGCTTCATTCCATGCGGGTAGCTGGAGAGCCCGCGCTCTGGCATCGCGTGATAAGGTGACTCCAAGTGCCTCTAAGACGATCCTGGTCATATTGTTTTCAGGCTGTTGCTCTGTCAGCCCGAGCGAATTTACTTGGACGCCGTACCGAAATCGCCTAAGTTTTGGATCGCTGACTCCATATCGATCGAGACAGATCTCTTCCCAAAGCTTAGAAAAGGCACGCATCTTCGCGATCTCTTCAATGAAACGAATTCCTGAATTTACAAAGAATGACATTCGTCCAACCACTGCAGGAAATTCATCGCTGGTCAGTTGCTTTGACTCGGCGACTGCATCCAGTATCGCTATCGCATTTGCAAGGGAGAAGGCAATTTCTTGTACGACTGTGGCACCAGCCTCTTGGAGATGATAGGAGCAGATGTTGATGGGATTCCATCTCGGAACGTTGCGAACGGTATAGGTGATCATGTCGACGATGAGCCGACGTGAATGCTCTGGCGGAAAGATAAATGTACCGCGAGAGAGGTACTCTTTTATAATGTCGTTTTGTGTTGTTCCGGCTAGATCTTTGGGGGCAACCCCGTGATTGGTCGCATTTGCAATGTAGAGAGCGAGCAACCAAGGCGCAGTGGCATTGATCGTCATCGATGTGTTCATATCTTCCAGAGGAATTTGATCCAACAGTTCTGACATGTGACCAAGGTGAGCGACAGGTACACCAACTTTGCCAACCTCACCCTTTGCTTGGCTTGAATCAGGGTCTAAGCCAATCTGGGTTGGAAGATCAAACGCTATCGAAAGGCCAGTTTGTCCTTTTGTGAGATTTGTTCGATATAGCAAATTAGATGCTTTGGCGCTCGAATGTCCGGAGTAGGTTCGAAGTACCCACGGTTTGTCGGGCTTTGGAAGTCGAAATTGGAAACTGTTATCTTCTGTCATAATTAGAACTTCAACCTTGTGATGTGGCGCAACCCGACTGAAAGAGTGGCTTATCCTTGTGGATAAGTTCCTACGTATCTTATTTAGCCTAGCAAATCGTTTTCTTATCTTTGTGAACTTAGCCATCTAGCGATGGTTTTAATCTTAGATTCTAGAACTATAGGGTTCTATTATCAACCTATGTAGTTTGTAGATCCGAGATCTTGAACCTTCTTAATAGATCCTTTGCCTAGGGGTAATTCGCCGTTTGAAATCAGGAGTGATTTAGATCTAATTGGTAAATTACTCCCCTTTATAAGGATTGCCCCTCTCGTCAATAACTAGCTGGCGGGAGGGGCATATGGCAATGAGGTGCAGTCGCTCTATGGGTCTTTATTTAATCCCGGCAACTTTAGCGATAGTCAAAGAAACCTCGTTTTGATTTGCGGCCCAAATATCCAGCCGCCACCATGCGTCGAAGGAGCGGTGATGGAGCGTAGTTGGGCTCTTTGAACTCTTCATATAAGGCGTTTAGGATTGCCAAGGAAGTGTCAAGTCCGACCAGATCCAAGAGTGCGAAGGGGCCCATCGGGAAGCCGCAGCCACCTCTCATTGAGATATCTATCTCTTCCATGGTTGCCATCGCACTTTCATAGAGTTTGATGGCATTGTTTAGGTATGGAAATAGCAGTGCATTCACAATGAAACCAGCTTGGTCCTTCACCGTAACAACATCTTTTTTACAGGCACGGGCGAAGGCTTGTGCGGCTTCGATCGTTTCATCTGAGGCAGTGATTGGCTTTACGATCTCAACTAGCTTCATCAAGGTAGCGGGATTGAAAAAGTGAATCCCGCATACTCGCTCTGGATGTTTGGTTGCGGCAGCGATCTCGACTACAGCAAGGGTCGACGTGTTGGTGGCTAAAATAGCCGTCTCCTCCACGATTAGGGAAAGCTCTGCAAAAAGATGCTTTTTGATAGTGAGATCTTCAACCACTGACTCAATGAGGAGGTCGCAAGGAGCAAGAGCTTCGATATTGGTGGTCACCCTTATCTTTGAAAGAATCTCCTTCGCCTCTTCTTGGCTTATTTTTCCTCGTTCTATCTTGCGAAGAAGCGACTTTTCGACGTTATGTCGCATTTGGTCGGCAGTATCTTGCTTGCGAGAGCGCAGCGTTACCTCAAATCCAGCCTCTGCGGCACATTCTGCAATCCCAGAGCCCATGATTCCAGAGCCCAATACTCCAATGTGACGAATTTCCATTCAAATAATGTAGCGCTAAATTTCAGATTCGCCAATATCAAAGTAGTGGTTTCTGCGCCGTTGACATTGGGAAGATAGTTTGGTTCCGAATGGATTGTAGTTTTAATTAGAGATAAGGCTTATAAATCTAGCTCTATTGTGTCGTGCTGGCTTTTTTATAGCTGAGATTATGGTTCGACAGTATCTTATTTTGGTTCTTGTTAGCGAATGAATTTAATAGGAGTATATATTTTCCTATTTTGATTTTATTTCGAATTGTTTTTAAATATAGATTCGAAAATAGCCATAGTTTGCTAAAGATATACCTAGAATTGCCGACTTTCAAGGTAGCTCGCGTGGATCCCAAAGGGTTTATGCCGTGATCTATTAACTAGGGTATGCGAGATCAACCATGCCACTTATGAAGCGAACGATGACAGGATTGGTGATAGTTGGCGGCATGCAACTCTTGGGGTCGGGGTTGTTGGTTTACTCTGCTGCCTCCAGCGCCTCTAGCTTAGCGACGAGTTATAAGTCCAATGATGCAGCCATTGGTAGAACATTGACCACTATTGACTCACAATATTGGAAGATGGACGATGATTTGAATAACTTCGTCTACTACGTGGCAAAACGAGATAAGGTAAATTCTCAAGGATTCAAAGTAGCGGCAAATGGGAATTTAGCAGCGATCGATTCAAGTCTTCAGAGAGCTTTAAAGTTAGCTAACGGAACTCCTTTGGTCTCGACTCTCAATCGGATTCAGAATGATATCTCTGGATATGCCAAGAATAGTTCAGGTGTCTTTAGCGCAGCCTCTGTGGGCAATTCGACTTTAGCTTACAACCTTCAGATCAACGGAAACGCCAAACAGTCAAACGACCTTACCTCTGTTCTTCCCCTTGCTAGTTCTCAGTAGAAGGCTCTTTCGGCGGCGAAGTTGAACTCTGTCGTCTCTAAATCGTCCCAGTTGATATTGATTGCTATCTTGGATTCGCTGCTGGGGTTAGGGCTATTGACAGGCCTAGGATTCGCCTTTAAGACGACAGTGTTGAGGTCGCTGAGCAAGGCGATAGCGGCTCTAGCGGCCTTGAATGACGCAAGCATGGCTAACGACGATTTGGATGAAATGCGTCCAGATGAGTTTGGGGAATTAGCTAAATATTTTCATCTTTATTATGGCCGCTATCAGAGGTTTTATAGTAACGATGGAGGTATTGAACTCAGACTCTAAGTTAATTGGAGAGAGATCTTCGCAGATCCTTGCGACTTCTCAAGACACCACCAGTCGTGTTGAAGACGTAGCGTGGGAGGCGGATTCGGTTACTCACCATATTGAGGCGGTCGCCAATGCTACATATGATATGCGCTTAGCGATAGCAGAGATCTCCGAGAATGCCACAAAGGCCACATCGGTAGCAACTCGCGCGGTAGAACTAGCCGCTAAGAGATCGGGGACTGTTGACGTCTTGTCTGAATCTGCCAACGAGATTAAAGGCGTTATCGAGGCGATTACCTCAATAGCTGAACAGACTAACCTGCTTGCGCTCAATGCGTAGATCGAGGCAGCTCGAGCCGGTGACGCAGGTCGAGGATTTGCGGTAGTCGCAAGCGAGGTCAAAGAGTTGGCGAGTGGGACTGCAAGGGCAACGGAAGATATAGCCTCTAAAATTGCGGCGATTCAACACGATATGGCAGATACTATCAATGTGATTAGTGAGATTCGCGGTGTTATCGATATGATTAGTGATTTTCGGAGTTCTATTTCGTCTGCTGTTGAGGAGCAATACGCGACCACTGCGGAGATCGTTCGGGTCACTCAGGTGAGTTCCACGGAATCACACGCAATTGCAACTGCAATTCCTTTCGATGGAGAGGCGGCTGCTGCGACAAATACAGCTTCGATCAACGCTGCCAGTACCGCCGACGCCTTTTCAAAGAAGTTGGCCCAGGAACTTACATCACTAATAGGACGCTTTGGAGGTAGCTCGACTGCTCCGTCTCAGAGTTCCACTGTTGGAAATCATTCAGCACTCAGAGCTCAAAAAGGACCTAAGCGTGATCGATTCGGCCAGGGTCCCTCTCGGGCAGGACGATCTACCGCAAATTTTTCTGGCAGTCGTAGCTCAAAGAGATAGGGGAATCGGGTGCCGCTAATTCCCTCAAGTCGGTGTTACTTTGGTATCGCTATGCATTGGCGATGTGGTTGATCGATGTAAGGTCTCCTATTGGGAGGAGACCTTACATCTAGACAGGGTTTCTCGTCATGTAATACCTAGCGTAAGGCCAATCGATTTGCCTTGGCAGAAGATGGCGGGAAGCCGAAGAACGCGTTCGGATTCTAATTGAGGATCTTGACTTTTGGCGGCATGGGAAAATCTTCCTCATCGTTATGAAGATAGCCATTGGGAATACTCAACTAGTTTCTGTATCGAATTAGTTGGAGTTAAGGTGCCGTTTCAGTCGCTGAGCCTGGTTTGAAAGTGGATTTTCCAGCAAGCTCCCCTCTTCAAGTATGTCGTTTTTAATCCTATCTTTCTCCTTGTCATAACGCCGCGGCGAATCTGCATGGATAGTGCCATAGGATCTAAAGTTAGTTTGGTGGTCCAATTCGGTGGCCATCAAGATCTTTCGGAGACAAGATCTTTCGAATAAGGGATGGGACATTATAAAAAAATGACTTATGGGGTACTTGGCTTTGTTGGAGGCAATGAGTGGGGGAAGGATTGCACGTTTGATCAGAGGCTACTTGAAGTCTCTGGTGCTAGCGAAGTTCTAGTACTTCCTACGGCTGCTGCTTATGAATATCCAATGCGGGTTATTCAAAATGCCACAAATTATTTTGACGATTTTGGTGTTACCACAAAAGGATTGATGGTCCTGAGCCATGATGACGCCAATGATCGTCGCAACGCCCAGACCATAGCGCAAGCCAAGTTTATCTATTTGAGCGGCGGGTCTCCTCTGCATCTGAGAAGTGTTCTCAAGGAGTCTCTTTGCTTTGGGGCACTTCGTGATGCTTGGCAAAATGGCGCTACGTTGATCGGTTCAAGCGCTGGAGGTATGGTTCTTACGGATCCTATGGTGGATCCAAGAGGCGGTGCGTTTACCCTTGGATTGGGTTTGGTGAAGAAGTTTGCCTTTAGTCCTCACTACTCCGAATGGTCTCAAGAGAGGCGCAAGAGAACTCATCTTTTGGAGGGTTCGGATTTTGTCACAGTTGGAGTCGACGAGCAAACCGCGCTCATTAGATGGTCAAATGGTGAATGGGAAGTCCTTGGAAAGGGCAGTGCCGAGGCGTACTATTTCGGTAAGGAAATTAGCCTCGGCGACCTTGAATATCACATCGAGATCCCTTGATCCCTTAGTGGTTATTCGGCTTCTGCTATTACAACGCTTTCAATGACTATGCGCTCTTTGGGCTTGCCAGAACCGGTTCCCACGGCCTCTATTGAAAGAACTACTTCCATTCCCTTTATGACCTGACCAAAGAGGGTGTAGAGGGGTGGAAGTGAGACGCCCGATTCGCCGGTAATGACGAAGAATTGACTTCCGTTTGTATTGGGGCCAGCATTAGCCATTGCTAAGGAACCGATTTGATACTGGTTCGCCTTAGGCAGCTCATCTTCAAATCGATAACCGGGCCCGCCAGAACCTGTTCCGGTGGGGTCTCCACCTTGGATGACAAATCCAGGAATGATACGGTGGAAGATCACTTCGTCGTAGTAGTGATATCTGGCTAGAAAGACGAAATTATTTACCGTCTTTGGAGCTTTGATCGGATCTAATGCTACGACGAATTCGCCCTTATTTGTAGTAAAGGTAGCGCTATAGCGCTTGTTTACATCAATACATTCGGGCGGAGCCGATGTGAATTGTTGGATCTTTGGGCTCGATCCATCGGGGTTGGGACAGTCCATTTGAAGCCTCTTTTTTCCTAGTCCAAACATTTAGTATCGGGACCACCTTCTCGGTTAAGTGACCATTTGCCAATAACTTGAATCTATGTTGTATTTTTGCAACTCACTCCAAGTTATTAGCAAATGTGTGGACTACGGTCCGGTAATTGTTACGGAAAGCATTTTATGTACTACTTTTGGCGTACCAGAAGCCGTCCCATCTGCTGCAATCGCATTTACCGTCGACATTCCTGAGGTTACTTGGCCGAAGATTGAATATTGGTATGGAAGAGTCGTTCCTTGGGCTCCAACCACAATAAAGAATTGACTTCCATTTGTATTTGGTCCAGAGTTAGCCATTGCTACAGTTCCGATCTTATAGCTTTGGCCAGGTGGCAATTCGTCAGCGAACTGATAACCCGGTCCGCCAGTTCCAGTTCCGGTAGGGTCTCCGCCCTGAACTACAAAGCCTGGAATAACTCGATGAAAAATAATTCCATCAAAATAGTGGTACCGGGCAAGGTAGACGAAGTTGTTGACTGTTATTGGATCGGTCTTAGCATCCAAGCTGATCACAAAGGAGCCGACATCAGTCTTTACCGTGGCCGTATAGGTTGCGGCAGGATTGATGCACATTGGCGGGGCTGCCGGAAACTTTATGATCCTTGTAGCTGAGCCACCAACTGGTGGGCACGCAAGTGGCGTTGGAGCAGCCGTAGTGGTAGTGGCTGCCGTCGTAGTTGGAGCAGCCGTCGTAGTAGGCGTCGGGTTAGTAGAGGTCGTTGCCGAAGTTGCCGACTTCGTCGTCTTTGAACCCGAAGGTCTTGAGACGAGATAGACGGCCACAATGGCCAATACCACAAGGATCGATCCGTAGATTACCTTTTTATTTCTAGTCTTTTTCTTAGCCACAGCTACCTGCTCAGCTCTCTTTTTGGCTTGGTTAGCCCTTATACGTTCTCGTTTAGCACTTGGCACGTAGAAAAAAGCTAGTCGCACTTTGAGCAATTCCCAAACAATCGGAGCTCGGAATCGTCGTATTTTTACAGATAAGTCAATTAGTTTTATATCCCGTGGCGTTGATAATACAGAAATTTGGTGGAACGTCGGTCGGCGACGCAGATCGCATCAGAGCAGTGAGCGATTATGTGGCGAGAACCAGACGTAAGGGTGATCAGGTTGTCGTGGTAGTTTCTGCGATGGGAAAGACGACGGACGACCTGATTCGGCTTTCGAAGGAAGTCTCTAAGACTCATCCGGGTAGGGAATTGGATATGCTACTCACGGCGGGTGAGCGCATCTCAATGGCCCTTATGTGTATGGCTTTGGCTGATCAAGGAGTTCCTTCGGTTTCATTTACTGGATCGCAAGCGGGAATTATTACCGACACAGATCACACCAAGGCAAAGATCCTAGAGATCCGCCCCGATCGCCTCTTTGAAGCCCTAAGCGAAGGTAAAGTGCCTGTCGTGGCTGGCTTTCAAGGTGTGTCGACTGAAAAGGATGTGACTACGCTCGGTCGAGGTGGTTCTGATACGACTGCAGTGGCCCTAGCAGCTGCTCTAGGTGCTGATCGGTGTGAAATCTATACTGACGTCTCGGGCGTCTTTACTGCTGACCCTAGAGTGGTTCCAAATGCCCATAAGATTTCGAAGATCTCCTTTGAGGAGATGCTTGAGATCGCAGCATCAGGTGGCCGGGTTTTGGCGCTAAGATCGGTTGAATTTGCTAGGAATTTCCACGTCCCGCTCCATGTGAGATCTAGTTTTACCTGGGAACCGGGGACTATAGTTCAAGAGGAGGACGAGACTATGGAACAGGCAGTTGTATCTGCGATAAGTCATGACATAACAGAGGTCAAGGTTACCATTACGGGGGTTCCGGATAAGCCAGGGATCGCAGCAAGGGTTTTTCGCGAAATTGCGAATCGAAATATTAACGTAGATATGATCGTCCAGAACACCTCTCACGAAGGTGCCACCGATATCTCCTTTACGGTACCTCAGAGCGATATGGCTTCTAGTTTGGAGATAACGAGGTCGATAGCCCTAGATATTGGGGCCGGTGAATCATATGCTGACTCTGGAATTGGACGGGTCTCCTTGATTGGCGCGGGTATGAAGTCGCACCCAGGTATAACCGCCACAATGTTTGAGACACTTGCCCTCCATGGCATTAATATCGAGATGATATCTACCTCTCCCATCAGGATCTCTTGTGTCGTTAGACAAGAGGCGGTTGAGGATGCCGTACGCGCCCTGCACGATGCATTTGAGCTTTAGGGTGGTCGAATATGAGGAGCTTTCGAGCAATTAGAGGAATGGCAGATCGGTCCTAATTGCCGATTTTTCATGAGCCGCTAATTTAGATCGAGAGCTCTGATTCAGACAGCTGATAGTGAGAGCTGATCTGGCCCAAACAATAAAATCACTGTCGCAGGGGTGTTGGAAATCCTCATTAAGCCTCTTTGGGTAGTTGGATGGATAGTTGATCTTTGCGGGGGTTTGTACGTGATATCGCGCTCATTGGCCTAGCAACTCATTTTCATTGTCCACAAAGTGTGGTTCCGACTCTTAGTTTGTGATATTAGGCTCTATGGCTATGAATTTGGCGATCTTTGGAGCTACAGGTCAGGTTGGCGTTGTGATGCGTCGACTGCTTCTTGAACGAGGCTTAGACGTAGGAGATGTTCGTTTCTTTGCATCCTCTCGATCTGCGGGAAAGCAGCTGCAATTTGGAGACAAAACCGTTGTTGTAGAAGATTCATCCGATGGCGATTTTCGAGGGATTGACGTGGCGCTATTTTCAAATGGGGCTAGCGCTTCAGTTGAATTGGCGCCAAAGGTTGCACAAGCCGGAGGAATCGTAATCGACAACTCTTCTGCTTGGAGAATGAATCCTTCTGTGCCTCTTGTCGTACCTGAGGTCAATGGAGACGAACTTTACTCGATACCTCTCGGAATTGTTGCTAATCCAAATTGTACAACGATGGTCTGCATGAGTGCTCTTTCTGTTATATCCACCCATTGGGGATTAAAGCGAGTAGTGGCATCGACTTACCAAGCCGTTTCTGGTGCGGGTATCGCTGGGGTTAGCGAACTGAAAGATCAACTCAAAGCTGGAGGCGATCGGCTTTCGGAGTTGACCTTCGATGGTGACGCGATTGATTTTGGTGAATTGAAAAATAAGTTTGTTGAACCGATAGCCGCTAATGTGATTCCGCTTGCGGGATCTCTGGTCGATGACGAGACAAACGAGGAGCACAAGTTCCGAGACGAAAGCCGTAAGATTCTTCGACTGCCAGATCTCGCAGTGGCCGCTACGTGTGTTCGAGTGCCGGTCTTTACGGGTCATTCTATCTCATTAAATTTGGAGCTAAATTCTGCCTTTGAAATCGATCAAGTGCGTAAGGTCCTTTCGGAGGCTCAGGGTGTTGTCTTGGACAACGTCCCGACTCCCCTCAAGGCCGCGGGGATTGATCCTAGTATTGTGGGTCGAATCCGAAGAGACTCAAGTGTGCAAAACGGTTTGGCACTTTTTATCTCGGGCGATAATCTTCGCAAGGGGGCTGCCCTCAATACGATTCAAATTGCAGAGGCCCTTATTGAGCGTGGGTTGGTCTAGAGATAGGGGCTTTGTGTTCATTTGCCTTACTTGTTTGTTTTCGCGGAGTTTTTCCGAGATTAATGACAGGGAGAACTTCCATAGCGCTTTAGAGGTGGGCTTGGCCCCTATTGTGCGCCAATCTTCGATTGGCACTTTTGGGGCTCGCTACTGCTACTCTCCAGCTGAGCACTCTTGAACGAAGTTTACTATAACGCCTATATGACGAGGTTAGTGCCTATTGGGGTGCCAGCACAGGAGCTTGGGGTACACCCCATGACGCTACGGAGATGACAAGCAGAAGGACGTATCGATCCTCCTATACGCACACAAGGAGGCAGAAGGCGTTATGACCTATCTAAGCTTCGTGCTATTACTCCTCATAAAGCTCCATCCACCAGAGCTACCATCGCCTATGCCCGCGTGTCAACCAACGCTCAAAAAGACGACTTGGTTCGCCAGGTGGCTCTCCTAGAGAGCTATTGCGCCGCAAACGGGTGGAGCTATGAGATCATCTCCGATGTAGGGTCAGGACTCAACTACCATAAGCGTGGACTAAAAGTGCTTATCTCTTGGATTTGCTCCGGCGAGGTAGATCGGCTGGTGCTCAGTCACAAGGATAGACTGCTTCGTTTTGGGTCAGAGCTTGTTTTGTCTCTTTGTGAGCATTTTGGAGTCGAAGTAATCATTATCAACGCTAGCGAGGATTCAACCTTTGAAGAAGATCTGACAAACGATGTCATCGAAATCGTAACCGTCTTCTCGGGCTGGCTATATGGATCGCATAACCATAAAAACAAAAAGGTTATGGAACGGCTTCAAGAGGTGGCCAAAGAGGTAACTCCATGATCCGATCTCCGAGCCTCACTCTATGGTTAGCATTATGAAGCGCACGGTACGTCTAGCCACGTTGCCACTGAACAAGAACAAGTATGACGAGACGCGCTCTGTGATTGGGCACTATAGCGACGCAAAGCGCGTCTTCGTAGCTCATCTGCGCCAGACTAGCCTATGGAGGCTGCTTGATAGAAGCAAAAGCTTTCGTGACTATGCAAAGGCACAGGGCTTATACCCAGAGGGCATCAACGTCCATTTGGTAGACCAAGCTGCCTTTGACGCCGTGGATACCTGTATTCGCCACATCGAGTCCTGCTTTGTAAGAACTAACGTCAAGGCAAGGGTGTGGAGACGCTTCACAGACGAAGATGAGAGGCATTATGCCTATGCTTGTCTAACGAGATACTCGGCTATTGGCCAAATCATGGGTGGCGGCGTGCCAGAGATCTCCACTGTGACTACCTCCCCCGAAACGGGTGCAAAGATAGCCTCGTACTTACATCGCGTCATTCGAGATGCACTCGATGGTAGCTGGCCAACCGTTATCAAGTCTCACTCTATGTCTTTGGACTCTACCTTGTATTCAGTGGTCGACAACGACACAGCTAAAGGCAAGACCAGACGCTATGTCAAAGTTGTCAGCTCAACTCGCAACAAACGCATCTCGCTACCCCTGTCTGGCATTTCTCGTGTGTCGGGGAATGTCAGGGTCGTACTTGATGAAGAGAACAAGCGGGCCTTCATTCACGTTAGCTACGACGTTGCAGCTCTAGCCAAGGCCACCGGCCCCGCCGTATCGCTCGACTGGGGAATCACCGAGGTCTGCACTGATGACTCGGGAGTTCATCATGGCGACGAGTATGGCCGAGCGCTTAGTTCCATGACTGAGCGCAGGCATAAGACCGGCAAGGCAAGGAACAAACTTCACGCTCTATCAAAGAGAGATGCTGGCTCCAGAAGAACCAAGCACATCTCACGAAATAACCTAGGGACCAAGAAACAAAAAGCTCGACTCAGGCGTGCAAAGGCACAACTACAGACAATTTCGGGCGCTGCAATCAAAGAAGTGGTCTACGGAGAGGGCAATCGCACCAGAGCTAATGGACGAGCTCCCCAACATCCATCACAACGGCCAAAAGAAATCATCACCGAAGATCTGTCTCACCTAGGGGGTAAGGCTAAGTCTAAGAAGATATCTCGACTCTGCTCATCGTGGGCAAGGGACGAGAACCAAGAACGCATTATGGTACATGCGCATGTCGGAACCTCCGGCATTAAAACGGTCAACGCGGCCTACACCAGCCAAACATCTCCTAATCCAACGTGTGGGTATGTCTCTTTCGACAACCGAAGCGGGGATGTGTTTCACTGTCGTAACCCCTATTGGGATTGCAATTGGCAGGGCGATGCAGATCACGTAGCCTCCATGAACATCAAATCAAGGATCCAAGATCACCAGATCGACCGGTTCACTCCCTACACGGAAGTGAGAAAGATTCTTGACGCGAGGTTCCTACGCTAAATGGAAAGCCGGAACATCCTCGAAGATGCCAAGGATAGCGCTCACGGCAGGACTCCAAGGATACCACGACAACGCGAGTTGGACGTGGGAGGTGTGCAACCACCGACTCGCCCTAGTTCTGTCCCCGTGGATGGGGCAGAACACGCAAAGGCGTCTGGAGAGCGAAAACAAAAGAGGTGCATATGAATGTATATGTATTTCGGAGCGGGTTGAAGAGAGACTCGATAAGCCTCTCTAGCTTCTAATTTAGCTTGTCGGTGTGAGTTTGTCAGAGCCCCTCTCGTGGCCTTCGAACAAACTCAGGTAAACTCATTTGAGGGTAATGACTATTTCCATAACTAACTTTCTTCTTGATTTTTCCGGACCTAGATAAATGAAGACAAAAATGCTGTTATTGGCTCGCCCTAGAGAGACGAAGGATCTCACTCCCAAGAAAGAGACTTTATATTTTGGCCTCTTAGATCCAAGGCAAATGACGATGAAGCGGCTCAAATGAGAGTAAAAGGGCTAAGAAACCTCTGGATGTTGACTCCAAAAGACCTCTGTTTTATTGGCCTTTATTTTATTGGCCTTTATCGGTGAGGGCTAGTTGCCAAATAGGATAAATAACTCTATTCTATTTGTGATTGTTTGGGCTGATCTTTGCCTCAAATCAAATTGCGAGAGAGCTAATCCCCACTCGGACTGGTTAGGTCGGGGTCATCTTCTTTATCCTTAGAGAGCATCTCAATATATGAACCTGGGCGAACTGAGAAAGCTCTCTTACTTGATCACCTTCAGGCGCTCCATGGCTTCAGAGATAATCTGTGGCCTCTTGCTGAAGGTCCACCTCAGGAGCTTTGATCCATCACTTGGTCTGGCGTAGAAGGTGGACGATGGAATAGCGACCACCTGTGCTTTGTGGGCTAGTTCCATGCAGTAATCGAGTGCATTTAGATCTGTCTTTGGTGAGATATCTGTGGTGACAAAGTAGGTTCCGTCCGATTTGATCGGATCTAGACCGAAATCTCGGAGACCGTCGATGAGAATCTCTCGAGATGGAGCCAATTGTGGCGCGATCATATCAGCGAAATAACGCCCTTTTGAAAGGGCGAATGCGATTGCTACCTGAAATGGCGCGCCATTTACGTAAGTTAGAAACTGTTTTGCTGTTCGGACTGCCCCAACGAGTTCGCTAGGTCCGGTAATCCATCCTATCTTCCACCCGGTAAATGAAAAGGTCTTGGCTCCGGAGGAGATTGTGAGGGTGCGTTGAGCCATTCCATCAAAGGTTGAAAGTGGATAGTGGGCTCCCCTGAAGATTATGTGTTCGTAGACTTCGTCTGTGATCGCCACAATGTCGTGTTCTATTACAACCCGGGCAATCTGACTTAATTCCTCACGAGAAAAGACTTTGCCTGTTGGATTGTGAGGCGAATTGATTAAGATTGCACGAGTTTTTGCTGTTATGGCATTACGGAGTTCTTCGGGGTTGAAGCTCCAATTTGGCCCAGAGAGGGTAACTGGAACGACTCGAGCACCGGCCATAGCGATTGTGGCCGAGTAAGAGTCGTAGGAAGGGTCAAAGACGATGACCTCATCTCCCACCTCACACAGGGCCAAAAAAGTAGCTGCTATCGCTTCGGTGGCACCTGCGGTAATCAAAACTTGATCGTTTGGATCAAGGTCAATAGAGTAGTAAAGCTTTTGATGCAGAGCTACCCCAGCGCGTAAATCGGCGATTCCAATGCCAGGAGGGTATTGGTTATGCCCCTGGTTTATGGCGTCAATGGCAGCTTTTGCTATTTCATGGGGGCCATCTGTATCTGGAAAGCCCTGGCCGAGGTTGATTGAGTTAGTCTCAATCGCTAGGTTTGACATGGTCGCAAAGATGGTGGTTCCAAAGCCCTGAAGGCGAGAGTTCAAATATGGAAGTCGCATTGACATTCCATGAATCTTATTCGTTGCGCCTTGCTAGCGTTGCCTAAATATAGAACGAAATGGTTCTGTAACGCTCAAAGTGTCGACGCGGTCTTCGCAGGAGGATTTTAGCCAGCCGACCTCGATGGTAATGTGGTAAATTTCAAATTGGCCAATATCTATAGACCACTTCGATGAGTTTTGGATTATCAGGATTAGGAGAGAGAATATCTATGGTTAAGTTGATTGCAATCTGGTCAAAACCTTTCGATGTCGATGGTTTTGAGGAGGATTATCTGTCGAATCACCTACCGATTGCCACCTCGATGGAGGGGCTAGTTTCAGCTGTCGGAGCCAAGGTCTTACTCGGCGAGGGATACAGAATTGCAGAGCTGACCTTTGAGTCGATGGAGTCTCTAGGTGCGATCATGGGTTCTGCATCGGGACAAAAGCTTAGTGAAGATTCAGATCGCCTTCAAAAGAAGTTTGGCGTGAAACTGACAACTTTGATAGCCGACTATTCCTAAGCGAGATCAAAGCTTGGTGGTGGTTTCAATTGGCGCTCGATGCGAGCCCTTTTGTAGCCACCAAAGAAAATTACCTAGTTAGTTACCCAGTTAGATTGATGGGACTTTTTAAACAACCGTTCCGTGATCTCCCCAGGGTGCGGGTCCCGAGCTTGATGTGGTTGCTGATGGGTCACAGTTTGAGCTTGGAGAACCTTTGCCTTTGCAACTGAGAGGATCTCTTTAGGTGTCGTTGTTGGGCGACATTTTTCCCAGCATTGGTAGGCGGTGGTGTGGCTTAGCTCTGGCTTATCTCCTTCTTGGGAAAGTTTAGGAGTTTGAGATAGATTCGCTTCGGTCATGAAGCTGTGACACTTAGATGGTTGCATCAAAATGCGACACTATGACGGAGGCGATTCCGATGGTGAGTATGGTAGGTGTGAGCGCTGAAATGCTATTAGTCAACTCGGCGACCATTATCATCAATGCGATTGGGATTCTTGCTATGCTGCCAAAGCAGGCACTCATTCCTACAATTACCCATGGTGTTGGAGAGAGCCCCATGGAGGGCACCAGGTGATGGAAGAGGCTCCAAAATGCACCACCTGTAAAGGTGCTAATTACCTTTCCGGGCCCAAAGGCTCCACCGGATCCGCCGCTTCCGATTGATAGCGAGGTTGCTATGATTCTAAGAAATGGAGTAGCAACGATTATCTATAAGGGAATCGAAGATATCTCTTTTTCATAGCGCAGCTTCTGTAACATAGCGCAGCTTCTGTAACATAGCGCAGCTTCTGTAACATAGCGCAGCTTCTGTAACATAGCGCAGCTTCTGTAACATAGCGCAGCTTCTGTAACATAGCGCAGCTTCTGTAACATAGCGCAGCTTCTGTAACATAGCGCAGCTTCTGTAACATAGCGCAGCTTCTGTAACATAGCGCAGCTTCTGTAACATAGCGCAGCTTTTGGATTCATCCATATCCGGTTCCCAATACCTCCGGGGCAATAAGTGCGAGTGATCCCACTAGTAATCCGCCAAGAGATGGGCGTAATATCCGGGAAAATGGCAGCTTCTTTGCAAGGGCAATTGTACGATAAAATACCTTCGAGTAGGCGCGATTCCTATCAAAGCACAGACGACACCGAAGATTGCGAAATATAAAAGAGAAATCGGTGAATTGACGAGATTTGATGCTGGAATGGAAAAGATTGGGTGGCAGCCCGTAGTGGTTCCAAAGATTGCATATGCGATTGACGATGAGATAAGACTAGGAATTATAGCGCTATATTCGAAGTCTTTGCGGTCGATTATCTCCGCCGCCATGATTGCTCCGCCAAGAGGTGCTTAAAAGATTGCACCAAGTCCAGAGCCCACGCCGATCGAGACAGCCAATCGAGCATCAGCCTCATTTAGGTTTAGGCTACGACTAGGGATCCAAAGCCAGCAGAGATCTGGGCCGTTGGTTCCTCTCGACCACCAAAGCAGCCACTACCAATTGTTTTGCAGATGCGATGATTTTTACGATTACGGTTCGAACCGCTATCGAGCGTGGATTGTGGTGTATGGCTGCATCGGTTCCGTAGCTCTCAGCCTCGGGCGCGAAACTAAAGACTATGAGACCTGAGATCAGTCGGCCTAATCCAACGATAAGGGGGATCAAAAACGGATGGATAAACGAGCTTGATCCTGAGTTGTTACCTTCTCCAGCTGGAGTGGGAATGGAGTATGACCACAGTTCTTTCAAGAAGATAAAGGTACCAAGCTTCAAAGCCTGATAGAAGACGATTGCACCTAAGCCCGAGACGACTCCCACTTAGACCGCAAGCATAAGTTGTCTGGCTAGTTGTGATTTAGAGTTGAACCATTTTGCAAGAGAGTTAGCGGGTATCGGGCTTTCTTTGAAGTCTGACAATGCAATGGTCCTTGAGTTTTTCGCTGTGTAAAGCTTATTGTGAAATAAGGATTTTGGGGTGGTTTTAGGGATTCGATTTACATATAGGAATCCTTGGCCTCTGTCATCTGGAATTTATTTGAGACTTTATAGTACTAGGTATGGGGTGTTTTTTTTATTTGCCTTATCGTCTGGCGTAATTTGATGTAAATTGTAGGACGAGCGAGATATCGGCTCAATATTGAATCGTATATTTGCTATTGCCTCTAACAATGGCCCCTTGTAATTACTGGGTGCGATCACTGGATGAATCCATATTCATAGTGCATAGACGATTCTGGTGGTTGCATTTATTGAGCGTAATTGACCTTAGTGATTTCAATAAAAAATAATGAAGTTGTCTATATCTAGGGGTTTGACGTAGTGAATGATTTGATTACATGAGCATTTCTAGAAACCGTATCAAGGAATGGTCATACTGACTAAAGCAGTGGATCGCGATTTAAACAGAGTTATATGGAAAAGTTGGCTTTTGACCAACATGGGCACTTTATTTTGGAGCGGCAGGCAGCTAGTTTATCTGTTTTCATTTGAGATTGCATGAATTTTGAAAAGTTGCAATATGGCATAGATATTAGATCCAACTCGGTTTGGATCGCGGCGGATGCGATTTTGAGAGATTTTAGATCAATTCAAAACATACTTATCAAGTTTCGTAAGTTTCGCCTTCACCGAGACCAGATTGGAGTTAATCCTTAGTAGAACAGATGTTCGATAAAGCTGTCTTGGTGGATATCTCAGGCTTTATGGTACGCTTCGCTTCAGAGGGAGCATGTGAAGATCATTTGATCAAATTGCTTATGCTATGAGGGATTTAGATGCCCAAAGTGTGACTCTGACCAATTTACTTTAGTAAGGCCAAATCATTTCAAGAAATGCAGCATCTCGAGCTCCACTTTTGTCAACGGCCATTTGAAAATGCATGAATATGGCCATTTGGCATGAATGAATATGGCCACGAAAATTGCATACAGGATGACCGCCTAGCGTGACGGCCCACTCTCGGGTCCCCCGGACCCGAGAGTGGGCACGCAAAGGCGGTCTGGCTATCACTTTTTGAGAAAAAAGAAGAATGAAGGCCCTTATCTTGGGGCATTATGGATTTATCCAGTTCCTAATGCCAAGAAAGGGCCCAAAGTGAAGGATAGCAAAGAATCCATGGAAATTATTGAGGCTTACGATCTTTTTGGATCGTATAACGGAGCAGCGCAGTTCGTTGGCTGTTCTCCTAATACCCCTAAAGAAGTATGTTCAAGCAAGAAATGCCGGACAACTGATACGACAGGGTCAATATGAGAGGCGTCCTAAGGCCACCGATAAGTACGCTGGCGTAATTGAGGAAGCCGTTGACAAGTCTAAGGCTAAGGTCCGGGCTAAGGCGATCCATGTCAGGCTGGTGGCGCTAGGTTATAACGGTTCAATTCGAAGCACTAGAAGAGCTGTAGCTACAGCCAAGGTCGCCTGGAGGAAATCTACGCAAAGAATCTTTTGGCCTTGGATTGCCGAGATGGGGAAATGGGCACAGTATGACTTTTCTTCATGGTCCTGTGATCGATGGGAAAAAGACCACACTCTTTCACTTCTATCTCCCTTTCTCTAAGGTGAGGATCGTTAAATGGATCCCGGATCAGTCACTGCCCAATGTGATTATGGCCTTAGATTACTGCTTTAGGTACATAGGGGGTATTCCGGCTTATGTACTCACCGACAACGCTAAGACTGCTGCGGTGAAGCATATCGCAGGGGTGGCTGTCATTAACCCCAAGATGGTCTCCTTCGCTAGTGCGTATGGCTTTAGTATCCAAACTTGCGTTGTCTATGATCCAGCATCAAAAGGTGGAGTAGAAGCTGCAGTTAGGGTGGCAAAAGAAGATATCTGCCCAAAAGACACCAACCTCGTTCAAAACTACAGGAACATCGCTGAACTTGAAGCTGCATGTGCCGCCTATACCACTTCTATCAACTCCGTTGTCCACTCAACCTCAGGCAAGATCCCATCAGTGGTACTTCAATCTGAGGCTATGACATTTCATAGCCTTCCTAAAGTGCCTTATCTCGGTGCTTATGGAGTGATGCGCAAGGTAGAGCCAAAGATGCCCATCGTTAGGTTCAACCACTGTGGTTACTCGGTACCAGCGAAATATCGTCGCGAAGTAGTCTATGTTCGCAGCGTTGGGGAAGAAGTGGTCATCGTAGCCCAGGAAGAAGCTGGTGGATATGTTAACGAAATAGCTCGCCATGCAAGAGGAGAAGCTTTCAGCTATGTCATTGACGATTCTCATAAGGAACCAGATCATCCCAATGGCCCACTTGTGAGGATGCCGATTCCGACCAATGAAACTCAGGCTAAGTTTCTTTCAATTACACCTGATGCTAGCCAATGGCTCATTAGGGCTTGTAATAGTGGAGCCAGCGGTATTGAAACCTCGATAGCAGATCTAGTGGGCTACGCCAATAATGAAGTCTCCTCTTCAATAATTGAGGAGTCACTTCGTCTTGGAGCCTTCAATCACTCGGTAATAGCTGATCTCTTGGTAATTCACAAAAGGTCAGCTCGTAGTGGAACTAAGGCCACTTCACCACAGAGTTCCAAACCACAGAGTTCTAATGGTGCATCTAGCTCACCACAGGGTCCCTATGGTGCATCTACTGACGCCTGGTCCAAACTTGCGGCGGTGTCATAATGGCCGATAATATAATCCAAGACGAGATCGAAGCTATGACCAAGCGTCTTAGGCTTCCTCATATTAGGCGGAGCTACTATGATTTAGCTCTTTCGGCCCGAGCACAGCGATGGGATCCCATGGAGATGATCCGGCTGCTATTGGAAATCGAGCTAAAAGGCAGAAATGCTTCTACGTTAGAGATTCGCCGCATAGCAGCGAATCTCCCCTCCAATCGAACCCTAGAGGGGTTTGACTCATCCATATCATCGATTCCAAATAGAACCATTATGGGATTGTCCAACTTGGAGTGGGTAAGACTAAAGAGAACTTACTGGTTCTTGGTCCTCCTGGAACGGGTAAGAGCTTTCTGGCGGAGGCACTTGCAAGTGCTGGAATCGAAGCAGGTTTCAGGGTAGCTTGGTACACCCCTGAAACTCTGTGTCGTTATATGGATATAGCTAAGGCCACTGACACCTTGGCGAAGATGATGCTCAAATTGATGAGAATGGATTTGATTGTCATTGACGACCTAGGAATACTTCCTATGAACTCTATGGAATCAGAGTCTCTCTATCGGGCGGTCGATGCTTGTTATGAGAAGACTTCAATGATTGTGACCTCGAATTACCCTATAGCGTCCTTCGACGAGATCATCACGCCTAGATCTCTCGCTGCAGCACTTGTTGATCGTCTGGCTCATCATGGCCATCTCATAGAAACCAAAGGAGACTCTATTCGCCTTAGCCAAGCTCTTTCGGGTAAAGGTGTGGTGCCACTATGAGCCAGAGACCAGCGTTAGATGATCCCTCCTATCACAACGATAGAGAGGCGTTAGATGATCCCTCTCTAAAGAAGTCCTGTCCTATCTGTGGAGGTCAATTTGTCTCAATCGGTCGACGCATCTATTGTTCGGCAACTTGTAAACATAGAGCCTATCGAAGACGCCATCAAGGATTGGTGAGCAATGCCATAGTTGGAATAAGTAAACCTCGTCGAAATATCAGTATCTATGAGTGTCCTTCTTGTGGAGTGCACGAACTCGGCATACAACGCTGTAGCGATTGTGGAGTCTTCATGACTCGCGTTGGCATTGGCGGGCTGTGCCCTCACTGCGACGAGCCTCTCGCAGTAGGCGAACTCATGGGAGAGATATAGAGATAACACTCTTAGAAACCCAGTAATAATCAAATAAGAGCCCAACCAAGGCCTAACATAGTCCTTGGTTGGGCTCTATCTATATAGGACTCTATCCGTGTAGTGCTCTATCTATATCGGCGACTATCAGGACGATTGATATATCCATTCGGTTTCTCGATTGATAGCTGCTGGTGCCCTACTGTCACCAGACTCGGAGAAATCTCCGTTCCTCATGAATCAAATGACCACACATGGATCTCACGCTTTAGACCCCACACTTTAGAGAACTAATGACGATATGTCTTAGCTCTTGACCAAAGAGAACCAACAAGGATAGCGAATCGTCACCATATAGACAAAGCCCACGGGATCCAACCCTTGTCGCGAATGTTCCACGATCTCATTGATTCGCCATGTCAACTGATTCGCCATGTCAACTTCATGCCCAAGAGCTGATGGGGCCAATTTGTTCGATTGCAAGCAAACCTATCGTCGCTCTATCGTCGCGTAACGGGCCATTGGGGTTCACGATGGAGCCTCTTGGTTGGCTTGGGTAACTTGCGGTGCCGTCAATACTCGCTAGTTCTCTAGAATCTAGAATCTAGAACCTCCACCTATCCAGGAACGTAATGGGGGTTATTGAGTTGTGGACGATTGCTACGCAAACGAAAGTTGAAATGTGGAAAACGCTTCGCGTTTACGCACAATCCAACGATCTTCGCCCACGAGGCTCTTTCAACCTGTAGCTACTACCCATAAAAAAGAATAATAAAGAGATCTTTTCCAAGTCGCCCTCAACGAAATCTCAACCCTATCTAAAAATCACACTGCGCCTCGATGGAGCACTTTCATCTAATCGACAATTAACTCCTCTTGGATGCAAGTTGGAGTAGTTAATAGACCTTTGCGACCAAAGGTTACATTATTTCACCTCCTCGACAAGAAATGCCCATAGAAGGACCGAATGAAATAGCTACTGTAATAGTAAAAAAAGCGGCCTCAGATAAACGCGAGCTGTGGTAAAATGTGCAAAAGTGATGGCCACTTGTATGCATTCTTCGTGTCCACCAACTTGCAGTTCTCAATGGCCAGTAACACACTTTTTCAATGTAAATCTTGTCGACGTCAAACTAGCGTTACCTCCGGGACTATCTTTCATCGAAGTCATATCTCTTTTTCCTAGTGGTTTTCTGCTATCTATCTATTGTCCAACGACAAGCGTGGTCTTTCAGCTACTACCTCCCCCAGCCATCAGAGCCCTTGCTAAATTCGTTCAAGTATCTTATTCGACTGGCTGGTTGATGCTAAATAAGCTACCTAAGGCAATAGCTGAGCGTAATGGCTGAGCGTAATGGCTGAGCGTACCGGCTGACCGAGATGGTTTATACAAACTTGGAGAAAACGCCTGAGTAGATGAGTTCTTTTTAGGTGGTGAGAGCCATGGCGAAGGCTAACGAGGAAAGGGAACAAAACAAACCAATGTTCTAATTGGAGTATCGATTAGCAATGGTGCTCCTACTCATTGCTTCATGGAAGTAATCAAAGATACCACTGCTAAATCACCCAAAGATGTTTTTGTGAGACGTTTAGATTCTAATACCAAGCTGATAAGTGATGGTAACCCAAGTTACGGGGTATGTGCTGAAAGACCTTGGACTAGCGCATTTTAGTCACTTTATCCAAAGACGAACAATCACATGTAACATTCAAATGGCTCAAGATCCTCAATTGTAAACTCCAAGAAATTTATCGACGGAACCTACCACGGACTCACCAAGAACATAAGCAACTTATGCCTCGAGGAATTCGCATACCGATTCAACGCAAGGCACTTTGAAATGTCCTTGGTAGAGCGACTTCTCAATACATGTGTGTTTGCGTCTCCACATCCGCTACTCCGCGAATCTGATTCCAAAATGGCTCTTGCTTACGAAACTTGATAAGTATGATTCAAAATGGCATCTCTTTAATGTGTGGTCAAGTGATTATATGGTCAAGAGCCAATAACAGATGTGATCGCATCCTCCAAAAGAGTCCGAGCTTGACTTCCAAGGGTCTCCAACTCTGGGGTTGACATGATCTTTAGTGGGTCCAACCCCGTGATTTGAATCCCCTCGGTAACTTCTTCTAATACAACATTGCAAGGTACGTAAAGCGCGACGGAGGTGTCGATCTCTAAAGCTTGGTTTATAAGTTTTGGATTGCAGGCGCCTAAGACTTTCATAGGGGGCCTCTGGACTCCTAGTTTCTCTTTTAATGTAGCAGATATGTCGATCTCAGTGAGAACGCCGAAACCTGATTTTGAGAGGGCAATACGCACCTCGGCCTCCACTTGCTCCATGGTTCCACGGACTATCTTTTGAAGTTCGGCCATCTTTTTCTGCTTTCGTTGAAGGTTTTTTGAAGCTTGCTTTACTAAACCAATCGTAGACCTCATTTATTCGAATAAAAAGTTTCACCTCAAACGGTGGGTTTGGCCGAAGTGCGCGGTTGAAAATAGTTAATACCAGTTAGTTAGTAATATTTCGAGATCAGGAGATGCCAGGCGGAAGAATCGCTTCAATCAAAAATGGCCCAACGCTGTCAAAGGAGTGGGTGATAGCTTTTGCGAGTTCGGATACGGTTCGAACTGTTAGCGACTCTACCCCCATTGCTTGGGCGAGTTGGCTAAAACTGATGGAAGGAGGTTTGAGCTCCAACATGGCTCGCGCGCTGGGACTGGACTCTAGCGCTCCGACCTTGGCCAATTCGAGTTCAAGGATGGCGTAGCTTTGGTTATTAAATAGGACCGTTGTAACGTTTAGCTTTTCGCGGGTTTGGCTCCAAAGCGCTTGAAATGTGTAGATCGCAGAACCATCAGCCTCAAGGCAAAGTACTCGAGAATTTGGGTCTGCTACGGCTGCTCCGGTCGCCAATGGAAGGCCCTGGCCAATTGCGCCTCCGGTCAAGGTCAGCCACCTGTGGGCAGGTGCGCCTTTGGTAAAGGATGGCAGAAAGAGACCTGAGGTATTTGATTCGTCAACTACTATCGTACCTTCCCTTAACAGCGCGCCTATGGTTTGGGCTGCTTTTGTTCCCGTAAGATCCCCGTCGGGAAGTTCTGGAGTTTGATAGGCAACCTTGGCAAGTGGGGTCTTTGCCCCTAAATAGTCACACAACGCGTCTAGCTTTTCTAACAAGTTTTCATTGGGAGCTATAAAATGGTGCACCGTCGCGTTCGCTGGAGCTAGTTGACTTGGTGTATTGGGATAGGCGAAGAAGGAGACGGGCTCGTTTGCGTCGATTGTGATTACGTGACTAGCGTTAGCAAGTTGTGCGACAGCCATTTCGCCCAGATATGCTAGGCGGTCGATGGAGAGAAGGTCCCCTCCGCGTTCGAGGACCGAGGGAAAAGTCTCTGCCAATATGGAGACATTGTATAGGGAAAGAATCTTTGAAATTGACCTAAGCCCCCCAGCGCTAAGTGCTTGGCCGCCTAGCAGCAGCATTGTTTCGTTGCCACGTTCTAGGAGTGCTTTCATCTCGGTAAAGCCGATCGTCTCGATTGTCTCGACCTCTTTGTTCCAAAGTTCCCTCCCAAAGTCCATCGATTTTTCTGGCGTGAGCTCATTCCAGCTGGCATCGGCTGGAACTATGACAGTCGCGATTCCACGTTGATCCATGGTCGCAGCTTGGAGGGCTAATTGTGCGGCCGGTTCTACTTGGTTCGGCGTTTTGGGCGTGACTACAAATTTTGAAAATGACTTTGCAATTCCTTCGATGTCACTAGTCAAGGGAGCGTCATAGGCTAAGTGGGTGGTTGCGTGATCGCCAACGACGTTAATTATCGGAGTCTTTGCTCTGCGTGCATTGTGGAAGTTGGCGAGAGCATTTCCCATGCCTGGGCCAAGATGAAGAAGGGTTGACGCAGGTCTTTTGGCGATTCTCCCATATCCGTCGGCGGCCCCACTGGCTACGCCTTCAAAGAGGCATAGAACGCCTCGCATCTTGGGTACCCTATCTAAAGCGGCCACAAAGTGCATCTCAGAGGTGCCTGGATTGGTAAAGCAGACCTCGACTTTGTTAGCTACAAGGGTGTTTAGGAGTGATTCGGCACCGTTCATTTAAAGGACCTTTCCCGGGTTTAGGATCCCGTTGGGATCGAATGCGTACTTTATTCGTCGCATTAGTTCTAGTTTTGTTGGATCTTCTAGATCCAGGAAATATGGACGTTTAGCAGTTCCGATACCGTGTTCAGCGGAGATAGCGCCACCTAAGTCGAGTCCAATTCGATAAAGTTTCGACATGATTGATCCTTTGATGGCATGGTCGTTTTCAAATATCGAGAGATGGATATTGCCATCGCCTGCGTGACCAACTGCGCTAATAATCGTTCCATATTCTTGGGCTATTAGGTCTATCTGATCCATGAAGTTTGGAATTTGTGCTCTTGGCACGACGATATCTACTATATCGGTCGCGCCAAGTTCTTTTGTAACCCAGAATGCTGCTTCTCGGACCCGTAAAAGGCGCAGTGCCTGACTTTTGGACAGCTCATAGACGTCCAGAGCCCCATTTTCAATCATTTGGTTTGATATGATCAGCTGTTGTTTTTCGAGGCCCTCTGGGTCTGCTTCTTCGAGCATGCAAATTAAATAGGCACGAGCCTCATCTTGGATGGCTTTTGGCAACCCTAAGTCGAGCCCTTCCCTAGATGCCATTACCTTCAACCCCACGGCATCTACGTATTCGAGTATTGAAGGTGTGCAATTGGATCTAAGTATTTCAGGTATAGCCACTGAGATAGACGAGAGTTTGTCAAAGGGGATCAGCAATGTCACTGAGGCCTGTGGTATTGGCGTAATGGCGACTATAACCTTCGTTACGAGGGCTAACGTTCCTTCGGATCCGATTACAAGTTGTGTTAGGTCATAGCCAGATGATGATTTGACGAATTTTCCACCGCTAGAAATTACATCCCCAGTTGCAGTCACAAATTCAACACCCAGGACGTTATGACGAGTTACGCCGTATTTGACAGCTCTCATTCCGCCCGCATTCGTAGCAACGTTACCACCTATGGTCGCGGACATTTCGCCAGGATATACCGGATAGACAAAGCCCACTTCGGCGAGGGATAACTCAAGTTGTTCCAGGGTTACCCCAGCTTCGAGAGTTGCAGTGTGGTTTTGAGTATCAATCTCTAGAATCTGATTCATTTTTTCGAACGAGATTACGATACCACCCTGAATTGGGAGCGCTCCTCCGCTAAGACCACTGCCACTTCCTCGAGCTGTAACTGGGACTTTGAGGTCGTTTGCTGTCGCGATGACTTGCGCGCATTCAAGAGTTGAGGTCACATATACCAGGCATCGAGGTGGAACTGGAGTCGTTCCAAGGCTCTCATCGTGGAAATAATCTATTGAGATCGCGTCTTCAACCATTAAGCAATCGTCTCTGAGTATCTCGCGGAGTTTCGTAACTAAAGGATCAATGGATTGCAAAGAGGCCATATCGGTAAATGTAACACGTACAGAGTCGAGTTTTCGCACGGAATCGTAATTTTGACTTCCAGCTCAGATCTATCTATCTTTGATGCTTATGGTTTGTTGGTTCGCTGAGATGCCCAGGTAATTGCCAGAGTCTATAGTTACTTCGATTTGTGAGATAGCGGCATGAGATGGGACTTTTTGGGATTTTGATACGCACAAGGCTCTTGGTGGAATGCCAAGAGCCTTGTGCGATAGATCAATCTATAACTTGAGGTATTGAATTCTTCTGTAAATCTTCTTTGTCTGGGAGTTCCATCTTTAATATGCAGATGGAAGGCAACCTCGGGCAAGTCCGAGGTTTGCTAGACCGCTAAGATCTCCGGTGGAGTAGGAAGTTACACCGTTGTCATAGGGGTACATTACATTCTGGGGGGAGCTGCTATGGTCCAAACCGATAGCATGGCCGAGTTCGTGAAGCAGGAGTGACTGTTGGGTTGATGACGATAGGTTCAACCAGCTTTCGTTGTTTAGCTCTACGATGCCAGATACGTAAAGTGTTATTCCTGATGAAGTTGTCTCTGCTACGGGACCGCCAAAGCCAAGGTAGTTCGGACTCAATTGGTAGGTGGAGCCGATTTGAGCCTGTAGGTGAGCAATTGATGGCCAACTAAAGAGGATTGAGCCATAGGGTAGCGAAGAATTTGAATAAGCCGTGGTGGTTTGTAGGGGTGCAAAGCTAAGGCCAGTGGCAGCGGCTACCTGAGCTAAGGCGTCTTGGACCATTGCCGTTGCAGAAGCTTGCTCGGCAGGTGTGGTTGGTCCTGCGGTGGGATCATCGGTCATATCTATATAAGGATGAATCACTTGGCAGGGGTTCCAGCGGACAGGAACCGCCGTAGGCGAATGTGAACTGGTGCCAATCTCAAACATCGGAGCCCACGTTGGGGGCAGGGCCGGAATGTTTTCATCGTTTGGTTCGGTTTGCCATATGGAGCCAAGTGTCGGATAGACACTGTTGTTAGACGTTAGGCCAAATGAATTCCAAGTTCCCGAAGGAAGGTTAGAAGGCATGCAATTGTTCTCGGTTGCTACGGTTTTGCAGTTGATCGGTGATGGCAGGACAACGGCTGTCGGCGTCAAGCTTACATTAGCTGGAGCTGGAGCTGGAGCTGGAGCTGGAGCGTTCGAGGAGCTAAAGGAGAAGGCTTGGCCAGTTTGAGTAACCACCCAATAGCCAGTTCCACCACTGGTTGGTGATATTCCCATAATGGGCGAAGATGCGCCAGCATTGGCAGCAGATCCATAAAAGCCCGCGTCACCAAAGGTGAAGATTCCACCATCAGCCGCCACTAACCAATAGCCCTTACCATCTGGGGTGGCGGCCATTCCCACGATAGGTCTATTTAACTTTAACGCCCCAGCGGATCCATAAAAGCCCGCGTCACCAAAGGTGAAGATTCCACCATCAGCCGCCACTAACCAATAGCCCTTACCATCTGGGGTGGCGGCCATTCCTACGATTGGGCTATTGAGAGCGATTCCGCCCGTAGATCCATAAAAGCCTGCGTCACCAAAGGTGAAGATTCCACCATCGGCCGCTAATAACCAATATCCTTTGCCATCTGGGGTGGCCACCATGGCCACTATCTTCCTGAAGAGGTGCATTCCGCCCGTAGATCCATAAAAGCCTGCGTCACCAAAGGTGAAGATTCCACCATCAGCCGCCACTAACCAATAGCCCTTACCATCTGGCGTAGCGGCAATGCCCACGACTGGTTGATTAAGCTTGGTACCTGACATGTCTCCATATGACGTTACTGCGCCATATGAGGAGACCTGGCCTTGGGCATTGGTGATCCAATATCCGGTACCATTTGGAGCAGGGGCGATTGAGACAGCTCCACTGATTGCGCTCGGATCGAGCATCCCCATGAGAGAAGTGTGTGTAATAGTAGTTTTTGCCGGTGCATTGCTAGTTGCGAACATGCCTACCAATGAGAGTGATGCCGTGGCGACCGCCACGCTAGCGATACGGAAGTTCGGTCGCTTCACTATATTTCGTGACTTTATTACGGAGAGTGAGGTTTTGCTCATGTATTCTATATCGCAACTTCTCATCTGTTCTTTAGGATTTTGGGAATTTTATTGGAGGCAGGGGTCATTTAGTGCCTTTGAACTGGTGTTATATTGCGTTTGGGAGATGACTGATTTTGGATTGGTTATGGAAGCTATGGTTTTTCATACAACCCAATGTGGTTTTAGTCGCGTTAGACTCTGGAATCTGAATGCTTTGAGTGGTCTATGTGGTTTTGCGCGTGACTTTTTACAAAAGCGTTGATTCTGGTACAATCGACGACTTTTTCGGGTGACTTCGATCGCTTTTTACGACGAAGATCGTTGCGCCTTGTTACTAGGTTCAGCAAGTTAGTGCAATTCAAAGTCGACTATGTCTAATGAGTCGATTCTCTTTTTGAAGATTAAGATCCGATTCATTGCTACCCTATGCCATTGCAGTTGCCAGTTGGGTGATGATTTTTCCTTACGGATCATTATTCAAATAAGAAGAATAACTCAGGAGGTAAATCTATAAATTTACCTATGATATGTACGCAAGGGCCATTGGGTGTGCCAGGAGTGTGGTCGATCGTCGAGATATCGATGCCCAAAGTATCGCAAGCTTCCTAATAGATTCCCAACTTTTGAGTAGCGCTCAAATTGCGACGCTTTTTTGACCCTAGTCGTGGCTTAGTCTTACTGCGGTTGGGTGAAGTCCCTAGGTGTAAGGGCAATGGTAGGTTTTATGATTTGGAAATGAAAGCACGTGGATTCATAAGGTTTAGTGTAAATGCGGTTTGAAGATCATAACGATTATGACTATCGCAATAATTGATTCACTTAATATTTGCGAGAACGTTGCACGTTGTATAGATTGATTTTTGGCAATGAAATTGCCTAAAAATTATGGTCGTCCTCTAAGTCGCTAGGTGGCTTATATTGGGTTACGGATCGCATGGCCCCAATCTTTTGAGAAGGTTCATGCTCCTTTATGTCTCCCATGAGTGCTCACATCGAAAGAAAACGGCACCAAGGAATAACCATGTCATTGGTCGGTTGTTGTTTTATTTTATGTAAAAAGGTCACTTATGGAGGCTAAATGAGCTAGGAGGCGAAGACTAGGTGTACTGGAGAGACGGTCCCCATGGCAGGAGTTGTCACGTCTCTCATTATCAATTGGCGAGGATCGACTCTATCCAGATGGTGATGTGAAAGCGGCGATTGCTGCGGCGCATCCCCGCAGCGCAGCGTCATCTCCTAATTCTGCTTTGGCTACTTCTACCTCTAGATAACTTGGCTTTAATTCTTGAAATGATTCCTCCACTAAGTTGAAGATGAAGTCTCCAGAGAGGATTACACCCCCGCCAAGGACAAGCGACTCTATGGAAAATAGATGAACCATGTTAGCAAGTGCTACTCCGACATTGTGTGCCATCTCTTTGACAATTAGTAAGGCATTTGGCTCGCCGGCTTGAGCGGCTACCACCAGTTGTTGGTTTGTGAGGCTGAGACCGGCCTCTTTCGCGGTTCGTGCTAGCGCGGTTCCCGAAGCTAGATATTCAACCGAGCCCCGACCATTTGCTAGCGCATCGGAGGCGTCTATAAAGCTGTGACCTAGTTCAGCTATGGAATATCGCGTTCGGATCAGCTTTTTATCTACGGTTACAGCGGCTCCAATACCAGTTGAAATGGTTACATATGACATGGATTCTTTAGTCCGACCAGCTCCAAAGTGCGCCTCGCCGATGGCTGCTAGGTCAGCATCATTCACCAACAAGACCTCGCGTCCGAGCAATTTGGCAATCTTTTCACCGCTTAGCTCCGGTATGAAGTTTTGTGGCAGATTTGGGGCAAAGATGGCTTTGGACTCGCGATAGTCAACCACCCCGGGTACACCAACGACAAAGGATTTTGCCTTTTTGGTTGGATCAAGTATGTCGGCTAACTTCGTAAAGCCCTCTTGGGCGCTAGCCAATGTGGCGGTAGGTAAAACTTGGTGAGCTAGCAGTTTGCCACTGGCATCGCAAAGTCCCATTCGAAAGTGCGTACCGCCAATGTCGGCACCAAGAATTAGCTCGTCGTTACTTTGATTCAAAGTTTCCACCTAGCCCTTTTGAAGCGTTGTTCTTTTGATATTTTTGGATTATTTTCTCTGTGGTATAGATTTTAGTGAAGGTACCAGCGATACGGACTTATGAGGGTCTCTAGTGCCTCGGGTGGGCCGTATGAGCCTTGCTCGTAGGCTAGGGGTCGGGGAGGATCCGATATCAACGGCGCAGAGGCTTCCCAAAGTGTCTCGATTCCTTCGGCCTCATTGAAGAGTGCTCGGTCGCCTATCATAACATCATGAATTAGACGTTCATACGCCTCTAGTTCGTAGGCGACATTGAAGTTGTCAAGAAAATTGAAGTTCAATGATGCGCTAGCGAGCGTTAATGACGGTCCAGGTTTTTTTGTCATAAAGTTGATTTCAATTGATCCAGGGTCGGCCATGTCGATAACGAGCTCATTTGGACTGCTGTGCTCGTTTGAAAGGCCTGATGTGTGGAATCTATTCAAATCTGGTACTTTGAATCCAAGAGTCAAGAGCCATCTTCCTGTTGCCATTGCCTTGCCAGTTCGCAAGTAAAAGGGTACTCCAGCCCAGCGGTCATTGTCTATCCATATTCGACAGGCAACAAAGGTCTCAACGCATGAATTTGGAGCTACGCCAGGTTGGTCAAGGTATCCGGCGTATTGGCCATAGATGACGTCATCTTTAGTAATCGGTCTCATGGCTTTAAAGAGGCTAGTTTTGGCTTTGTTTAGCGATATCCCATCTAAGCGCTCAGGCGGATCCATTGCCAGAAAACCTAAGACTTGGAAGAGGTGGGTTACCACCATGTCTCGGAACGCCCCAGTCTTTTCGTAGAAGGCGCCTCGGCCTTCGATCGTGAGAGTTTCTGGGATGTCTATTTGGACGTAGTCGATTGAGTCATGGTTCCAGGATGGCTCGAAAATCCCGTTCGCGAATCGAAGTGCCAGAATGTTTTGGACGGCCTCTTTCCCTAAGAAGTGGTCTATCCGGTAGACCGACTCCTCGTCGAATGATCGATGTATGGCCGAGTTGAGCTCCTTCGCGGTTGCGAGGTCTGATCCAAATGGCTTTTCTATCACCAATTGAGCTTCTTTGGCGATCCCACTCGCTCCTAGTGCATCGATAACCGGAATGAAGGCAGGGGGAGGTATCGCTAGATAAAGAATGGTTTTAGCGCCCTCGCTCAGCGCTGCCTTGTTGGCGTGAATGGCCTCTTGCAACTTGGAGAAGTCAGTGGTGTCAGCTGGGATATAAGAGATTTTTTTGGAGAAAATAGAGAAGGACTCCTCCTCGATCTCTTTTCTTCCAAAGTTGGCGAGTGATTCATGGACGTGAGTTTGAAATAATTGGGTTTCCATTTTGATCTCGGTCGGTGAGGTTCCGATAATTCGAAAGTCCTTGGGCATCAAACCCGCCAAGTACAGGTGGTAGAGGCCCGGTATGAGTTTGCGTTTAGCTAGATCCCCCATAGCCCCGAAGAGCACAAATAGAGCATCCGTGGTAGGTACTGTTTGGTCTGACACTTGGTCTTGTGGTTTCATCTTCTTTGCCCAATCGATCGAGGGGTTGAATGAAAATTTTGAAGCGTTATTGCAGCTTTTCAAATGCGGTTTTTGGCTCTTCGTCCTTGGTAGGTCGCTTCACATCTTCAATTTGAATGGTAGTTCATCTAAAAGGCTTGCAAGAACAAAGTCAGCACCAGCGGCTTTTAGGGTGTCTACATCATATTTATGGCTGGCAACCGCAATGCACTCGATTCCGGCTTCGTGTGCAGCGATTATATCATTTGGAGTATCGCCTATTGCGATGAATTCATCATGGGTTATCGATCCTCCGTATATGACATTGGCACGGCGCATGGCTAATATTGTCAATTCGGTTCGACTTGGGGAATCAGAGCCATATCCACCAAAGGAGAAGAATCGATTGAGCGAGGCTCTGTGGAGTTTTATGTGTGCGGCGGCTTCGAGGTTGCCAGTAACCAGGCCAAGTAGATACCCTTGTGCTATGAGTTTTGGCAGGAGATCTTCGACACCAGGAAGGACGTGATAGCCTTTGGAATCTTGAACGCTCTCGGTCAGATAGTGCATTCTTCGTTCTAAGAGTCGTGAAAATTCGGCCTTTGTTGGAGCTCGACCAATGACTGCTTCAAAGGTGCGACGAGCTACCTCTGGGTCGGTCATTCCAATGTCGCTATATCGATCGATTTGTGCGTCTATGTTATAGATTTCTTTGAACGCCATAGACCAAGAGGTAGAACCGGCACCATCTGTCACAATTAAAGTTCCATCGATATCGAATAAAATGGCTACTTTATCGCTTGTCATCGTCCTGCTTTCCGAGTTGGATAGACCAAGCCAAGTCCCTATTTGACCGGTAACTATTGAGCCGACTTTTCATTGTGGCCACCAAATCCCTTTCGCATCGCTGAAAGGATTTGATTTCCAAATCGATCTAGGTCTCGTGATGCAAATCGAGAGTAGAGCGCTGATGTTAGGACTGGAGCAGGAACTCCTTCTTCCACTGCTGCGAGAGCGGTCCAGCGACCTTCGCCGGAGTCTGATACCTTTCCGGAGAATTCACTGAGATCTGGCGATTCAGCCAGAGCTAAGGCGGTTAGATCCAAAAGCCAAGAGGCAATTACGCTGCCGCGACGCCATACTTCTGCGACGTCCGCTATGTTGATGTCAAATTGGTAATATTCTGGGTGATCCAATGGAGCTGTCTCAGCGTCGGCATCTCGCTGATGTTTTCCTATATTTGCATTTTTTAGAATGTTGAATCCCTCAGCATAGGCAGCCATAGCCCCGTATTCAATGCCGTTATGAACCATTTTTACGAAGTGGCCAGCTCCGTTTGGGCCGCAGTGGAGATATCCTTTTTCTGCTGCTGAGATCTCGCCGACTCGGGTAGCGCTTCTGGGAGCTGCATCATAGCCAGGTGCTATTGTTTCAAAGATTGGATTGAGGTGGTTTACTGTTTCTACCTCTCCTCCGATCATCAGGCAGTAGCCTCTCTCTAGGCCCCAGACGCCTCCTGATGTGCCTACGTCTACATAATGGATGCCCAATTCGAAGAGGCGATGAGCGCGATCGATATCGTCGCGATAGTAGGAGTTTCCTCCATCGATGATGATGTCGTCTTTTGTCATATGACTAGCCAACTCTTCGACAGTATCATGTGTAATCGAACCGGCAGGTACCATTATCCAAGCTGCTCTTGGTGTGGATAATTTAGATACGAAGTCAGCGATTGAATCTGCTCCGATCGCTCCCTCTTTGACTAGCTCATTTACCGCATCTGGATTGACGTCGTAAACGACAGCCTCATGTCCGTCGCGCATTAAGCGTCGAACCAGGTTTGCACCCATTCTGCCTAGTCCAACCATTCCAAGTTGCATAGTAATAATGCCTTTCGTTTAGCTGCTGATGAGTACCAAAATTAATTGTAGGTTCGGTACTCTAATTAGAAGTTTGGGAGTAGTGCGATGAGATAAGCCGCCTTAGTAGACGTTGACTTTACCCCAACTCTGTCATTTTCAAAGATGCGATGTGTCGTCTTTGTTACCTCATTGTTTTTGCGTACGACTCCTTTAGATGTAAGCCTATAGCGAATATGGGTTTTTTTTCCTAAATTTCGAGTCGAAGTGGTTCTCCGATAAAAACTATGGCTTGACCGAGGAGGATTTATCCCTAGATGTCTTATTAATTTGGTGATGGTCGCGGCCGGCGACAACTATTTATCGTATTAGATCGCTCATCAAGCGATGTGTTATGAGAGATAGACCTGATGAGCTTTGCTAATTGAACCTGTGATTCCAACGCATAAGAAATGAATCCTAAGATGCCGTGGATGGGTGAGTCTTTCGATGTTTATCGAAGTTGAAACGGTTGCAATTCGTGGATGGAATTAAAGGATAGGTTAACTCTTTTATAATCGGGTAACCTTTATCGGCCATTTTTTGTTTTAGGCGACCAGTGATATGGGCCAGGGTGAGATCTTATTTAGAGGCCGATTCAATCTATCCTTTGCTCTACTCTTCATCACTAAAGGAGATGGCGCGATAGATATGGCGCGATAGGACCGGAGTAAGTTGCTGTCTTCGAGGATGAAGCTAGATGGTAGCGCGCCTAGGTAGAACGGATCAAAAAATCGATGAGAGCCAAGATGATAGACCGGCCCCTAAAAGAGGAAGTGAGAGACCCTGTTAATCGCACCTTTCGGCGAAGCAAAGTAAAGTAAGGATGAATGAAAATGGCGTAAAGCTTGTTTTGCAAATCTGGCCATAGCCTATAGGCAAAGTACCACTGATTTTTGGAAAGCTTTGAACTCCTATCTTTCCAAAGCGGCTATGGATGAATTTTCGCTAGGGTGAACTGCGCTTGGCTAGCCCTAAGCAGCGGCGTGCGTCATGAATGAAAGAGGTTGTAAATCATGTAGAAGCTGATAACAATCACACTGCAATGCTACATAGATGATGGAGGTAGGCCCTCCGGGATCGCCTTTTGGGAGGAGATTCCAAACCACCGTACGGGGCATTAGCTAAAGACTGTTGTCCAAAGCGGTACGGAAAAGTTAGAGCAATGACTCTTTCAGGTATGAGTTAAGAAGACGAGTGAAAACAAACCACTGACGAAGCGTTCGAAATTGGTATGGATGATGTCGAAACCGAGGGACGTCGAACTTTCGGGACAACTTGGAGACTAACCCAATTAGTGCTCCTTGGGCATCCGGCGTGTAGGTGGCGTGAGCTTAACATCAGGCGTTTATGTGGAACATGAGAACCCAGTCCTAGACGTTCTTGGCTAAGGCCACATGGGCTAAGCCCAAAGATGAGGAAAAACCTACAAGTTGCAGATCAACAAGAGGGAAAGTACCAAATGCCTATGGATTGGGGGCGGACCATCCCGTAGTAGCTACGAAGTCCTTGTAATGAGGATGGAGCCAAGGGGATGGAGTAAACAGCAGATCTAGTTGTAATTGGCAAATGAACAACTTCTCAAGGTAAAAGTTGAGAGGGAGGGATCAAATGACAAGACCACGACAAGAAAAAGCTTTTGACAAAAGACAAGTACGTCGTACTTAAAGCATACAAAGAGGCAAAAGCCAATCGAGGAGCACCAGGGATTGATAAGCAGTCCATCTCAGTCTTTGAGATGGATCTAAAGAACAATCTCTACCAACTCTGGAATCGAATGGCTTCTGGAAGTTATTTTCCAGCGGCAACTAGATATGTCGAGATAGACAAGTCAGATGGCGGTAAAAGAATCCTAGGTATTCCAACCGTCAAAGATCGCATCGCCCAAGGGGTAGCTAAAGCCTACATAGAGCCAAGATTGGAAGAGGTCTTCCACGAAGACTCCTATGGTTACAGGCCGAATCGCTCAGCCCATGATGCCATTGAAAAAGCACGCAAGAGATGTTGGAAGTACGATTGGGTCATTGATCTAGATATCAAGGCCTTCTTCGACACAATAGATCATGAACTGCTGCTAAAAGCTGTCTCTATGCACGTATCAGAGCCATGGATAATTCTCTACATCAAACGTTGGTTGAAAGCTCCAATGCAAAACAAAGATGGACAACTAATAGATCGAGAGCAAGGATTACCCCAAGGCGGGGTGATTTCTCCGATTTTGGCGAATCTGTTCTTACATTACGCTTTTGACAAATGGATGGTAAAGAACTTACCCTATGCCCCGTTTGAACGATACGCGGATGACCTTTTGGTACATGTGAAAACAAAGAAACGAGCCGAAGAGATCCTAGAGGCTATAGGTCAGAGAATGACGCAGGTCAAGTTGGAGTTACATCCACAAAAGACCAAAATCGTCTATTGTAAGGACTCCAACCGTAAAGGAGAGTTCGAACAAATACGCTTTGACTTTCTAGGATTTACCTTTGCACCACGCTACGCCCGCAATAAGTTCAAGCAGCAGTTTAACAACTTCCTGCCAGCGGCTTCAGATAAAGCGGTAGAAGAAATGGGCAGAGAACTTAGGCGGTTTCGTATTCACCTCCAAACAGGCCAAACCATAGCCGAACTCGCCAGGCTTTACAACCCGGTGATCTTAGGCTGGATCAACTACTATGGACGCTTCTACAAATCCAGATTAGGCCAACTCCTCCGTCGTATCAATATCTATTTGATTAGATGGGCACGCAAAAAGTACAGGCGACTTAGCATACGAGCAAATGCTTGGAAATACCTATCTCAAATAGCCGAACGTGAACCCAATCTTTGGGCTCACTGGTCATTTGGGGTAATACCAAAAGTCGGTTCGCTAGGAGCCGTGTGAATTGAGAGGTTCACGCACGGTTCTGTGAGAGCGGGGAGGGGAAGTTCCTCCCCGCCACTCGACACTAGGTGATCTAACTAGATGAGTAAAGTTGTCATCTAGGGTGGCTAAGTTCCACTCTTTTAGGAGCAAGTTATTAGAAGGTCAAAGTCGTTTTGGGATTTTGGTGTAACTCAAAAACAGTGACCTTGGTCGGGAAGGCGGGATTTGAACCCGCGGCCTCAGCGTCCCGAACGCTGCGCGCTGCCAAGCTGCGCTACTTCCCGCCCGATCCACTACGGTTTGTTTCCGTCGTGAACAGATCTTTATTCTAAGGCAAATTAGCTAGCCTACGGTCGAAGTTCGATTGCTTATTTAGGTCTGATAGCCTCCTAGGTTGGACCTTCAGATCTAAATCAAAGCTGGAAGATCGCTCTAGTGTGTGATAGATATTGGTTTGTAGCTCTCGTCTTGGTATCCCTTGCCACTTAGAACAGCCTTAGCAGCATTTGTTAGTTTGATAGAGTCAAGTGGCTTGACGAGGAATCCCTCGGCTTTGGATCTTCGCGCTAGAAATACATCAGGACGGCGATCTATCAAAATAAGTACTGGAATGTGGGGAAGTCGACCACCTGACTCTTCTAAATGGAGTTCAAGGCACGTCGCCATCGCGCCCATGTTGGTTACTTGGAAGTCCAAAACGGCAAGGTCTGGTGCTGACTTATGACACGCCTCCAAGAATTCTTGCGAACTTGGGAAGGTGGTGATGTCTGAGGTGATGAATTCTAAAGCGGATACGACTTCGGTTAAAACTTGATTCGCGTCGCTCACTACGTAGATGTGGGCCATAGATAAAGATCCTAGCCGGAGATGTAGGTTGATGCAAAAGTGTGCTTGGATATAGAGGGTTTTTTGGCATCATATTAGATAGCGGGCCATTTGAGCAAGGTCTTCTAAGTTGGCAATATCTCGATTCAGCGTGGGGATTCTTATGATTCTCTCGGAGTTGAGTGCTGCAGAGATCTTTTGAATTTCCCGGTTCTCAAACTCCTTTAAAACCTTCATTTTTGAAAGATTGTCCTGAAGTTTGGCGAGATCATCCTTTGAAAGGCCTTCATTTTGATCAATGGGTTCACCTGGAATCGAAAAGTCGGGGGTCTCCCTATTTGAAATCAATCCAGAGAGACTAAATCCAAAACCAGTCAACTTTTCCCCGAATGTCATGCTTTCACTGATGGTGTCGCCTCGGGGGGCGGTAACTAGAACGAATGCTGTGGTTTGCTCATGAAGAAGTGACTGGACCGCCTCAGCCCGCGATCTAAAGCCGTCTTCCATGCCCTCGAAATCCTGAAAGAACGCAACGGCCTCATCGACAATCTCTGACCCAACGACACGCGATATGGTCCGTAGCACTGCCTTAGTGGCAAATGTGAGGGGTCGAAGAATTGCTGGGCCCGGTGTCATGATGAGCCGAAAGACCCGATTGTCGAGAAATGACATTAACCTGCGCGGAGCATCTAGAAAATCCAGGGCGTTATAGCTAGGGGGAGTGTCGACGATTAGGAGTTTGAATCTTGAGTCGTTGTGTAGTTCGAATAACTTCTCCATTGCCATGTACTCTTGGATTCCAGAGAGGTTTTTGGTTAGATTTTGGTAGACGCGATTCGACAGGATTTTGCCAGCTTGTTCTTTTGTCTTTGCGTACTTGACTATCAATTCATCAAAGGTTGCATCTGCGTCTAGCATTACCGCGAAGAGTCTTCCTGGTGAACTGGTTCCGATCTCAACTGGATCGTTTCCTATCGTCTCGATACCCAGGGCATCAGCAAGACGTCTGGCGGGGTCTATCGTTACAACACATGTGTCAATACCTGAAAGAGCTGACCCAATGGCTAATGCTGCAGAGTTTGACGTTTTACCTACACCGCCCGGCCCAGTCATTATGATGACAGTCTTTTCCCGAATCAGGCTGCTTAGTTTTGAGGTGTTGATGGCGATTGCATTTTTGTTCGCGTCCAAGATGACCTTCTATCTGACTGATGGCGAATTGAGCAAGCGAGCGAGCTCAACGATATGTTGAATCCGAATTTGTGTTGTGAACAAAAATGGCAACTGAATCGTATCGGTTTCATTTAGGGAGCGACCGAGTAATTCTAGATTGCGGACTTGCATGGCTGAACGCGATGCAATGTATTGATAGGCTGCAGCGATCGATGTAGACCTTGCGGAGGCCTCGAGCGTGGCCTTGGCTTCATCACTCAAGGAAGGAGGATTGATGACTTGATTTATAATTACCGGCCCAAGGTTTATCACCGAAAGGTCTCGCAGTCGTGAGATCGTCTCTATCGTCTCTAGAACCGGCGTCTCTTCGGCAAGGCTTACCATTATGAGTCGAGATCGACTTGGATCTTTAAGAAGTTCCTCTACCTCCTGGGATTGTGTCTTGAGTAATCCTACATTTGCGATATTACTGAGCCCCTTTGGGCTAGATAAAAAGGTCAAGAGGTGACCTGATGCTGGTGCATCTAGGACAATCGTGTCATATTCGCCCGAGCGTTCCATCTGTTTTAGCTTGGCCAGAATTAGTAGCTCTCTGATTCCAGGAACGGCTGTGGCTATTACTGATACAACTCCGCTTGAAATCAGCCTTCGTCCCATAGAGGCCATTCCATGGTCCTCTAGATACTCAATAAGTATCTCTTCAGGCCTTAGCTTTAGGATATCAAGGCGTAGATCATCGTTGAATGGCTCTGATTTTGATTGAAGAGCAACACTTAGCTCGGCTGTAATTGGGCTTTCGCCCAGACATACAAGAACTGTTTTTCGTTTGGCGAAAGCTGCGGCACTGGCGATCGTGGCAGCAAGTGTTGATTTGCCCACGCCGCCTTTACCCGCGACAATTAAGACCTTGGTCTTTTGGATCGTCTCGATCACTCTACTTCTCCATAATGGCCAAAGGGCGCGCCAGGGACCCCCACAATGCCGCTTTTAGGGCTATACCCAAATCTTGATAATTACTTAAGTAGCTTTTCTACGGTGGCAACTGGCGCCATCGAACAAATAGAACCCGGTTGGTTTTTATCAATCTTACAGATGCTTGCAATTATAAGGTTGGCCGATGGCAGAATGGCCTGATTGGTTACCGTTCCTGTAATGGTAAGGCTGCCAGCTATTGAGGCTCTCGAAAGACCGGCAAGAATTGCAGGCGAGTAGGCTGGTCCGCCCTCGATCAGCTGATTGCCATAGTCGATAAATGGGATACCAGTCGCAGTCGCAGTGTAAGGAGGTTTGTCGTATGTATTGAAGATATTATTTTGCGCTGTTGTTGGAGTTTGAAGTGTGGTGTAGCTTCCGTTGGATGGAATATTAGTTTGCATCTCGACGCTCTGGAAGTTGATATAGGGGCTTGAGTACGACGATCCATAGAAGCTGAAGGTTTGAGTGTTGGGATAGACGTCAGTGCTTGACGAGGACGTCGTATGCAGATTCTTGAAGGTTCCAAATTTTGATAGAGCAATTATGAGGGGCCAGCGTTGCGCTGCACAATAGGGGCAGTAGTCGGCGCCCATGTAAAGCACTACTGGTTTTGAATTACTGGTGAGTAGCGCGGTGTTCTTTACAGCATATGGAAGTGGAATTGAACTAGTGGGCACGGTTGCTGCTGCAAGTGCAGAGTTCGGCACCTTCGTTACAGCTGAAACAACTGCAGCTGGCGCAAGCGAGTTTGTCGCGGTCGCCGATGATGAACTTTTGTTTAGCTTGATTAAAATAAAGGTCGCAATGACTGCAACGATTACAACTAGGGCGGTAGCCGAATAGACCATACCCTTTTGTGATCCACTATTTTTCGCGGCGGTCACTTGACGTGAGGACTTCGTTGACTTTTTAGCTTTTTGTGCCATAAATTTTTTCAAGCTCCTTGTAGTAGCACGATAGCGCCGTCAATAACTCGCCCAGTGGCTTTGACTCTTGCCATTTAACCTAGTACCCTTTGGGTTTTTAAGAGATAATTCGAGGCATTTATCCACTTCAAATTGGTTGTCAATCAGAAAATCAAATGAAGTATTAGCGTTTTTTCAGCGCTGTTGGGCCGACGCTGCTCTATTGGAATTGGCGATTCGATCTAAAACTTCACCTGGGGGATTTCCTTTGATTTTTAGTGCATGGCAGTTGATGAGTGCCGGGTCGCTTCAGGACCGCTTCTGTTTAGGGCGCACCCTATCTCGCTGGCTATTAGGTTCACATTGTTTGAAATGTGAAGCTCAGGGTTACTTAAAATTTTAAAACCATTAAAAAACATCGTTATCAAGGTTGTAGCATGTGTCGATATCGGTTTTGAGAGACCCAGATTCTCATGGCCGATTTTTGCTTTAGGGTCTGGTTGTGGTTCGCTATCCATAGCAAGGGAGGTGAGTAGAGGTGGTGTTGGATTTGACGCGACAGAGTGTTAAGTCACAATCGATATTTCTGGATGGTTCCAAAGTTTCATTCTTGGACGTAGGAACAGGAGGAAATGTCTTAATGGTTCCAGGATGGTCTCTCTCTCCCCGGATCTATTGCGATAGCGTCTTAGAACTTGCTCGCCAAGGGTATCGGGTGGTTGTACCTGAGATCTACGGCGGCAGTTCAAAGATAAACCTCGACAACGGTCTTAGCTCCTTGAGTAATTTTGTTGCAAGGTTTGGCGAATTTGTTTTTGGCGGAGAGACCTTTAGTTTGATTGGTCACTCACTTGGTGGCGGCATCTCTACTTCTTTGGCCGCTAACCACCCTTTGCTTGTATCGAGACTGGTATTAATAAGTTCAGTTGGTCATCCCGACTGGATAGATCGCAAGGGTTTGAGCTCAACTCTTGGCAACCGTTCAATTAACGATTGGGCCGGAGCTTTTTTGGTAGATTTACGACGAACCAAGGAGCGTTCCTACCTGCCTCAGGTCATCGTAGAGGCGGTTGGTGAATTTGCTAAGAATCCCGCAAGAGTCGTAAAGTGTGCACTGATTGCAAAGGCAGTTGACCTAAGGGCTGAGATGGCCCAAATAAAGAGTCGCCAACTCCCTGTCCTTTGCATTTGGACCAAAGACGATGTTGTTATTCCACGTGAGAGTTTTTTGGGCTTGGTCGACGCTATTGGGGCCAGTTCTGTCGAACTTGATGGAACACATAGCTGGGCTTTCGAGGCGCCCATGCAATTTTCGGGGCTGATTAGTGGCTTTTTAGCGGATTAGAAGATAACTCTCAGCCTAACGGACCCATAGTTCAACCGCCCCTTAACTCGTTGCGAGAACTGTTCAATATTGCAATTTGACCTTTTGAGCTCCCTACTGTGATTTGAATGTTATGGGGATCGATATCAGTGTTGAAAAATGCCGAACATAAGTCCAAGACTTTCGCTTTGTTTGATCGGTTCTAAGGGTGAGTAACTTAGATCGAGTCGCTCTTACTGGGGAATATGACTACTTGGAGGAGCTCATTAGCTGTAATTTGAGCTATTTTTACAATTTTGAAGATGAATTACTATTTCCAACTATCAATTTGAAAGAATCTGAGGTGATATACGGACTAGGTTTATGGGTTATGGAGCCTCGTGATGCAGCAACTGTAATGCTAGTTAGGAATAGTGACAACTCTTCGGAAGGTCCAATTGAGGTCTTTATGCTCCGGCGTAATCTCAATCTTGACTTTGTCGGAGGTGCCTATGTCTTTCCTGGGGGAGCAGTGGATGAACTTGATCAAGCCATCGCCGACGATCAGGAATTGGCTGGACGCCCCGACCATAAGTCTGGCTCACTTCTGGGAACCAATGATGGAGGGGTCAAGTTTTGGGTCGCAGCAATAAGGGAGTGTTTCGAAGAAGCAGGAGTGCTGCTGGCGCGAAGAAGCGCTTCCGAGGGGGTGCTTTCACTCGTAGATGCAGGTGATCGCGCACTTTTTGATGGCTATCGTCAAGCGTTGAATCGAAAGGAGGCAACCTTTGAATCGATACTTCGCGCAGAGGGTTTGACTTTACTATCGGATTCAATCTTTTACTTTAGCCATTGGATAACTCCCGAAGGAGCTCCAAGGCGCTACGATACGCGTTTCTTTGTCGCTGTTGCTCCTCCAGATCAAGTTGCTTTGCACGACAATGGCGAGACCGTCGCTAATTGTTGGATCTCGCCAAATGACGCCTTAAATCGCCATCGCAATTCGGAGTTCGATTTGATCCTTCCAACGATCAAAAATTTGGAGGCTTTGGCAAGGTTCTCAAATGTGGCGGAGGTGATCAGTGCGGCCAGCGCCTTTGAAACCATCCCGACCGTTCTTCCTCGAATGGTGCCAGATGGTAACGGAGTTCGGATACTCCTCCCAGGAGATCAGGGATACGAAGAGGCACTTTCGGCGGAGTTCTCTCCGACTAGGCCATTGCCTGGGCGCCCTGGCGGTCCTGCAATTTAGAGCAAACAACAGCTTTTAGCGCGAAGTCCGAGACGAAGCTCCGAAGCTTCTTCTTCTATTGAGCTTTTGGTTTGCCTATATGGATTTTAGGATGATCGGTGGCACTGGCCAAGGCAAACTAGCGATCTCATCTAGGGAATTTACTCTTTTTTGTCGAGCTCTATCTTTTTTAGGAGTTGCTCAATTCTCGAAGTACAGCCGGACATCTCTTGAATTGGTGCAATTTCTGTCGTTAACTGTTTTGCGAACTTCCTCATCACTTCTACGGAATGGTCGGGGTCGTTCGAGGTCCACTTTGCTCGCATGTCATTTAAGTTCAGATCTGAATTTGCTTTGGAGATTGGAATTCTTGCCAATACCTCAATGTCCTTGGTAGCCATACTTGAGTCAAGGCCGCTCTTGCCAAATATTTCGTAACGTTGACCGTGGTCGCAAAGAAAATAGGCCATATTTTCTATGAAGCCGAGCACTGAGAGATTCCCCCGTTGAGCCATATCTAGCATGCGTATTGCAACTTCGTTGGCTGCGTCACTTGGGGTTGTGACGATTATGACCTGAGCTTGTGGCAGCATCCTTGAAAGGCCCATCTGAATATCTCCGGTACCTGGAGGCATGTCTATAAGCAAATAATCGATGTCACTCCAATCGACATCCTCTATGAAATGTTGGAAAGCGCGATTTAGAACCAATCCCCTCCACATTATCGCCGAAGTGGGGTCTTGAGAGAGAAATCCCATGGAGACCACCGAGATACTTCCATCGCCGAACTGTATCTTTAGAGGATCAATCTTCCATTGGTCTGTCGTCCCCGACGCCGAGACTTTAGCTTGCATTCCGAGTATCTTCGGTATCGAAAACCCCCATATGTCGGCGTCAAGAATCCCGATGCGATATCCAAGTTCTGCAAGACCGAGAGCCATTGCACTTGTGGTGGTGGATTTGCCTACGCCCCTTTGCCTGAAGCTATTGCGATTATTCTCGCATTGGAGGGAATTGAGTTATTGGGCGCATTTTTGCTTGCAGCCGAGCGAGCAAGTTGCATTGCCTTTGCCTTGTCGGCTTGAGACATAGCTATTACGTTGAACGATACCTTGGCGTTGGGAAGCAGTGTTGAGATCTTTGATGATATCTCTTTTTGAATCTGGCTTCTCAGTGGGCATGCGATCGTCGTCAGGGCAAGGTCGATCTTCACTTCTCCCTCTATGAGATCTATCCCTCCGATCATCCCGAGCTCAACGATTGAGACCTTTAATTCTGGGTCAATAATTGGACTAAGTGTCGCTCTTATTTGTGATGCAATCGTTTTGAATTCAAGGTTTTCTATCATTGCGCTGTTTGTGATCTCAATCGAATCTTCACGAGATGACATAATGAAAGTTCCTTCCAATTTAAGTTTGGTTCGCACCCTTGCATCAAAGCCGCTATAAATGTCTTCTACCAGCAATAGGTTCGTCTTATTTTAAGATCTTGGACTCTTTGGTCTTCTATGGATTCGCTGATTTACTCTGGACTTCTCTGGGTAGGTTGGTTCGGGCCGACCATTATCTTTTACTCAGAGCCTACCTATAGTGAAAAAGTATTGTCCTATTTCTCCTATCTGTGTAGAATAAATTATGAAATACAAATGAATTGGAATTTTTTTGGTAGTTCGCTGGTAGATACTGTTCTAAACAGGATCGAATCTTTGAAAGGACTGGTCATATGGCTTCAGCAAGCAGCATAAAGATTGGTAAGAGACCTTCGTCAATTTTGGTTACGCCAGACGCAGTGTCTAAAGTTGCCGAATTACTCGCAGAGGAAGATGGCGCAGAGGCGCTATTTCTGAGAATTGCAGTAAAGCCAGGCGGGTGTTCAGGTTTTTCATACGATATGTTTTTTGATTCTGAACTCGCTGATGACGATAACGTCAGCGAGTTTGATAATGTCAAGGTCGTAGTGGACTCTTCGTCTCTTTCGTTGATAAAGGGCGCAACGTTGGAGTATCGTGACGGTCTGCAAGGCGCGGGTTTTCACATTTCCAATCCGAATGCATCTAGAACTTGTGGATGTGGATCCTCGTTTTCCTAGTCAGCAAGGTCCTTTGGCTAATCTAGCTTCTCGTGTTTACGGTGAAACCTAGACGTTTTGTCTCTCGGGATTTATCTGGGAATATTTATCTGCGAATTAGAGCCGATCAGTGTGGCTGAAGTGTTCAGCTTAGCACTGTTTTGGCTCTATGGCTTTTTAGACTTAGAAGTGTTGATAGCCCTCACCTGGGATTGTGACAATGTGGAGCCAGGTGGCTCATTCGATAGGTCATATACCTGTTGAATATTGTCATTTTTGTGATCTTTATATTGGTGTTGTTGAAATTATCCGCCAGGGCGCCGATCTTTTTGCCTCATTACCAAAGAAGATCGCACTTAATCTAGCCGATCTCTTTTGCCAAATCTTTAGACCGAGCACACGATCGAACTAGTCTCAACCTAGAAGATTGAGATAACCGCATCTTTTGTCGAAGCAAGGCGTCCATGCGGACGCGGATTTGGGCGAGTCGTTTCAATGCTTCTAGGTAATTCTAAAGACTGTTGATAAGGTCGGATGTTTTGATCCGAGGGGCCTTAACAAAGGTTACTTTTGATGACGGCCAAAGCGATAGCCTACGCTTCGAACCGTTTCAATCATTGATTCGTGTTGCTCACCGAGTTTTGCTCGAAGGCGACGGATATGCACGTCGACTGTTCTTGCACCACCGTAATATTCATACCCCCACACCCTAGAGAGAAGGGTTTCTCTATCAAAAACTCGGCCAGGATGCGACGCCAAAAAGGTTAGAAGTTGATACTCCATATAAGTTAGATCTAACAATTTTCCGCTCACAGAGGCTTGATAGGTCTCCAAGTTGACTTTTAGAGGACCGTATTCAATTAGTTCTTGAGTCAAACCTCGGCCAGTTCTAAAGAAGAGTCTCTGGAGGCGAACTTGGAATTCTCTAGGATCAAGAGGTAACGTTACAAAATCGTCGAATAGATCTTCGCGCAGCTCAAGCTTGTCGAGGTTGGTCCTATCCACGATCAGCAGCAGCGGAGAAATCTGACGTTCTTTGGTTCGAAGGTGACGGCAGATGAAGAAGGCATCGTCGAGATTTTGATCCGCACATATGATTGCTCCAGACCATCCTTCTTCGGGCTCCAGTTGGGTAATTCGCGATATGAGGCCGACCGGTATAAATGGGTAGCCGCCCTCTTCTAGCGTTTTTACCACGTGAAAGGGTGCTGATTCGGGGTAAATAAGTAGTGGTTCCATCTACAACTGCTCTAAGTATCGGTCTAGTTCGAACTGAGATACGTGTGTCTTATAGTTAGACCATTCGTCTTTTTTGTTTCTAACGTACCATTCAAAGACGTGTTCGCCAAGGACTTCTCGCGCAAGGGATGATCGCTCCATCTCTCTTACAGCTTCGTCAAGGTTCCCAGGAAGAGATTCAATTCCAAGAGCATCCACTTCTTCGGTAGAGAGCTTGTAGAGATTGTCTTGGATTTGTGGGGCCAGTTCGTATTCTCCTTCAATGCCAGCCAAGCCAGCTCCTAGTATCGCCGCGAATGCTAGATAAGGATTTACGGCTGGGTCCAATGCCCGATATTCAATCCTTGTGGATTGTGAGTTGGTCGTCTTTGGTGTCGGAACTCTTACTAGAGCCGATCGATTATTGCGTGCCCAGGAGATGTAAACGGGTGCTTCGTATCCCACGACGAGACGCTTGTAGGAGTTGACCCATTGGTTTGTAATCGCGGTAATTTCAGGTGCGTGATGAAGGAGCCCGGCGATAAAGTGTTTTGCGACCTTTGATAAGCCAGTCTCGTCACGATCGTCGTAGAATGCATTTTTGTTATCCTTGAAGAGCGAAAAATGTGTATGCATTCCTGAACCTTGAACTCCAACGATCGGTTTTGGCATGAAGCTCGCCAAAACGCCGCTCGCCGCAGCAATCTCCTTGATGATAAGGCGGGAAGTCATAATGTTGTCTGCCATTGTGAGGGCATCTGTATAACGTAGGTCGATTTCGTGCTGACTTGGTGCGTCTTCATGTTGCGAATATTCGACTGGTATTCCCATATCTTCTAAGGCGAGGACGGTTCTTTTTCGAAGTTGCGAGGGAAGGTTCGAGACTGTAAGTTCAAAGTATGATCCCGAGTCCAAGGGCTTGGGGCCGTTGGATACGTCTTTGTCGAAATAGAAGAATTCGAGTTCGGGGGCTGCGAAGAATGAGTAACCTAAGCTGTGTGCATGATCCAAGGCCCTTCGGAGGGTATTTCTAGGACATCCTTCGAATGGGCTGCCATCGAGATTATAAATATCGCAGAAGACCTGTGCGACGGTTTGGTCCGATGGCAAAAGGCTAAAGGTAGTGGGGTCAGGTAAGGCGATCACGTCGCTCTCTTGAATTCGAGAGAATCCGTCGATAGCCGAACCGTCGAAGGTCATCCCTTCTTCGAGCGCGCTGGAGAGTTCTGCGGGAGTGATTTGAAAGCTTTTTGGAGTTCCCAGGATGTCGGAAAACCAAAGTTGGATGAAACCAACTTTCCTCTCTTCAACAGTCTTTAGGACGTACTCGATCTTTGATTGTTTGTCCGATTTAGTTGCCACATAGTTATTACTAGTAGATGGATTGCAACTTCCCGCTATTTGACCCCTTTATGGGTCTCTCAGTTAATATAGTATTTACAATTGGCCACTTTTTTTATAAATATGACTCAGTTTTGTTGCTTGACTATAACGGTTGCGGATTGGTTTTTGGTTGTGGGGCGCGCTCACCTGAGCATTGGCCCTAAGCCGCTAAATGTCGGCCAACCGATGCGACAAGTTTGTTGTCATAATTGAGGAGGCTGTTGGTAAACCCAAGGCCAGGCCTTCAACGTTGTAGATCCATGTCAGACTGGTTGTGGTAGGTGATAGCGGGTCTTTTCGCTTCTAGTACAGGATCCTCCCCCATGTGTTACTTGCCTCCGCCCCGATGATCGGGGTACCGTTGGCACTTGCTACCTGAAGAGCCGAGGAGCCCATTGTCTCATGCGTTTCCATTTCGGCCTCCGAGGCCAACTATGCATATTAAGCAGCCGATCTGCGGGAGTTTTGGATGGGCTATTTCGTTGGCGGGGCGACCGATGGGAGCGGTAGATGTTGGGCCGATGATGGCAAGCTGGTTCAACTTCGCTCCTGTGTTCTCATCCGCCAATGGACTTTGCCAACGACACTAAATTGGCCCACCACCAAAGATCATTTGCAAAGTCGAATCGGGATGCTGAGGAGGTCGAATGTGAGAACTGGCATCAAGGCGTAAAGAGTGCGATGAAATTGACCGGCCCAACAGATAATACTTTGGAGCGATAAATCTAATTTTATGAAGGGGTTTTAAATATGCACTGGTAGGTAACTCATGAACATAGTTGATCCAAATGCGTAAGGTCTTAGTTGTCGATAAATTGCTCGAGAAATTGAGACGTTCAAGAAACACCACAGCTTAATTTCAAAGATATGAATGAAACACCAAGCCAAGCAAGACAGGGCTATAACGAATATCAAAGCTTGCTCCCTCCAAAGATGAAGGAAATCGGCTTGTATCGAAGAGACTTCTTGGCGTTCCGGTAGTTATGTTTAGAATTGCTCCACTTGGTTACGCAAGTAAAAGAGCATTTTGATAACCTAGCTCAGAGGTGTCAGACCGTCTGCCAAACAAACGGATCGCTATCTTGAAATTGCGGTGACTGTCGTAGCCAAACCCCAGGGTGGAATTTTGGCTAGAGAATATAGATTCATTCACCGAGTTGATTTTTTCCTCCAGGAGTCCCCAGGGAACGTTGCGGTTGCCTGTCAAGAATTTGAGTAAGACTAATGCTTGGGTGCAACCGGTTGGCAAAAAACTGTCACTCCTGGTATCTATTTGGTCAGGATTGTCAGATAATGAGTAATTCTAGCTTTGGCGTAACAAGTTGTTTCAGGGAGATCCTCGCTCTTTCGTTTGAGACAGTGGATGTTGAAATTAATTTTGCGTCGTCTAATTTACCCCAATGCAACACCGTTTAGAAAGTAACACTTTGATATTGGTGTGTTCCTTTCCGAACGTCGGCGAATTGGAAGTTAGTTCAAGTGGCCTATTTGACCGCCATGTAAGTTTGACGACGTGAGCAAGTACCCAAGTTTCAATAGCTGAGAATCTTAGCGATAATAGAAATCTGCGCGATAGAAGTCTTACCGCCACCCATTCATTGCTCGACGATGCCTCCGTGTCACTGAAAGAGTTTTCGCCGCTGAGTTGTTGGATCGGTCACATCTCTTCCATCCAGCCGTGCCTATCTTCACTGATCCCGTGCTGGATATCGAGAAGTGACTTCCGTAGACGCATCGTAATGGGTCCAGCACCTCCATCACCTACAAGCCATGAGGACTTTGAAGACCTAACTTCGCCAATTGGAGCGATCACGGCCGCAGTTCCACAAGCAAATGCCTCGGTAATAGTCCCGCTAGCACATCTATCCCGCCATTCGTCTACTGAGAGGTCTATCTCGGCTGCTTGAAAGCCTGCGTCTGCGGCCAACTGAAGGATCGACAGCCTAGTAATTCCAGCGAGGAGTGTTCCCGTTAATCTCGGAGTCACTATACGTGTTTGGTCGCCAGATTGCTCCACGAAGAAGAGGTTCATGCCGCCCATCTCTTCGACCTGCGTTCTGGAGATTGCGTCGAGCCACACGACCTGATCACATCCTGCATCAAAAGCTTCGGCCTGAGCGAGTAGGCTCGCGGCGTAGTTTCCGGCGCATTTTGCCTCGCCGGTCCCTCCTGGGGCTGCTCTCACATATTCATGAGTAATCCAGACGCGTAGCGGGGTCGGCTCCGCGGAGAAGAACGGATCAGCAGGACTTGCGATCAAGATGTATTCATATTGATCCGACGGTCGCACTCCCAACATCGGCTCTGATGCGAACATGAGCGGACGAAGGTAAAGGCTCTGTCCGAGGTTTTTGGGCACCCAATCGCGATCCACATGCAAAAGAGCGCGGATCGAGCGTATAAACAAGTCATTCGGAAGTTGTGGCATTGATAGTCGTGTTGCTGAACGGTTAAAGCGGTTGGCATTCTCCATAGGTCTAAAGACGGCTATCGTGCCATTTGGCTGGCGATAGGCTTTCAACCCCTCGAAAATTGCTTGACCGTAATGTAGCACCATCGCTGTTGGGTCTAATACTATCGGACGATAAGGATGAAGTGATCCGGCGTCCCAGCCTCGCTGACGATCATATGAAATTGAAACCATGTGATCGGTGTGTATCCGCCCGAACCCCGGGCGAATTAAGTGGGAATTGCGCTCTTGCTCGCTGGCTCGCACTCCCAATTCGAACGAAAAGCCATGGACCAGATCGCTGGAATCTTGAGATGTTTTGGTCATGCCATCACGGAGCTTTGTGGCGATTTACGGTTGTGGTACATGAAAGATAGTCCTTTGTGCTGGGATCTCTCGATCGATTGGGTCGTTTCTATTTCTTAATATGCACAGTCGGGTCGCTCAAGTTGGTGAACCGCCGATAGCATTGAAGTCAGGCCAAAATCCTAAGATATCATCATATACAATTCCAGCCAGCCAAGTTGGCTTGAGGCCAAACAGTTGCAAACTAGATTTACCAAATGCAACTCCATGGAGGAATTCTGGCCATCGACCGCGCCATGGCGAATGCTAGTGGCCAATCGAACAACTTTTAACGATTTTAGGCTGGAAGCTTTCTATTGCGAAATGGATCGAAAACCATCGTCGATTTGTGATAGCGGACCTAATTACGGATTATAAATCAGAGGAGTTTCAACTGCGTGTCTTTTTTCCAACTCTAACGACGTTCCCTGAGCTCCGCGAGCCACTACGAACACCGTACCAAATCCGAGGGTAGGATTAAGAACCAGCAATAAGGTGGTCATTCAGTCGCCTTATGAGCGACGAAGCCTTCAGTCAGGGGTCCGCCAGCTAAGTGTAGAATATCGCCCACTACCTCGATCATCGGTTCCTTCCTGTCATCGACTAGCAGTGACGCGAATGCGTCAGCAAGGCGGTTTGCGAAGCCATCCGGTGCATCCATGAGGTGGCGTGCCATCCACTTGCTTACACCCAGCCACCGACATTCACTCAGTAAAGCGAGTCCCCGGCTTCTCTCAATAATTGACTCGCTATAAAGACAGTCTCAACATGGTCTGAAGTACCACGAAGATTCTCGAGCAGGTCGGTCAGCCGATACCGACGTCGAGCTCGATCCTCATTCGTCAAAGCGGCGGGGCCAGCATCGATAATTGCCCGGGCCTCTTCTTGTATTTCAGTCACTTCATAACCATTGCTTCGTGGCACATAGCCGTTCGCACTCATGTTGGCCAGCGTGCAGGTTCGCGATTGTGCATCCAGGCCATAGAAGCGCGTCAACGAGTCTCGTGAATGGACGAATAATTCAGTGATCCAACCGTGAGATCGAATCTTTTCCCGGTACGGAGCTGGAGGGCCGTCCAGAACCACAACGATGTCGAGGTCGGAAGTTGGGGTTCGGTGAGAGGTCAGCACGCTCTTCGACAAGAACGCCCCCCGACACTCTGGAAAGCGCTCATTGACGATTTGAGTAGCTGCAACGATCGGGTCGGCGGTTTCCATCTCTCAACAATACTTTAAAGGAGTTGTAACACAACAAATTAGTAAAAACTCATCAACTTTCGTAAGTTTCGACTCCACCGAGACCGCAATGGAGCTAATTCTTGGTAGGGCAGATGCTCGATTGAGGTGATACGGTGGATATCTCGGATGTTATGGTAGGTTTCTCTTAGCAAGAAGCATGCGAAGATCATTTGATCAAATTGCGATCAAAAGAGGGCATTAGATGCCCAAAGTGTGACTTCGATCAGTTGCCTTAATTAGACCAAGCCATTACAGGAAATACAGCATCTTGAGCTCTACTTTTTCAATGTAAATCGTGCCACTGTCAAACTTCAGTTACATCGAGGTCTATCTTTTATCGAAGTCGCATCTCTTTATCCCAGTGGTTCTTCGCTGCCTATTGTCCAACGACAAGCGTGGTCTTTCGGCCACCACCCTAGCTAAATTCGTCCGAGTCTCATATCCGACTGGCCGGTTAATGCTAATAAAGCAACGAAAGGCAATGGGCTAGGAGTAATGGGCTAGGAGTAATGGCTTATACAGACTTGGAGCAAACGTCTAGTTAGGTGAGTTCTTACTTCGTGGTGAGAGCCACAGCAAAGGCAGAAGAGGAAAAGTAACGACCCGCACCAATGTGTCCTAATGGAATGTCGATTAGCAATGGAGCAGAGGTCTAATTGTTTTTATAAAGGTTATCAAAGACACCACCGCCAAATCGCCCAAAGATGTTTATGCAAAGCCCCTAGATTTTGAGACGAAGCTGATATGCAATGGTAACCCCAGTTGTGAAGCATGTACTCAAAGAACTTGGGATAGCACATTCAGTTACTTATCAAAATACGATTCGTAACATGCAACATTTAATTGGATCAAGATCCTCAATTGGAAACTGTAAGAAATTAATCGACAGAACCTACCACGGACGCTGGGAACGTAAGCAACTTGTGCGTCGAGGAATTTCTATAACGATTCTACTGAAGGCAGGTTGAAAAATCCTTGGTCGAGCGACTTCTCTATAGATGCGTCTTTGATTCTCCCCATCCGCTACTCTGAGAGTCTGACTCCGAAATAGCTGTTGCTTGTGAAACTTGATAAGTATTAAGTGAAAGCCACCGACCTATAGTGTTTGGTTAATTTTGGGTGCATTGAGCTTATAGGGTTTAAGGCTGGGTGGTCATAAGGCAAGTTCGTAAATGTACTCTTGACCATCGACCTCGTCGTCTCGAACTCCCGTGATTACAAAACCCAACCTCTTTAAAACTCCAATTGAAGCAGAGTTGCCCGGCGAGACTGAAGCGAAGACGACGGCCGACCCTTGCAGCCGCGCCCAATCTGCTAATCCCCGAGCTGCCTCTACCGCGTATCCCTGTCTGCGATATCCAGACAGGATAGTGTAACCAATCTCAGTTTTACCAATGATCTCGGGAGGGCCATGAAAACCACAATGCCCGATGACTTCGCCATCTTCTTTGCGAACAATAATTCGAACACCCCATTCCTGGCTGGATGGTCGTGACTTCATCTGCTCGAGCTGTATATATAAGAAAGTCTCATCAGCTGATTCAAGGAACTCTTTGCAAAAAACAGTCCCTTGGATGCTTTGGGCACTCGCAATATCATGAGCGAGTAAGGATTCGATCGTTTCGGGATAGAGCGCCTCGAGGCGGAGCCTTGAAGTGATAATTGGTGCTGCTACCATATCAGAAAATCATATCATATAACGCGCCTTCATTTAGGATGATCTTGGCTAGACGGCTCTATTTGCCCAACCAGGTCTTTTAGATGCGAAAGTTTGCTCCTGAATCAATTTGGACAAAGATTCGAAGTCGATCAACCCCTTGTCTGATATCGCCTAACTTCTAGTTGATAGAACCTTATAATTTTGACTTTAGGTTTGCACGTTTAGCGAATTGATTCTATTTCGAGATAATTATCACAATTAGGGCCTAAACGACAGGTTGATCGATTTGAAATTAGCCCTAAGAGCTTTTGGATAAATTGCTGACAAATCAGTCGTTTGATGTTTTTTGGTAAGCGGTCTATAAATGTCGTTGCCGATAATTGTTTGTTGTCTTGGAAATAATTATTTCTGTTGGCTGCGCTGCCATAGGTGCGATATGTCTAGATAGTAAAGGGAACAATACCGTTTTGAATATCGACGGAGTTTGTTTTCAATGATAGCTAGTTCGAATATCTTTTCTAGTTGTTAGGACGAACCCATCACTTGCCCTCAAGTACCGATAGCAAAGATTGACGTAGGCGCACATGCCATGATCTCTTGCTCGCAAGTTTGCCTAGGAATCAATTCTAGGATCCAACGACTTAGCTGGGGTTGCCCAGAGAATCGCAATAGCTAGATTCTCAATGTCATCTCTTTTCCAGAGTTATTTTGTCGCACGTAACTTCATCTGCTAACTCATTGCAAGGATTACGACTTTTGGGTAGTAGCATTCCATCTGAGGTTCGAAGTATGTCAGATATTGAACTCGCCTCGATTCGGATCGGTATTTGTCAAATCAATCCGAAGGTGGGCGATTTAGAAGGTAATGCCAACTTGATAGTCGAAACGGCTAGGAAGGCACATTCGCTAGGTAGTCAAATTAGCGTCTTTCCGGAGTTGGCACTTTGTGGCTATCCGCCAGAAGATTTGCTTTTGAAGCCTTCATTCATAAGGGCGACCCGTGAGCATTTGAATGAGATTGCTAAAAGTGTCCCCGAATCTGTTCTGCTTATCGGTCATCCAGAAGAAGATGGGCGTCTCTATAATTCAGCCTCGTTTACCTTTGGCGGTGAGGTCTTTGAGAGTTACAGGAAGCGATTACTCCCAAATTACGCGGTCTTTGACGAGCAAAGATATTTTGTGGCAGCTAACTCACCTGTCAAGCTCTTTGAGATCTGTGGTGTCAAGGTGGGTGTCTCGATCTGTGAAGACATCTGGAGCCCGATAGGGCCAGCGCTAGATGAGGTTAGAGGTGGAGCAGAACTCATTTTAAATTTGAATGCATCTCCATTTTCTATCGGTCGACGCTGGCAGCGCGCAATGATGCTATCGGTTCGCTCGAGCGATCTGTCAACTCCGATAGTTTACGTGAATCTAGTTGGGGGCCAAGATGAACTCGTCTTTGATGGGGGATCTATGGCATTTGATCAAAGCGGATCCTTGATAGTGAGTGTCGAAGCCTTTGTCGAAAAGGTGGAAGTTGTCTCGATAGACCTAGTAGGTCGAGGTCGGAAGTTTCAACTAGATCCTAGGGGTCTAATGAGCGACCTTGATCCGGAAATCATCAAAGTGGTAGATAATCAGCCTTCGTTAGAGGTGCCATCCATTTACCCAAGTGACCAGAGTTCTTCCAATAATAACGCTGCATTATGGACACATCCAGCGCCTCGTTTTGACTTGAATTGGGTTGATTCTCTGGATAATTATGATCTCGGCGAGACGCTTTCGGCATTGATTTTGGGCCTTAGGGATTACGTAAATAAGAATGGATTTCGCTCGGTAGTCATGGGGCTATCGGGAGGTATAGATTCGTCATTGTGTGCAGCAATCTGTACCCTAGCGCTAGGAAAAGAGCGGACCTTTGGTATAGCGATGCCTTCGCGTTATAATGCGGGTTCATCTCTTGATGACGCGCAGATTTTGGCGGATAACTTGGGAATCGCGATGAATGTCGTCGCGATATCATCTCTTCATCAAGAGTTTCGAGGTGTATTGAAGGGCCTTTTGGGATCAGATCCCAAAGGTCTGACCGATGAGAATCTCCAAAGTAGAATTCGTGGAGTCCTACTGATGGCATACTCGAATGCAACCGGCGCAATGGTTATAACAACTGGCAATAAGTCTGAAATAGCCACTGGATATTCCACTCTTTATGGAGACAGCGCTGGTGGGTTTGCTTTGATAAAGGATTTGCCAAAGCTACTTGTATTCAGGTTGTGTAGATATATCAACGAGGTGGCATTTGGTCGCGAGGTCATTCCTGAGTCGGTGATCATAAAGCCTCCCAGCGCTGAGTTGCGTCCCGATCAGCTCGATCAAGACTCGCTTCCTCCTTATGAAGTGCTAGATCCAGTTTTAATGGCGTTGGTGGAGCGAGACATGACGACGAGCCAAATGGTCACAAGTGGATTTGATCCCGAATTGGTTTCTGAGATATCGACCTTGATCGATAGGAGCGAGTATAAAAGGCGCCAGGGTGCACCCGGGGTTCGAGTTACCCCGAGAGCGTTTGGCAAAGATCGGCGAATGCCTATAACCAATGGCTTTGACCAGCGACGCTATGGCCTCTGAATTGCTTTTTGACGAATAGAGGCATGCGTGGACTATGTATGAGATATGTGGGCTATGGATGAGATATGTGGTGATTGACTGGAATCAATTGGTTAGCATATGGTAAGTCAATCTAATCCGATAGGAATTTCGAGGGCTTTATCTCTTCCACGTCTCTTCCACGTCTCTTCCACGTCTCTTCCACGTCTCTTCCACGTCTCTTCCACGTCTCTTCCACCCTTCTGCTGGGCTGGGCGAAGCGATGTGGATTTGTTGGATCGTAATGTGATCGTGTGGGCGCTGTATCTACTTTTTTGTCACATTGGTCTTATTTTGAATCAGGATATTATTGTGAATGTTAGCTTTTGAGGTCGGTAGCCCAAGTCGACGCTAACCTATTTTCTAAATGGAGCATGATACTTATGGTTAGATACTGTTTCATTTCGAATTTGTCACGGTGCTTTGGGCTTTAGATTTGTTGAATATGATTTCAAGCCATGCTAAACCGTTATTGGGGGTGACCTAACTTCAAGGGTTCCTCACAAGTTAGGAGTAACTGATGAATCAGTGCCGAACTTGGAAAGGCAAATCGAGATATTTTGAAATGGATGGGGATCTTCAAAACTCAATGATTGCAATCTTAATGAGATAGTCGATATGGCGCACTTTTTACTGGATTAATCCAAGTCCCGATAATTGCACTGATGGATTTTTATCAATAGTAGGTAAAATTCTATCGATCAGTCAAAATGCCGTCGGACTTGAGATTCGGAAATAGTCGGCCAACTAGTTTGGTTTGAATTTTGTGAAGATATTTAATTTTCACACTGCTTTGGAAAAGGTGGGACTTGGTGGCCAAGGACCGGATTGATAAGGACGAAGAAGACCTCGTCAGGATGTATCTGACGGATATAGGTCAATATCCCCTTCTATCAAAAGATGACGAAGTAAGGCTAGCTAAGGATATCGAGCGTGGCGCTAAAGCTCAAAAAGAGCTTTCGTCCAGGTCTAAAGATATGCCTATCGAGCGTCGATCAAGCTTAAAAGTCGATATTACTATGGGTAATTCGGCAAAAAGAGCCTTTGTCCAGTCGAACCTACGGCTGGTGGTATCTATCGCCAAGAAGTATCAGGCCTCTGGACTGCCTCTTTTGGATCTAATTCAAGAGGGTAATTTAGGACTAATGCATGCAGTTGAGAAGTTCGACTGGCGTAAAGGTTTTAAGTTTTCCACCTATGCGACCTGGTGGATACGGCAAGCCATTACCAGAGGGATCGCTAACACTGGCCGGACTATACGACTTCCTGTTCATGCAGGAGATACGCTTTCTCGTGTTCAAAAAGCTTCAGCGCGTCTAGAGCTCAAACTGGGTTACCCACCTTCCTTGGCCCAGCTAGCTAAAGAGGTTGAAATAGATGAAATTAAGCTTTTGGATGCTCTTAAGTTTCGTGCCGAGCCTCTCTCACTCTCAGAGCCACTGAGGGATGATGGTGACGCGGAACTCGGAGACGTCGTGGAAGATCGCGCTGCGGAATCTCCATTTGAAGTCGCAGCGACGACGCTGTTACCAGTCGAGATTGCTCGATTGTTGGCACCTTTGGATGATCGTGAACGAGATATATTGAAGTTACGTTTTGGTCTTGACCGAGGTGAACCCAGGACTCTAGTAGAGGTGGGGGAGCATTTTAATTTGACACGCGAGCGAATTCGACAGATAGAAGCCCGAGCCATGTCAAAGCTTCGCCATCCTTCCTCGGATACAGGTGCGAGAGACTTGTTAACTCTTTAGTTGCTTAGTTACATGAAATTTCTTTGTCGTGGGTCGTTGGATTAAGATGCTGGTTTTCTTTGGCTCAAGTCGCCACTAAAGCCAGCATCTTATTTTTGTGGACCCTGCGAGGACGACTACATTGGCGCTAAAAGTGCAAGTTGTCGTGATTGGGCCAGAAGTCTGCCGCCGGGGTCGTAGATCTCGCCGTCTTCTTCTATGAATCCGCCGTTTGCTAATTGTGATTTGAACTTCACAAAGCAAAAGGCATCTTCATCTAGATCTAACGGATCACAATCGGAGCGAAAGTGAATCGTTAGATCTAGAGTTGGAACGGCGAAGTCCCCATCCAACTTCGTGAAGATGGATGGCAACCAAGCATCGCTATATGCCGCGAGAAGCAAGGAGTCTGTTTTTCTATTTTCACTTAGGCGAAGCCAACCACTGCTCTTAGCTAGTCTCCCACTGGGAAATGACTCTTTATCAGGAACCACCTTGGAGATATATCGTTCATGCATTTCGACCAGTCGACCTTCATTTACTCTTGAAGGTGCAATTTGATTCGGTCTGGGAGGCTCCCCTAGTTGAACGTCTTGAAAGAAAGGGCCGGGAAGGTTGATGGCGAATGCCCCGAATGCTTTGGCGACTACTCGTTCTCTTTGCCTCATAAGAGCGGTAATAAAGGTAGCTGATCTCCCTGATTTTTCAGTCTCTAGGGTTATTTCATATTCGCCTAATGATGGTGGGGAGAGATAATGGGTGGTGAGTGACCTAATCAAACGTGTGGGATCGTCGATCGTTTTGTTCATCGCAGACATAAGACACGCGGCGATGTATCCGCCGTTGGGGCCTCTTCCAGTTGACCATCCGGTTGCAATTTCTCCGAGAAACTTATTGTTTCCAATCGACGAAGCTTCTATATCTTTGTCAAATTTTGTTAGCACTCGAATCACCTAGCTCATTTAATCCACATTGGCTAGAAAAAGGATAGTAAATGAACTCGACCAAAAACTGCCAAAATACGTGTGGGCTGTGATGAAGGTAAAATTTCTACCTCGGACCCCGAGATTTTCAACGTAGATTTTAGAACTTTGGCCAGGAGTGATCGATTGCAGATAGAAAAGCACTATTCATTCTAACGAGGGGTCGAATTTGCTTATCACTTCGTGTAAAGTTCTACCTCGGAATGTAGGGGCCAAAAGTTTTGCCGCTAGGCGATAGTTTTGGATACAGTTTGATTCTTCAACCTTTGGTAGATGCCAACTTGGTTGATTTCTCTCAGCTTTGGGGGAATTTATAGTTTGCTTGCGTCGTTAGTTGCAATGCGAACTATTCGATTGCCCAATTAAATTGCTGGCATGAGTTGATTTGCATAAAGCACAAAGAATACCTAGATGGGCTATTCAATGTTTTGTGCTCCATAAGTTGGCAACATTTTAAAAGTATTCGGCAGTGAATTACAGATTTTATAGATAGAACGGTTTGGTACGGATGACTCCAACAACTTCTCAGGGTAGCGCTCGCTCAATGCGCCAACGCTTTAAAGGTAGATCGGAAAGTATTTCGACCCATAAGGGTTTGATTTTAACGATCGCCTGTGTGGCTCAGTTCATGGTGGTGCTCGATGTCTCGATTGTGAATGTCGCTCTACCGTCGATTCGTAACTCCTTGGGATTTAGTCAGGTTAACCTGCAGTGGATCCTAAATGCATATACCTTGAGTTTCGCGGGGCTTTTATTGCTCGGTGGCCGCCTGGTAGACATTATCGGTCGACGCAAAGTCTTCTTCAGCGGCATCTTTCTCTTTTCGGTGGCTTCGCTCGTTGGTGCTATCGCTACGTCACAAAGGGAGATCATCATTGCTCGAACGCTTCAAGGCGTCGGAGCAGCGATCCTTTCTCCATCGACATTGACGATTATTACTACAACCTTTGAAGAGGGCCGTGAACGAGCTAAAGCTTTGGGTGCCTGGAGTGCCGTAGCGGGCGCAGGTGGTGCTGCAGGTGCTCTCTTTGGCGGTATTTTGACTGATTACTTGAGCTGGAGATGGACCTTTCTCATCAATGTGCCAATCGGCATCTTCGAAGTCGTTCTGGCATGGATGTTTCTCTCTGAATTCAAGAGAAGCCAAGCAACAAAAGGAGCGCGCCTTGATGTTGTGGGTTCTGCCTTAATTACATTTGGCCTCACGGCGGTCGTCTATGGCCTAGTACAAGGGGGAAATCTAGGCTGGGCTAACGTTGAAACCCTCGTAGCGTTTGCTATTGGGGCAGCCTCGATGATGTTCTTTGTCTATTATGAAGCCAAAATCGCTGGAAGCCCAATCATTCCGCTCGCTATCTTTAGACATCGGGCTTTGAGTGTAGCCAATATTGCCATGTTCTTGGTAGGCGGCTCAATCTTTGCGAGCTGGTACTTCTTGTCGCTATTTATGCAGGAGATCCTCGGCTATTCCCCATTAAAGGCAGGTCTTGCCTTCGTACCTCAAACCTTGGCCATCATTACCGGTGCACAGATATCGTCTCGATTGATATCTAAGATCGGGTCGCGGCCACTTGTGATTGGTGGTCCGATAATAACTGCTATAGGTCTTTTGATGTTGGGTAACATCTCCCCAACTTCGAGCTATTTAGGATCTCTCTTTCTTCCAAGCATCTTGGTGACACTCGGGATGGGGCTTTGTTTCACTCCATTGGCCTTTTCCGCTACGACGGGAATCGATCGTCACCTCGCAGGATTGGCTTCAGGCGTTTTGAATACTGCTAGGCAGGTTGGAGGTGCGGTCGGGCTTGCGGGGCTCTCTTCGCTGGCTTTAGCGGTCACTAATTCGAATCTGAGCTCGCTAGCCTCAAATGTGCACGTGAGCCATCATGCCGCAGTTTTAATGGCTGCCTCCCATGGGTACGGTGTCGCCATGACAGCGTCAGCGGTAATTGCAGTATTCGCCTCGCTTTCCGCATTGATGCTACCGAAGTCGCCAAAGCGACTTGCTGAGGCGATTGACGAAGAGTTGATTCTTGGCTTTGAGGGCGCCTAGGCTAGATTGACGAGTAGGAATTGTTTTTTCAATCAGAAGTCGGGCGAATCTGGAGCTTGCTTTCGGATGGATGATCGTTTTTCGAACTTTAGTTATCGGGGTTTTGGAGTCGATGAGATAGGCGACCTAAAATAAAGAGAAACTAGGATTGATGAAATATTGTAAAACTATAGATGTATTGAAAGATTGAGGCTGTTTATGAAGAAGCTAATATTTGTAATTTTGCTTGCGGGCCTTGGAGCGCTTGCTGCCAAGAAACTTCGTGCCACTGCGTAGGCTAGATTCGTCTTTTTCGGCGGTGATCGCTTTGTCTCATAGATTCAAGGGACCAACGATATGAAGATATCTATTGGATGAGTTGTCTTGTGTCAAATTGATAGCAGGCGAACGATTCGAATATTTAATGTAAAAAAACTGGTGTCCGGTGGCCTTTTGGCTTGCCGGACACCTTGTTAATTTAGCTCATAACCCTAAAGCTCAATTACGGATCGACTATATCGATAGCTCGACCGCGCCAGAGACCTCTTTTTTAATCTGCCGCTGACAAAAGAATGGAACGAATCTGAGCAGACAAACGTCGTACTCGATAGAGCAGGTAGAAGCTTGAGGCCGCGACGGATGCGATTCCCAGGGTCAATGCTACAAGTGCGGTTGGTGTAGATGGTCGGACGCGTCCTTCACGAACTCGCACGGGATTGGTGAAACTGAGTATCTTCCAGGATCGATCTTTGGCAATTTTAGCTAAGACTCGATCTGGATTGACTACGACTGGATTTCCTACGGCTTCAAGCATTGGGAGGTCAGTGTATGAGTCGGAATAGGCGTACGATTCTTCTAGAGAAAATCCATATTCTTCGGCCAACTTTTGCATGGCTTCGGCCTTGTATGGGCCGTATGCATAGAACTCCATCTCCCCGGTGTATCTTCCGTCGGCGTCAACCTTTGATATAGTCGCGATTACACCGTCGACGGCGAGTCGTTCACCAAGGGGAACTACGATCTCGCTGGGCGATGCCGAAACAATGAATACAAGGTCCCCATTTTTTTTATGTTCTTCTATCAAGTCGAGGGCTTCTTTGAAGATAAGAGGCTCCACTATCTCGGTCATTGTCTCCGAAACGATTGCTGAGACCAATGACTTTTCCCAACCCTTGGTCAGAGAAAGAACTGTTTCTCTGAGCTTTTGAAGTTGTCGCTCGTTTGCCCCGGTGTATTTATACAAGACCTGGGCATAAGCGGAGCGCATAATGGTTCGGCGGGATAGTAACCCCTCTTTGTAGAAGGTCCTTCCAAAGGCGAGCATAGATGCTTTGGCAATTACAGTTTTATCAAGGTCAAAGAAGGCAGCTCTCACAATAACATCCTAGTTGCAACCTCTCTTTGGTGATTTGGTAAATTATTTGGTTGACTTTTATTTGGGCTAACGCCCAGGTCTCCATGAAGTGGGATTGCTAGTGGACGGTTCTATCATTCTTTGGTGACTTACCTTACTCTGAGGTTTGCAGATTAATGATCGCCTTGAGATTAGGATCCTTTGAGATTTCTCTTGCCTGCTAAGGAATCTGCGACAAGTCGTGTCAGTTCTAGGGCTCCGCGTTTTGATAGCGGCTCATTATTGTTTCCACACTTTGGGCTTACTATGCAAGAGGGACATCCTGTGGTGCAGGGACAGTTGACGAGAGTCTCAAGGGTAGAGGCCATTAAAGTAGCTTGGGCTTCGTAGGTGGCGTAAGAAATTCCAACTCCACCAGCGTAGCCATCGTAAATTGCCACAGCGCCGGAGATTTCGTCCAGATCAAGGCCGTTAGCAGAGCCTGGTGAGGCCACAAAGGAGACGCCTCCGACGTCCCATCGATCGCAGATTGAAACTATAGGAAGTATTCCAATGGCACAATGTTCCATGGCATGAAGGGCGCCTGGAAGGAGTTCGGTCTCAATATCAGAGGTGGCATCATCACTAAAGGAGATAAAGAATGCCTCAGTATCTAACTCTTTTGATGGAAGGCGATTTCGCTGAATGCCCAAGAGTGCTCCGGCCTCAGAGTAGGTCTCATATCCAAGGTGTGTTTCGGTGACGAAGAGGTCGGCTACGCCAATCCAAAGGCCAAGCGATGGAGAGGTAAGTAATCTCATCTTTGAAAATTGGTAGTTGGATTCGATGAGTGCTTTTGTGTAAATTTGATCTTCGGTCTTTTCGACGAAGATAAAGCTATTGTCATCGTCGATCGCTACGATCCTGAATCTTGCTCTGCGATGGCGATAGACCGCTCCAATAAAGGCGCTCGTTGGAATTTGATCTTCGTTTATCTCTTCTAGCACTTCACCAGTAGTGGTGATCATTCGGTATTTCCGACTTATGTAACCCCTGAGACCATAGTTTCTTGTTGGTTGCCTTGAACCTACATATTGATATCCCAACGGCGTCTTTATCAAGGTCGATTGGGCAACTAGTTGCTCGAGTGAATCGGTTACCTCTCTAATTCCATTTTCTCCCCTAAGGTAAGAACTCGCAGTGATCGACCTTTCTGAAGACGCTGCGATGAGCTGGTGGTGGCATACACTTTTATTGAAGGGGTTGATGGCCGCCCCCTCATTTTTACGTGTGATGATTTCGTGGGGATTTCTAGTTATCCAACGGTCTAATTGATCTGCGGAGGCGACCAAAACTATCATCCCGCCCGCCTTTGAAATTCGCTGAAAATCGCGCCGAAAACGAGCAATCGTGCCTGGAAATCCAACTAAAACTACTAGATCAAAGCGGGTCAGATCTCGAGCTAGGGCGGATGTGGCTACTGCGATCTTCACCCTGTCCACAAGGAGTCGCTCTTCTAGCTCGACTCTCAATTCCCCCAAGTATCCTCCTCGATAGAGAACGAGATCTTCTGCTGGAATGTTACTGGATGATTCGATTATGAAGTTGGAGATTAGCTCTGCCTTGAGTCGCGATGAGGTGATCACTGCCGTCTTTAGATTTGCCTGCCATCCGAGTCGAGCAAGTTTAGAGGCGATTGTAAGTGCAGAAGAAGGATCTACCTCGATATTTGGATCGATAAACCCAATTGAAATAGAGCCCGGTCGGTCAGGTGGTAGATAGATTTTGGCGAGTTGGTCGCCTCCACAGTCAAATAATTCACACGCAAATCGATCGGCGTCGCCTAATTCAATTCCGACCCCAACAAGGGAAATATCTCGGCCGAGATCTTTAGCCGCGAGTTCGAAGCGTTTTAGGATGTGAAAAAGGTTTGAACCTAAAAGACCACGAAACTCCACCATATCAAAGATCCATAGTGACGAAATCCGTTGGATAATACGATAGAGGCTGAACTGTTCAGGGAGAAGTTGTCTATGGATTGATTCGGGTGTCGCAATTATTAGATCGGCCCTTAGGCCATTTGTGGCGAGACTCTTTTGGGAATGTTTTTGCGATAGATCCAGAATCTCCAACGAAGCGTTCTTTGCCTTTAGGATCCGAAGCGTGCTTCTTGCACTTGATGCGCCCTCAACAAAGACCAAGATCGATTCGTTAGATCTCTTTGTGATTTGTATCGCATCTAGTAGGAGGTCTAATGCATCGGTAGTCTCAGAGCACTCTATGACGCTGAAGCGACTTTGACTAAGTGGACCGATCTGATTGATTGACTCTAGGATCTTTTCGGTTATCTCGGTGGCACCGCCTTGTTCATCGGTGGGAGTGTTCGATTCGATGACTATTTGCGTGCCTTGAGCGATCATCTCTTCAAGTAGTGAATAAGCCTTCTGTTGTGCAGCATCCAGAGATCCTCTAGCCATAATATCCTTAGCCATTTGCAGTTTTGGCTCTTGTGTTCCAAGAATATTTAAAGATTACGCCAAAATTTAAAGGTTCCCCAGAGGTGTTAGTTGGGACTTTTAATATTGCATTTTTGTCAGAAGTCAATTGGGTTATTCCACTTGATCTTTGTGCAAACCATGAATCTTTCAATCGATTCAAATCCCTACTTCGTCAAATTTTCTTGACGAAGTAGGGATGAAGTAGGGATTTAGGGTAAAGGTGGCAGTTTTTTTTTGGAGAGACTGGCATTGGTAAAAAACTCTAGAGCTTTGCAGCTAATTTGTTAATCTCTGCTAGCCCATGGGGGCGGTGCCGATCAAAATTGCCTTCAACTCTGCCTCGGAATCGATTGTCACGAGTGCTACAACTTCGTCGCCACAGCGAAATATCGTCTCTCCTCGAGGTACGATAATGCTGCCGTCGCGAATAATAGCGACGATCGAGGCCTCTTTGGGGAAAGCAAGCGTTGCTAGTTCAAAGTCATTGGCTGGAGAGTTATCTGCTAATGTAACTTCGACGAGGCGAGCACCACTCTTTTCAAAGGAGAGCAACCTTACAAGCGATCCTACTGATACTGCCTCTTCGACCAACGAAGAGAGAAGGTGAGGTGTTGAAACCGAGACGTCCACGCCCCATGTCTTATTGAAGAGCCAGTGGTTCTTTGGATTGTTCACACGCGCGACAACTCTGGGAACCATAAACTCCTGCTTTGCGAGGAGCGAGATGACAAGATTATCTTCGTCATCACCAGTCGCTGCTACTACGACGTCGGTATCTGCCAAGCCGGCGGCTTGAAGCGATGAAACTTCACATGCGTCGGCGACAGAGAATTTACATCCGATGTGATCTTTGAGTTTGGCTACTTCGTCACCGTTTTGTTCGATGACCATAACGTCGTGGCCAGCTTCAAAGAGATCTTGAGCGATGAACGCACCCACGCTTCCAGCACCTGCGATTACGACTTTCATTGCGTTTTTCCAATCTCGAAAAGCGCCTTGTCGAGGCCTTGAATCGATCCGCGTTCCACCATGAAATGAACTACGTCACCCTCTTGTGCGACCAGCTCATTATTGAAGAGCTTTGCAGAGGTTCCCCGTGTCAATAGAATCGGAAGGGCATTTGGTATTTCGGTTAGGTTTGTAAGACGATGGCCAGTCATGTGAAGCGGAAGGCCCCTCTCCAAAAGGACATATCCACCGTGTGGTTCTATCCAATCCGGCTGTGCATAGTCTTCGAAGAGGCGACGCATAGCTTGTTCTGTCGTCCAAGTAACCGTAGCTACCGTAGCGATCCCAAGTCGCTGATAGATCTCGGCTCTTTTGGGGTCGTAGATTCTGGCAACTACCTTTGGGACTTCAAAGGTCTCTTTTGCAATTCTTGCAGTCAATATATTTGAGTTGTCTCCACTTGTGACTGCCGCTAGTGCGTCGGCGCGATCTATCTCTGCTGCCTCGAGGCGCTCTCGGTCGAAACCGAGCCCCGTTATGGTCTTTCCGTTAAATGTCGGACTTAGCCGACGAAAGGCTGATGAGTTCTTGTCGATAATTACGGTTGAGTGGCCCTCGTAGGAGAGTCGTGCCGCTAATTCAGATCCGACGCGGCCACATCCTACAACAATTACATGCACGGTCTATCACCTAGTAATCTATTCTGGTCGCGTTGAGTATTTTAGAGATTCTGTGGCTAGATTCTAGACACAAAGACGCGACACAGTATAAATGCTATTTATTAAAATTGAGTTCGGAGGCTTTTTCCCTTGCCAGAAAGCAATCCAAAAGTTCCCCCCTTATCTAAAGGTGAAGAGGGACCAGCCGGTGACGGTCGTGGCGAACGTTTTCGCGGTGCGCGGAGTTTTGAATCGCAGCCAACTACTCTTGCGCCTTTGGGCTCTTATGATCTTCCAGAGTCGAGAATCTATCGCCTGAAAAATAAGTTCCTAGGCAAACCACTTGTCAACGAGGATTTAAAGGGAGAGCGACTCGGAAACTTTACCGCAATGGCGGTACTGTCATCTGATGTCATCTCATCTTCTGCTTATGCGACAGAAGAGATTTTGACGATTCTGGTACCGGTAATTGGCGTAGCTGCCTTTTCCATGGTTTTGCCGATATCAATCTTGATCTTGATAATTTTGGTAACGGTCGCTGCCTCGTATTTTCAGGTTATCAAAGCATATCCAAAGGCCGGTGGCGCCTATGTGGTAGCCCGTGACAACTTTGGACCACGAATTGCACAGATCGCCGCGGTCGCGATCATGATTGACTATACGATCACGGTAGCTGTGTCGGTTGCCGCTGGAGTCGATGCGATATCATCGGCGGTTCCAGCTCTAGCTCCATACAATCTTGAACTCTCGCTCTTATTTGTCCTAGTTCTTGCGTATGGAAATTTGCGCGGGATCAAAGAGGCCGGCCGGCTATTTGCCCTACCTGCGTATTTCTTTATCTTGAATATGTTTGTAATGTTGGGCTGGGGAATCTATAAGGCTCTAAGCGGACAGCTACACCCACTTTCAACCCACGTTCCAGGCGGCTATCACCTTGGTCATCCAGGATCGGGCCTTTTGATGGGCGCTTCACTATTTATCTTTCTTCAGGCCTTTGCCAATGGTGGCTCTGCGGTAACGGGTATTGAAGCCGTTTCAAATGGAGTTTCGCTCTTTAGGGCGCCTCAATGGAAAAATGCACAACGGGTGCTTATGTATATGGCTATTATCCTGGGAACTTTGTTCTTTGGTCTGTCAATTTTGGCTTCGTACATTCATCCAGTTCCAAGAATCTCTGGAACGCCTACCGTAATTTCCGTTATCGCTAAGACCGTGTATGGCTCTTCAACCTTTGGTACTGTCATGTACTACTTATTGCAGATTGGCACATATCTGATCCTTATATTCGCGGCGAATACAAGTTTTAATGGATTTCCATTTCTAGTCTCCTTTGCGGCAGAGGACTCGTTTTTGCCTCGACAATTTCTAAGGCGTGGCCACCGACTTTCATTTTCAAATGGGATTATTCTCCTTACGGTAATTGCTGAAGTTATTCTTATCGGAACTAATGCGAGCGTAAATGCACTAATCGGCCTCTACGCAATTGGAGTCTTTACCGGCTTTACGATGGCCGGAACGGGAATGCTAAAGCATCACCTCAGAGAGAAGGAGCCGGGTTACAAACGCGGCTTCGTTGTAAACCTCATTGCTTCAATCCTCTCCTTTATCGTGGTCATAGTCTTTCTGGTAACCAAATTTACCCAAGGCGCATGGGTTGTAGTTGTAGTTGGGCCAATCCTTGTTTATCTATTCATTCGTCTCAACCGTCAATATGTTGCTGAAGAAGAGCGCCTCGAAGGCGATGTCGCGCTCGCCTGTGAGGTGCCTGTTTTGCGAAAGCACAAGGTGATTCTCTTTGTGGAAGAGCTTGATTTAGCAACAGCTCGAGCACTTCAGTATGCACGAACTTTGGTTCCTGATGAGATTCGGGCAGTCCATATTGAGCTCGATGTCAAAGTGGCGAGGAAACTCGAGTCCGATTGGAGCCGTCTTGGTGTTCGAAGAATCGATTTGGAAGTTGTAGAGTGTTCCGATCGTCGGATACGTCGCGCCGCGCTTGATGTCGTTGCCGAAGCCGTCTCCCCTGGGGATGCTGAGGTTACTGCTCTTTTACCGCGACGCAGCTATCCGGGATTTTTTCGTCGAATCTTACACGATCGGACTGCGGATTCGATAGCTCGAGTTTTGAGCCAATTACCTCATGTAAATGCTACGATAATTCCTTTCCAGGTCAATTTGCCAGGCAAGGATCGCCTGCGCACGAGCCTTCGTCGTAAAAATGAGACTGAAAATGAGATCAAGCGAGCAGTGGGGAACACAAACACTTCGCCCACCTCCGATGTTCCCGGAGCGATTGCCATTGGGAGCGTTGTCTATCGACGTCCCGCAAAGGTGGTTGGCAGGGTAAAGTCAGTTCGCGTTCAATCTCTGGATTCAATTGCCTCGTTGGCGGTTCGTCTTGAGGACTCAAGTGGTGGACTTATGCTGGTCTTTCCTGGTAAACGCCGGGTGCCTGGCATAGAACCAGGTAAACGCCTAATAGCTCAAGGGACCGTAGGAGACATCGATGGGCACATAGCAATCATGAATCCAACCTTTGAACTTCTGGCATCTGAATCTGATGCCAGTGATTAAATAAAAAAAGTTGTTACGACTACAAGGTCCTAATCCGTAATGACCTTGTAGTTTTGTATTTGATAAAGTGCAATTGATTGAAACTTTGGTATTCGATCGCAGTAAATAGCGGTAGTTGACCGCAATTGCTCGTATGGTAATAGATCTGAGTCTGTTATGTGGGCACATTAAATATTGGGTAGGTTGAAGCAAACTGATGGCTAAGCCACTTGTAATCGTAGAATCTCCGGCTAAAGCTAAGACAATTTCGAAGTTTTTGGGATCAGAATTTCTTGTCGAGTCATCGATCGGCCACATACGAGACCTCCCAAAGAGTGCATCGGAGATTCCAGATTCGCTCAAGAAAGAGCCATGGGCTCGTTTAGGTGTAGACGTCGAAAATTCATTCAAGCCTCTCTATGTCATCTCTGACAAGAAAAAAGCTCACATCAAGCATTTAAAGTCACTTGTAAGCCAAGCGAGCGAAGTTCTTCTAGCAACAGACGAGGACCGTGAAGGTGAGTCGATAGCTTGGCATTTGGCTGAAGTTCTGGCTCCCAAGGTCCCGATTCGCCGAATGGTCTTTCATGAGATCACCAAAAGTGCGATATCTCAGGCGATTGAAAATACCAGAGACATCGACCAGCAGCTCGTCAGCGCTCAGGAGGCTAGACGGATATTAGATCGATTATATGGATACGAAGTCTCCCCGGTTCTCTGGAAAAAGATCAAACCCTCGCTCTCGGCGGGAAGAGTGCAGAGCGTGGCGACTCGAATTTTGGTGCAGCGAGAGCGCGAGAGGATGGCCTTCGTCTCTGCTGGTTATTTTTCGGTAATGGCTAATGCAACCAAGGCCAAGAGCGCATTCCGTGTTAATCTGATCGGTTTGGATTCGCTTCGAGTGGCAACAGGGCGAGACTTCTCTTCAGCTGGATCGATCGATCCAGCTCGAATTAAAAATGCTCCTCTTGTCGTCTTGGATGAGCCGTCTGCAATCTTGATCGCATCAGATTTGAAGAACAAAAGCCTTTTGGTTGAATCTGTCGAGCCCAAGCCCTATCGCCGAAGTCCTGCTCCGCCCTTTAGAACCTCAACGCTTCAACAGGAGGCCGGGCGGAAGCTCCGTTTTTCCTCGACTAGAACGATGTCGGCGGCCCAAAGGTTATACGAGGCCGGATTCATTACCTATATGCGAACGGACTCGACATACCTTGCCGATGCCGCCTTGGTTCAGACCCGCGAGATTGTAAAAGAGCTTTATGGAAATGAATTTGTTCCAGCTCGAGCCAGAGACTATAAAAATTCCGTGAAAAACGCCCAAGAGGCCCACGAGGCTATTCGTCCGGCTGGGGATCAGTGGCTAACACCGGCTCAGATTACATCTAGGGTATCTTCAGATGAAGCCCGTCTCTATGAGTTGATCTGGAAGAGAACGATAGCCTCACAGATGACAGATGCGACGGGTACATCCGTTTCGGTTCGGCTGAGTGCACCCTTAGCTTTGGACCAAAGTATAGGAAGTGACCAAGGCGCACGTTTGAATCCCACTCGCGCACTACTTTCTGCTAGCGGGCGAACCATCGATCACTTTGGCTTTCTGCGCGTCTATGTAGAAGATAGCGACGATGGCGATACATCTTCTGATGAAAATGACGTCATTCTTCCCCCTCTTGTTGAAGGTGAAGCGGTTCCCGTCCTAAGTACAAATTATGAAGGTCACACGACGAGCCCTCCGCCTCGATTTACAGAGGCCTCCCTCGTAAAGACGTTAGAGGAATATGGGGTAGGTAGGCCTAGCACCTATGCAAGTATTATCTCAACGATTCAAGATAGAGGTTATGCCTTCAAGCGGGGCAATACCCTCATTCCTTCGTTTGTAGCATTTTCCGTAGTTGCACTTTTGGAGCAATATTTCGGCGAACTTGTTGACTATAACTTCACTGCCGAACTTGAGAACTCATTGGACAAGATTGCCAATGGCGATATACCCGCGGTTCCGTACCTTCGTGACTTTTATTTCGGTGCAAATGATCAAGGTCTAAAATTCTTGGTAGATAGTCAACTTGACGCAATTGACCCTCGGGCTATTAACTCAATTTCAATAGGCGACGACGAAGAGGGAAATCCTATCGTAGTTCGCGTTGGTCGTTTCGGCCCCTATTTGAGCGTAGGCGACACAACGGCCCCAGTTCCCGATGGGATAGCGCCAGATGAGCTGACAACAAAACGAGCGATTGAATTGTTGGCTGCAGGCAGTGGCGATCGTTTTCTAGGTCTTCATCCGGAGATAGGCGATCCGATATTCGTCAAAGTAGGGCGTTTCGGCCCATTTATACAGTTGGGAGATCCCGAACTCCTACCCAAAGGTGAAAAGCCAAAGACGGGTTCTCTGTTTTCTACCATGACCCCAGAGACCGTGACTCTTGAAGATGCAGTTTCGATTCTCTCGCTTCCTCGAATTGTAGGGCGTGACCCAGAGACAGGCGATGACGTTGTGGTGTCGAATGGGAAGTTCGGCCCCTACGTCAAAAGAGGGCGTCTCTCTAGGAGTTTAACTAGTGAGTCGCAACTTCTATCTATTGGTCTGGAAGATGCTGTAGCTATCTTGGCTCAACCGGCTACGGGTCGCGGTAGACGAACTGCCACATCGATCGAACTTGGGGTCGATCCAGATGGACGATCAATCGTCCTTCGCTCGGGACGTTTTGGACCATATGTATCCGATGGAACTATCAATTGTACGGTAAAGCAGTTTGAAGTCGATGAGGGTCTAACCATGGAGCGGGCAGTCGAGCTTTTAGCCGAAAAGCGTGGGTCGATGCCCGAGGTTTCGAACGAAGATGGAGAAGGCGTAAAACCTAAAAAGCGCACAACTAGATCGACCGCTAAAGCCACATCGACCGCTAAAGGATCTACGAGATCTACCGGCGCAAGGGTTTCTGCTAGAGCGCCTCGCGCAACCACCCCAAAGACTCCCAAAAGTAAGAACTCCTAAGGATAAGGTCGTGGCCAAGGAGCTCAAGGGACGTTTTTTTGTTTTAGAAGGCCTAGACGGTGTTGGTAAATCCACCCAAACCCAACTTGTCTCTGAAGCGTTGCGCCAACGAGGGGTCGAGGTGGTTGAAACGCGTGAACCAGGTGGAACACCCCTAGGCGAGGCACTTCGGGATCTTATCTTTGGAAAATATAAGATAGGAGCTAGAGCGCTAGCCTTGGCGATGGCGAGTGCTCGTGCCCAACATTGTGAATCGGTGATCTTGCCGGCACTGGAACGTGGGGCTTGGGTCGTGTGCGACCGTTTTTCAGGGTCGTTCTTGGCTTATCAGGGATTTGGCTATGGGATTGACCTTGACAAGTTGATGCTTTTGGACTCCTTTGCCACCGACTCTCTGGTTCCAGAAATGGTCTTTTATATAATGGAACCGACGAATCGAGCAATGCGAGAGCTCTCTTCTTCGGATCGTTTTGAGGGTCAGGGACAGACCTTTCAGTCGCGTGTCAGGGATGGCTTTGGTCAACTTGCACTTAGATCTGGTTGGGTTTGCATAGACGGTGATGGTGAAGTCTTTGAGATTCGAGATCGGATTCTTAACGTTATTGACGGCCATAGATCGGATCCATAGGTGCTTATTTGTCAGATCTGTGACGTTGTTTCGTGAAAGTTACTAGCTTCGCCTAGAATTTTCCTTAGTAACTGTGGATAGTGATGGATTATGTCAGATTTTGAAAGCGATTCGCTCGTAATTTCGCCGGTATTGAAGTCGGTCTCTGTCCACCGTGATTTAGCACCTGTTTTAGGTGCTCACCTATCTCATCCGAATAATAGTTACCTTTTCTATGGTCCGCCTGGTAGCGGAAAAGAGCTTTGGGCTTTGGCCTTTGCGGCGGGACTTCTGTGTTCCAGCGGAGGGTGTGGAAGCTGTGGGATCTGTCTTGCGACCCTTGCACGGCGATCTCCGGATCTGAACTATTTTGAGAAGTTCAAGAGCTCGCTCTCGGTTGACACAATCCGCGATGACATAATCCGATTGGCTGTTTTGTCGCCAAACCAATCTTCTCGTAGGGTTGTCATCATCGAAGAGTTTGACAACATAGCAGAGGTAGCCCCTGTGCTCTTGAAAGTTATAGAAGAACCGCCGGCATCTACTGTCTTCATTATTGTGGCTCGCACCATCCACAAGGCCCTGGCCACAATCGCCTCTAGGTGTGTTCGGGTGGAGTTCTCGGGCCTTTTAGACCAGGAGGTCACTCAGTGGTTAGAAGATCAAGGACTGGGTTCTAAAGAGGCGAAGCTTACTTCATCCTTTGCTAGAGGAAATCTTGATTTAGCTCGAGATTTAGGTCTTGATGGAAGGTTGGAGAATCGCCTTGAGGCGTGGGGGGAGCCAGCTGGCAAACGCTACACAAATGCAAAAGAGCTGATTTTAGATGCGTCACGTGTAACCAATCTTATCGATAGCGTTACGGCTGATCTAAAAAAACAACAGGAGATAGAGCTTTCTAGCTTCAAGGCTACGAATCAAAAGAGTTCAGGAATGAAAGGGATCTTTAGGGAAGTCGAGAACGAACATAAGCGGATTTTGCGATTTAGACGGAAGGTTGAATTCGATGCAGGGATCTCTATATTTCTAGCATATTATCGTGGATCCCAATTTTTTGAAGGCGCAGACCCCGTCCAAGCAGCGGAAAACTATCAGAAAGTTGTTGACGCCTCGAGGACGACATTGCGCCAACTCAATGCCGGGGTTTCAGAAACCATTGCACTAGCTAGCCTTTTTGGCCAGAGACGCTAAATCGCTAAAAGTTCGCTATGATTAATACGGCGATAATGCCCGGGTAGCTCAGTCGGCAGAGCAGCTCACTCGTAATGAGCAGGTCAGGAGTTCGAATCTCCTCTCGGGCTCCAGGCCAGAGACTATTTTTACTCTTTTTACTTGACACCAGTACATAAAAAATACATAATTGTTTTGTGACAGGCCACAAGAAAGAGATACGACCGGGCGTCTGGAAACTGCGGGTAAGCGCCGGCCTCGATCCTGTGACGGGGCACGAAGCTGTTCGCATCTAGTTCGGCAGACATAAGTACTTATCAGTGTCGCACTGATGTATTGTACTTTAGGTCATGGGACAACTGGTACCTATCGCCATAGCAGCAAAAGAGCTTGGCGTGCATCCTGACACACTTCGGCGATGGGAAGTAGAGGGTCGCATAGTTCCAGCCGAGCGCACTGCTGGTGGCAGAAGACGCTACGACTTAGCCAAGATGCACCACCTCGCTCCACGCCAGAGACCATCAGCGAGAGCGACGATTGCCTATGCCAGGGTATCCACAAACCAACAGAAGGACGACCTGGTGCGCCAGGTGGCACTGCTCGAATCCTTCTGCGCGGCAAACGGGTGGATCTACGAGGTCATCTCCGATGTGGGATCAGGACTCAACTACCATAAGCGGGGACTCAAACAGCTTATCTCCAGGATCTGTTCAGGCGAGGTCGGTCGGCTTGTGCTTAGCCATAAGGATCGACTGCTTCGTTTTGGGTCAGAACTCGTCTTGTCCCTTTGTGAGCATTTCGGAGTTGAAGTCGTTATCATCAACGCTAGCGAGGATTCCACCTTTGGAGAAGACCTAGCAGACATGTCATCGAGATCGTAACCGTCTTCTCGGCCAGGTTGTGCGGGTCGAAAAGCAACAAGAACCAAAAAGTGATGGAAACACTCCAAGCGAAAGCCAGGGAGATCTCACCATGAGCGGTGTATCTGTGTGCTGGTGCTTAACTGAATGGTATTGAGGCTAAATCCATACCCCAGGCTAAAAAGAGGACCGTACGACTCGGAACGCTCCCTCTGTCCACACATAAGCGTGCGCAGATAGACGAGGCGCTCCGCAGTTACAGAGATGCCAAAGATCGTTTCTTGGTGGAGTTGGCTCCTATGGGGATGTGGAGTTTCCTCGATTCCAAGCGGGACTTCCGAGACGCTATGAAGAAGGCGGACGTCTACCCACAGGACGTCAACGTCCACTTGGTAGACCAGGCAGCCTTCGACGCTGTGGACACCTGGGTGCGCCACATCGAGTCAGTCCTGGCCATAGAAAACGTGAAGGCCAAGATCCATAAGCACTATAGAGACAACGAGATGCAGCAACATTTTGCCTATACCTGTCTCACTCGTTACGCATGGATCGGAGAAATCACACAAGGTAGAGTTCCTGCTATCAATTTGAAGGTACTTGTCGGCTTAGGAGGAAAGGAACGCGCCCAGGTTGTGCGTTACTTGCATCGGGTACTGCGTAAGGCACTCTCCAAGCACAAGAACCCGAGGGCACACGCGATGCGGTCGATGGCTCTGGCAGAAACCCTGTACGCGACATTCACCACGATGGCAATTCCCAAGAACCATACCTGTAACCCCGAAGACCGCAGGTGCAGGCAGCCCCATCTTTCGCAGTACGTGAAGATCATCGGAGCCAAGACCAATGCACGGATCGCACTTTCACTTGTTGGGGTCTCACGCGTGTCGGGCGACATCCGTCTCGTGGCGGAAAAGGGATCGAAGTGCGCAACGGTCCATGTTGTCTATGGCATCAAGGCCCCGGAGAAGGCGACCGGACCAATTGATGCCATCGACTGGGGTGTTACCGAGGTGTGCACGGACTCAAAAGGACACAAGCACGGGATCAGCCTCGGTGAGATCCTTGAAGAGTTCAGTGAAAAGAACAACGCAACAGGCAAGGTCCGAGGCAAAGCACATGCGAGGACCAGGTCTCTTCGCAAGGTAAACACCAAATCGAAGAAGGCCCCCAGGATAGCGAGGAACAACCTCGGCCACAAGAAGCAGGCTCGTCGACGTGAACGTGCCCAGGCCAGCGTACGCACGCTGTCGGGTCAGGCGACAAAAGAGGTTATCTACGGAAAAGGCAACCGGACCAGGGCGAGGGGTAAGGTTCCCCAAGACCCAACACAGCGCCCGCGCCTCCTCGCTACTGAAGACCTCTCGTACTTGCGCGGCAAGGCCAAGTCAAAGAAGATGTCTCGGATATGTTCCACATGGATGCGATCCGAGAACGAAGGTCGTATGGTGGTGCATACGAGCATCGGCGGTGTCGATGCCAAAACGGTAAACGCGGCCTACACCAGCCAAACGTGTCCCGAACCGACCTGGGGGTATGTCTCATCGGACAACCGCCAGGGGGACACGTTTCACTGGCGCAATCCATATTGGGATTGCAACTGGCAGGGTGATGCAGACCACGTAGCCGCCACGAACCTCAAATCCAGACTCACTGATCGACAGATCAGTGTCTTCACCGCCTACACCGAGGTGAAGGTGATCCAGAACGAGAGGTTCCGTAGCCGAAAGGAAAGCCGAGTTGGAGCACGTATCGTCCTTCAGGGGATCACCGGCAACGGTGTCCAGGGTGCGTGTATCGAAGACAGAGCTACCGCTCACGGCAGGACTCCAAGCAAACCACGAAGGCGCAAGCCCGTTGTGGAAGGTGGTAATGTTTTCGATGCCACCGACTCGCATAGTCCCGAGCACACGGTGTGAACGGGGGAGACTCAGCGGCTGGAGAGCGAAAATAAAAGGATACCTAGAAATGCCTAGGTTTTCTGGAGCGGATCAAGTAGATCTTAGCGGTCTTTCTGTGGGCAGAGAGAAAGCATTGGCAGAGATTCCAAACTTGCGTAGGAAGCTGAGCGGGTCAGGAAGTATACGAGAGTACTTAGAATATAATAAAGTTGTTATGTTTAGCAATATCTTAGGCAAAAACTCAGTGGGAGAGTATGGCAGAAACGCTGTGGTGCAAAGAAGCGGTAGCCGAATTCGAAACGCTGCCGGTCAGTGAGAAAAGAGCGATTGCAGATGCTCAAGTGAAATTAGAGACAATGGGTAGTGGACTACCCTTCCCCCATCAGAGTTCAATTCGGAAACTGACGGCCTGAGAGAGCTCCGACCAAGAGGAGGGAGAAGCCGTTGGCGGGTTTTTTACCGACGCGTAGGGCCTGAGCTGTTTGCAATCGGAGCGGTTGGACCGGAGGCCTCGGTGAGTCCGAAAGGTTTCCGACGGAGTGTTAGGTTGGCTGAGGAGCGTCTTAGCGGGTTTAAGGAGTACGGAGAATGATGGATAGGACACCAAAAGGAACAAAGACTGGCAAGGAGGTCTTAGAGGGTCTTCTCAAGGATCCCGAGTTTCAGGAGGAGTGGGAACGTACTGCCTTGGCGCGTGCCGTGGCGGTTCGAGTAATCGAGTACCGCGTGGAGCATGGCATTTCTCAGACGGAGTTGGGTAGAAGGCTCGGGATGCACCAACCTGCTATTGCGAGACTTGAAGAAGGAGAACACAACCCGAGTATAGATATGCTCAGACGACTTTCAGAGAAACTTGGGATTGACTTCAATATAAGCATCCATTTGGGATCGTTAGAAGTCGAGGGGTCAACGAAAGCATCAGCATGATTGCGGGCAGCCTGGCGAACTCTCCCAGGGATTCATAGGGTTTGGGAGTGCACACTCGCAGGTAAGTGTTTCGCGTTGGTCGCGGGTGGAAGCAAGTAGGGTACGCGTTATCAAGATCAGCGGCTTTAGGAAGCCTCACGGGTCTAAGCGAAAGAATATCAATGTCTTTGGCAAAGCTGGAAACCGCAATCTTGGAGGGTATTGCATCGAAACGACTGGATGAAATAAGGTTATAATTCCGCAGATTCTCGGTGAGAGTCAGGTCTTAGGCTCCATTACAGGTGGCGACCTTGTTGCGCGAATACGGATGCATATCGCACTCATGCACGCACTAGTGTCTGTAGCAAACAAACGCGTAGTTTTCCTTTAAGATGTAGCACACAAGTACCAGGAAAGAATTACGGAAAACATTGAAGCCCATTTACGGAAAGCCCACCTCTGACTTACAGTAGCCCGCTGCTTTGGAGTGCCGATGACCTACTCAAGTGGTCGACGGAGGTTTCAATGAGTCCAGGAAGATCGGGGGAGCTCCCGATCAAGGGTGAAGAGGGCCTTTATTATTCCCGTAAAAATCAGCACTACATAAATCAGTACATAATTTTTGTAAACAATAGCGTTCTTGGTTGTCCATATGTAGTTGGGACACCGCCTATGACATGCGTTTTTGTAATTTAAGGTTTCTTCTGATCTGATATAGACCTCACTCGTAATGAGCATGTCAGGAGTTCGAATCTCCTCTCGGGCTCCAGTCCAGAAGCCGTTTTTACTCTTTCCGATTGACACCAGTATAAGAAAATACATAATTATTTTGTGATAGCTGTGTCCTTGTGATCTTAATTCAATTAAATTCATTAATGTCCTGCCCTTCAGCATTTGATGACTCCTCCGTGGTTTTGAATGTTCCACAGACAAGTCTTACTGGAGGGTGGGTCAATTTAATGTTGCTGATCCTGGGTCAATTTAATGTTGCTGGCAACAGGAAGGTCAAGGCCCCATGGGCGTCGTCGTTGTTTACAGTCATTGACGGGTTAGGACACGTCTGGTTTCTGGGCTCGGGTGTCGGCGTATGGTCACTATCGATGGGTTGATAACTCACTTGCGGCCACCAAAAGCTTCGAAGCACCAAGGTGCGCCGAGTCTGTTGTGTTATACTTCATGGATGGGCGAATTCAACGTGTTGGGTGGTGAACTGGAGCCGTGCGGCACCGATCCGCTCACCGGCTTCTACCGGAATGGATGCTGTTCCACCGGACCTGAAGATCTGGGTAGCCACACTATCTGTGCCGTGGTAACAGCCGACTTCCTCGAACATCAGCGCAATATCGGCAACGATCTCGTCACTCCAGCTCCGCAGTATCGCTTCCCGGGCTTGATTCCCGGAGACCGCTGGTGCGTAACCGCGGCAAACTGGTTCCGGGCCCACCACGATGGTGCTGCGGCCTACGTGGTACTCGCATCCACCCACGAGCGCGTCCTGGACATCGTGCCGCTCGCCGTGCTGCAAGAGCATGCAGTCGACATTCCAGAAGGACCGGATTATCTCACGGGTTGACTATATTTGCTCGACTCGGCGCTGTTTTTCCCTCTTGAGAAGGACGGTTGATCTTCCGCAATCTGAGCCAGCCATACCCCAAACAGGCCGTGTCTGAACTGCTCCGGCAGAATAGAAAGGTCAATACCCAAACGGTTTGCATGGTGAATTTTGTCAAGCGCTCTAGTTCCCAACGTATCAGTGTCAGGGAATGATAAATCAGCGGCTATGGAAATCCCCGCACCCAGGATGAAGACATCCGGTGCCTCCTCGTCCCACGCACCTGTCAAGGTTGCGAATCCAGGTGACACCAACCGACTTCCTTATTATTAAAGCTACTTTAAATAGGACCTAGCTTCATCCGTTTCTTTCTTTCCCTGAGGCATCCTGAATTTGTAATGTTGCTGGTTCAAGATCATAACTTGAACCTTGGATTGCCAAGTTATCAAGCCGACGACTCCACCCATGTCGTGAAGGTAAACTCGTATTGCTTTGGCTTGGACTTACCTGGCTAATCACCATTATGCCGAATTGTATTACTGCCATTCTGGCAATAAGGTACACTCGAGGTTATGGAAACTGTAACTGTACATGGATCGGGAAGACTGACGGTACCAGCATCTGTAAGAAAGCAGCTTGGACTGACCGAGGGCACGGAGCTCGAGATCGAGGTGGACATGGAGCAAGAAGCCCTTGTCTTACGACGAGTCGTTTACCTAAGGTTAGAAGATGCTTGGGCGTACACTCCTGATCACCGTGAACTCATGGAGAGGGCACATCGAGATTCCAAAGAGGGCCGCGTCAAGAGACTTAGCGAAGAGGACCTGGAATCTCTAGGTAGCTGAGGAAGTGCTCCACGAATATCAATCTCTCGAATTTACAGAAACCTTCCTCCTGACGTTCGCGTCTCGGGATTTTACCCCCTCCGATCGCAAAACTTTCCTAAAAGCATTACGCCTTCTCGACGAAAACGAGAAACACCCTTCCGTCCGGGTGCATAAACTTGAAGGCGACCGAAGTGGATCATGGTCAGCGTCCGCGAGTGTTGTACTAAGACTAACGTTTGAGAGAGCAGACGATGGAACCAAGCGGTTACTAACTTGGTCAAAACACTATGACCGATAAATTTGGTCGGTAGTTGGGAAAATATTATCCTTGTACGCTAATAGTAGGTCACGATAGGTATTGCACGAAAGTACACTCGAATCGTTCCTGGTAAAAGCCCTGTAACTTATAACTGGCAGTCAAAAGGTGCACGTTTGCAGTTCTTTTTGGCGAAATTACAGCATGTAGCTTTTCAACGAGAATTCCCCGACACCACTCACCTGGTGCACCTGAGAGCATTTACGCGGTAAGCGGCAAGTTCTGTCTAGAACCAGGTTGGACTGCAAACTATGGTCAGGCACCGCTTGTCCGCACTCTTACCTAATACTTTGCCACCATCAACTATACGAATTTCCGAACATGCGCCGACGCTCATTGTCACAGCTAGCTCCACCAACATGGCGACCTCCTCGATGGCCAAGTATTAGGCAATCCAAGTGATTGCGTCGCCAATTTTCAAAGAAAAAACTGTAACACAGGTATCGGAGCCAGTGTCGCCCAGCTACCAAAGCCGATCTGGAAAGTGTAAAACAGGTGGTAAGGCCAATGTGTAACAGAGGTACCGAACTCTTACATTAGAAAAAACTCACAACTACCGACCAAACGAAAGTCAAAGATTGACGGGCTCCCCTAGAAATAGGCTTTTAGCTGGACATATGTAGCGAGTTCGGAGGGATTCGAACCCCTGGCGTTCTGATCCGTAGGTGCGCCGGGATAAACCGGTATGGAGGAAGAGATGAAAGAGCTCTACATCGAAGGTCTAGCGAACCACGATGACCCCGAGTCATGCGTCGGCGTCCGCGAGGACGCAGGCGAAGCGTTGACAGGGGCACGTGCAGGCCAGGCTATTGAGGCGCGTAATCAGAGAATTCGAGGTGCCGACGCTGTCTATGGAAGCGGAAGGCAACACCACCGCTAGCGCTATCGCAAGTTGCTTGTGGGCCCCGCGCGGTCAGAGAACCATGGCACCTACGGAACCTCCATGCGCGAGAACCGGGAGATCCCGCGCTCGCCAGTCGGGTTGATCACCCAGTGGGCCGCTCAGGAAAGGCTAAGGTCGTACGCCTGAGATGAACGAGCGCGGGAAGTCAGACAACCCCATATTACCTACGAAGCTGTCGAACAAAACCGGGGGACCGGTAGCGGAGGTAGTGGAGGAAAGGAGGTAGTGGAGGAAAGGGGGTTGGCCAAGGGGAACACGACCGACCTAACACGCCCCGGACTCAGAACCGGACCCACTTGCGGACAAGGTGTGTCAAACGGGCTGGATCGTGTGCGCGAAGTAGCAAGAAAGGACAAGCAAGCAAAGTTCACAGCACTTATTGCACCACATCGACTCAGACCGCCTGAAGGCCGCCTATTTAGCGATTAACCCGAAGGCTGCGCCATGAAATCGATAACGTGACATGGCACTCCTACGAAGAGAATCTGAGGGAGAACCTCGAAGATCTTCTTCAAAGGGTCCACAACGGTGCCTATCGGGCAAGCCCTTCTCGTAGGGTATACATACCAAAACCAGATGGACGACAACGCCCACTCGGTATCGCAACGCTGGAGGACAAAATCATCCAACGTTGGGTGGTGGAGGTGTTGAACGCTATATACGAGAAGACTTTCTCGGATTCTCCTACGGGTTCCGACCAGGACGTAGCCCCCACGATGCGCTTGATGCGCTGGCGGTCGGGATCTTAGAGAAAAAGGTGAACTGGATACTCGACGCTTATATCAGCGACTTCTTCTCCAAGTTGGATCGAACGTGGTTGAGGAAGTTTCTCGAGCATCGCATTGCGGATAAAAGAATCCTGCGACTGATCGACAAATGGTTGGCCGCAGGAGTCATCGAGGATGCGAAGTGCACAAAGACGACCGAAGGATCAGCACAAGGGGCATCGGTTTCACCATGCTCGCTAACGTGTACCTTCATTGTGTCTTTGACCGCTGGGTCCGACAGTGGAGATACAAGCATGCACGGAGCGACATGATCGTCTCGAGGTTTGCCGACGACTGTTGCCAGCAACCTATTTTTGACCCACCCCACCCATTCATGGTAGTGCGTTTGAGCAGATTGAGATATCGCTGGTTGTAGATTTTTGAATTCTCTTGGGTCAAAGTCCACTGCGATAACTGACATTTGCCACTGGGTTAAATCTTGACTGGTTGAATTGGATTGCTTGGAAAACTTATCCATTTAGGCGTTAGGACTTAGGCAAGGCACTGGTTGTCGTATATCCATGGATCAACTCGAGGCTCTATGGCTTCATAGTTATAGTCTTTGGCCCAAACGGTCATGATCCATAAGTATTGGTCTTCGAATTAATTGGATTGTTGGTTCTAGGACGTGGGGCTAATGCTACGGCAGCATCTTGATGATTAGGAAAGGAAGAACTTTTTGTTGATTTAGTAGTAGCTACGGGCTGTGGGTCTTGTTGACCAAGAGTCGCCGATTTCAACTCGGTAGGCGAAAGTTACAAATTTGACTACCTGTAATATTCTTGGTCCACAAATCCACAGTCCATTAGGACTTGTTGTAGTCATAGGATCTTAATATGTAATAGAAATATCTCAGAGTGCATTTTGGCAATCACTGATCACCTGTGATTGGGTTCTCAGCTTTGGAATGATCCTCTTGTTATCTCAAGGTCCATCCTCGATTCGACGGCAAATGTGTGGAATGCGACCCTTAGCTATCTTTTTCGATCGAGGGGCCAGAATGAGGTGCTTATCCAAAATGTCCTAAGACAAATGTCGACACAGGATGCTGAAGCGACCTAGCCCAGGAGATACCTCAGTTCCACGATGAATACTAATTGTACGTAGCATTCGAAGACGTAATGGAAGAGCACAGTGTATTAGATATATGATTTTGGCCATGGCCCGTTTCATTCAAAGTTGTGGAAAGTTCAGGGCGTCACATATTTCCAAAAGTGGAGCTGGCAGGTGGAAAAATTGCAGATTCTGATTTTGGGGTATCGTCTGTCTGGTACCCACCGGATGAGACTCCTCGCTGTCGGCTAGGCACTGCTGGCCGCCAGTTGTGGCACCACCAGTGGGAATACGCCTGCTGGTGAGTCTGTGGCGACCACGACCAGCAGAACTGCGTCTTCTGGGCTCAGTCTGAGTGTCTCTCCGGACACCGGTCTTGTCGGCGGTCAGCAGCTGCAGGTAGGCATATCCGGGTTCCCCCATGATGCCACTGTCATGGTCTACCAGTGCGCAAGTGCAGCATCGGCCACCAACTCGAATACGTGTAGTGGCTTTATCTACCTGTATACCGCAAGCAGTGGAGGTGCATCGGGGCTATTCATCGCGCAACCGTCGGTGGGTGGCGCACAGTCGAAATCGACGTGTCAGGATCAGTGCGTCTTGGTTGGCATGGTGATCAAGGAGGGCGCAGGAGTTCCTCCTAGCCCACCACCGATGGCTACGTCTCCGTTGTCATTCTCAACCACGGGGACGCAGGGCCTCAATGGTGCATCTCTACAGGACTTGAGCTGGATAAGTAGAACCGAGGGTTGGGCGATGGCCTCCCAGCCATGTGTCACAGGTTTGTGCGTCCGCCTCGAGCACACCACCGACGGTGGGGCGCATTGGCAGCCGCTACCGGATCCACCTGCCCTGGTCCAGGGCGGTCCAGTCAATTGTTCCAAAGCAGTCTGCGTAAGCCATGTACGTTTCGCGAGTTCAAAAATCGGGTACCTGTTTGGGCCTGGACTATTAATGACCACCGATGGAGGTCATACCTGGCAAGTGCAGCACGGCCTGAATGTGGAGACGTTGAAGGTATCGAGTGGCAGGGCGTACCGAATCGCTTACAGCCAGACGGGGTGTCCAGGTCCGTGCGCGCCAACCTTGCAAGAGTCAGAGCCTGGTTCCACCTCTTGGAAGACACTGATAAGCCAGCTCACCAGCCCGGACCGCAGCGCCACAGCGCAGATCGTCAGCTCTGGTTCAGCCATACTCGTTGCCCTATATGGCAGCTCCGCGGGACCGGTATTGGCGCAGGCTGTTGTCTACCGCTCAACCGACAACGGTGTTTCATGGCAGCCTATGAACGATCCATGTTCTGGTCTTGGCCCTAGCGGCAAAGGGCAAGAGGAGGACCTGATTGATCTGGCCGCAGCACCGCAAGGCCACTTTGCCGGCCTATGCAGTCCACATAGCGGGTTCGCCACTTTCGTAGTCAGCTCTGCCAATGACGGCCAATCCTGGAATATTGCCGGAATTCTGCCGAAGACGCAGGATCTGACCCAGATTGCTATGGTAAGTCCCTCTGTCATTGTCGTCTCCACTGGTTCAACCGGGGGCAGTGGAACTTTCACGGCCCGACTCCTGGTTTCGACTGACGTAGGCCAAAATTGGACTACCGCAGCCACCGATACGCAGCAGATCACTCAAATGGGTATTCCGGCTTGGCTGGGAGTCGAGACTTCACTGGTCGGTAGATGGATCAGTGGCCCCCACTCCATATGGAGGACCAATGATGGCGGACTGCACTGGACGAAAACCGCCTTCAGCTGAGTCCTATTGTTCGCCGATTCCCTAAACATTATTGCGCTGGTAGGTGTTGGTTTATCGTGCTCAACTCTCATGGCACGAAAGCGGGTATCGGGTCGCCTACGAAATCCGGTGCGGAAATCTAGGGCTAGTTGCCTAAACCCAGCGCAATCTCTAGAGCAGAGTTGAAGGCTTCTAAAGCCACAGGTCCGAGGCATCCACGTCTTCTTGTCAGCATGGTCTTTGGTAATGTGAAGATATTGTCGCAGTTTGTCGCTGATGTGTGAGAAAGTCCTTCTTCGCGACCAACCTCAACTTCAGCGACATGGCCTCGGTATTTCGAGGTCACCAGCACGCAAACTAGGTTGGTAAGGAGAGGAACTGCGGTATCTCTAGTTGCAATAACAACTGGGTGCCTACCCACTCCGGGTATTTCGGCATCCCAGATTTCCCCTCTGAAGATCACTTATTGCTTTCAATCGCTATCGTTGCCGAACTTATCCCCAACTTTGCGATCAGTTCCTGCTCGTCAGGGTCTATAGCCTCGTAGCGCTTCCGGTACGAATCCTTTATTGCCTCTTCAGAGTGATGGCTCAGCCATTCCCGTACAGCTCGAGATATTATCGCACCTCGGTTAGGAGCGACCCCACAAGCCACGGCATTGTCGATGGCTTGGACAACATCTTCGTCTAGGCGAGCTGTTATAGGCTGACTCATGAATACAAGTATACACATTGTACACACTGAATCCTCCAATGAATGAGAGAAATTACATATGGCGGGTGTGACGGTTGCAGTTCTCATAGATTTACGAACCGTGACGGATTAGCGTCCGTAACATTTTCGAAAAGGTTACAACTTTTAGGGCCATCTAACAGCGTAGGTTGAATCTGAGCTGGGCAATGGCACATGTGGTTAGAGCTTGATCGGTATATGCAGTGGCGGCGGCTTCAAAAGCTGGTTCGGCAATTGCTGCGCCTTGTTCAATTTCTGAGATGTAGGCCGGTCGCGCAAGTATGAGCGCCTCGGCAAATTCTTTATTGGTGTTGACTGCTTTGTGAATATCTCTTTTGAACATGTATGCAGGATTATCAGAAGTTGATGCGAAATTGCCTTTGTGAAGGTGGCATTGGGGCTGGAATAGGGGAGAAATTCAAAGACTCTAATGTGACCACACCTTTGCAGTTCTAAAACGCATAAAAATTAGAGGTGTCGTTTCATCGATAGCCCTTCAGAAAATACTGAGCATTTTCATCAAATAGGTTGCTTCAAGATGTCAACCGAAATAGCAAGAGTTTCACTTTGCTACGCTTTTGCGAGAAGCCCCTTTTAGAATGTTTTCCCCATAATATTTACCGAACCATTCCATGTGTCACTGCCAGAGAGGCTCGACTTCATTCCGTAAAAAATTCGACATATTAGGTTCACTGGCATTACAACAATTGAACGCCATGTGGGTCAACTTCCATAGACCTTGGAGACTCGCAACACGCTTATTAGTCCAACCGGAGCATGAGATACCTGTGTACTAGAAGGAAAGTCACCTATTCCACGTTGGCCCGCGGGAAATAATCTAACTTCAGTCGTTTTCTGATCAGCAATACAACCTGAAACGTTTATTGGCTTGGCGACCTCTATCGAAACTTGAAAGTTTCCAGTCTTCATATTGCCATTAGCAGCGGCCGAAAACAGCTTCTCACAGGAGCTTGAGTCATACCTAATGGAAAGCTTTCGACTAGTAGAGCCGCTCAGTTCCTGCCAATTAACTGACTCCACCACGCTAAGGGGCTCAATAGTTGGCCCTACAACCTTGCCTGCGCAGGGAAGCGGACCTTGATTCTTATAAACCACCGAATTGCTCTTTGAATTACCATTAATAATCACTGCAGTATATATCTGGTCTATTTCCGTATTTGGGCTTGCTTTCTGAGAGGAAACGCTCTGAGCTGGACAGCCAGTTGTACCTCCCCAGGCAATACCTATCCAAGCGGGCGTACCAGCAATTGCAGGTAACCCATGAGGCAGTGTCATAGAGCGGATCGTCGCTAACCCATATCCCAAGATGGCAATCTGATGGCTACCCTGGACAGCCGAAGCTGCTTTAAATATTGACTCTGACTCGCTCCAGGATATATTCGACTTTGCGTTTGCATTACCTTTTTGAATGGGTGATATTGAAAGGTTTCCCAAGGCAACCTTTTGGACATATAAAGTATTTGAAACCGCACTTCTGCTGGGTAATCCTGCTTTACTGGAGGCAGCCGTATTTCCACAGTCAGAAACCATAACACCTGGAACTAATAGCAGCAGAAAATAAAGTTTCAATGGCCATATTTTTCTATTCACTGGCACCGCAACAGGCCCTTTTCATCTCATCGCAGAATAGCCCCATTTCCCCCACTCTCTAAGCACTCGTTACAATCCCATTGAATCCCCGGTGAGACTGCAAAGTTCGGTCTGCAATTGGTTCAAATGTCATAGGATAAGTCCCCAAGCCCCCCACTGTTGGAAGTTCGATATATCGGATATTGGGAATTACCTAGAGCCCAGCCGTTCTTGCCCGGCGCAAATGCCATCGATAATATGCCCTGGTTTGCCAAAGTGGACGGCAGGGTGTAGCGAACAAATGAATGTCCACCATTAGAAGTGTGATAGAGATAATTACCGGCCCATACGTAACCGTCTTGAGTGCTCAGGAAATCAATCCCACCAATGGTTTGCCAATTTGTGACAAATTCATTCCAAGATTTTCCTCCGTTGGTTGAGTTATAGAGGTTCCACTCCATTTGGTAGACGTTCTTTGTCGGATTATTGGTAGCAGGAACCTTGGTTCCTCCCAATACCCACAGATCGTTTTTAGAAATTGGATCGACAACCAGTGGTCTAAAAGGAGTACTCACTTTATTCCAGCTAGTGCCCGCATTAGTTGTCCGGTCAATTGCCGCTGAACCGGCCGGACCATTATTGTTGGCAACGACAAAGCCCAAACTGGAATTGACAAACTTCCCTTGAAGCAAAGACCATCCCTTGGGAAGTGGAATCCGTCTCCAGTTCGTGCCACTGGTACTCTGATAGAGGCCACTAGTTCCAAGTGCCAAAAGCTTTTTTCTAAGGGGGTCAATTTCCGTAATTCCGGTAGGAGCATTGCCAAGTCTCTGCACTGAGCTGGTGTTACCTATTGTTGAAATCCCCTGACTAGGCGATAGCGCGTACAATCCGGTTGCACCTTCGAAGATGCTTTGCGCGCTATAGGGAGGATAGACAAGTGTCATCCGTCCTGAAGAATTGGTCTGCCAGAAATTGGAACATACTTATCAAATTTCGTAAGTTTCGCCTTCACCGAGACCAGATTGGAGCTAATCCTTAGTAGAACAGATGTTCTACTAAGGTGGCATGGTGGATATCTCAGGCTTTATGGTACGCTTCGCTTCAGAGGAAGCATGTGAAGATCATTTGATCAAATTGCTATTGCTATGAGGGATTTAGATGCCCAAAGTGTGACTCTGACCAGTTTACCTTAATCAGGCCAAACCATCGAAGAAATGCAGCATCTCGAGCTCCACTTTTTCAATGTAAATCTTGTCACCGTCAAACTAGCGTTACCTCCGGAACCATCTTCCATCGAAGCCATATCTCTTTATCCAAGTGGTTCTCCGCTATCTATCTATTGTCCAACGACAAGCGTGGTCTTTCGGCTACTACCATTGCTAAATTCGTTCAAGTATCTTATTCGACTGGCTGGTTGATGCTAAATAAGCTACGAAAAGCAATGGCTGACCGAAATGGTTTATATAAACTTGGAGGAAACGTCCAGGTAGATGAGTTCTTTTTAGGTGGTGAGAGCCATGGCGAAGGCAGAAGAGGAAAGGGAACAAAACAAACCAATGTCCTAATTGGAGTGTCGATTAGCAATGGTGCTCCTACTCATTGCTTCATGGAAGTAATCAAAGATACCACTGCTAAATCACCCAAAGATGTTTTTGTGAGACGTTTAGATTCCGATACCAAGCTGATAAGTGATGGTAACCCAAGTTACGGGGTATGTGCTGAAAGACCTTGGACTAGCGCATTCGATCACTCTATCCAAAGACGAACAAGCACATGTAACATTCAAATGGCTCAACATCCTGATAGGGAACTGCAAGAAATTTATCGACGGAACATACCACGGACGTGAGGAACATAAGCAACTTATGCCTCGAGGAATTCGCATACCGATTCAACCGAAGGCACTTTGAAATGTCCTTGGTAGAGCGACTTCTCAATACATGTGTGTTTGCGTCTCCACATCCGCTACTCCGCGAATCTGATTCCAAAATGGCTCTTGCTTACGAAACTTGATAAGTATGAATTGGAATTTGCTGTTACAAACGAAAAGTCTGTTCGGCTCCAGGCGGAAAAGCCCACCACATTGCGTAGAGAGTGAGCACTCATTGGAGTTTTGCTCATAAGGTTCCAAGTCAGCCCACCATTGTCGGTGGCATACATGCCGGAGCGTGCAAGTGCCATAAAGCCCAGTTGGGGTGAGATGAATTGAAGCTGCGTCACATAGCCAGTGGCAGGCATCACTCCGCTAGTAACTAGGGTCTGACTACTAGAGAATTTAGATTGAGCCGCCAGGCTCCAGCTTGATCCCCCATCTGTCGTTTTGTACAGATACTTATTCTCTGAGCCTGCTGAGGGTTGGATTCCAACCAGTAGCCATCCATCACTAGGTGAACTAAAACTAAACGATCCGTATGTAGCTGCGGAATAGAGCGGGGATGGAATGAGTGACCAACTTATGCCACCATTTACGGTCTTGTAGATTCCAGCTGAGTATGGCTGGGAGCTAGAACTGGGAGTGCGAAGCATGGCGAATCCGGTAGTTGGAGATAGAAACTTTATTGTTGAAATCGAACCGGCAAATATCTGATTCCAGGAGTTGCCACCATTTGTGGTTGAGTAAATATAGTTATTCGCTCCTCCATTGACCGGACGTGAAACGAGATAGCCGATTTTATTAGTGACGAAATCGATTGAAGAAACTGTACCTGGTACAGATGAAAGGTCTTTCCAGCTGGTACCTCCATTTTTGCTCAGCAAAATAGATGAGGTGGGACCCGAACCATTCTGCTGTGACACGTAAACAATCGATTTAGAGAGATAGAAAGCATCATTTACCTGCTGTGGAACGTTCTTCCCAGCCACGATCGACGAAGACTTGTTGGCCGATATTTGAAGGGTGCTTTCATGCTTTATGACGGCAGTGGTAGAGGTAGATGGATTCGGGGACGCTGCCGAAGTGCTACCGCATGCTGCGATTATCAGTCCAAAGCTGAGCAATAGTGCAGTCCCTGGCTCTCTTCGCATCAATACCTTCCTTGCTAAGTCGTTTTGTATGTTTTAGCTAAATTAGTCTTACCCGTGGATTTGATATTCCGGCGACGGTTCTAACTGTATGGGGTCCCGTCTCACTTCAGAAAGAGCTCACCTATTATCTCAGATTAACCTTCAATTGGACGAAGCAGGGTCTATGGATCAGTTGTTTAGATGGAGCGTTGGAGGCTTTTCTTCTTTTTCTTGATCGGTTTGGTTGCTTGTTTGCTGACTCCGGAGATCAAGTCTTTCAGAACCTCCACTTCGGCCTCTAATGCTCGGATGCCTTCTGGGCTTATTTCCACCATGGTCTGCGGTTTGCGCCCGGAATAGCCCTTCTCTACAATTACCAGACCGGCATTCTCAAGCACCTGGATATGTCTGCTGAGATTCCCATCTGTCAGTCCTGTTGACTGATGAAGGAGGCGAAAGTCTGCCCTTGATAGTTCATAAAGAACCGCAAGGATGGCGAGGCGACTTCGCTGATGTACTGCATCGGATAAGTTGATTACTGATTTTGGAGTTGTTGAGTCTGACATTGGTCATTCACCTTTAGGTTGATCGAGGCAATTTGGCTGGCGGTATTTGGTTTCTTCTGGCTCACCTAGACAACTAGCTGCAACAAGCGGCGGTCTTCTTCGCTTGTAAAGAAGTGCCGCTCCAGCAACGAGAACTAGTCCGGCAGCCATATCACTGATCGAGTCTGGAGGTATCCAGATATTGAGTCGGCTAAAGAACTCACTAGAGCATCTAGAGAGTGCGATTCCGACGAAGAAACTTAGTCCTGCAAATAGAGCAAGCATCTGACTGCGGGCTGCAAATCCAGCAATGCAGATAATCACCGCCACAGCTAAAAGGTGGGAAAGCTGACTTGGAAGACCCAATTGATCTGAAGCCAAAAGCACAAATACGCCGATAAGACCGGGAAGTAAGTAAGTGAGCGTAAAAGTCCGCAGACGACCACTGGAGTGCTGGCAAAGAATCGGAATAGTCAGGTGGCGTGATGGAAGCGATGTTAGGAAACCCCAACCAAACAGACGGAGCCAGAAGCCCCGTCCGTAAGGGCGGGGAGGTTCACCTGCTCCGGCCGAATAGAAAGGTCAATACCCAAACGGTTTGCTTGACTAATTTTGTCAAGTGCTCTAGTTCCCAATGTATCAGTGTCAGGGAATGATAAATCAACGGCTAAGGAAATCCCCGCACCCAGGATGAAGACATCCGGTGCCTCCTCGTCCCACGCACCTGTCGAGGTTGCGAATCCAGGTGACATCAACCGACTTCCTTACTACTAAACCTGGATCCACCGAAAATTTAGCCGATCGACTTTGATTTAGACATAGAAAAGGTGCTCTGAACATGTTGAATGATGTTTGAAGACACTTCAAATCTATCAGTTCAAGGAGCACCTTTTAGATGCGAGCATCTGCTAGTGCTTTAGAGTGTTTGATAGTCACCTTTGACGATTCGAACGCAGTTTCCAACAGTGGATTAATACTCCCTATCACCCTTGCTGAGAGACTTGGCCTTAGGGATCTCTTTGATTTACACATTGACCTAGAGGATCGTCCTGGACGAGCAAATGTTGGCAGAAAAGCTATGGCTATCGTCGCATCTATCTTGGCCGGTGGTGATTGCATTGATGACACTGCAATCCTTGAAAGCCCAAATGCACAAGTGATTCTTGGTCAGATAATGCCAGCACCATCTAGGTTTGGTGTCTTCTTGCGTAGTTTTGAGACCAGTGACATCGCAGATGTTGAACGAGTTGCAGCTTTGTTGCTAAAACGAGCCTGGCTAGCTGGAGCAGGTCCAGGTGATGAGCCGCTCACCATTGATGTTGATTCCACGATATGTCAGGTATATGGAAACAAAAAAGAAGGAGCTTACTTTGGTTATACCAACCTAAGGGGGTATCACCCACACCTAGCAGCAGTTGGTAAAACAGGTGACATTCTTGGAATAGTGACTCGTGAAGGCAATGCCAATACCGCTCGTGGTGCCGGGGAGTTTGTAACCCAGGTAATCAACAATGCCAGAGCCGCTGGAGCAACTGGTGAAATAACCATGCGTTTTGACTCTGGGTTCTACTCAAGAGCCGTAAGAGACACAGCCAGCCAAGGCAATGTTCGCTTTTGCATTACAACACGGATGTCAAAACGATTGAAGCAGGTTACTGCAGCCATACCAGAAGAAACATGGACTTCAATTCCTTATTGGCTTGAAGGTGGAGCTGATGTAGCCGAAGTTGAATACAGGGAAATACAGGGAAATATCGCGCATTTGCAAGAGATAGACAAGACGTTCGTCTTATCGTAGGAAGAACAAAGCCTACTCCAGGGTCTCAGCTGGCACTATTTAGTGACTATGACTATCACGCATTTATTACCGATCGACAAGGCGAAACGCTTTTCCTTGAGGCTGATCACCGAGCACATGCCCAGATCGAACTAGTCATCAAGGATCTCAAAGGAGGTTCTAGATGGAATCATGTTCCATCTAGATACATGAACGCTAATGCCGTTTGGTTGGCTCTGGTCTGGTTAGCTCTGGTCTGGTTAGTTATTTGTGTAACTACATAACCTGGCACGGTGCAACTGCACACAACCTGGCACGGTGCAACTGCACACAACCTGGCACGGTTCACTGCACGAATAGGTGCTATTACACAAACTGTTATCACCACACCAAAGCTTCGACGGTGTTACTTTCAGATCGCAGGACATATCACTCGTTCAGCTAGAAAAGTAATACTGCATCTTGAAGAACACTGGCACTATAAGGATAAGTTCTTAGAGGCTCTTGATCGGATCAGAAAGTTTGAGATCGCCATCACCTGAACATCTGGTTACCTAACACACTGAATATTACTTGAAGGAACTGCGCTAGAAGACAAGGGATTAGGTCGCTATACCCAAAATGAGATTTCACAATCTCAAAAATGACCAAACAGGCTCAACCACAAAGGGAATAGGTCATATTTGGCACTCTGAAACCAGATTTAAGCCATAGACCCTCCGTCAAACCTAAATCAGATCCTAAAAACCGACTTGGATTCACACCGAGGGGCTCAAGCTGGTCCATTTCTGTGGATTCAGGTTAAAGCTACGCTAGCTTGGATGCCGGGATAACTTTGGTCACAGTATAGGGGTCGAGCTTTCAGTCTTTAATTTAAGGTTGGAGACGCTTGGCGCTCAACCTTTTTATCTCGCACAAGGATCGCGCCAGCAACGCCCAAGCTAATCAGGAGACCGCCGATGATCGTTCCTTGGCTGATATGTTCACCGAGGATTACTGCTCCCAGGATGACTCCAGTCAATGGCTGGAACAGTAGCATCACGGCGCCTTTTGAAGCGTCAACGTGTTTGAAGCCCGAAACCCAAAGAAAGAAGGCAATGACCATGCCCATTATGGAGATATAGGCGACTTCGCCCCAACCTAAAAGGGTCGTTGGAAGTGGCGAGTTGGTGTTGGCGGCAGATATAAGGGCCAAAGGCAAACTGGTGATTGCTCCGACTGCCGACGCTAAGGCAACGACCGTGATTGCGTGGTAGCGATCGAGAAGGCGACGGCTCCAAATCGTATAGATCGACCAGGCAACCATGGCAATTAATAAAAGTACGATACCTTTGGTCGCTTGGCTACCTCCAGAGGGGGTTCCAAGGACGACTATCACTCCCACAAAGGCTATTGCAATGGCGATCCACCGCAATAGTGGAACGTGTTCTTTTAACACCAACACGCCCAACACTGCGATCAGGATAGGTGAGGATGCAGTGACCAGAGATCCAAGGCCCGCACCGGCATCGTGGGTTCCAGTAAATTGAAACCCGATAGAGATGGTAAATCCCACGAGGCCAACTCCAAAGAACGAAAGATAGTCTTCGCGCTGCACGTGCAACAGGCCACGCCTTTTTGCAATGGCGATTAGAACTATTGCAGCTAATAATTCCCTTAGTTCTAAAGCGACAAAGGGAGGAATTTGTCGCATTAGCGCATCGCTTGCTACGTACATCCCACCCCAAATTACAGATGCACTGGCAAGAGATACGAATCCACGTCGAGCGGGGGAATTAAACACGTCATCCATTCTAGAGCGAGGTTTTGGAACCAAATGGCGTAGTTGCTTGGGATAAAAATCCGGATTAGTCTTGGTGGGAAACCAATCAAGTCACCCAAGTCGTCTTTTGTCCTATGCGGATCAACTTTGAGTTTTGGCGGAATGTACACGACGGGATCCTTGGGATTTTGATAGTTGAGAAGAAATAAAGTGAGACCAAATTGCGAGAAATTAGCACTAGCTTCCAATAGTGGGAACTTTAAGGCTCAGGATCAGCTTTAATGTTTATTTGAGGATTTTTTAAAGGTGAGAGCGCCTTTATGAATTTTGGACGACCGGTACCTTTCACAGGATCTGCTTATAAAAGACCGTAGGATGTTTAACCATGGCAGAACAAATCAAGTTTGTTGAAGACGCGATGGGGTTTATGGACGCGTTATTTTCAGCAGCTTTACGTATGACGCGAAATGCGGCTGAAGCCGAAGATCTCGTTCAAGAAACTTACCTTAAAGCCTACAGGGGGTATGGTTCATTTCAAGAAGGCACGAATTTGAAGGCATGGCTCTATCGAATTCTGACAAATACATTTATCAACTCCTACAGAGCAAAAAAGAGACGACCAGACGAAAGTGATCTAGACGACGTAGAGGACCTATATCTATATCGTAGACTCGGAGGATTGGAGGCAGCCCAAGCAGGGCGCTCCGCCGAAGAGGAAGTGCTAGAGTCATTTACCGACGATGAGGTAAAGGCGGCGATTGAATCGCTTCCTGACCAGTTTCGTTTAGCCGTTTTATTGAGCGACGTGGAGGGTTTTTCCTACAAAGAGATAGCTGAAATTATGGATGTTCCAATTGGAACCGTAATGTCGAGGCTTCATCGTGGAAGAAAAGCGCTTCAAAAAGAGTTGTATCAGTTTGGTACGAATCGAGGATTGGTAGCAGGCCGAAGTGGGAATTAGTTTTAATAGCAACTCTATGATCGAGTGTCAAGAAGTGATATCTAGGTTGTATACATTTCTAGATGGGGAGCTCACGGAGGAGCGTCGCATTAAGATTCGTCATCACTTAGATGAGTGTTCACCGTGTCTAGAAGCCTTTGAATTTGAATCCGAGTTGAGACAGATGGTCGCCAATCGACTCCGAGATCGAGTGCCAGATAGCCTCCGGATAAGGATTTCTAATTTGATCGATTCGGAGCGAGGATCCGCCCGATAAAGGCGGAATATTTTTATTTAGTTTGAGTTAGTCCTAATATGGCAAATAGAACTGAAGCGGTGGGTGGAGCCCCGGCAAGCGGACTGTCGAGACCTTCTAAGGCATATCCAAAAGATCGGATATGCAAAGAGGTAAACTGCGACACAAAGTTATCCATATACAACAGTGGAAAGTTTTGTTACTCTCATCAGCCCCTTACAGTGCCGCGCACTAGGGGGCGTAAGATCAATTAGATAAGCCTCGTTGGCTCCTACGAGACTAGTTTAGGCAAAGCAACGGAGGTGCTAATTTGATAGCGTGGGATACGGCAGCCAAGGTTGCCAAAGGTCTAATTTCAACTTTTCCAAAAGAGGATAAGGTCGCGCTCGAGCGAATGAGCGATTCGTTATCCGATTTTGGAAGTCAAGCGCTTGATCTCGTTGAGAATGTGAGCGGGCTAACTCTTTTGGATAAGACTATTTCCGTAAGATGTACTACTCGATCCGAGTGGGTAGATTCAAATGTTTTGTCCATGGCTTCGCTAATGGATCCAATGTTGAATAAGTTTGCACCCAAGCTTCCAGGCGGTCTTTCAACCATTTCCGCCAACGCAGGTGCGGTTCAGTTTGGTCTCTTGTTTGGATGGATGTCCAAAAGGGTATTGGGACAATATGATGCGGCGCTCTTTGCCAACGTAAACCCTGACGAGAATACGACTGTGCCAATTTATATGGTTGGTTCTAACATATTGGATCTAGAGGCTAAATTTGGCTTCCCAAGAGCTCAATTTGAGCGATGGGTTCTGTTGCACGAGTTAACACACAAGGTCCAATTTGAATCTGTTAGCTGGATGAATAGTTATTATCGTTCACTGATATCTTCCTTGATTGACGGCGTCAACTTGGGTCCATCGGATCTTTTTGGGGCGATTGTACGCGTAGCAGAGGACATTAGAGTGGGTAGAAATCCCCTTGCCGAGGCGGGTTTAGCGGGAATCTTTGTCTCCGAAGAACAACGTAAGTCGCTCTCGAAGATAGGTGGCCTCATGAGCGTTCTCGAAGGACATGCCGATTTTGTAATGGCTCGTGCAGCAAGAGGGATAATTGAAGAGGCCGATCACTTCGAGGAGGTACTTCATGATCGACGTGAATCTCCGAACTTTGTTAGCAAAATCGTTTCGCAGCTCTATGGACTAGATGCCAAGGTGAAACAGTATGCGGCCGGAAGATCGTTCCTTGAAGCCATCGACGACGCAGCTGGCAGAGATGGCATCAAAACTCTGTTTATGGCGAGTGAAAATATGCCGACTTTGGATGAGATTTCTAGGCCAGATCGCTGGATGGAGCGAGTTTTGACGCCATTGGTCAAGTCCTGATTTTGATTTGATCTAGCCTTTTATCCGCCGTTTTTAGTTCGCCTTTCCTCACATCTCACACTGCTTGCATTAGCATGGTTGAGTTATGTCGATCGTATCGAGCCAAAGCCGAATTTTATCGCAAAGAGTCATTCGAATGGCAATCTCCCTTGAGGTTAAGCCCATCGATCAGATCTTGAAACGGTGTTTTTTCCCCGATCCATCGAATGGGATTTTGAATGTGGCAGTCTCGGGAGGCTCAGATTCGCTCTGTCTAGCCTCTTTGGCGGTCGCGGCGGGTCACAAGATCAAAATATGGCATTTGGATCACAAGATTAGGGACTCCTCTTTCGAAGAAGCACACTTTGTGAGCGAGTTTGCTGAGATGATTGGGGCTCAATTCCAACTGGTTGAAGTAAGCGTTAAAGGGCGATCCAATCTTGAAGCTCGTGCTCGCAACGAACGTAAAAGTGCATTTCCCCAGGGGATCGCGACGGGTCATACCATGGACGATCAAGCTGAAACGCTACTGCTAAATCTGCTCAGAGGAAGTGGGATGCGAGGCTTGAGCGCAATGGCGAGAGATCCGACTAAGCCTATATTAACGTTGAGGAAGTCCGAGACCATCGCTATTTGTTCTGCACTTCGACTAAATCCAGTTATAGATTCGTCTAATTTTTCACCTGATTTTTTACGGAACCGAATTCGAAATGAGGTCATTCCTCTATTGGCGCAAATTGCGCACCGTGACATAGTTCCGATTTTTGATAGAACCGCAACTCTTCTATTCGATGAAGATCGGTATCTAGATAGTCTTGCTCTTTGCCTTGATGTGACAAGTACAATAGCGCTTTGTGGTGCCGATTCAATTCTGAGGCGTCGAGCTCTGCGGTTGGAGATCGAACGGCGAACTGGATACCCGCCATCGTTAGCACAGATAGAGGAGCTAGAAGGTAAAGTTTTGGGACGTTTGGATTTTAGGATTCAATTGCCCCGGGGCTTGGAGATAGCGGGGCGTCGAGGAGTCATTGACTATAAGACGATTGAGTAGATTAAATCTGCGTTCAAATAGCCGAGACTCTTCTTTGCCTTGATCTTGAACTAATTAAGATTTATGGGCTCATTGCGTTGTAGCAGGTTCATAAAGCGACGAGACTCTCTAAGCAAAAGTATTCGGGATGGGGGTCCTTAGCTTTAGGCGATGAGTTTTCTCCTAAAGCGAGAGTTCCGCCAGAAAAATCAATGCGTAATTGTTGAATTCTTCTTCGAGATGTTGGGATTTGAGGATCTGAACAAGAGATCGTCCGCGGATATTGCCTAGGATCTTCTAGGATTAATCATTTATGATGAGCAGTTGGGATTTTTATGGTGTCCGGTCCTGAAGTGTGGAGTCGCAACGACCCCAATTTGGTTGGTGTTGTAGTCTCGCAGGAAGATTTGAATCGCCGCGTTCGAGAACTTGGTAAAGAGATCTCAGAGGTCTATAAAGGCAAGAATCTGCTTTTGATAGGGGTTCTCAAAGGAGCATTCCTATTTATGGCAGATCTGGCGCGCCAGATAGAAGTACCGGTGGAATTTGATTTCATGGCGGTCTCCTCTTACGGATCGGCTACGAAGACCTCGGGAATAGTTCGAATCTTAAAGGATCTAGATATCGATCTTACAGATCGCCATGTCCTGATCGTCGAAGATATTATTGATTCCGGCCTTACTTTGTCATATCTGATTCGTAATCTGAAGTTTCGTAATCCGGCCTCTTTGTCAGTCTGCGCTTTGTTGGTAAAAGAGGGTGTTGACGCGACCGAATTGGATCTTGGCTTTGTTGGATTTACAATTCCAAATGAATTTGTCGTTGGGTATGGTTTAGACGTCGCGGAGAAATATAGGAATTTGCCATATATTGCAACGCATAAGACCGATTGATTGTGGATCTATTTACTAAAAGCTCCAGGGTTGCTCTATGAGACGGTTAGGGGTTACCAGTGGATGTTAAACGTGTCGTTCAGGCGGCAGATGCATTTCTGGACGCCCTAGGGGTTCCCCTCGACGATGAGGCGCGTACTGCTACTGCCAGACGGGTAGGCGAGCTCTGGTGTGATTTGCTTTCAGGAGAGAGCGATGACCCATCACGATACCTAAACGGCGGATTTGGCGGTGAGTTCCATGAAATGATCGCAGTCAATGACATTACCTTTCATTCAGTGTGCGAACATCATTTGCTGCCATTTTACGGCAAAGTCAGCTTATGTTATCTTCCGGGAGAGGCAGGGTTGATCGCGGGTGCATCAAACCTGACCCGAGTCGTCGAAGTAGTTTCAAAACGCCTCCAAATTCAAGAGAGACTTTCAAGTCAGATTGCCCAGGCTATTGAAGATGGAATAGGTGCAGCCGGAGTTTTGGTAGTGGTGCGAGGTACTCATTTTTGCATGACAATGCGTGAGACTAAAGACACAGGTTCTTGCCTTGTGACTGTGGCATCCAGGGGAGTGTTAACCAGTAATAGCGATCTACGCCGTGAAGCTAGATCTCTTATCATGGATGATTTCCGATCTGACTCAGATGATCTTTAGCTTTTCACTTGGATTGGAATTGTGATTTTGCAAGGAAGTAACTCTGGCTCCTTTGTCGAGTTGTTTATGGAATTGGAAGAAGAGATCCGATGGTTGGTCAGAGCCATGGCTAAAGGTCAATTGAGGGGTGATTAAAGATGAAGTTAGTTATGGGCGTTGTAAATGTCACGCCCGACTCTTTTTCCGATGGTGGAGAGACCTTCGATACACAAAAGGCGATTTCTCGCGGGCTTTCTTTGGCTCAAGCCGGTGCAGATATCTTGGATATTGGCGGGGAATCTAGCCGTCCAGGGGCGCTTTCGATAGATGCTCGCGAAGAGATGAGACGGATAATTCCAGTCGTTGAGGCACTTAGCCCCATTGTGCGAGTCTCAGTTGATACCACCAAGGAGGAAGTGGCAAGGCGTGCCGTTTTGGCAGGTGCAACTTTGATCAACGACATTTCTTCAGGGCTAGCGCACGTGGCCGCAGATTTGGGGGTGGGATGGGTGGCCATGCACATGCAAGCTTCACCGGAGATAATGCAGCGCGATCCTCGCTATAGTGACGTCGTCTTCGAAGTTAGGAACTTTCTAATTGAACGCGGCGAATATGGGAGACGTCTAGGAATCTCCGAAGTGTGGATTGATCCAGGGATTGGCTTTGGCAAGACAATTGAGCATAATCTAGCCTTGCTGAGGGAGATTGACTTTCTTGCTGATTGTGACTTTCCGGTTCTGGTAGGCACCTCGCGTAAGACATTTATAGGAAAAGTAGCGGCGCGATATGAAGGTGAGATCCCCCCGCCAAAGGATCGTTTGGAGGGGTCGCTGGCCACCGCGGCATGGTGTTATCGCCACGGTGTATCAGCCATGAGGGTGCATGATGTCAAAGAGACCATCGATCTTTGTCGTCTTGCCGGCTACCGTTAATTGTTTATGACGAAAGGTACTAACAGCTCCTCTTTTGCCATTGAATTAGGAGTCGTTGAGGTCAGGGACTTAGTTGTAAGGGGAATTCACGGGTTGCTACCCTCGGAGCGCCTGACACCCCAGGACTTTTCCATCAGTCTCAAGATGAGGCTGAGCATCCAAGATGCGGCTCTTTATGACGATATCAGTGGCACCATAGACTATTCGCTAGCAGCGACGATAGTAGAAGAGATCGTCCAAGGGATGAGCTTTGATCTGGTCGAAAGGTTGGGTTACGTAATTGCCCTGACTTTGATGGAACGCTTCGATACTATCTTGTCGATTTGGGTCTTGGTCAAGAAACTGCGCCCACCTATGCCTTCTGATTTGGCCTATGTGGGTGTTGAGGTGACCCTGAACAGAAATGGAGAATCCGATTGACTTACTTTCTGTCCATGGGCTCCAATTTAGGAGATCGCAGGAAGTTTTTACGGTTGGGTTTGGATCAAATTCCCTTCCTCGTTGCCGTCTCTTCTTTGTATAGAAGCTCACCGATGCAAATGCGCGATGAGGCGGCGGAGTTTTACAATATCGCCGTTGAGATCGAGTGCGACATGGAACCTCATCTCTTGCTTGAGATGTTGCATCGAATCGAAGAAAGCGCAGGAAGAGTTCGACCCTATCCTAATGCTCCGCGATCTTTGGATATCGACATTATCTATTGGAGTGGCGGTGAGCTAAACGATAGTGATCTTGTGATTCCACACCCTAGAGCTCATGAGCGACTCTTTGTATTGGCGCCACTCTATGAGTTGTCGCCCGAGATTGCACTTAGGCTGGACCTCAAGGGGCGTTTTGACTTGTCGGCTACGATGGCAATTACCGACGATGAGCCGGCGATGGCAGATTCCTATGTGATTAGGTCTTCGGATTCGAGCTGGTATAGCTAGAGTCCTGGCGAACAATGATCCTTGTGTGCTATTTGGTTAAATCCAATTGATTTAGGTAGGCGATAAAGGTTGCAGGTAATAGACAATTGCGAAGAGCTCTTTGATTTTGCTCAGGAGAGCCGAGCCCAAGGCTTGAAGATCGGCTTTGTGCCGACAATGGGGGCGTTGCATCGAGGCCATCTTTCCTTGGTCTTGGCCGCTAAGCAAAAGTGCGACTTGGTTGTTGTCTCGGTCTTTGTGAATCCACTGCAGTTCAATAACCCTTTGGACTTTGAGCGCTATCCAAGAGATCTGGCACGCGACTTAAGTTTGCTTGAGAATTCTGGGGTTGCGCTGGTCTTTTCCCCAAGCGAAGATGAGATGCACCCAAAGCCAATGCAGATAGGTTTTAGAGTAGAGGGCATCTCTGAGGGCCTCGAAGGTAAGTTTCGGCCGGGTCACTTCGATGGCGTAGCCAATGTGGTTGGAAAGCTTTTCAATTGTATTGGTCCCGCAACGGCGTTCTTTGGCGAAAAAGATTACCAGCAGGTCAAGGTGATCAATCGGCTGGTGTGCGAGTTTCATTTTCCAATTGAGATTTTTGTGGTGCCAACCCTACGTGAAGTGGATGGTTTGGCTATGTCTTCGCGAAACCTTCTCTTGACGCCTCGAGCTAGGAATGCTGCAGCTGGAATATATGCTGCTTTTTCATTTGGCCGTGGCTTGGCGATTCAAAACGAACCTTCAGATGAGGTACTTGAATCGATGACTAATATTTTGATCGATCGCGCTGGGGGCGAAGGCGCCCAATGCAAGGTCGATTATGTTGCACATGTGCGAGGTGAGAGTCTCGAAGAGATATCGCTATTTGAAGATGGATCTCGCTTTTTTATAGCGGCGAGTTACGACGGAGTTCGTCTTATCGATAACATTGGGGTATTCGATAAGTAAGTTTTGGAGGCTAGGCGTCAGTGCTTCTCGTGATAGATGTTGGTAACTCCAACACCGTAATTGGAGTTTATGAGTCTCAAAGCCTCGTAATGGGTGAGGTAAAGGTTGGGCGGAGTGCTGATTTCGGCTTGACTCATCATTTCCGTGTCGCTACAGTCGCAGAGAAGACCGCGGATGAATACGCGCTCTTATTGGTGCAACTCCTAGGGATGAAAGGGCTCGATCGATTGAGCTCGATCAGTGGAGTTGTCATCTCCTCTACGGTTCCCTCGGTCACTCAGACCATGAGGGAGATGACGGATAATTGGTTCGGTGTCGTACCCTTGATAATTGGACCTGGAGTTAGGTCAGGCATGCCGATCTTGTACGATAACGCTAAAGAGGTTGGAGCTGACCGAATAGCAGATGCTGTGGCCGGAATGGATCTCTATGGTTCGCCACTTATAGTCGTTGACTTTGGGACAGCCACGACCTTTGATGCGGTCTCTGCCAAAGGAGAATATTTAGGGGGAGCAATCTGTCCGGGGGTTGAGATCTCCATGAATGCGCTGGTATCGAGGGCTGCGGCACTTAGAAAGGTCGAGTTGGTCGCTCCAAGGGGTGTCATTGGCAAATCCACCGTTGAATCGATCCAGTCCGGTGCTCTCTATGGCTTTGCTGCTCAAACCGATGGAATGGCCCGGCGCTTTAAAGCGGAGTTGGGTCAAGAGGCTAAAGTGATTGCAACCGGCGGTCTTGCAGTGGTGGTAGCGCCATATTGCGAAGAGGTGGATGCGGTGGAGCCATGGCTTACATTGCACGGACTGCGACTTTTATACGAGAAGAATTTCACACCGGTGCGTTGACGATTTTGCTCATTTGGCTCGTACGCGTTTTAGACTGGCAATTAAAGCTAGATGACAGTTAATTTTCGTATTCCAAAGGGGCTCCTGTGGCGCAGAATATCTCTGATATTGAGATTCCATATACTTTCGACCCCGACATGACGACAAAGCAAATTCGTGACACCTTCGGAGATATCGCCGATGGCGAGGTTACGACGCAACGCCACAGCCTAGCAGGGCGTGTAATGCTTCTTCGTAGACAAGGTAAGGTTGCATTTGCTGAACTGAGAGATCAGCATGGAGCAATCCAACTCTTTGCGCGATCGAATGATCTTGAGCGATTTGATGCTTTTGGCGATTTGAATTTGGGAGACTGGATCGGCGCTCGGGGTTTTGTAGGTAAGACCAAAAAGGGAGAACTTTCACTCTTTATAGATAGCTTTGTTTTGCTTGCAAGAGCGCAACGGAGCTTTGGCGATAAATGGCACGGAATTTCAGATGTAGATACTCGATATCGCCAGCGCTATGTGGATCTTTGGGCTAACCCAGAGACCCGAGTCGCACTGACTCGACGATTTCGCATGGTGTCGAAGATGAGACGTTACCTCGAGGACCTGAATTTTATAGAGGTAGAGACTCCTCTATTGCATCCAATTGCCGGAGGCGCTTTAGCTAAGCCATTCATAACTCACCACAACTCTCTAGACATGGAGTTATACCTTAGGATTGCTCCTGAGCTCTACCTAAAGCGATTGATCGTTGGTGGCTTCGATAAAGTTTTTGAAATTGGAAGGGTCTTTCGGAACGAGGGAATTTCTCCTCGTCATAACCCTGAATTTACCATGCTAGAACTTTACGAGGCATACGCGGACTATCAAGATATGATGACCTTGACTGAAAACTTGGTTGCCTATTTGGTATTTGATGCTTTTGGTACGACAAAGATTTCATATCAAGACAGAGAGATCGATTTTACAACGCCTTGGCGTAGAGCTACCTTAGAAGACCTAACGAGTGAATCTCTCGGGTATGAGATTTCGCTCGAGACCCCTATTGAAAAGCTCAAAGAGATCGCCGATGGACTTGGAATTGTGGGCGATAGCAAATGGGGTTCCGGGAAATATCTACTGGAGATATACGAGCGAACGACAGAGTCAAGCCTTTGGGATCCTGTTTTTGTTATGGACTTCCCCAGGGAGGTGTCACCACTTTCTAGGGACCACAGGTCCAAGGCGGATCGGGTCGAGCGCTTCGAAGCCATAGTAGCTGGGCGAGAGCTAGCAAACGCATTTTCTGAATTAAATGACCCGATCGAACAGAGAAGGCGTTTTGCCCATCAGGTTGAACTTGCTCAAGGCGGAGACGATGAGGCAATGAATATGGATGAAGACTATATTCGCGCCCTCGAATATGGCCTCCCTCCAACTGGAGGACTTGGAATTGGCATCGATCGTTTGGCGATGCTGCTGTGTGATGCCTCTCAGATTCGCGAAGTGATAGCTTTTCCGGCTCTGCGCAAGGAAACGCTATAGATCTACAAAAGACAAGCTCGGTCGTTTGGGATGACCTGATTGCGATCGAGTAGAGGTGATTTTGCCCTATCAAATCGATAGGGCAAAATTTATCCGGCGATGATCTCTAGCTGTGGTCTATTTTTGATCCTATATAGTCGGTCATTTATGTCGATGTAACCAGCCCGCACGAAGGCCGCAAGTGTCTTGTTGACTCGTTCTCTTGAAGCTCCGATTAGCCCCGCGAGTTCTTCTTGGGTGAGTGGAATTATGAACTCGTCTAAATTGGCTGCCAGCTCCAGGAGTCGTTTTGCGGTTCTACCGGTGACATCTAGGAACATTGCATCTGTGAGGGCGTCATCGGTTTGGCGTAGGCGATTCGCCAATAGCTCAAGGAGTGACCAGAGTAAGACGGGTCGATGCTCAATTGCGCTTCGTATCGGCGTGTAGGAGATGGCAGCCACCTCTGAGCGCTCAATTGCCCTTGCGGTAGCAGATCGTCCTTGTCCATCGAATAGGCCCAGTTCGCCAAAGAGATCTCCAGTTTCCATGATCGCCACCATGGACTCCTTGCGATCTAAAAATGCCTTCAAGATTGCGATTCTTCCAGAAGTTACTATGTAAAGCGAGTCGGCGAGATCATTTTCATGGAAGATTTCGTCCCCACGTTTGAGTTTGATACGTCGGTGGCTCGCTAGGACGAGTGCCATCGTTTGATTGTCTAGCGATCTAAAGAGCGATGTATTGGCTAGAAGCTCCACAATGTCCACAAAGACACGTTAGCGACTTTTTTCCGATTAAGGTGGCAAAAAAGAGTATATGATTGGATATCCTTGACGAATAGATGAAGTATTTGGGATCAAGGTGGAAATTTAGCTCTAAAATTAAGGGGTAAATCTATCTAGCTTCGGGAGAAATATGAAATTCGAGGTTGGCGACAAAGTTGTCTACCCCCACCACGGAGCTGCCATAATTCTAAAGCGCGAGGAGATGGACTTTCTTGGAGAAACCAAGGAGTACCTCGTACTAAAGTTAGCTTTTGGGGATCTGACATTGAAGGTCCCGGTTGATAAGGCCGAAGAAGTGGGAATCCGCGAGGTAATCAACGACGAAGAAGTTGAAGAGGTTTTTGCCGTTTTGAAGAAGAAAGACGCGCGTATGCCAACTAACTGGTCGCGTCGTTATAAGAACCACGTTGAAAAACTTAAATCCGGTGATATCTATCAAGTCGCCGAAGTCGTTAGGAACCTGACGATTCGTGATAACGATAAAGGTCTCAGTGCAGGGGAGAAGAGGATGCTCTCGAAGGCCCGCCAGATCTTAGTCTCTGAATTGACGTTCGCTCTAGGCGTTGCCGAGGCCGAAGCCGAGTCTAAGCTCGACGCAGCATTGGCCTAGAAGAGGCTGGCAAATGGCTCAAACTTCCACAAGGGGTGAAGTCTGGACCGTGGTTGTGGCAGGAGGATCTTCCTTACGGTTTGGTTCTCCAAAGATGCTTGAGCTGATTGAGGGAAAATCGGTTCTGGAGATCTCGATGGAACAGGCACGAAATAACTCGCATCGGGTGGTCTTGGTTGTGCCTGGGAACTTATTGGCTACCTTTGACTCTATGGCCGACATCGTCGTTAGCGGCGGTCCAAGCCGCAGTGCTTCGGTGAGTAATGGAGTCATGGCTGTTCCACAAAGCGCTAGGAGCATTCTTATTCATGATGGGGCTCGACCCCTAGCTAGTTCGCTTCTTTATCGTAGGGTAATAGCAAAGATTGACGATGGAGCTTTAGCGGTTGTTCCCGTTGTTCCAATCACGGACTCTCTCAAGTCAATTGACGACTTCGGGCACGTAAAATCTATTTCGCGCAGTGGTTTTTTTGGGGCACAAACACCACAAGGTTTTGATTTTAATAGTGCACGAGCAATTGCCCAGGCGACTTTGGATCAGACAGATGATATTTCAACGGCACAGGCACTTGGCTTGGAGGTCTCCTACGTAGAGGGTGAGACGACAAATATTAAGATCACGGTGCCTTCTGATTTGGTAGTGGCCAGAGCTCTCTATGACTACCTCCGACTAAAAGAATCAGGCGCCCAACCCGGAAGCTGAGAGGCGGTAATGGTGGATTTCTCAAAGTTGCGCATTGGTTCTGGGTATGATTTGCACCCGATTTCAGATGATCCAACACGCAAGTTTTACCTTGGAGGAGTGGAGATCTCCTCGGGCAGTGGGCCAATGGGCCACTCCGATGCAGACGTCGTCTGCCATGCAATAGCAGATGCCATTTTGGGGTTGGTCGGCCTTGGAGGTATCGGTGATCATTTTCTAGCTAGTGATCCACAGTGGAAGGATGCCAAGAGTACCTTGATGTTGGCGAGATGTCTTGATATGGTGACAGATCGTGGTGCGTATGTAATCAATGTGGATGTAACGGTTATCCTTCAAACACCTCGGATCTCGCCTTATAGAAGTATGATCGAGGGAGCATTGAGCGAGTTGTTGAAGGTCCCTGTATCTCTAAAGGCTAAGAGCCCTGAACACGTGGGTTCGCTCGGACGAAATGAGGCAGTGGTAGCCCAAGCTGTCGCTCTGGGGTATCTCAACCCCTAAATTCCACGAGGTCGAGACAATGCTATCTAGGACATTAGGATCTATCTAAATATTTTTTAATAAGCGAAACCTCTGGTTGGCGTCGCTTATTACTTTTTGGTTGTGTTGTAGCGCATGGCCATTAAGGACCATTTTCAAACATGGGCCCTATGGCTCCACTCAATCGTTAGGAAACTTAGAGTCAATGGCACAACGTAATAGACCTCCAGTAAACAGAGATCGTCGGGGCCGAGATCAACAATCTTTCGTTCAAAAACGACGCTCCTTGGGAGGTGAACAAGTCGAGGGACGTCAGGCCGTTCGAGAGTTGTTGATCGCCAAGCGGCGAACTGTCGAATACATCTGGATCGAAGAGACTGTAGAGCGAAAGGGTATAGTCACCGAGATTGTAGAGTTGGCGCTAAATCGTAGAATTCCGCTACTCACAGTCTCAAGACGCAAGTTCGAATCTGAGGTTAGATCTGAAGGTAGCCAAGGAATATTAGCAAAGGCGGCAGCACTTCGTGACGTTGATCTTGAGGATCTAGTCAATGGAGTGGAATCGCCGTTTTTGGTAGTTGTAGATGGAATTACAGACCCACACAACCTTGGCGCAGTTCTACGTTCTGCCGAGTTAGCAGGTGTAACCGGTATTGTTTTGCCACAACATCGTACTACGCATATAACCCCCACTGTAGCCAAAGCAGCAGCTGGAGCTGTTGAATACTTGAACTTTTCTTTGGTCTCTGGAGTCCCTAGTGCCCTTCGTAGCCTTGAAGAGCTGGGTGTTTTTAGAGCAGGACTTGATGTAAGAGGAAAATCCAGCGTATTTTCGATAAGTCCTATGGTGGTGGATAGACTAGCGCTAGTCTTGGGTTCAGAGGACAAAGGATTGTCGCGTTTGACATCTGAACGGTGCGACGAGTTGGTTCGAATTCCCCAGGCGGGTCGATTGGATTCTCTGAATGTGTCAGCGGCGGCCGCGATTTCACTTTTTGAGGTGGCCAGATTGAGGTCAGCCGCCACCCCCGGATAATCTGTTGATTGCCAAGGTATCGATTTGGGCGAGGGCGTGTCTTTTGCAGCCCTAGCCTTTGGTCGTCTGTTTTGATTTATTAATATCAATTCAAGCACTCTTTAATTCTCCACCAATGTAGAGATATTTTGGAACACGCGAACCCTTGAAGTCTTTTGGTGGGTCATTGTCGATACCTCCGAGGCGAAGAGGGGGGGATGTTGCTTTCTCGGCGTGGTTGATAGTCCCTTAGTCAACCTTAGATATCCCAAGCAGCTATGTGAAATTGAAAGTTCAGTCGTCGCTGTCCATCACTGAGCCTATAAGGTGGCCTTAGCGTGATGGCCTTGACTCTGAACTTTAGCGATCTAGTCTAAGGCCTATTTCTCATGCCATTGTTAAGCGGTTATGGCGGAGCCGTCAAGTCACTTGGTCATAGTTATTTTGGTCATAGTTATTTTGGTCAGAATTGTTTGGGTTGCGAGCCGAGGGTGGCATCTGCCCTGTTTAGTTGTCGGCCTCATTGGTTGAATGAGCCGGTGGTCGGACTCGAACCGACGACCTGACGATTACAAATCGCCTGCGCTACCAACTGCGCCACACCGGCATTGAGAAAAATATTCTAGCGTTAGGTGACCACTTTGGCTCCGTAGACATCAAAGTAAATTCTTTCCCTAAGGCCAACTCTTGGGTGATAGCGCCTTGGTGGCGTTGCGACTTTTGCTTTTATCGACCCAGCGTTATTCTTATCGTTTTCGGTTTGGCTTTAATATCTCTGGTTTGGCTGTCTAGTGTCTTTCAAATTACAGTATTGTTATTATTGAATATTCATTTTTAAATATGCTTATAAAGTTCGGTAAATCTGACTGTTTTTAATTTGACGGTGAAACAGGGGGAAGTAAATGGTTGATGGTAGGTTCCCCAACGACGAGATCTTCAAGAATCCGTTGGATCCCGGAAAAAGGCCGAAGCATCTTAGTCCTAACCCTTCTCGTTCCCGTTTGGGTAAGGTGGGAGTCTCCTCCGGATCAGCCGTTACAGGGGTAGCTATCTTGGCCTTTATAGCCCTTTTAGCCTTTGGCATACCCAATATTAACGCTTCGTCAAGTCGAACAACAACAACCAGCACCGTGCTGTCGGCCGCTCCACCTCTCCAACCTTCGCCTACGATTGTTTCCGCCTCCCCGTCGTCTTCGTCATCTAAATCGAGCGTTCAAAGTGGTACTTCATCGGTTTCCTCCGTAGCTGGAGGTGCCAAAGATTCTGCGCCTACGACCTTGCCACAGCATGCAACCACTTCTTCTCCAAGAGTTGCATCCTCCCCGACAACTACTGGAATTTTGGGCTCAACTCGAGGGGCATCATCGAGATCTACCTCTCCGACTACCTCTCCGACTACTTCTCTTGCGGCTGGGGTTAATCCGGCGAACGCCTTGATAACGGTAAGGGTTGCCAACGCAACATCGGTTGCGGGAGCAGCTGGTACGATAACTTCCAAGTTGGCGGCGCTTGGCTTTAATGTTTTAGCTCCCACAAATGCAGGAGCGTCAAATCTGAGCACAACTACGGTCTATTATTATTCGGGTTTTGTTGTAGCGGGTCAGGCTGTTGCTAGGATTTTGGGTCTTCCAGTCTCTGATGCCGTTCCATATTCGACCCAAGCTCCAATCGGCGCTGCAAGTCCTTCAGATATAAACGTTGTGTTAGGCTCAGACATTGCTGGATGACCTAGATGCGGTGCTTTTGGAATTTGCCAATGCATCAAGAACTGTGGGTGAGTCGGTAGGCTTTATCTTCGATTTCGATGGCACCTTGGCGCCTATTGTTGAATCGCCATCTAAGGCTCGAATGCACCCTCTCTTCGTCCCATTGCTGAGAAGGATAATTTCTTCGTATGATCTAGCAATTGTCTCGGGTAGGCCGATAGATTTTCTCCTCGAGCAGTTCAAATTTTTAGCTTCGCAAACGAGAAATTTTCGGGTTCGTCTCTTTGGCCACTATGGCTTTGAAAGTTCTGATTTAGAGGGTCTCTCGATTGAGCGTCGAGTGATCCCTGCTGGAGAATTGGAGAAACTAGAGGAATTTAGGAATCGATGGAAGCGCATGAGCTTCCCCGAAGTTGCCTTTGAGGATAAGGGAGTCTCTTTTGGTCTTCACTATCGAGGCGCCCCACAGATACGCCAGCCTTTGGGCGCATGGATCTCTCAAGAGCTCGCACAACTGCAAGGATTGATAATTCGTCCCGGCAAGATGGTCTTTGAAGTTGCTCCAGCATCAATGCCATCCAAAGAAGTCGTCGTAAATGAGTTGCTTAGCTTTACTCCGAGGGTTGTATTTAGTGGTGATGACTATGGAGATCTGGGAGTCTTTAGATTGCTACGCCTCGATAACTACTCGAAGCGATGCTTGTCTATCCTTGTGGCGAATGCAAGTGAGACCCCAGACGAATTGGCCGAGACGTGCGATTTAAAGACACAGTCGCCTGCTGAATTGGCTTTGGTTATCGATCGATTACTGGGGCTTTTGGACCAAAGCTAACTAGTCAAAAGCCCCAGGATGTTGTGATGGCTTTGCTTTTACCTAAGGTGCATTGAACCAATTGATCTGGTTAGAAAGCCACAACTGTGGATTGAACTCTAGGAATCGAGTTTTCAAATGCGAGTTGTGAGACTTTCTTTGTTCTTTGTTGAGCGCAAGCGACTGCGAGATTGCAAGAGCTGTCTCTTTGATATCGAATGGGTTGACGAGGGGGATGATCTCGGAAACGATCTCAGCAACTCCGGCGTTTTTGGAAAGGACCAGTACTCCATCGTGCTCGTTCAGTATTGTGCCCTCGCTTGCGACTAAGTTGAGGCCATCCCTGATTGGATTGACCAATAAGACGTCGTAGCTTCGAAGGATTGCTAACGATAGGGCAAAATTATCTTCCGAGAAAAGTACGATTGGGTCGCTCTCCAACTCTATCTTAAGCGGTCGTGCCAATTCACGGAGGTACTTATTGGCGCTTTCAACCTTTTCGTGGACCTCTCTGGCGTATTCGCCATAGTCAGGAATAGCCTCCCGGCTCGGGTAGCAGTTTGCAAAGTGCACTGTGGTAGCTAGAAGGTATGGATAGAACTTATACATCTCAACTATTGAATCGATTCCCCGGAGGATATTCTTGGATGGCTCCATCCTGTCTATTCGTGCAATTATTCTCCGTCCGTTAGCCAAGGCCCCTAATTTGTCTGCTGCCTCTTCAACTTGGGGCGTGTTGCCTAAGTTGACTATGTCGATAGCGTCGGTACCGAGTGGGTTAACCCAAGAATGTTTGGCCTGGTTGGCCCCAAAGGAACTTACGCAATCTAAGTAATTTTGCTGCCATTTGGCAGCATGAAAGCCAAGATGATCAAGGTTTGAAAGCGATTCTAGAATTTGTTTTGCTATCTCATTAGGAAGGACGTCAAGTTCAGACGGAGACGAAAATGGTGTATGTAAGAACATCGCCAGGGAGGAGTCAGGCCGAAGTGGTGCAAGAAAGTGTGCCACCATGAACATGTGGTAGTCCTGAAGGATAATCCGCGCTCCTTTTGGAGCGATTTCAGCGACACTTTTGGCAATTTCGCTGGAGTACTCGAGGTACTTTTTCCAACTTAAGTAAAAGACACTGTCGAAGGAGGGATTTCTTGAGGTTTGGAACATTCCATGGGTGAGATACCAAAGAACCTTATTGGAGATGTCGTTATAGGCGGCGTCGTAAACGTCAGGGGCTACTTCAATTGGCTCTAGCCCTTGCATGAATCTGCCAAAGAGACCATGGCTCTGTGCGTCGAGTTCGGCTTGGGATGAGATCGGAAAGCACCATTTTATGGCGCCATCTTGTGCCAGAGGGCTAAGCGCGCTCACAAGTCCGCCGCCGCCCCGTGAGAGAATAACATCCCCGCTGGGAGTGACTTTGGCCGAAGCGGGACCACGATTTGAAACGATAACTAATGGATCCATATCCCCTAAAAGCTAGTGCAATCACCACTCGATCCATTCGCAAATGCAATTGAGGTTCAATTTATTAAAAGCACGACACACTAGTGACTCGAACCACGAATGTCATTTTGGAATCGAATAGCCTTAGATGAGTGAAGGTTTTGATTCTTCCTGACAAGTTTCGTGGCACTTTGACTTCAGGTGACTTTATTGAAGTGGCGACAGCAGCTTTGACCCCACGCCATAGTGTGATCGCAAGGCAGATCTCCGATGGCGGGGAAGGACTTTTAGAGGCAGTTGGTGGTAGATCGCGCCCCTTGGTGGTAAGAGGTCCGCTAGGGAAAGATGTCGAATCCCGTTACCATCTGCTTCGAAATGGCGACGCAGTTGTTGAGATGGCACTGGCCTCAGGGCTGGCACTTATCGGCGGGGCAACAAAAAATGATCCTATTGCAGCTTCTACCTATGGGACAGGGCAGCTTATTAGGGCTGCGATCGAGGACGGTGCTACTCATATTGTGGTGGGCTGTGGTGGATCGGCAACAACCGATGGAGGCTGGGGCGCGCTTGTGGCGTTGGGGCCAAAGATCGATCTTCCAGGCTTGAAATTGACTGCGTTGGTTGACGTAGAGACGACTTTTTTGGATGCACCGGCTGACTTTGCTCCCCAAAAAGGGGCCACGCCTCTAGAGGTTCGGTTTTTGGAGCGACGTCAGCTGGCTATTGCCGGTCAACTTTTGGATCGATTCGGAAGAAGTCCCCTTGGTCTTCCCAAGACGGGCGCCGCAGGTGGGCTTGCTGGAATGCTCTATTGCGCCGGGGGTGACCTTGAACTTGGCTTTGATTACTTGAGCGAGCTTCTTGGCCTAGAGGAGCTGATATTGGAGGCAGACTTAGTCCTAACGGGCGAGGGGTGCTTGGACAATGAGAGTTTCAACGGCAAGGTGGTTGGGCGAATCATCGAGAGATGTACCTACCTGTCTCGCAGGATTGTAGTAGTCGTTGGAATGATTGCGAGTGATTTTGATCGCAATCATTTAAGTGAGGGCGTCGAACTTGTCTCTTTGGCAGAACGCTACGGCGAGGATCGATCTATTATCCATACCAAAGAATGCTTGAGAGATGCCATTGGCGCCGTCTCGTTAGACTAGCTCGCTTTTGAGGTTTTGGATCTAGGGTTTTATGCCATCTTTGATGTTTGTCTCAGCTCATTTGCGTGAATCGAGAGGCTTTTTAGATCGTTTTTGAGGCATCTTTCCATGGAGGTATAGTGTGCATCATTTGCCAAATCAGGCAGTAAACTATTTGGTCAAATAAAACTAAATGTCATCCAGAGCGGTTGAGGGACGGGCCCGAAGAAACCGCGGCAACCAGTGTTAATACCAGGTGCCAATGCCCGACCGATGAGGAGGTAGACGTACTTGTCATACGTAAAATCATTGACCTGTAAAGAGTGCGGTCAGAATTACGAGGCTAAGGCGTATCACGTATGTGAATTTTGCTTTGGACCTCTTGAGGTTAGTTACGACTACGATGCGATCTCTCGTTCTATATCTCGTGAATCAATTGCAAGCGGACCGCTTTCGATTTGGCGCTATCGTGATCTTCTTCCCGTAGAGGGGAGCGACTATGTCTCATTAGGGGCAGGATTTACACCGCTGGTTCGAGCTGAACGTCTGGGGAGGGCCCTTGGCCTAGATGACCTTTGGATCAAGAATGACACCTTGAATCCGACTGGATCTTTCAAGGATCGTGTAGTTTCAGTTGCATTAACTAGAGCTCGAGAACTCGGATTAAAGGTCGCCGCCTGTGCGTCGACTGGAAATTTGGCTAACTCCGTAGCAGCGCACGCAGCCTGGGCGAATATGGACTCTTACGTCTTTGTGCCAGCCAATTTGGAGCGAGCTAAAATTATTACTACCGCCATCTACGGCGGCAACTTAATTGCAATTGATGGAAACTATGACGATGTAAATCGACTCTGTGCAGAGATTGCATCTGAAGTTCCAGATTGGGCTTTTGTCAATGTAAATGTTCGAACCTATTACTCTGAAGGCTCTAAAACTCTAGCCTTTGAAGTTGCAGAGCAGCTTGGCTGGCAAAGTCCTGACCATGTTGTTGTTCCGGTTGCATCTGGAAGTCAGCTGACAAAGATCCACAAGGGGTTCAACGAGCTCTATCGCGTAGGCCTCTTGGATAAGGAACCTAAGGTCAGGATATCTGGAGCTCAGGCCGCCGGGTGTTCACCGGTGGCATCGGCATTTGATCAAGGCGTGGATGTTATTCGCCCAGTGAAACCAGATACAATCGCTAAATCGCTAGCGATTGGTAATCCAGCAGATGGCTACTATGCGTTAGATATTGTGCGAAAGACCGGCGGAGCCTTTGGATCGGTAAGCGATGATGAAATTTTAGATGGTATCCGGCTTCTAGCACGAACTGAGGGAATCTTCGCAGAGACCGCAGGTGGTGTAACTATCGCGACGTTAGCCAAGTTGGTCAAGGCGGGCGTTGTGCAAAAGGGGGAAAAGACCGTTGCTTACGTGACAGGCAATGGCCTAAAGACTGTAGAGGCGTTGGCCCCCACGACGGGTCCCACCATCACAATTGGCCCCTCACTCGATGGGTTTTTTGATTTTTTAAATTCACAAAGAAGGAGCTCAAAATAATGGCTATTACGGTTCGTGTACCTACTCAACTTAGAAGTCTTACTAACGGTGTGTCAGAGGTAACAGTAAATGGCGAAAATGTAGGTGAAGCACTAGCCGATCTAGGAGATCAATTTCCGGGATTGAGTGATCGTATCTTTGATGATTCAGGTGCGATCCGGAGATTCGTCAATATCTTTTTGGCCGATGAAGATGTGCGATTTCTCGATGGCCCACAAACCAAGGTGAGCGATTCCCAAGTTATCTCAATAGTGCCAGCGGTGGCTGGCGGTGCTTTTTGACCTTGATTGTCAAGCATTGAGATTCAGATCGAGTTGCTTTGAGATTTGTGGCCTTGAGCGGCCTTGAGCGAAGAATTTCTGACTCTCTTGGGTGATTAAAGATCCAGGCACATGGAAGGTACCATGGTGATCCATAGTTCCTATCTCAGAACCTTCGGCGTTGTTATCAACTTTTTTAGGTAAGTTCCATGGTGGCAATGGGTGTCGCATGCCAGTGGTGTGGGTGAAGTTGTAAGCACCACTGGGATTTAGTCGGTTTTGCAGTGTCGGTTGCACATATCTAGATTTCAGAGGAAGTAGCGTTGGCGAGCTTTTATTAGAGAAAGCTACATTAAATTTTAATTAGCACTCTAGTATTGAGAGTGCTAAACGGTGACCCAATGGAGGGAGCAATAAATGCCAAAATTGATTGCTTTTGATGAAGAGGCTCGAAGAGCCCTAGAGAGCGGAATGAATCAGCTAGCTGATGCCGTACGTGTTACCCTTGGACCAAAGGGACGAAACGTTGTTCTCGAAAAGAAGTGGGGAGCTCCCACTATTACTAATGACGGCGTCTCTATTGCCAAGGAGATAGAGCTTGAGGATCCATATGAGAGAATCGGCGCTGAACTCGTAAAAGAAGTCGCCAAGAAGACCGACGATGTTGCCGGAGACGGAACTACCACGGCGACCGTGCTTGCATGGTCGATGGTACGTGAAGGTCTGCGAAATGTTGCTGCTGGCGCGAACCCAATGTCGCTCAAGCGAGGTATTGAGGAAGCTGTAGAAGCAGCTGTTATCTCTCTCAAGGCGCTTGCTCGCCAAAGCGAGTCCAAGAGCCAAATCGCACAGGTCGCATCGATCTCAGCTGCAGACAATGAAATCGGTGGCCTTATCTCTGAGGCGATCGATCGAGTTGGAAAAGATGGAGTCATCACGGTTGAAGAGTCTCAGACCTTCGGCATGGAGATGGATCTTGTAGAGGGTATGCGTTTTGATAAGGGCTATGTTTCGCCCTATTTCGTTACCGATCCAGAGACGATGACCGTCGCAATGGATAACCCCTATATCATGTTGGTTTCTTCGAAGATCTCTTCGGTTAGAGACCTTCTGCCCGTGCTTGAGAAGGTAATGCAGACCTCGCGCCCACTAGTCATCATCGCAGAAGATGTCGAAGGTGAAGCACTAGCAGCTCTAGTAGTGAACAAGATTCGCGGAACCTTCAAGTCAGTAGCGGTCAAGGCTCCAGGCTTTGGCGAACGACGTAAGGCTATGTTGCAAGACATAGCAATCCTTACGGGTGGTCAAGTGATCTCCGAAGAAGTTGGATTGAAGCTTGAGAATACAACTCTAGATCTTCTTGGTCATGCCAGACGAGTTGAAATCTCCAAGGATGAGACGACGATAATCGAAGGCTCAGGCTCAGAGGACGACATCAAGGGTCGTGTAAGCCAAATCAAGACAGAGATCGACAATACAGATTCTGACTACGATAGAGAGAAGCTGCAAGAGCGCTTAGCGAAGCTTTCGGGCGGCGTTGCAATCATCAAGGTAGGCGCCGCTACTGAAGTAGAGCTCAAAGAGAAGAAGCATCGCATTGAAGATGCGGTTTCTACTACAAAGGCTGCTATTGAAGAGGGCGTTGTTCCTGGCGGCGGCGTAGCCCTTCTAAGATCGCAAGTGGCTATTCTAGAGCGAGCTGAGAAGCTTGAAGGCGATGAAGCTACTGGTGCTCGAATCGTAGCAAAGGCTGTAGAAGAGCCATTGAAGCAGATCGCTATAAACGCTGGCCTCGAGGGTGGCGTAATAGTTGACAAGGTTAAGAACCTCAAGGGTGCCGAGGGGCTAAATGCGGCAACTGGAATTTACGAGGATCTCTTTGAGTCTGGTGTTATCGACGCCGTCAAGGTTACTCGTTCAGCTCTTCAAAACGCCGCTTCGATCGCCGCACTGTTCTTGACAACTGAAGCAGTTGTTGTAGACAAGCCAGAGCCAAAGGGTGCAGCAATGCCTCAAGGTGGCATGGAAGACTACTAGGAGTAGCTCAAGTGCTTTTTTGAGCGCTTCTTTATTCGAAATTACTTGATCTTTGTGGGTAGGAACTTGTTTGTTCCTACCCACAAAGTCTTTTTAACTTTGATTGATTTTTCAGCAGAATTACAGTAAATGCCACTATCTATTAGTGTGCAGGGTTGAGTATCGTTGAGTTATGATATTCGACACAAGGGTTTCGGAAAAGGTTGAATTTGTCCGACTATAGGATCCGCAAGGTGACAAAGAAGTTTTTGCCGCTACGGCCCCTATGGCGCCCACTGTTTGGCGTGGGTCTATTTGGCCTGGCCCCAGTAATATTGAGCGCATGTGGTTCTAGCTTTGGGTTCTATAACTTCAAAAGCGCGGCTGGCGCCGATATGTACTTTAAGGTTCCATCGAATTGGACCGACTTTGGACCAAGGCAAGTCTTTTCTACTACCCAGACGACGATCTCTCAAAGTCAACTGTCGGCTATCGAGACGGGTAACTGGGCGAATGTATTCACGGCGCAGAAAATTAGCAACATAGCCAATTTGAACGGTGTCTTTTCTAATCAGCCTTTTGGAATCAGCCAAGCCACAAAACTTTCTGCGAGCCAGCGAGACACCTTCTCATTGGCCGGTATGAGGAAGTTGTTGTTGCCAGTTGACCCGCTCTCTTCGAGTAATACATACTCTGGGGCAACATATTCGTCACAAAGTTATAGTGAATTTGTGACACCATCGGGAATGCGGGGGTCGAAGATGCTTGTTTACATAAAGCAAGCTGGGAAGCCCACCGCAGTGCTAGATCAGGTCGCCGAAGTTGATTCCGGAACAAATTGGGTCTACCTAATTGGCGTTGGATGCGATTTGACGTGTTACAAAGCTAATAAGGCAACGATCAATGTAATAGTTAACTCTTGGAATGTTAGGAGCTGAAATTGATGAGGCCAAAAAATGGTCGTCGAGGTATGGGTAATCCATACGATGACGATGACGATTTCGACTCGCCAGAGTACGTAGAGATGAAGACACGCCCCAAGATGGAGCTTTGGGACCGAATCAAGTTTCTTTTGATTTTAGGAATTCTGTTTTTGTTTCTAACTGTTGGGGCTTCTTCGGCGAATCCGCTAATGTCAACGTGGCAGTCGATAATCCATGAGGCTAACGCCGCTTGGTGGTTGGTTCTTTTATTTGCCATCGAAGGGATTCGACAACTTCACTACCTCGTGGCCGAGCAGTCCCCAGAATGGAACACCTTTTTTAGCCAAGTACTTTCTTCAGGAGTTCAGCGACGCAGCGCGAATATGAACGATTGGACTAAATATAGGATGAGCAGAGCCCTAAAATACATTGGGGTTCTAGCGATTCTCGATATCTTTCTAGCAGCTCATTACCACCTTTCGGTCTTTACTGCTCTGTTCCAAGCTCCAGCTGCTCTAGCCTCCTCTATGCCCTTGGTATTGCAATTGGCCTTCGGCTTCGTCTTTGTCATTCTTCAATTTGTAGGCCTCTTTTGGTTTCTCTCCAAGGGTGGAGTAGACGTCTATTTTCCGGGTGACGTAAAGACTCGTTTTTCTGACGTCTGGGGCCAAGATGCTGTTTTGGAGCGCATCAAAGAGAACATCATCTTTCTAAAAGATCCTGATGCTATAGAAGAAAAGGGTGGATACGTCCCAGGAGGTATCCTTTTATGGGGTCCGCCTGGAACCGGTAAGACCCTCATGGCTGAAGCGGTGGCCGGTGAGACCGAGAATCCCTTTGTCTTTGTAGACCCAGGAGCATTCATCAACATGTTTATGGGCGTAGGCGTGATGAAGGTCAAAGGCCTTTTTCGCAAACTGCGCCGATTGGCGGTACGTTACGGCGGGGTCGTTGTCTTCTTCGATGAAGCGGATTCCCTTGGTTCTAGAGGGTCGCTATCTGGTGTGCAGGGAAATGCAAGCAACAGACACTCTTTTTCGTCCCATGTAACGGCCTGTAATGGCAGCTCATACTTAAGTCCAGCCTCTCTAGCAGAAGTTTTGCGTTCTTATCAAGGCGATTCCATAGCAGACCAGCCAGATTCTAGGGGTCGGTTATCCAGATTTATTGCTGGCGCAGGTGGCATGGGTGGGGGTGGCATGGGTGGTTCCGGGACCCTTCAGGCCCTTCTGACTGAGATTTCAGGCCTCAAGAAGCCTCGTGGATTTTTTAATCGTACAGTACGACGGGCCTTTGGCCTAAAGCCCAAGGATCCGCCCAAGTATCGTATGTTGATTATGATGGCCACCAACATGCCTGAGTCTCTTGATGAGGCATTGCTTAGACCTGGGCGTATTGATCGAATATATCGAGTGGGTTATCCGTCTAAGGTCGGACGTATTAGAACATACAAAGGTTATCTTGAAAAGGTCAATCATGAACTTACTGAGGACGAGATCGATCGCTTGGCAACCATTACTCCATATGCCACCGGAGCTACGATCAAGGATTTGGTAAATGAGTCTTTGATTATTTCGATTCGCGATGGCAGGGATTCGATAACTTGGAGGGATGTCGTTCGAGCTAAGCAACTCAAGGAGTTCGGACCGCCTGACGATGTCGAGTATATCGAACGTGATCGCCATGCTGTGGCCATCCATGAGGCGTGTCACGCTGTAGCTGCCGTCAAGATTCGACAGCACCTAACTATTGATATTGCAACCATTGAAAAAGGAAGTAATTTCCTTGGTCTGGTCGCATCGATTCCACCAGAGGATCAGTTCACTCGTTGGAGAAGCGAATACGAAGCCGACATTATGGTCTCGCTAGCTTCGTTGGTCGGGGAGAGAATGTTCTTTGATGGCGATAACTCTTCGGGCGTCTCTGGAGACCTTGAGTCGGCTACAACCGTGGCGACACTCATGGAGGGCTATTGGGGAATGGGGTCGACGATCTCCTCTCACGCTATATCTCAAAAATCAGGGACCGGATCGGCACGGCCAGGGGGCAAGGGTTCCGGTAGGCGCGAAGGCAAGGATCTTCCAGTAATGCTTGGCGATCGTATAGAGGCTAAATTGGACGAACTCTACCGTCGGGTTCGGATTTTGCTCGAGGACAATAGGGATAAAGTTTTTTCTGTAGCCCATGCACTCGAGGCATACAAGACCGTTACAGGAGAGGACATCACCGCGATAATCGAAGGACGACGCGGTCCTTTGCTTGACGGATCGGTCTATGGTGACTCAGCCTTTATAGCCAAGTTGGAGCACTATCACAATGCTGTGTTAGCAGCTCATCGCGACCATAGGACTCCTGATGTAAGCCTTCCTATGCCGCCTAATACTGCGGCATTGATATCTGGCGATTCGACCCTTCTTGTTCAAGACTTTGCTCTTGATGTTGTTGCTCCAATGACTAAGCCTGAAGAGGCTTAGACGGTAAGTCAGTGTCATTTAGACGAAGCTACAGTATTTACATGGTGCGGACAGACGGTTTCGAGCTAGGTTTTCGAGTTACAAGGCACTTGGTCGCCCTGTTATTGCGGGTGACCAAGGTTATTTTATCGATCGCAATATTATAAGGAGACAGTTATGTCTGAAGTGGTCTTTCCGCCCCTAAGTTCCCAAGATGAATCGTTTAGCCCCAAGGAGGGCTGGTCTGTTTTGCATCTTTTTTGTAAAGGCACTGCAAACTTGGATTTCGCGAGCGTCATGGTAGCTCATAAGTCGGCTGTTGCCGATGGATATCAGATTATCCCCTTTGGCCTTTTGGGGCATAAGGCGCAGATTGGTTTTCTAGCACTAGGGCCTAGTTTTGTTCGACTAAAGGAGTTTCAACGTGATTTAGAGCGCTCTGGATTGTCTGTGGTGGACTCCTATGTCTCTATGACCGAGGTCTCTGAGTATGCGAGCGGCATGCCAAAGGATCGCAAGGAGCCCAGACTTCATCCACTCCTACCTCCGAGTGGGATGTACAATATTTGCTTTTATGGTATGTCGAAAAAGAGAGGCGAGAAGGATAACTGGTACTCCTTGTCATACGAGGAGCGCGAGCGAATGATGTTTGGTCATGGTGCATCTGGCAGAGCTTTTGCCGGTAGAGTCGTCCAGTTGGTTACTGGCTCCACGGGAGTGGATGACTATGAGTGGGGAGTGACCCTTTTTGGAGCTCGCCCCGACGATCTAAAGGAAGTTGTCTACACGATGCGCTTCGACGAAGCGTCTGCACTCTATGGCGAGTTTGGCCCATTTTACACCGGAGTGATCGGGGACATCGAGAGTGTCTTAGCCGCCTCTTTCTAGCCCTAGATAGTGGTTGATTTTTCCTTTTGCCCCTGGATTAGCACCCTAGGGGCAAATTTATTTAGAAAGTGGGTTTTGGGGCGTGGTTGATGAACTAGATAGTGCCCTTGATGTGCTAGAGGAGATTCTTCTAGCCATGGGGTCGGTTGTGGTCGGATTTTCGGGAGGAATTGATTCCACGTATCTTGGTGTCTTTGCGAATAAGGTGCTCGGCCCGGAGAACGTTCTCGTTGTAACTGCGGATTCACCCTCTTTGGCAAGAAGTGAGTTTGAAGAGGCTAAGTCACTAGCTCTGGAGCTAGGTCTATCTTTCGAGGCAGTCTTGACGAGGGAATTTGAGATGGCGGAATACCTAGTCAATGATGAATTGCGATGTTATTACTGCAAGTCAGCGCTAATGGATCGACTGGGTCCGATAGCTAAAAGTCGTGACGCAGTCGTTATTCTGGGCGTAAACGCTAGCGACGAGGGTGATTATCGGCCGGGCCAAATTGGAGCAAGAGAGGCCGGAGCCAGGTTTCCACTACTGGAGGCACGGATGTCTAAAGAGATGATTCGTCAGCACGCTCTTGCCCTGGGAATTCCTATTCATGATAAGCCAGCCTCTGCCTGTCTATCCTCTCGTGTACCATATGGTACTGCTATAACAATCGCAGTTCTTAGCCGGGTTGAGCGTGCTGAGCGGGAGCTTCGATTGCGGGGCTATCGTCAAGTAAGGGTCAGGGACTTTGACGAGACTGCGAGGATTGAGGTTGAAATAGAGATGATGCCACAGCTGATACAGGAGGCAGATGAAGTCGTTCGGGCCCTAAAGAAGCTGGGTTATCTCTACGTTACCTTGAGCTTAGAGGGGTTTGTTTCGGGAAATCTTAACCGAGCTATCGGTCGATAACAAATAAGGTGAGAGAAGCGACTCGTGACCGTTTAAGCTCTTGAATATGGCACATCAGCGCGTTAAATTGATCTACCCCCCTGGTCTGGTTACTCAGCCCGTATTGGCTCACTTGGCTTTGGATCACAGGGTCATGGCCGACATTAGAAGGGCCAACGTTGAAGACGGCACCGGTTGGTTGGTATGCGAGCTAGAAGGCGATGCTATCGACCTTACCTCTGGATTGGCATGGCTGGTTGAGATTGGCGTTGAGGTGGAATCCTTGGGTGACGTAGTCGAATCCTGATTCGTGGTCGGCTTTTACCTAGATGGGTTTCACAGACGTAGCCGTCGTTTCTTGGCATAGCCAATGGTCGCTTTAGATCGCTTTAGATCGCTTTAGAGTGGTTTTTATGGCATGCATGGTGCTGGTCTAATTGGCTGGGTCGGTGGATATCTTATTTTGCACCCACAACTCCAAGTTCAATTCCCAACTTCTTGCTATCGTGTAGTTATGACTGAAGTCTCGTGGATTAGGCAGAACCCGACAGCATTGGTGAATCCTTTGCTTATCGCGGCCTTTGAAGGGGAGGATGATCCGGCACGCGGTGGTTTCATGGCGCTGGCGTACATGAGAGATGCATTTGATGCTGTGAGAATTGCAGAAGTCGACGTCGATCGTTTCGTGGACTATGATTCAACACGCCCATTTATATCAACTACCGATGGGATCGACCGTCATATAGAATGGCCCAAGATTGAGATCTACCAAGGCAAGGATGTCTCGAGCAATCGCGATATTATCTTGGTTCATTTTTTGGAGCCTCGCGTTGAATGGCGTAGCTACTGTGCGTTGGTCGTGGATGTCATCAATACCTTTAATCCAAATGACACGATATTTTTGGGTGGCCAAATTGTGAATGCGCCACATACCTCGCCATCTGAAGTTTCGGTTCGATCAAATAGCCCTCGGCTGATGAGATCCTTGGGGTTGATGTCAGATAACTTCGTAGGTCCTACAACTATGATGGGCGCCGCCCAGATAATATTGGATGGCAAAGGTGCCTCTGTCGCTACCATGTGGTCATCTGTTCCTCATTATTTAGTACAGACGCCTTCACCCAAGGCCGCTCAGGCTTTGGTGGCAAAGATCGGCGAGCTTTTCCATCTCGCCCTTGATGCATCGGAGCTAGATGGGGCGGTTAGCGATTACGAAGATTCCATTACCAAATTGGTGGAATCCGACGATGAAGTATTTAATTATCTAGCCCGACTCGGAATTTCTGAGACCGATGATGACGAGGCTGACGAAGATGAATTTGCAGCCATGGATCCGACTGCATACGCCTCTGAAATGATTGATGAGGCCGAGAGCTATTTGCGTTATATCCTGCGTGATACGGATAGGTGATAGGTGATAGTTCGATTCATCTGGTGATGCAATTCGGGTGATGCAGCTCGGGTGCTAGATGGTCGAAGCGACCTTTTGGAAGATGGCTTGTTGCTGGAGCTATCTATCTTTGGGAGATGTGACTCTTTGTTCATGATTAGCAATGGTTCATAGATAGCCATGTAGCCATGGTTGATTATGAACTTCGTATTGGCTCTATTACTTTACTCTTCGCGCCAGAAGGGGGTTCTCACCGTGTCAAAATGGGTCTCATCTATAATTCCGTCTATTGCGCGAAAGGCCATAGGGATCCACGATTCAGGGCGAACCATTGGAGAAGGGAGGTTGTTACGAGAAAACCAACCAACGTCCCGGCATTCAAGAGGATGCGCCTTGAGCTCTCCTCCTATGCTTCGACAGTAGAACATAGTTGAATACAAGGGAACCGCGGTATATCCCCTTCGCATACCATCGATAATGGCTAAGACCCGAACTACCTCGATATCGATTCCAGTCTCCTCTTTGACTTCTTTTGTGGCTACTTCGGATGGCGAATATCCAACGTCAGCCCATCCAGTAGGGTATAGCCAAATTCCAGAATCTGACCTTTGGATAAGGAGGATCTCGCCCTTTTCGTTGCCGACGATCGTGGCGATTGCACTTTTGGGAGTTACGTAACCTGGAATTCCATCCCCTACGGATTGGAGCCAATGGTCAAAAATCTCATCACCGCTCGACTCGGGGTCTATACCAAGGCCACTGATTTGGGCGCAACTTCGTATCTCTGATGCAATCTTTAATATCTCTTCGAACCTCTCGATCTCATAAAGGCTTTTTGTAAAGCCGAGACCAGTCCGAGCTGATCCTCCGAGGGCTTCGGCCCATCGTAGCAATGTAGTTCTAGAAATATCCACAACTCAAAAACTACCAACGATTTTATAATTGCGGTCCAATAATTCCAGAGATCTCCAGATAGCGTCCCAACTAGGATTTTTGAATCGATACTGTCATTGACGACTTTTTACCATTCGATCTTGGGGCTCAAACGATTTAGGCTGGATCGCTCAAAAGCCATCTTTGGATAAAGCCACCCAGACGACTTATAAGATAAAGCAATAACCTCCAGTTTGATCAACCAGTCTCTATGCAAATGCTGTCGGCCAGGACCCAAAGGCCATTTATCCTTGCCCGCTGAATTGAAAACTACCTCTTTTGGTTCTAATCGTGGCAGAGATGGTTCATTCTTTTGTGGCAGTGGCACTGATTCTTGGAGCTTTGCTCAGCCATGGCTAGGTGTTCTCAATGAATGGATGGTTTTCATCTGAAATATGGTTTGGGCCCCTGTGGGATCTGAATGAAAAGTGTGGATCCTCATAGACAAGGAGAAATTTGCACCGAGGTAGTTTTCAATTTGAGATATTCCCGAGGTGCTATGACCGCCATTGGGACCGATTGCACAGGTGGTCGGTTAGATTTTGTAAACCAGATCGGCCATATTGCGGCCTTTGGATCTGGAGTGGTATTTGAAGTGTTGGACATCTCTTGGTCTGGCTACTTTAAATGGCATCAATCTATTGGATCTCTAGAGTGTCAGTCTCTGGCGCTAGAGAGTCTTATAGATGAGTAAGAGGCGCTAAGTTTGATTCAATGCGAGAGCGAATCGCTCCGAGAGAATCTAGAGATAGTAAGTGATTTACCAAGGTGGTAGTGGTGGCCGAAGATGTGATGATTGAGTTGGCGAGGTCAGCTGATGGTGAGACTCTAGCGTCGCTTAACGCTTTGATTCCTCAACTTTCTTCTTCGGCGAGGCCGCTCGAAGTTGGAGACCTAAAAAAGTTGATCGATGATGATAATATCTCGCTCCTTTTGGCCCGCGATCGCAACGGTGAAATATCCGGGACGTTGACGTTGGTAACCTTCTCGATCCCTACGGGTATTCGGGCCATCATTGAAGATGTGGTTGTGGATGGTCAAAAGCGTGGCATGTCGATTGGTGCCAAGTTGGTCGATTTTGCACTTGATCTTGCTCTCTCGTTGGGTGCAAAGACAGTTGACCTAACTTCGCGTCCGGATCGAGAGTCAGCAAATCGACTTTATCTCCGAAAGGGATTTCAGATCAGAGAAACCAATGTCTATCGTTTTTCTTTTTAATGATAAGGGCTGAATTTCAAGCATTATATTCAGAATAAACCTGCAGAATCCTAGAGTGTGATTCGACTAGGAGCTCTTAGTTGAATTTTGTGACGTTGTGTCTAGTGCGGTTGTGACTGGAAAATGCTGGGCTTTTGCCGCGGGATGAGGTTACGGCCAGTACTTGTTATCTCTGTTATTTGCCTCATAAAGGGTGCCCTGGCTAACATTGCGAAGGATTAACTACGTTGATGGCCAGGGGTTTCTTTGGCGCATTATGTCCATAGGCTTCAGTCGGAGTAGGGCCAATGATAAAGTGCCTAGGATAAGATAAGGGATAAATAATTCGCGTAATTTAGTGTCGAATACTTTGATAGATGAGACTAGATGTGTGTCAATATTATTGACCTATTTGTCTATTTGATTCGATAAAGTAACTTTTAGGTGGTGGATTTTGTCGCAAATGACCAAATTCTTGGGCGCCAAGAAGGTGCGGCTCGAATCAACTATATCTTTACTTAATGGGCTAGGTTGAAAAAGAGTGGGACCGCGTCTGCTGTAGATGGGTTAATGCAAGATTGTATTAACTGTTTTTAATTCGTCAACTTGCAGTAAAGATCGAATGCTGTTTGGGCGATTTTCTGATCGGGCCTTCTGCAACAATTTGCGCTATTGATTTTTTCTCAAAGAATGAAAGTTATCTCGATTTTGAGCCTAGGACTTCCCTTGGATGAGCCTTGGGTCATCGGCGATGGCTTTTAGTGCTTTAGATCCCTTTTTGATGGTCGGGCGGCTTTGCCAAAGCGAACTTTGACTTTTTGGTGAATCCTGACTCTAGGGGAGTCGGAATGGTATTTGCCGTAGAGTTATTCTGATTGGAATGTTCTTTCTCGCATCTTTCGCCACCCAGCGCTTTTTTGCTGCAGGCCATTGGATCTCATGGTTACAGGTAAAGGTACGACGATGCTTAATCAGCCGGTGGCTTGGTCATGAGGATTTTTGAGGAAAGAAGCTTAACTTGATTTAACGGGTCGCCATTTTGGCAAATAATATATTACTCTCAGGAAAGTTATGGTCGATAGATCCAAGAGCAAGCGCGTGGTAAGACGCATTGAACCAAGATCTTGGCATCCTTGTTCAAAGTGGATGACTGGGCGTTTTCACCTGATGCCGACTCCTTTTTTTTAAATGTTTTGTGACAAATTGGTCAAATGCGTCAAATGTGTTTAGTCTTAGGGGTGGACATCATACGGTAATTTGCAGAGTGATTCCAAACTTGTTTATACTCAAAAAAGTTTTGAGCATTTCCACGTAAAGAGTAAACGGAGGCCATTAGTCGTGCCAGAATCGATCACGATCACCGATAACCGCAGCGGTAAGTCGGTTGAGATCCCTATTGAAAACGGTGGAATATCTTCAGATGCTTGGCGAAGTATTCTTCCCGGTACTTGGTTTTTCGACGCTGGTTTGACCACTACGGCCATGACCGAGAGCGCGATAACCTACTTAGATGGCGACGGGGGAGTGTTGCGTTATCGCGGCTATCCAATTGAGCAATTAGCCGAAGAGTCAACTTATCTCGAGGTAGCGTATCTGTTGCTGAAGGGAGAACTCCCCAATAAAGTTCAATACGACGCCTGGGTGAATGATATTACCCATCACACATTTATTCATGAAAACGTTAGAAAGCGCTTTCTGGAAGGGTTCCATTACGATGCACACCCGATGGGTATGCTTGTCTCTGCGGTAGCCGCCCTGTCTACCTTCTACTCTGATGCCAAGGATATTCACAATCCTGAGGTGCGTGAGAAGCAGATCGTGCGCTTGATAGCAAAGATGCCAACTTTGGCGGCTGCAGCGCACCGTTTTAGCGTTGGAATGCCCTTCGTCTATCCAGATAACGAGCTTCCATTCCCAGCTAACTTCTTGTCCATGATGTGGAAGGTTGCGGAGCCGCATTACAAGGCGAACCCGGTTTTGGTAAGAGCGATTGACGTCTTGTTTATCCTTCACGCCGACCACGAGCAGAATTGTTCTACGACAGCGATGCGTACAGCAGGATCTGCCCATGCCGATCCATACTCCTCAGCTGCCGCAGCTTGTGCGGCTCTCTATGGCCCACGCCACGGCGGAGCCAACGAGGCGGTCGTGAGGATGCTTACCGAGATTGGCTCGATCGATAATGTCGACGCCTTTGTTGAATCCGTGAAAGCCGGTAAGACCCGTCTTCAAGGCTTTGGCCATCGTGTCTATAAGAACTATGATCCTCGTGCGAGGATTATCAAGAAGGTCGCCTATGACGTCTTTGAGGTAACGGGAAAGAACCCGCTTCTAGATATCGCATTGAAGTTGGAAGAGACTGCATTGAGCGATGATTATTTTATCTCGCGAAAGCTCTATCCAAATGTTGACTTTTATTCTGGTTTGATCTATCAGGCGATGGGCTTTCCAATTGACATGTTCCCAGTCCTTTTTGCTATTCCGCGAATTTCTGGGTGGCTTTCTCACTGGTCTGAGCTCTTGGACCAAGACGCTAAAATCGTTAGGCCACGCCAGCTCTATACGGGTGCTCCTGAGCGAAATTATGTAACTATTGAGCAGAGGTAGCCTCGAGCCAACTTGTTGATGTAGCCCTATTTGTGAGTTAAATGCTATAGGGCTCCTTGTCTTTGAAGGAGCCCTATAGTTTTAATTGCAACTATCGCTGGTCTTTTGGCGTTTTTAGGTGGATCGTGATTTAGAAGTCCTGAATCTCTTGATTTATGATTCGCACTAACCCTTCCTGAACCACAGAGACGACCAATCGACCATCGCTCGAGAAGATCTGACCGCGAGCGAGTCCTCGTGATCCAGAGGCGGTTGGGCTCTCCTGGTCGTACAAGAACCATTCATCGGCCCTAAATTGGCGGTGAAACCACATAGCATGATCGAGGCTCGCTACCATTACGCCAGGTTGATCCCAAGATACTTTATGTGGAAGCATCACTGAATCCAAAAGGGTCATATCTGAGGCGTAGGCTATCACGCATGCATGTAAAAGTGGGTCATCTGGAAGAGTTCCATCTGCACGTACCCATACCCTTTGATAGGGTTCGCGCTTTTCTTGGGTCTTGAACATGTTTGGTTCGGTGATGTAGCGCTGGTCCAATGGCCGTGGCCTAGAGTACCACTCGCCCATCCTCTTGGCATATGGCGCCATCTTTTCTTTAAAGGTAGGCAGCGAAAGTGGATCTGGCACGTCGGGCATCTCGCTTTGATGATCGATTCCTGGCTCTTGAATATGAAAGGATGCAGAGAGGTTAAAGATCGCTTCCCCTCTTTGGAGAGCGATGACTCTTCGGGTCGTAAAGGACTTGCCATCACGAATTCTATCGACTAGGTAGACGATAGGGATTCTGGGATCGCCGGGCCTTAGAAAATAGGCATGTAAGGAGTGTACGTTTCCCTTAGAAACGGTTCGTCCTGCGGCCACAAGAGCTTGTCCAGCCACCTGTCCGCCAAAGACCCTCATTCTGTGCTCTTCGGGCGAATAGCCCCGAAAGATATTTTCTTCTATTTGGTCTAAATCAAGTAGCGTAATTAGCGCATCGAGAGAATCTGTCACACCTACATCTTTGCCTAAAAATCTGCAGCATCGGTCGGAATACTCAGAACATGGTGAGATTTTGCGCTTCAATAATTAATATTTTACAAAATGACTACTAAGTTTCGTAAGTTTTATCTGTACTGAAAGCAAAATGGAGCCTATCTTTACTGGAGGATATGATTGAAGAAGGCGGCAAGGTAGATATTTCTGGCACCTATGGAGCACTTCGCTTAGCAAGAAGCCGATAAAAGTTCATGAGATCAAATTGCAGTGGTAAGGGAGCTTTTGCCGCCTACCATATTTGCATCCACCGATATGACTTTCATCCATTCGCCTTATTTAACCCAAACTTGTACCACGCGTGCGGTATTTCGAATTTCATCACTTGACAGGGCGTCTATTAAATTGACACTTTCTATCTTTTATTCACTTTCAATTTAGAATATTGAGCGATCCACCTCCCTTGGGATGAGTAGATAGAGATCCTTTTGGAATCTTTTAAGCTGGCGTGTACGCAGCGGGTGAAATGTTCTTTTTTGTACTCCGTTTCATCGCAAGCGGATCGGCTACGAAGTTGGCAGGCGGGCCAAAGAGTTCTTCAAATGCGAGTTGAGGATGGCGCATTGCCTTACTCTGGCATCTGGTCAGCCTTTTGTTTAAACACTGGGATGTTGGCCAGTTCAGTGCGCTAACCACCGAGGAAATTTCCGGCATTGGACAAAGCCTATCCACATCAATAATTACTGATCGATGAATTCCAAAGGATTTCGTCGCCGTCACTTGAGGCTTTAGCTAACAAGAGGGAGACGAAGCTCTAGTCAACATCAAAGAAAAGGGACTAATTACGAAGGAGAGCCTCATCGGTAAAGTGGGAGCAATTACCAAAGAAAAAATTGAGGAGACCACAGGTCGCCTACTCTCAAGCTTCATAACTGCGCCAAGAGATGATTCATGCGAGGTGCTCAGTCTTTTGATAGGTATCTCTTTGGTCATTAGGAAGACAGATGGCCTACCCTCCTAACTGAGCGTCCGAAGGAACTTGTCTAACTTTTTCTAAGAGAAATTATCTAGTAAAGATAGCAGCACTTGCTTATGAGAGTAGGAAAGAGAGGCTTTGGGCAACCTAATTTTAGGAGTCAAAGACTCTTGGCGTAAGTTGAGCCATTGTTAGCGATTATCTTTATGGCCGTGATCATCGGAGTGCGTATGGATGAAGCCGTGATAACGTGAAGAGTTCCGGCTTTTGGAACCATGTAGCTACCTGCCCCATCTTGTACTTTACCGCTTTCAACGACAATCTGATAGGTCTTGCCAGCCTTTAGCCCATCCACTGTCAAGACCAACTGCGACCCCCATCCTCGCGGTTCAGCCACAATTGTTCCCACGGGTGAAGCCGCCTTATTGTTAGAGACGAGATTTACTACCATCGATGATGGAGAGGACGTTACTGTTGCAAGGTAAGACGGTGCCTTTGGTCTCAGGGCAAGCGTTGACAGCGAGACTACTGCAACTATCGAAGCTGCTATTGCTCCATATCTCATATTTCTATTTGACCTTCGCAACTTCGAAATCTCGACGAGAGCCAGATCACGGTCGACCTTAGATGATCGTTCTTCAATAGCCCTAGGTGGCACTATGAGTGCTACAGAAGCAGGTGTCGCTGAATGCGACCTTCGAATGATAGCGATTGTGGAGCGTATTTCACCTATCTCGCTCTGGCACTCAGTACAACTCATTAAGTGATCTTCGAGTTCAGGATTGCTTCCCGGCCCTTCTATCACATAGCCGCCAAGAGACTCTTTGAACTTGAGGTGTTCGTCCATCTGCACCTACCTCACCTCCTCGCCCATATTTTCTCGAGCCTTCTTCAAGCCATAATAAATGCGCGACTTGACTGTCCCAATTGGAACTTTCAAGATCTCACTTGCGTCGAACAACGATAGGCCCTCAACTACGACTAAATCAATAACTATGCGATGGTCGCTCGATAGAGCATCTAGTGCGTTATTGATCACGATACGGTCAACAACCATCGTATCTAGGTTGTAGAAGCCATCCAACTCTGTAGCATTGTCACCGTTACGACTATGGTTTGGGTCAGTATCGGTCGTGGCAGTCGAGACGTTTTCTTTACGTCTAAAGTTGTCCACCACTAAATTCCGGACCACCTTAAAGAGCCACGGTCGAGCGCTATCTTCATTTAATAGCGTTGGCGAACGTTGAAGTTGTGAGATCAATCTCACAAAACTCTCCTGAACGACGTCGAGAGCTTGACTGCGATCACCGCAGAGTGAGAATGCATATCCAACGAGATCATCTGAACATGACCTCCAAACTACATCCACCCGTTCTGATGCTAGCAATTGTTCCCCTAAACGTCTCGCAGAGTGCCGTATAAGAAAATAGAACACCCGTTGTGGAGATTAACCTCGAAACGGGTGTCCTATTTCAATCTAGCTAAAGATTTACGGTAAAATTGATTAGCCGACTACTGGGGCAGCCAGAACCATTCCACCAGTCGAACCCATGTAGCTTGCATCTCCGTAACTAAAGACGCCGCCATCTTGGGCAATTAGCCAATATCCGCCACCATACGGGGTTGCGAGTATGCCAACTATCGGCTGATTTAGCTTCATTGAGGCGGCCCCGCCATAGTAGCTTGCATCTCCGTAACTAAAGACGCCGCCATCTGCTGCGACCAACCAATAGCCTTTGCCATCTGGAGTAGAAGCAATGCCAACTATCGGCTGATTTAGCTTCATTGAGGCGGCCCCGCCATAGTAGCTTGCATCTCCGTAACTAAAGACGCCGCCATCTGCTGCGACCAACCAATAGCCTTTGCCATCTGGAGTAGAAGCAATGCCAACTATCGGCTGATTTAGCTTCATTGAGGCGGCCCCGCCATAGTAGCTTGCATCTCCGTAACTAAAGACGCCGCCATCTGCTGCGACCAACCAATAGCCTTTGCCATCTGGAGTAGAAGCAATGCCAACTATCGGCTTATTTAGCTTCATTGAGGCGGCCCCGCCATAGTAGCTTGCATCTCCGTAACTAAAGACGCCGCCATCTGCTGCGACCAACCAATAGCCTTTGCCATCTGGAGTAGAAGCAATGCCAACTATCGGCTTATTTAGCTTCATTGAGGCGGCCCCGCCATAGTACTGACTATTTCCAAAGTTAAATACTCCGCCATCGCTACTTGCAAATCGATACCCACCGGGAGTACTGCGAGTTACAAGTTCGTGGACACTGTTTTGAGTATCATTTAAGTAGTAGATAGCTAGCGAACCATCGCTTAAAGTGACAGCTTGGATTCCAAAGAGGCTGCCTGGTGGTTCGTTTGGAGCAACATTTCTCATGGCGTCAACCATTTTGGTCATGGGGTTGATCTCAACGATTGTATTGACTCCACCATTTGCAACTAGGAGGTCACCGTTGAGGGGGTTTATAGTAATCCCAACTGGCACATTCAAAGCACCGTTGCTAACAACCAAGCTTGTTGTGGGTGACGACGTCGATACCCCAGAAATTGCATAGACGCTGTTGTTATATGCATCAGTCGCATAGAGGGTGTCGTTGGCTTTGGAGTAGACGATCGCCGATGGCCCTAAATTTGTAGCCGACGAACTTGAACTTCCAGGGGCTGGTCCCCATGGAAGGCTGGCGAGAAGAGTAACTCTGTCCGCGCCAAAGTTTGGCGCGGTGAGGTTGGAGATAGAGTAGACCTTCCCGTCGTTGACATTACTCCAGTAAAAGACGGGAGATGACCCGTTGCCGTTGAATGCCTGACCCCATGGCCCGTTGAAGGAGTTGGTTACCTTATTGGATGCAGTGGTTTTGTTATTTATGGTTCCAGAACCATTGGTAGAAGCTAACGCTGCTCCGTTTGGGTTATTGTTGCCTAGAACGATTGATACGTCGCCGCTTGGCATCCCACTCGGAGTTGGACCAATATCACTCGTCCAAAGGGCCGCACCATTAGCGTTGAAGGCCAGCCCTGCTGTTCCAAAGAGCTGCCCTTGTGAAATGGTTGTCGTAACACCATTTCTAATCCGGACAATAGAACTGCCTGCTCCATTAGTACCGGCGCTGTTATTGAAATCGCTTACGATTACGTCGCCAGGTTGCCAAAGCGAATTTGAAGTAGGCACATAGTTTTGAGGTACGATAGCGATACCGTAAGGATTTGTATCGCCATTTGCCGAAATAGTTGAGCCAATATTTACATCAACTAGTGATGAAAGAATCGAGCTAGGTGAAGCCATTGTCGCAGATGCTATCTGTGGGGCAGCCACCAAAGTAGCTGCGCCTGAAATTAGCCCAGCGATAGATGTAAGGCCAGCTGCAGCAAGGGGCGGCATTAAGCCGAACCTCGAGACAGACCTAGCCCGCGTTGTTGAGTGTGGTTTTATTCTCATAGGCCAACAACGTCTTAGGTGGCCAAAAGGTTCAATCAATTTACGGATATTTTGCAAAATGCATTTCAACCTTTCTAACTCTTACCTCTGCTGAGACCAAAATGGTGCTGGACGTGATTGATCAGATATTCGATGAAGCTGGCAAGTGGATAGGTGAGGTCCTATGGCACTCTTAGATTTGTAAGAAGTACAAAGGATTTTTTGATTCGATTTCGATAAAAAATGGGCGTTAGTCACCTAAAGTGCGACTCCGGCCATATTGCCTCAGCTGAAGGTAGTCCGTTACCACAAACGCGACACCTCGATCGCCACACTTCAAACGTTTCTCAAGTCAAGTGTTGTGTGACGTCGGGGCTATCTTTCAAGAAAGTCATACCCCAATATCCGATAGACATCTTTGTCATCTTTCTGTCATCTAACAACAAGCGTGGTAGGTTGTCGACCCGACCTGCCAAATCCCTCCAAGTGGCGTCTTTTCCTGACTTTTCTTTATCCAATACTGGCTGGTTGACGCTAAGCAAGCTAGATATTGCAGTGGCAGAGAACCATTTATTGACAGGGACTTGGAGAAAATCCCATATGGGACCGGTACACAATTCCAAGATTAATTATTTCGGAATAGTTTTTGGCTCAAGTTACCGTTGCTATTCCTTTTGTGCCAGTGGGTGCGGGGCTTAGAATTCAAAAAGGTTTAATATCTACTTTTGCAATTGTCTTCTAGGTGGATGAGCTCTTGCCTTGAGGGATCAGTCGTAGGTGAAGACAGGGTAAAAAGGGCAAGAAAAGTGGCGACCCAAACCAATTTCCCCAGTGGCCTATGAATTAGCATTTGGGGTGGCGGTTGCTTTGCTATGTTCAGGTCACCCTAGGTACCTCTGCAAAATCACCTGAAGATGTTTTTGTCAAGGGTCGATATTTTCAAGACTATTTCTACACGAAGCCGACCAGCCTGATGCGATCTAAGGCGTGGTTAATGTTTTCAAAGAACTTGGATTTGCACAATGGGCTACTTTGTCAAAGGACGAATCGTTGCATGCAATAATTAGATGGAGCAGCACCTCAAATTGGAAATTACTAAAAATTTATCGTCAGACCGTCACGGACTGACCGCAAAAGAAGATATGCAAGTTACCCATTGGGGAATTTTAGATATCGCCCTAACCGATGGACAGCGAAACGTCATTGGTAGAGCGACTTGCAAAAAGATGTGGCTTTGTTGTCCTACAGCCATCAATCCTAGAACCAAACTCCAAGATGGTTCATACCTGTGAATCTTTATAAGGAGTTTTTCAATTCCAACTCTCCAACTCGTTACCTTCCTACCGCCGTGTTTAGGATATAAAGAGTTCATTTTGTCGTGAATTGTTTCACATTATCGCTATAGAAAATCGCAAAAGTTGTCGACTCTGATCTAGACTGATATTATTCATATATCTGTGGGCGCAAAAATGTGGTAATGGAATCTTGGGCCCGACGAGGTTTTATCGAAAGTGTTTAATTTGAAAAAGTTAAGTTCCCTGCTGCTTGAGGTTCGAGCATCCGGTAAATATGTAAAGGCGTTTCGATACGTTGTGACCTCTGGCGTCTCCGTAGTAGTTGCCCAGGTCGTTCTCTTTGTTTGCTTTGGTCTTACTCGACGTTTTAGCGCCACCACCTCAAATTTCATCGCAACTGGGGTTTCGGCAGTTCCTGCTTATTACATGAATCGCAATTGGGCGTGGGGTAAAAGCGGAAAGTCTCACTTTTGGCGCGAAGTCTTCCCTTTTTGGTTCTTGGCGTTTTTGGGCCTTGGTCTATCGATGGGTATGATCGCCCTGACCACAAGATTTGCTACCACTCATGGCTATACCCACTTTAAGACAGCAATTTTGGTAAATCTTGCTTCGATATTTGCCTTTGGAATTCTTTGGGTTGGCAAGTTCTTTATCTTTAATAAGTTTATGTTTACCAATGATGACATCAACTCGACCCTAGTTGCCAGTGGTGCCTTTGAAGCTGAAGCGGTCTGATCTGGTAAATTCGAAAGTTTTGGCGTTTGTTTTAAGGTTAGTTGATGGATGTTTTTGAAGCTGCAAAGCTAGTCGTTGGTATCGATACCAAGTCTTTCGAGGAAGCTAAAGCTAGGCAGTTGACCCTTACAAAGCCGCCTTATGCGCTTGGAGCCTTAGAAGATGTTGCGGCTCAAATTTGTGGAATCGCCTCATTGGTGCCGGCTAGAACTCCCTCTCGTGGAGCCCTGGCTATATTCGCCGGAGATCACGGTGTGCTAGAAGAGGGGATCTCTCCATGGCCAATGGAAGTGACTGCCCAGATGGTCGGAAACTTCCTAAGCGGAGGAGCCGCTGCCAATGTTCTGGCTAAGCGAACATCGACCAAGGTCCTAGTTGTCGACGTTGGAGTGGCTCTAGACCTTGTGCCAACAGAGGGTCTCATTATCCAGAAAGTTGCTAAGGGTACCTCCAACCTAGCTAAAGGTGCTGCTATGACAAGAGAACAAGCAGCCAAAGCAATTCAAGTTGGCTTTGATGTCGCCTGTGACTTAGTTTTAGATGGCCATGACATTCTAATCGCGGGCGATATGGGAATTGGGAATACAACCCCTTCAGCCGCGATTGTAGCCTTTATGGTCGGTGCCCCCGTGGCATCGGTGACGGGCTATGGTACTGGTATCTCTTCGGAGTTGTTTGAGAAGAAGGTTGCAATCATTGAGAGCGCAGTTTCTAGGACTGCTAGTTCGATAGATAGAAGTGACGTATTGGGAGTTCTAAGTTCGATCGGAGGCTTTGAACATGGCGCAACCGTTGGCTTTATAATCGGGGCTGCATTTTCAAAGGTTCCACTTGTATTAGATGGTGTGATATCAAATTCCTCTGCACTTCTTGCTCGTGAGTTGTCTCCTTTATCTCTCCAATATTGTTTTGCCGGTCATGCATCACGAGAAGTTGGAGCCAAGGTGGCTAATTCCGCGCTTGGCATGGAGCCTCTTTTGAATTTGGATCTTGCTTTGGGCGAAGGTTCAGGCGCACTCCTTGCGCTAGGACTGATTCAAGGTGCCACAGACCTCTTGGCGGATATGGCGACCTTTGATCAAGCCGGAGTTACCGAAAAGTAATCTTTGAAAAGTAATCTTTGAGCTTGGAGCGAAGCTATTTCTTGGCAGATCTTTAGGATAGGTGGATCGATCAAATGGCCGTTACCAATTCATTTATTTGACTAGATTTGGTTAGTCTTAGCTAGCAAGCTCAGCTGTAAGTTTTGCGCTGATGAGAGCGTCGATTCCATCTAGGAGATTTGGGGAGAGATCGCCCAAGTATCGCGAAACTGGGTTATTGAGAGAGAGTCCTATCTCGGCCGCTTCGTCGCAATATGTCCGTGCGATCTCGACGCTTTGTTCTAGCGCCCCAGATATTAGAATTTCGCGTCGCGCAAGGGAGAGTTCACCTAAACCAAAGGCACCTTGGCGGTTGGAATCTAGTAGCCGTCGCAATTTTGAGGATTCGCCTGCGTTTTCTAGGGCAATTATTGTTGGAAGTGTGTAGATTCCTTCAAGTAGATCTTGGCCAGGGGCTTTTCCGAGTTGGTCGTCAGAGCCTATAATGTCCAATACATCATCTCTTATCTGGTATACCATTCCAAAGAGATATCCGACTCGATCGAGTTTTTTAGCGACATCGTCCTCCAACCCGGCAGCTAACGCACCGATCTTGCAAGACGTTGCCATCAAAGAGGCGGTTTTCCCCGAGATAGCTGAGAAATATTCCTGTTGGGTCCGATTGGTTTCAAAGGCCGAGTTAACTTCGAGGATTTGGCCCTCACATAGTCGAGCTAAGGTGTCTGCAAGGAGTTCTGCTATCGATTGGCTAAGTCGAGCTGCGATGCCAGCTGCTCTTGCTAGAAGGAAGTCGCCAGCTACGATTGCTATGAGGTTTCCCCACTTTGCATTTACGCTGGTTACATTGCGACGGGTGGTTGCTTCGTCCATGACGTCGTCATGGTAGAGCGATGCCAAGTGTACTAGTTCAACCGCCACTCCGGCTAAGAGTATCGATTCATTAAGTTCACAACCGCCAGCGATCGCGGATGCCATCGCAAGGGTAGGTCGTATTCTTTTGCCACCAGCGTTTATTAGATGGGTGGCTACTTCGGATAGGCGAGGATCATCAGATGCGACAGATCGAGCTAGTAAAGCTTCGATTCGATCCATTTGAGCGGGATAGCCTTCTATAGGTATGTCGTAGAGTAAATGCACTGTATTCTAGGCTATGTGAAGTTAACCATAAAGTAGTAACGTGCGCGAAAAAAAAGCATTTAGTCCATTGTTTTAGTGACGAGATCGGGGTAATACTTCTCGTTGAAATGGATTATCTAGCAAAAGGTGTGTCAACTTTCACAGCAAAATGTTAGTTGATTGTTAACTGAGCTCTACTCTAGGTCGATAAAAGTTCGATACTTAGGTAGAAGGTGGTTCTCGGCGATGGCAAAGCTGTAGGTGCCCGGTGCGAATAGTGCGTTATTGTTGATTCATAGAGGATCTAATTTGGTAATTTGTTTGGCATTTTTAACCCTTTTGAGTCAGATCGAGGTTTTGATTGAAAAGATCTCCTCGATAGGGAAAGAAAACAGCCAAGTGAGTGTTTCAATACTTACGAATAGTTAATGAACAGGTCTGATATGGGTTTTAGCGAAATCGAAATTACAATTGATAGTGTTCTATCAGCCCTAGCGGGGAGGCAAAGTCTTGTTTGAAAGATTCACAGATAGAGCTAGACGAGTTTTAGTGCTTGCACAAGAAGAAGCTCGCCTTCTCAATCACAACTTCATTGGAACTGAGCACATCCTACTGGGCTTAATCCACGAGGGCGAAGGAGTGGCCGCAAAGGCACTCGAGTCCCTTGGGATATCTTTGGATGCTGTTAGATTTAAAGTCGAGGAGCTTATCGGCCCAGCAGCCGGCCCAGCAGCCGGTTCTCCGCCTTTTACCCCGAGGGCCAAGAAGGTTCTCGAGCTTTCACTTCGTGAGGCACTTCAACTCGGCCATAATTACATTGGCACCGAGCACATGCTTCTGGGATTGGTTCGAGAGGGCGAAGGTGTAGCCGCTCAGGTTCTAACCTCCCTTGGAGCCGATCTCTCGCGTGTTAGACAACAGGTCATACAGATCCTCTCTGGTTATCAGAATCGAGAGACCGCTGGAGCTAGCGTGGGCGGACAGACCTCTCAGGGCGAAAATTCAACGGGATCCCCAGTTCTAGATCAATTTGGCCGAAACTTGACGCAAATGGCTCGCGATAAGGAGTTGGACCCTGTAGTGGGTCGCGATAAAGAGATCGAACGTGTAATGCAGGTCTTATCGCGACGTACAAAAAATAACCCAGTTCTAATCGGAGAGCCTGGGGTCGGAAAGACTGCCATAGTAGAGGGTCTTGCCCAAAAGATAGTGGCTAACGACGTCCCAGACACTCTTAGAGGCAAGCAGCTTTACACTTTGGATCTTGGTTCATTGGTAGCAGGTAGCAGATATCGTGGTGACTTTGAAGAGCGTCTGAAGAAGGTTCTAAAAGAGATTAAGACCCGCAAGGACATCATTCTCTTTATCGACGAACTTCATACCTTGGTAGGTGCTGGTGCTGCAGAGGGGGCTATAGATGCCGCTTCGATTCTCAAGCCTATGCTTGCGCGTGGTGAGTTGCAGACGATAGGTGCTACAACCCTAGATGAGTATCGTAAGCATCTTGAGAAAGATGCTGCCCTAGAGCGACGTTTTCAGCCCATAAAGGTGGGAGAACCAGCCCTTGAGCACACCATTGAGATCTTGAAAGGTTTGAGAAATCGCTATGAATCCCATCACAATGTCACTATCACCGATCAAGCGATAGTAGCAGCTGCAAATTTGGCGGATCGTTATATTGCTGATCGTTTCCTTCCTGATAAGGCTATCGATCTAATCGATGAAGCCGGGAGCCGCCTGCGAATTCGTCGTATGTCGATGCCACCTGAGCTAAAGATTATCGAGGACGAGATAAATGGTCTAAAGCGTGACAAGGAGGCAGCAATCGAGCGTCAAGCATTTGATGACGCCAAGAGGATTGCCCTTCGTGAAAAGGAACGCCAAGAGGCAAAGACTGCGCTAGAGCTTGAATGGAAAGCCTCCGGTCAAGATCTCTTTGACATTGTCGATGAGGATGTAATAGCTGAAGTTCTTTCCAATTGGACAGGGATTCCGGTCTACAAGCTAACTGAAGCTGAGACAGCCAAGCTTTTGCGTATGGAAGACGAGTTGCACAAGAGGGTTATAGGCCAAAATGAGGCCATAAAGGCACTTTCTAAGGCGATTCGCAGAACTAGAGCAGGATTGAAGGATCCTAAGCGACCGAGCGGTTCCTTTATCTTTTTAGGGCCGACAGGCGTTGGAAAGACGGAGCTGGCTAAGACCTTAGCTGACTTTCTCTTTGGTGATCAAGATGCTTTGATTCAACTCGATATGAGCGAGTATATGGAAAAGCACACAGTTTCTAGGTTGGTTGGTTCGCCTCCAGGATATGTCGGTTATGACGAGGGTGGTCAATTGACGGAAGCTGTCAGACGAAAGCCGTTCTCCGTCGTCCTCTTCGATGAGGTAGAAAAGGCTCACCCTGATGTCTTCAATGCTCTTTTGCAGATCTTAGAGGATGGTCGTCTTACCGATTCGCAAGGGCGAACAGTTGACTTCAAAAATACCGTTTTGATTATGACTTCGAACCTTGGAACTGGCGATCTGCGCAAGTCCAGCGTCGGTTTTTCTAAATCAAGTGACGATGTGACCTATGAGATGATGAAGCGTCGAGTGAACGATGCTCTCAAGGCTCACTTCAAGCCTGAGTTTTTGAACCGTATTGACGACGTGATCGTCTTCCACGAGCTGACACAAGAAGAAGTTACAGAGATCGTTGATCTAATGATCATGCGTGTTCAGTCGCAGCTTGAGGCGATGGGAATTGGATTGGTCCTTACCCTTAGCGCGAAGGAATATGTGGGAAAGAAGGGTTACGATCCAGCACTTGGTGCCAGACCGTTGCGAAGAGCGCTCCAGAGGTTGATCGAAGATCCGCTATCTGAGAAGCTCCTTTGGAAGGAGTTCAACGCCGGCGATACTGCAGTTGTGGATGTCGAAGGTGATGAGTTGGTCTTTAGGAGAGTTGAGGGTCTACAACCGCCAGAGATCGAGCTAGCTGAAACTGGTTCTGGACAAGAACAGCAATAGATCATAGGTATTATTTAGGAACCGCTGAAATTGGCATCTTTATAGTTTGCATGGATCTTCAGATAAATCTTTGAGACCAAAAGATGAATTAGGATCTAAATTTTTGTCAGGTTTTCAATATGTTTAGATTGCTTCCCCTCTCACATCTGTGAGAGGGGAAGCTTTCTTTAAGATCTCTTTTGTAACTTCTTGAGAGTGAAAGGTCGCATTGGTTTTGGCCATTGGGTTACAACAAGCTGATAGCGTCTAAGGCAATGAAAGCTAATTCGAAAAACTCTCCCAAGTATGCATGTGGCGATTGCGGATCAGGATATGCGACTTGGCTTGGACAGTGCGGGGTCTGTGGGGGATGGAATACCATAGCACCCATAGTGCGGCCAAATAACATAAGTGGAGCCGACAAAAGAGTTTCGGTTGCTCCGAGTGTTCTTTCCCAGGTTGCAAATGGTCCGAGTGTTCGGATCTCTAGCGGACTGAGTGAATTTGATCGAGCGCTCTCTGGTGGAATTGTCATGGGTTCGACGACCTTAATCGGTGGCGAACCAGGAATCGGTAAGTCGACTTTGGCCCTAGTGGTTGCCAATTCAATTGGTAATGCTAATTTTCGAGTACTTTATGTAAGCGGTGAAGAGTCTGGCGCTCAAGTGGCAGGTCGTGCGAGCCGCATGGGCCTTGATTCAGGGGCAGTTGACTTTTTGCATGCCGTAGAGCTACAGGAGATTTTAGGGGTAGTCGCTAACTACGATCTGCTCATAGTGGACTCCATACAAGCTATTTACGACGGCGAGAATACAGGAATGGTTGGTTCGGTAATCAGGTCCGCCACTGTGCGACAACCCTAAATGAGCTTGCCAAGGCGAATGGGATATGTGTTTTGATTCTTGGCCACGTAACAAAGGATGGCTCGATAGCAGGTCCTAAGTTGCTTGAGCATCTGGTAGATGCCGTTTTCGTCCTTGAAGGTGAGAGAAGTGGGCAAGATCGCTCGATTCGTTGCGTGAAGAATCGCTTTGGTCGCGTCTCTGAGGTCGGTTATTTCAAGATGGTCAACCAGGGCCTTGTGGATGAGCCTGATCCTTCAGTAGCACAGCTTCAAGACAGACTAGAGGGTGCTAGCGGTTCTGTGATTAGTGCCATTCGAGATGGTCTTAGGGTGAGGTTGGTTGAAATCCAAGCCTTAGTTGTCCTCAATTCGCGTGAGATCCCAAAGCGAGCTTTTCTGGGTCTCAGTGGCCAACGATGCCAGGTGATAGTAGGTTTGATTGAACATTTCGCAAAGATTCGTCTCGACAAGTTCGATATCTTTGTTTCACTTACCGGAGGCGTTGTCTCGGACGATCCCGGATTGGACCTTGGCATAGCAACTGCCATTGTTTCGGGAGTTTTAGGTCTTGCACTACCCCAAAATGTTGGAGTATTGGGTGAATTGGGGTTGACGGGTGAAGTTCGGCGGGTGAGCGGCGACGCCGAGCGTATTACAGAACTACAGCGCCACGGCTTTGATCGATCGATAGTGCCGAGACTCGCTGAGGCGAGCCGTGGGGCAAGATCTGTAACAACCCTGAATGAAGCCTTAGCGTCGCTCTCTCTAATCAAGAATAAAAGCTCCACAAACCATTAGAATACTTGTACATGTTTTCTAAGACGGGGCCCGAAATATCATCTACGCTGGCGCTTGTATCGCCAGGTGCTCCTCTTCGTGATGGTTTGGATAGAATTCTGCAAGCCCGCATGGGAGCTTTGGTCGTCGTTGGAGATAGCGCTGACGTTCTTTCGATTTGTACGGGCGGATTTCTCTTAGACACCGAGTATTCCCCTCAGCGTCTCTATGAGCTTGCCAAGATGGACGGAGCCATAATTTTATCGGGGGATGCGCGCCGTATCGCTCGGGCCAATGTCCATTTGATGCCGGATCCAAAGGTTGTAACCTCTGAGACAGGAACGCGCCACCGCACAGCTGAAAGAGTCGCTAGAAGCCTTTCAATCCCGGTATTATCCGTCTCAGAGGAGCAGTCGGTAATAACAGCATATCGTGGTGATAAGCGCCATTCTCTGGCCTCAATAGGGGCTCTGCTCTCGAAATCGAATCAAGCACTAGCAACCTTGGAACGCTATGGACAACGCCTAGATGAGGTATTGGCACGACTGGATCAATCGGAATATACCAACCAAGTTCATTTTCGAGATGTGGTCCTTGTCTTACAAAGGTACGAGATGGTTCGACGGATTGCAGAGGAGATTGAGACATCCCTCGTCGAGCTTGGTGTCGATGGGCGCTTAGTCTCGCTCCAACTCAATGAACTTTCAAGTGGTTTTGAGCTTAACTATCGGGCGGTTATCGAAGACTATATGGGTGCTTGTTCTATTACTGAGGCCGATGCGGTAATAGAGTTTTTGGGATCAATGGAGACCGACGATCTCTTGATTCTTGAAAAGGTAGCCAAAGGCCTTCTTGGGATATCGCTGTGCGCAAAGGTCTGGGGTAACTTCGATCGTCGCGACCACAGGCTCGAAGAGAGCCAGGTCTCGGGACGAGGAATGAGAGTTATGGCAAAAGCCCAAGAGCTACCCGTTTCGGTTCGATATGCCATTTTAGATGGCTTTCCCGCCGGGAGAAGTCTTGCTGAAGCCTCGGTTGAAGATTTGGTAGAGATACCAGGAGTTAGTCAGATCTGGGCTAGAGCTGTGGTCGACATCTTTGCTGGCGAGGACCCCAAAGTCCATTAGTAATTTAGTAATAAAGTCCATTAGCGATTTACTTTCAGGGAGCTAGAGGTTATTGGCCCCGACCGTTGCATGAAGGCGTTGTGCTGCTTTTTGGCCTGACTCAATGCAAGACGGAAGACCGACGCCGTCGTATGCAGCTCCACAAATTTCGATAGCTCCGACCTTGGAAAGCTCTTCTCTCGCTGAGGCGACTAGCTGGGAGTGAAAAGGACGATATTGCGCAAGTGCATCCTTCCACCTAAAGACGACCGATTCTATCGGTGCAACTGTGGCACCTAAGACCTCCCCAACTTCTTGGCTGACAGCTCTAGTGAGATCTTCGTCGCTCATCGATTCGAACCTAGTATCTCGGTGGCGTCCAATCGAGACCTTTAGTATCTCAAGGCCTGAATTATCGAGGTGGCTCCACTTTCGACTTGCAAATGTGATTGCTGTGATGAGCCTATTGTTTATCTTGGGAACTAGGACGCCACTTCCTTTGAGAGGGGCTTTGAAGCTTCCCTTCTTGTAGGCCAATAGGACGATTCCCACTTGTGAGTAGTCGATTCTCCCAATTAGTTCTGCGACCGCTTGAGATACTCCACCAAGAAGTGTGGTGGCTTGAGGGGCTGGCAGCGCAAGGATTAGAGCATCGGCGCTCAACTCTTGTGCTATCTCTGAGTCGTTCTCGGTTGCAATTGCCGTTGATTTGGTTCTAACGTGAAATTTAATGCCATCGCTAGCCAGAGCTATAGCTTGAGTAGACGTCATTATGGTCGCTCCCTCTTTGAGAAGATGGGCGACACCTCCTTGAACTAAAGTTTCAAGGCCGCCTCCAAATGATGCGAAGGGTATCTCACTCTTTGTCCCATCGGCCGAAGGTTTAGGCGGTGCGATCTTTATTAGCGATTTTGCTAGCGAACGTCCACTTTGGCTGTTATAAGACTTTAAAAATGCAGGCGCTACTGAGGCGAGTCCCAAATACTTGGTGGAGCCGGCGTTGATCCCACCCACCATGGGGTCGACCAATAGTTCGTCAACTTCGTGGCCAAAGCGAGCACGGATTAGATGAGATATTGTGGCGTCATCACCGATCTTTGTCTTAGGGAGTACAAAGTCCAACCCTGCGCGAAGTCGACCTTTTAAGCTGAGCATCGATGCGCTACCCAGAAAGGCCCTGATATCGACTGGAACACCCAACATGATGCCCGAGGGCACATCATGAAGACGCCCTTTGGCGAAGATGGTTGCTGAGAAAGTGCTGGGTCGAACGACTTGATCGAGGATATTAAGTTTCTTGGCGAGGTCGATTCCGGCCTGGCTTCGGGTGAGGAAAGAATCGGGGCCAACGTCGATGGAAATGCCCGCGATCATCTTTGATCGGATCTTTCCACCACAGCGATCTTGAGCCTCTATTAGGGTAATTTTGGTAGGGTCGACTCCCAAAGAGATTAGCTCTATCGATGCTGCTATGCCGGTGATTCCGGCGCCAACTACAAGGTAGTTCACTTGATGTGTTCCTCCCTGTTGGCTAAAGTTGCGCTAGCCCTTTCGTTTTTTCGAATCTCTTCTCCGTTTTGATGGAGAAACTCCACAAGTTCAACAAGTTTTGTGGGGTCTGTTTCTGGAAGCACACCATGGCCAAGGTTGAAGACATATCCAGGTGCGAACGCTGAATCCATAAGCACTTGGCGTGCCTGTGAGATAATATTATCGACTGAAGTCAGACAGACTACTGGATCGAGGTTACCTTGAATCGCCACCTTGTCGCCGAGGCGTTTGGTTGCAGTTGTAATTTCGGTATTAGAGTCGAGGCCAACTGCACTTGCCCCAGCCTCTACGAAGAGTCCGAGCAGTTCAGAGGTATTGGTTCCAAATGAAATCATGGGAATGTTGAACTTTGAGAGTGATGAGAATATCTCTGAGGCACAGGGGGTAATAAATCGACGATACTCTCTAGGAGAGAGGGCGCCCACCCAAGAGTCAAAGAGCTGAATTGCATTTACTCCGGATTGAGCTTGGGCGCTGAGAAAGTCCACGGTAATCTCTGTCAAACGCCAAAGGAGTGATTCAAAGAGCTTTGGTTGGGTGTACATCATCTGCTTTGTCTTTATGAAATTTCGACTTGGCTTTCCCTCGATAAGGTAACTGGCTACAGTAAATGGACCTCCGGCGAAGCCGATTAGCGGGACTTCAAGCTCTTTTTTTAGAATCTCAATCGTCGAAAGGACATACCCGGTATCGGTTTTGGCATCAAAATTGGCTAGGCGCTTTAGATCTGATTCGCCTTCAAAAGGTCGATCGGTAGTTGGACCGGTACCTGGAATAATATCGATACCGAATCCGCAGGCATGGACCGGAACGATAATGTCCGAATACAATATTGCTGCGTCTACCCCGTATCTTTTTACCGGTTGCATGGTGATCTCGGCGGCGAGCGATGGGTTTGCGACTGCATCTAAGATCGAACCTACTCCCCGAATTGCTCGATACTCAGGTAGGGAACGTCCTGCTTGACGCATGAACCATACGGGAGTTTTTTCTGTTTTGCCAAGGCTAAGTGCCTGAATAAAGTTTGACTCGCTAAAGTCAGCCATTTGGCTGGTTGAATCCATCTGTATCTTGCCTTTTATGGGAAATTGGTGGTCGAAATTCAAAACACCCTCTAGAGAGCGAGTGCCATCAGAAAGTTTTGAAGAGCGCCTTCGATTTCTACGTCTTTAAATTATCTATCTTCGAAGAGATCCTGGCCATTTAGAACCATCTTCAATATTCTAGATGGCAAGGCCCAACAAGTGATAAATGATCCATGACATTTTGTTTGCCTATTCCTGTAGTTGCTCTTATCGGCCTGGCCTTGCCATCTAGAAGTCAGTGACTGATACTTTAAATGCTCAACTAGCCTTTAATGGCGCAATTATGACGGTGTTGTTGAAGGGGTTTCAAAGAGGTCATCTCTCCTCTTTTAGCGCGGGGCATTTATTTGAAAATCGGTTGCAGCTTGAGTTTTGGCTTTAAGACCCATGAGAGGATCAATTCGTTTGAATACTCATCCCGATCTCGCACGTGAGCGAGACTACATAAAAAGGGCCTATGAGCGTTTGGACGAGATCCGTGCCGGCCTCAATAGCACTCTTTCGGATGCTTTTGAGCAAGAGCGCGGTGGAACCCATCAGGCTCGTACGGAGCGAGACATGGTCGTACGAGCGACACTCGATCGCCTAGAACATCTAGAATTTGGCATCTTGGCGCTGTGCTTTGGCCGGATTGACAGGGATAAAGATATCATTGGCCCATCTGAAAGTTTTTATCTTGGGCGAGTCGCTGTCGCTGATTCTGACATGGAGCCCTTGGTAATCGATTGGCGGGCGCCGGTCGCGGAACCTTTTTATAGAGCAACTGCTCGAAATCCTATGGGTATTTCCCTAAGGCGCCACTTTGAAATTAAGGATCGAGAGCTGATCGCGATAGAAGATGAACTTCTAGGTGATCTTGATAGTTCTGGTGGCCAAGGGGTGGAACTTTCGGGGGCAGGTGCGCTCTTTAGCGCCATGGACCGTGTTCGAACTGGCCAAATGGGAGATATCGTTGCTACGATCCAGGCTGAGCAGGATGAGATTATTCGTGCCCCACTTCCTGGAGTTCTTGTCGTTCAGGGTGGCCCAGGTACTGGAAAGACGGCAGTCGCACTGCACCGTGCAGCCTATCTTTTGTATACCTATCGCGCGAGGCTTGAAAATCAGGGGGTTCTCGTAGTAGCTCCAAATGCCACATTTGCGCGTTATATCGAGCGCGTCTTGCCTTCGCTTGGTGAAACTGGTGTAGAGATTACAACGATCGCGAATCTTATTGACTTGAATGTGGAGCTTCGTCGGGCAAACGATCAAGAGGCCCTGATTAAATCGGACCAAAGGATGGTTTCGGTAATTTCTAAAGCAGTTTTAGATCGAGAGCGCCCGCTCTCTAAGGATCTATCTTTTTATCTTGGTTCGGTTCAGCTTTGGGTTACCAGAGAGATGTCGATGAAGGCTATACGCCAGGCCAGAAGGAGAACGGGAAGCCACAACGAGAGGGCAAAGATTGTCGAGGCAGTACTCTCCCGTCAGCTGGCCAAGATCTATATAGAGCTTACAACAAGGTTTCAAAGAGATGAACTAGCAAAGTTTAACGAAGAATCTCAAGCATACGACCAGGAGCATCAAGACCTGATTATTGAGGCAGTCGATCCCGAAGAAGACGACGAGGCCGTGATAGCAGAGGTCGTAGGATCCATAAAATCTGAGTCGGAATTTATTAGAATCGTTACCCGAATTTGGCCGCGTCTGACCTCGCTTGAATTGGTGAACGACCTTTTTGCTCACCCTGCATTGACCCGTTTGGCATCAAGAGGAGTCCTAAACGAGAAAGAGGTTGAGGTCTTGACCTCTTCTCACAAAAGAGGCTACTTCTCGAGGTTTGATCTTGCCCTGGCGGACGAAGCTTATGTGCATCTGGGTCCAGTTTTGAAACGAAAGGGCCATCAGTCTGAGGTCAATCGTTATGGCCATATAGTCGTCGACGAGGCGCAGGAACTTTCATACATGGAGGCGCGCGTTCTTGCGCGTCGATCAATTAGCTCTTCTATTACTTTGGTAGGTGATCTATCTCAGACGACATCAATCTATGGTCAACGGGATTGGAATTTGATAGTAGCGCCGCTGTGCGGCGCAATTTCAAAGTGGAACTATAACGAGCTCAGTATAAACTATCGCACTCCCATCGAGATCTCGGACCTCGCCTATCGCCTCTTTGATCCAACTTCCATGGGTCTCGCGCCCACGGTGTCGATTCGCTCTACAGGTGTTGAGCCCAAGATCATAGAGATATCTGGCAAAGTTGAAAGTGAATCGATCTGGCCTTGGGTTGAAGCTGCCGCCACTGAGATTGGTAGTGGACTAGTTGGAGTAGTGGTTCCCTCCAATTTTGAGCTATATGAAGATTTGGAAAATTGCAGAGCTCTATGGATGCAAGATCACCAAGAGTCAGCTTTAATTGAGATTAGGGAACTCGATTATGCCAAAGGTCTTGAATTCGATTGTGTCGTGATAGTTGAGCCCACTTGTTTGGTCAAAGATGAGGCATCGGCGGAAGCCGCCCTCTTTACAGCGATAACTCGTGCCACCAAGAGGTTAACGATTATCTATGGCGAATACGAGAGATCGAAATTGTTGGAATGGAAGATTATTGGAAGTTAACTGAAAGGCTGCTCTGATCAGGTCGATATGAAATTATTTGTAAGATTTGATAGGCATAAAGAGGTTTGATTGATTTAGTACGATTTTATTTTATAGAACAGAGATCCTGACTTTCGGGTTAGTCTAGATTCTGCAATACTGAACAAGATGTCAGCTTTAGGGGTGACTGTGGCCGTCTAGGTCAGTTTGAACGTATTTTACGGGTAAGAATGGGGTATATGTCTCAAACTATCGCTACGCGCAGTGGCGCTGAAAGCGAACCAATTCGCTTTAATCGTCCATCGATGCTTGGAATTGGCACGATGGTATGGTTGTCGTCAGAATTGATGTTCTTTTCGGGTCTGTTCGCTGCATATTTCACCTTGCGCTCCAACGCAACGGGACCATGGCCTCCTGGTGGCATCAAATTGGATGTCATTCAGTCGGGTATCTTTACAATAATTTTGGTTATGTCTTCGGTGACGATGCAAAAGGCTGTATTTGAGGCCGAGCATGGTCGCAGAAAGTCCGCTATTTGGTGGATCGTATTGACGATCACCATGGGCGGTTCATTCGTGGCCAACCAAGTTGTTGAGTGGACGCACGTTGCCTTTAGCGCATCCACGAACTCCTTTGGATCTTTGTTTTTCGTGATGACCGGCCTTCATGGTCTCCACGTCATTCTAGGTCTAGTGGCAATGATCTTTTTGATTGGCAGATTGGCTGGTCGAACAGACGATCCAGGCGCTCTGCCTGTTATCCAGTCGCTCAGTTACTATTGGCACTTTGTAGACATCGTATGGATTGCTCTATATGCCGTGCTTTTCTTGACTCATTAGGAGTGGCGAATGTCAATACGCAAGACCTCTAAGACGTTTCTGAAAAGAGCAGGTTTGATTCCAATTGCTGTTGGGACCTTGACTGTGGGTGGGAGCATTTTGGCCCTTTATCCTCAAGCTAGTTCAGCTCAATCAAATAACACTTCTCATCTTTCAAATAACGCTTCAAACTACGGTTATACCGGTTCGTATATCTATGGTTCTAAGACAGGTGGCGGATCATCCAATAGTGCTGCCATCACTAATTTGACTCTAAGCGCCTCCTCGATTCCATTGGGGAAGTCGCTCTTTCTGGAGAACTGCTCGAGCTGCCATGGCACTCAAGCCCAGGGAAGTTCCAGGGCGCCTAACCTTCAAGGCCTAGGTGCAGCGACTGTCGATTTTTGGGTCTCAACGGGGCGTATGCCCTTAGCTGATCCTACTATACAAGCTGTTCAGAAACCCTCTCGGTTTTCACGGAGTCAAACTCTCGCCATCGACGCATACGTAGCTTCACTATCGAGTGGTGGTCCGCTGATACCCAACGTAAATCTATCTCTTGCCAGTGAGTCCGCGGGCGCAACGTTGTTCTCTACGAACTGTGCCGCCTGTCATACCATTACTGGAGCTGGGGATGCGCTAGCTTCTGGGGTTTACGCCCCAAGCCTCTCGGTCGCAACTCCTACTCAGATCGCTGAAGCCATTCGAACTGGTCCAGGAAACATGCCTCGCTTTGGTCCTTTAACTCTGTCCAACCAACAGGTTGCCGATCTAGCAAAGTATGTTGGTTACCTCCAACATCCTAATGATCGAGGCGGAATTGCACTAGGGCATGTTGGCCCTGTTACCGAAGGTTTTGTTGGAATCCTTGTTGGACTTGGCTCTATCATGCTCGCAGGTTTTTGGATCGGAGGAAAGAACAAATGAGCAAGGTCGATAACGAATCCCCTACTCCCCCTGAGGTTGCCAATTCACAGGTGCCAGAGCGCTCAACAAGATCGATTGAGATCTTAGTGGCGGTGTGTTTTGTGATCTCGGTTTTGGCAACCGTTGGTTTAGCTGTTACCTACTGGCTTGGTGGACAACCCCAAGTTGAAGGTGGACTTTTATTTGCCACACTTGGTGGAATAGGCGTTGGAATGGTTGCTTGGGGAAAGTATCTAGTTCCACAAGGACCATATGTCCAGGAACGCGATACCATCAAGAGCGAGATCTTGGAGCGTCAAGCTCTCTTGGAAAGTCTTGATCGAGGTTCCAAGGCGGTCGGGCGTCGACCCTTCCTTGGAAAACTCATGGGAGCTTCGATAGCCCTCTTTGGGCTGATAAACCTGTTTCCTTTTCTGCGATCACTGGGTCCCGTACCTAAGAAAGCTTTGACGACTACACCTTGGAGGAAAGGGTCGGCAGTAGTTGGCCCAGACGGAAAGCAAGTTACCTCTTCTACCCTTGAGGTCGGTGGCGTTATGACTGTCTTTCCATCAAATGACGTAGGTGGGGCCATCTCACAAACCGTCTTGATCAGAGTGGGCACGGCAAACTGGACCACAAGACCGGGGCGCGAGACCTGGGGGCCACTGGGATATCTGGCCTTTTCCAAGGTATGTACTCATGCTGGTTGTCCCGTAGGACTATATGAGGAATTGACACAGCAGTTGCTCTGTCCCTGCCATCAGTCGTTGTTTGACGTTTTAACTGGAGCAACTCCAGTCTTTGGGCCCGCCCCACGTCCGCTTCCTCAGCTTCCGATTTATTTTGATTCAAACGGTAATATGCACGCACAGGCTGGTTATGACCAACCTGTAGGCCCCGGATATTGGGAGCGCCCATGATTACTCAAACTACAGATTGGTTTGATGAGCGTTTAGGAATTGCTAAGTTCACGAGGAAATCTCTAAATAAGATCTTCCCTGACCACTGGTCGTTCATGCTCGGTGAGATCGCGATGTACTCCTTTGTGATATTGCTATTCACAGGGGTATTCCTCACCTTCTTCTTTGTACCCTCTAGCAAGCTGATTACCTACCATGGCGCCTATCTCCCAGATCGAGGCCACAAAGTCTCGGAGGCATTTGCTTCAACTTTGAATATCTCATTCTCGGTTAGAGCGGGATTGGTAATGCGCCAGATGCACCACTGGGCCGCCAACGTATTTATAGCTGCGATAATCGTGCACGTATGTCGTATCTTTTTCACGGGTGCCTTCCGAAAGCCTCGAGAGATCAACTGGTTCGTTGGAACGGGACTATTGGTATTGGCAATTGTCAATGGATTCCTCGGCTACTCTTTGCCGGATGATTTGATCTCTGGAACTGGCCTTAGAATCGCCTATTCGATTGTTTTGAGCGTTCCGGTGGTCGGAAGTTACTTGGGATTCTTCTTGTTTGGTGGGACATTCCCTGGTAATGCCATCATCCCACGCTTTTATACATTGCATATTCTAATTATTCCGGGATTGATCATTGGACTGCTGACGGCACACTTGGCTATTATGTGGCATCAAAAGCACACTCAGTTCAAGGGTAAAGGAAAGACCAATCGAAATGTTGTAGGTGTGGCGATGTGGCCTGCATATGCATTTCAAGCTGGTGGATTTTTCTTTGTAACTGCGGCGGTCATTGCTGCGCTGGGTGGATTGGTCCAGATTAATCCGATTTGGCTCTACGGGCAGTACGTTCCCTATCGGGTCTCATATGCGGTTCAGCCAGACTGGTACATGGGTTGGTTGGATGGCGCTTTGCGACTGATGCCTTCTTGGGAGATACAGGCCTTTGGCCATATGATCCCTAATGTCTTTTTCCCAGCGGTTCTATTGCCGGGTATTACTTTCACACTTCTTGGTGCGTGGCCGATGATTGAGCGCAAGATCACCAAGGACTATGAAGAGCACCATTTGCTCGACAATCCGAGAGATGTGCCGTGGCGGACGTCGCTTGGAGTTGGAATATTGGCCTTTTACGTAGTGCTATTCTTTGCTAGCTCCACAGACGTCTTGGCTAATAGCTACAGCCTCTCGCTGAACTTTGTCCTGTGGGCCTTTAGAGTCCTGTTGTTCGTGGTTCCTCCTCTGGCGGCATTTGTCGCATACAAGGTTGCCTCCGAAACGGGTGCGGTATCGACTACGGGTCGACGCAAACGGATACTCATTATCTCTCGTTCGTCTGAGGGTGAGTTTTCCACTACTGAGACTGCGCTAAGAGCTCCAATGCACGAGGAAGTTATAGAGGAACTTCCTGAAGAGATTAGGTATCACGCCATCAAAGACGGTCATGAAGAGTTGGCTTCGGCGATTGCCGTTGGTGCCCCTTCTGGAGGATCAACGATCTCCACAAACGATGTCGACCTTGGACCGCTACAAAGCGGTGGGACGGGAGTCTATCAGATTCCTCGAACTCCAAGGGGTGGAACGGGCGACCCCCGAGGGCGCATTTCTAGGCGAGATAAAAGAGAATAAGAGACTACGGACATTCGTTCTAGAGTTGCTAAATTTAGCTTTTCGATTTAACAACTCTAGAACTATGGACGCTGAGATGCTATGAATAGTGAATTATAAGTTGCGAAATGAATATAAAAGGGTTTGGTTTGAACTGTGAATTCTTATAAGAGAGAATCAGCGTTCGATGAGACGTCAGAGGCTTTGGATGGTTCTGGGGTACCATTAAAACGTACGCGAACGCTTGGCACGTTGGCTTTGGGCGGGTTGATTCTTAGTGCGTGTGGTCCAACTTTTGGTGCCTTTCGAGGTGCTACCACCCAGGGTCAGAGTATGTTCCATCTGTACCAAGGGTTTTTCTACACTGCTATTGCCGTTGGCGCAATTACTTTTTCCGGCCTTTTGTATGTCGTTTTACGCTTTAGACGCAGGACCGATACAATTCCACACCAACGCCATTCGAACGTTCCAATTGAAGTGATCTATACTGTCATACCGACATTGATCGTGATTGCCCTTTTTGTCTTTACAGTTCGATCCGAGAATAAGATCACAGCGGTGAGTTCTACGCCGAATGTCTCTGTGAAGGTGACGGCTTTTCAATGGGGATGGCGATTTACATATGCAAATGGTGTAAGTATCGTCTCGCAAGGTGCGAACTATCCGCAATTGGTTTTACCCGAAACTGAGACTACCAAGATCACTCTGGTCTCCCAGGACGTGGTGCATGGATTTTATATTCCAGCATTTAATTTCTCGCGCTATGCGCTACCAGGGGTTACGAATTATTTTGACTTCAATCCGACGACGACAGGGACATTTGTGGGACGCTGTTCCCAGCTTTGTGGTCTGTACCACGGCGAGATGTTATTTAGTGTGCGGGTTGTAACTCCCGCTCAGTTCCAAAGTTGGCTTACACAGCAGAAGGCGGCAACGGCATGACGATAGCTGAGGAAAAAAGAGTTGATCATGGCTCCGATGACCATGGCCATAACGAGCCCAGAGGCATCTATCAATGGCTGACATCCACTGACCACAAGGTCATTGGTAAGAGCTATATGTATACTTCGTTGGTCTTTCTTTTGATCGCGGGTTCTATGGCGATGTTGATTCGCATTCAGCTCACCGGACCAAACAACCACTTTATCTCCCAACAGGCCTACAACGAGTTGTTTACGATTCACGGCTCGATAATGCTCTATCTATTTGCGGGTCCTTTTGCCTTTGGTGGATTTGCAAACTTCATACTCCCACTGCAAATAGGTGCACCAGATATGGCATTTCCACGATTGAATGCTCTCTCTTACTGGCTGTATCTGACCGGTGGAACGACGATGTTGCTGGGGTTCTTTACAGCTGGTGGTGCTGCTGCCTTTGGGTGGGTGGCATATGCTCCTCTTTCGAGTTATACTAACGCTCCAGGAGTTGGCCCGGATCTCTGGATTATAGCGATTGCGCTTACGGGTTTTTCTGGTATCTTCACTGCAGTCAATCTGATCACTACCGCGTTCTATCTTCGAGCGCCGGGTATGACGATGTTTCGTCTGCCTATCTTCACTTGGAATATGATCGTGACCGGAATGCTGATTCTTATCGCTTTTCCGATTTTGACCGCAGCAATGATAATGCTCTATGCTGACCGTCACCTTGGTACTCACTTCTTCACGGTGGCTGGCGGAGGATCTCCTGTTATGTGGCAGAACTTGTTTTGGTTCTTTGGCCATCCGGAGGTTTACATCTTAGCGCTGCCTTATTTTGGAATCGTATCTGAGATTATTCCCGTCTTTTCTCGTAAGCCTGTCTTTGGCTACAAAGGACTTGTCTTTGCGACTTTATCTATAGCTGCTCTCTCCACAGGGGTATGGGCACACCATATGTTCACTACGGGTACGGTTCTGCTCCCCTTCTTCTCGGCGTTGTCTCTTTTGATTGCGGTGCCCACGGGTATAAAGGTCTTTACCTGGCTCGGAACAATGTGGGGTGGAAATATTGCCTTTGATACTCCTATGTTATGGGTTATTGGATTTATCGTAACTTTCGTAATGGGTGGAATTACTGGAGTCATGCTCGCATCTCCGCCGATTGACTTTGCAGTTCACGATACCTATTTTGTGGTTGCCCACTTCCATCAGGTTCTTGCAGGCACAGCGGTCTTTGCCGGTTTTGCTGGTTTTTATTATTGGTATCCAAAGCTGACGGGGCGTATGCTTCGCGAGAGACTGGGCAAAGCCCAATTTTGGCTAGCCTTTATTGGGTTTGGACTTACATTTATACCGCAATATCTGATCGGACTGCGGGGAATGCCACGACGCGTACCTGTCTATCTAGTTAGCGATCATGTAACCTTTCTTAATCGGGTCTCGACCTTTGGGGCAGCCCTTACCTTTCTCTCCTTCGTTGTGTGGTTGGTAAATCTCTATGTCTCCTGGAAAAAGCCGGTGAAGGCGAGTGGAAACCCATGGGATGGCCACACTCTTGAGTGGGCAACAACTTCTCCGCCGGCACATCATAACTTCACCTCAATCCCTCCGATTCGATCCCAGAGGCCGGTTTGGGATGCTAATCATCCCGAGTATGCCGATTATCTCGAAAGTCACGACCCCAAGGGTTCGAAGTCTTCAGAAAGGACGAAGAAGCAATGAAGGTAGAATTTCGAATTTACCTAGGGATTGGGCTTTTTGTCCTCGTAATAACTACCATCTATCTCTTTTGGGCTAGAGAATATGGTGGTGCCACCATGCTGTTTGGCACCGCAGGTCTAGGAATTATGCCAGCCCTTTATATGGGTTGGTGGCGGAAGCGGATGGATCCTCGTCCTGAGGATTCTAAGGATGCTACGATCGCCGAGAGCCAAGGAACTATCGGAACCTTTCCAGGTCATACGATTTGGCCATTTGTGCTCGGTATGGGTGTCTTTTTTAGTGCACTATCCTTGGCCTTTGGAGCCTGGACCCTAGTTATAGGTGGAGCGCTCTTGATCTTTGCAGCTACCTCGGTCGTGCTTGAGTCAAGGCGGGGCGGGCTAGTGTAGCCCTAACTGGAGATTGCTCACGGGCTTTTAGGTTTTTCTTTTATGTCCGCCTTTTGATTGGGCGATTGACAAGTGAGAGGCTAAGGACATACGTCCTTAGCCTCTCATCATATTCAAAGTTGTTTTAGGTTATCATTACTATGTGTCTTTTATTACAAATAACCTTTTGACCTTGAGCGGCTGGACTGCCATTGCATTGATCTTTCTTTTGCCGGCATTGGAGTCTTCGGTATTTCTTGGTTTTATCGTTCCAGGGGAGACAGCAGTACTAGTCGGTGGTGTCTTGGCTTATGAGCACCATATCTCTCTATGGGCTGCACTATTAGCCTCGGTCATGGGAGCGATAATCGGTGATTCAATTGGATACTTCGTTGGCAGGAAGTTTGGACGACGAATCCTGGCTTCGAAATACGGTCGGTTTGTAAAAGCTCGCCATATTAAACTGGCCGAAGACTTTATCGCCCGCAGGGGAGGACTGAGCATATTTATTGGTCGATATGCTGCCACGCTTCGAGCGATAGTTCCTGGTCTAGCTGGAATGACGGGTATGCGCTATAAGACCTTCGCGATCTTTAATGTCTTAGGCGGAGCTACTTGGGCTATCTTATTTTCGCTAGCTGGATATTTAGCGGGAGCGAGTTTTCATCGCGTACAATCGATTTCAGGGATTGCGGGTTATGTCCTCATGGCCTTGATACTAGTGATTTTGGTCGTTGCTTACCTGCTAAAGCGGCGCGTTGGCAGGAAAATGCTGGGGGCCGAAGCCATTTTCGTCGGTCGGCCAGACGATGGCGAAGAGAGATCTAGCGAGGCGGAATAGGCGGCTTCGGCGAAGGAGAGTTGAGCAGATAGAGGGTATATCTTAGATTTCTGTTCTTGGTCGACATCTCCTTTGAGGTACGTTTGGTGTGATTTTGGAGTGCCTTCGATGGCGCCGTTAGCTCAATGTGAAGCGCACGCGTCTGAAACCCTTGCCTTTGTTTTCGATCTTGGTTATCGTCATTTGGCCAATTTTGGAGGTGGAGGTTACGTGGGTTCCTCCGTCGGCTTGGGTGTCTAGACCGACAATATCTACTATCCGAATGATCTCTAGCTCCGGCGGTAGCAAGTTGGTGGCTGTCCTTATGATGTTGGGAATCGAAAGAGCGATTTCGCGGGGTTGGCGTGAGGTTAGAATCTGGTGGTCCTCAAGAATTTCGCGACTACATGTCTCCTCTAGCGTCTCCTTGAAGCCCGTAGGTATTTCAGTTAAATTAAAGTCGGCGCGAGCCGATAGTGGTTCCATGTTGCCACCAGTTACCAAGGCTCCAAAGTCACGGAAGATGACGCCTGACAGTAGGTGTAACGCTGAGTGAGTGCGCATAAGAGCTAACCGACGTGGAGCATTGATGCGAGCGGTCACTGTCATGTTGACTTGTGGTAAGGGGTCCCCTAGGGCTGGGATCAATCTGAGGTCGTTCTCTTTTTGGACGCCGATTATTGAAGTGGTCTTGTCCTCGAAGGTTAGCGTGCCCTCGTCTGGAGGTTGTCCACCACCGCCGGGATAAAAAGCGGAACGATCAAGTACTATACCTTCTGGAGTTGCTTGGAGCACCTTGGCCTCGAACTCCAATAGATCAGGGTCTGATAGCTCCAGGCGGATTGTTCGGCCAATTCTATCTTCGTAGTCGCTCATAACTCTTCAATCTTAGCCCACAGGGTTGATTACAAGAGAGGTTGTGGACTGGTTGCACTCGCTCATTGGGGTTTTGTTATCTATGATTTTGGTTTAGTTCGTCGCTTTAGCCGCTCCATCAGAAATGGAACTGTATATCGTCTAAATGCGGCGATCTGGTCCATGGGCCTACCGGCCCGAATCGAATTGGGAATCATCCCTAAAGCTTCTAAGGGGTGCTCTGATAGCAATTGACCTATTATTAGGCGGTGTTGATGCCAGATTCGAAGTTCTCTCAGCAACTGTGGATCTAGATCTTGGCTTTGAGATTCCCTGAGCATTATCTGATCTGCCTTGCGCGCCAGTTTGCGAAGGTCTTTTGATACACCTTGGGGGCTATCCCTGTAAAAGACCAACGGTGCTCCGAGGACAAGAGAGTATCTATCTTTAGTAGCTCTAAGCCACATGTCCCAATCTTCGGCGGAGTCCAGTTCTGAATCGAAGCCATTGATTGACCTAGCGAGTTCTCTTTTCATCATTACAGTGGAGGTCTGGAATCGATTTAGAATTGCAATATCTTCTGCAAAATATCTTCTTTGTGATTTGATATGGTCGTCGAGCTTGGATATCTCTCTAGACCAATCAGTTGCAATTATTTGAAGATCGGGATTTTGTCTGGATGCCTCTATCTGTAATTCGAGTTTTTTTGGGTGCCAGATGTCATCGCCATCTAGAAAGGCTAACCAACTTTCACTGGCTAGTTCTATCCCATGATTTCGTGCTTTGGAGGGTCCACCATTTTCACGAAAAGCAATTTGAATTTCGCCAGAATAGCTATTTATTATCTCTTTTGAGCCGTCGCTTGAACCGTCATCTACGACAATAATCTCTTGGGGCTTGAAGCTCTGAGCTAGGACTGACTCAATTGCTGGGCCGATCGTTCCTTTTGAATTATAGGAGGTCACTATGGCCGATATAGATTCTTGATCGCTGGCTGGATTAGGCATGAGCGCAGTTGTCGCTTTGTGAGAGCTGCGATGTTGAATTGAAGTCGCTCTTGTTTTTTGCGGCAAGCAACCTAGCTGCCCTTGCCACCTCTTCTCGGTCGTCGAGGTGAGAGGTGGTTTCGCCGATTCTGATCGTTGTCTCGTGGCCGCGTCCCACAATTACTACTCCGTCGCTTTCGCATGCATTCATGACGGCATATTCGATTGCGCTGGACCGTGAGAGTTCGATGTGGACCTTTTGTGGGGGCATATCGAGAGTTCCAAGAAGTAGTTGTGTGATGATCGCTTCTGGGTCTTCATTGCCTGGGTTATCTGTGGTTAGTATGGCGCAATCGGCACTTGCTAGGGCAGCACCGAGACTTGGTCGTTTTAGGCGATCTCTGCCACCTCTGGCGCCTCCAACCGCAAAGACCTTGCCATTGGGTGGAAGGAGCGAGCGCACCGTTGAGATCAGATTTGCTATGGAGTCTGGGGTGTGAGCGTAGTCAACGACGACCATTGAGGGTTGGCCGGCCTCAACCAATTGGAATCGACCATCGACAGAAGAACATTGTGAGATTCCTTGGATGACTACCTCCGCAGGAGCGCCAAGTTCGGTGGCGGCGATGAAGGCGGCTGTAGCATTTAGGGCATTTATTGAACCAACGATATGGGTTGAGAGATCGAAGATTGAGTCCTTATGGATCAATGAAAATTTAGTGCCATCGGTGCTTACTTTGGTGTTTTCTATTCGATAGTCAGCATCGGCTGAAGTGCCAAAAGTTACCCTCGGCACTTGGACCTGGTGAGCTAGGCGGCGTCCCCATGTGTCGTCGATGTTTATGATCACAAAGCCGCAACGGTTTGCTTCAAAGAGCCTGGACTTTGCATAGTAATATTGCTCCATCGTTCCGTGGTAGTCAAGGTGCTCGGGGGATAGGTTGGTGAAGATTCCTATTCGAAACGACGTGCCTTCGATGCGCATTTGGTCAATGCCATGCGAAGAGACCTCCATGGATACGGTTTCTACATCGTTTTCAACCATTTCGGCCAAGACCGCCTGTAGATCAGGGGCCTCTGGTGTTGTGTAGGTGGAGCCATAGCGCTTATTTGCCGATCGAACTTCTATGGTGCCGATTACCCCAGTGCGGATTCCGCTTGCCGATAGCGCTGAATCTAAAAGGAAAGATGTTGTTGTCTTACCGTTAGTACCAGTAATCCCAACCAAGTTGATCTTTTTGGATGGGTTGTCATAGATTGCACAGGAGATAATACCTAGGTTTTGGCGAACCGATGGAACTATGAGGATTGAGATCTCCTCAAGTAAAGAGATCGTATCTAGATTTGCCTGTGCGACGACTATTCCAACCGCCCCCATGTTCAGTGCGGTTTGGATAAAGTTATAGCCGTTTTGGTTTGAACCTTTCATCGCAGCGAAAACAAAGCCTGGTTCGACCTTGCGTGAATCGTGTGATATCCCATGCACGACCTGATCACTACCGATAAGTCTTGCTCCATCAATCAGAGCTGCTATTTCGGAGAGTAGAATTGCCACTTATTGCGCTTCCGACTAGATCAAGCTTATACTTCAATCTAGCCTATTGTCTGAATTTAAAATTAGCTGAAAATCTCGTCATTTGAGACTTATATGATGGATTCGATTCGCATAAGTGGCTATTTCGTCCATTTTTTTGATGCTATTGGCTCTCTTTATCGATAAAAGCCCATCGATAGGTGGATGTGCTTGGTGGCGAGTCGCAATTTTTCCATAAGTTGATAGATGATTTTTCGTGGATCCACAAAGGAAGCCTAATTAGCAGTCGCATAAGTATTAGGGGTGGAAGGGTTTGTCTCACAGGGTCAAGCTCTTTTGTCTTCCCATATTTGTTGTGACAAATAAGACCCCAAATTTATTGTAATGCCAACTGTTCCTTATTGAAGAATCGATGTTTTCTTCACCTCTAGAGTCTTGCCTAAAAGTCAAGGCATTGACCTTTAGGCAAGGCCGTCATAGAAATGCGGTACAAGGATTCGTGGCGGTGGATGATTATTTGTTACCAGGTTAAGAGAATTGATGAAGCCAGACAAGAGTTAAATCTCCGTCATCCGCACAATGGGCATAGCTCATTTTCTGCGAGCAATATGGTTTGTTTTTTAGATGGCACATTTCACATGGACTAGGCGCTTTAGATAGAGAGCGTACCTAGTTCTTTCTGTGTGAGGGCGGCCGGGCCGTTCTAAGGTTAGCCCATTTTCGTGTTGGAGGATTTGGGTCTATCTTCTTTTGTCAAGGGATTTGGCTGCCTTTGGTCTCTAATAGAGTCTGAACTGCCGATAATTCTGAGCGGTTATGGCTTGACTTTTCATTGAGAGAGAGTTCTTTATAGCCAGCGATCGACCTTTGGGCGATGGTTGGCTGTAAAGGCGACGATGGCTAAATTTCAAGTTCGCATGGAGATTTCTTTGCCGATTCAAAAGGCTAATGCGGCTTCGAAGATAGTTCTCCAGTAAAAACAATCAATGGTTGACTTTTTGGCTAAGACAATATGTAGTTGTTTTATCTCAGAGAAGCGGGTAACTATTAATTCACTGGTTGTGTCTGTTTTTGATGATGACCGAGATGGTGAGGCGCCTGATAGGCCTGCATCTACAACTAAGGCGAAAAAGGTTCTTGAGCTGACCGCACGCGCTGCGAGAGGACTGGGCCACGATTGGATCGTCACGGAGCATCTGTCGCTTGGACTAATTATTCAGGGGACCTCGCTCGCTGGGGAGATCTTGTTGGAAGTCGGTGTTACGCGTGGACGGGCCGAGTCGGTTGTCATAAGGGTAATTACTCAGGAGCGTCAATTTCATCAAAGGCCAGGTGAATCTGATATAGCGCTTAGCTGAGAGTCCAAATAAAAATACGATAGAGGTTGAAATTGATGGCAAGGTGTTGCTTAGGTCGGAGTTCACTCAAGCAATGGTGTATATTTTTTATATCTTGATCGCAATTTGGCAAGGATCGTTTCTCCATCTGTAAATCTGGCTTTTAAAACAACGACTTGCCTACAAATAGGGGACTCTTCGATTTATTTTGTGAAGATCAGGGCAAGAGGCCAATAGCGGAGTGGAATGGTTGGAATTGATTTATGAATTGAAAAATTGCTGATTTTAATTTGTGGAGCTCTACTAAGTAAATTGGCGCAATTGACTTAATGGATGAGAGTGCGCCCTCGGCAGGATTCGAACCTGCGCCACCGGCTCCGGAGGCCGGTGCTCTATCCCCTGAGCTACGAGGGCAATCGTAATAGTCCTTGGAGTATCTCTTTTCAATCCTAATGGCTTCGTGACTTGGACTTGAGCCTTTTTGCAATCTCCCGTAGAGATCTTAAAGACCAGATCAACGACTTGTTTTGATATTGATCTGCTTCAAGAGGCATTTAGGGTTGTGCCATTTGGTTGAGATAGGACCAAAATTCTCGCTAGGATCCTAGTTTTTTGGCGATTATCTTGAGGCGCACGTAGTCGATAGATTTGTTTGGTAACTTCTCAGCCACTTCTTGGATAATCTTTTTTTGATCTATTGATTCGTATTTGGCAATCTGATCTTTTAATACGATTGTTCGAAGAAAGGTCTCGAGCTCGTCCTTGTTCTTTAGATAAAGTGGATCTTCCTCCAGAACTACAGATTCCGGAGAAAGACCAGCGGCTTGGAGATTGTCTATAGCATCAGCCACTGACGAAAAGTTCCAAATCTCTTTTGCATCTGCGCTCGTTTTAGAGACCTCTTCATAGCAAGCTATGACTTGAGCGATATTTGTCTCCCCACCACAGTCAGCCACTAGAGGGCAATCGTCTTTTAGGATCGCGGCGATATTTTTAAAAAGAGTGAGATGATCGTGAATCCAGTGAAATGCAGCAACGCTAATTGCTCCATCGCAGCTATTTGGCAGTCCAAATGGCGACAATAGGTCGGCCTCAATAACTTCAAAGGTGCCAGGGTGGTCCTTTAGCTGCTCTCTTAGGGTCGCTAGCATCGCCCGGGATCGCTCGACCATTATGACTTTTCCCTTTGGTAGAAGTTTGGCTAGGGCAAATGAATCTCGACCAGTCCCGGCTCCTAGGTCTGCAATGGTCTCATTCCCAGCTAAGTCGAGGTGGCCTATAGCTTTTTTGCCCCAATTCAAATGGGGTAGTTCTAGGGTCGAGTAGGTCTTTGAATCCCAGTCATTTAACAAATAAGTTACCGCCTTTTGCTTTTTTACAAGGATAACATCCAAGTGTGGTCACCGGATGCACCTCGACAAATAACGCTTTTTTGTCATCGGGGTTCGATCTTCGTAAAAGAGGCAATTTCCTAATAGGATGATTTTTTAGATGTTTAGGAGAAGACCGCTTTGTTAAGGATTAAAGACCATCTAAGAGGACTCGTTGTTCAGGCGTTGGGCGACCTCGGAGTCGACCTTTCCACCGTAAATTTTGATGTCACAGAACCCGCTCGGGCGGAATTTGGAGAGTTCGCCACTAATGCAGCCATGGTGGGCGCCAAGGTATTGGGAACCAACCCCCGAGATTTAGCCAGCAGACTTGTGGAACAGATTCTCAACTCATCAAGCCCATATCTTAGGGGAGCTGAACTAGCGGGACCAGGTTTTGTCAATTTTCGACTCAACAACAGCTGGCTCTATGAGGACGTGAGCGCTGCTTTATCTATGGGGGTTGATGGCTATGGACGAAGCGATATCGGCAAGGGTAAAAGACTTCTCCTAGAGTTTGTATCGGCTAACCCAACGGGGCCACTTCATCTTGGAAACGGGTGGTGGGCTTCCTATGGAGACTCTTTGGGACGACTCCTTGCCTTCGTGAACTATGACGTATCGACTGAGTATTACGTAAATGACACAGGGGGACAGATTCGCGCACTAGGTGAATCTCTGTTGGCGCTCGCAAAAGGGGAGGCGGTTCCCGAGGGGGATATAGCGGGGAGTACGTCTCCACATTGGCTAGAGGCTACGATGGCGACCTCAATGATGTCACTGCCGCTGGTAAGTTCGCATCCGACAAGATCCTAGTAATGATCAAAGAGAGTTTGTCGGATTTGGGGATTACCTTTGATACCTGGTATTCCCAGGCCTCGATTGAAGAGTCTGGAGCTGTTGGCGAAGTAGTTGAGCTTTTGAAGGCAAATGGCGCCATAGAGATTCAAGATGGTAAGTCGGTCTTTATGGCGACTCGTTATGGAGACAATCGTGATCGATTCTTGACAAAGGCAAACGGAGACTATACCTATTTAGCTGGCGATATTGCTTATCACTATGACAAACTTGTCCGCCGAGGCTTTGACTATGCGATTGATATCTTTGGAGCTGACCATCAGGGCCAAGTCCCGAGTCTCCTTGGGGCGATGAGTGCGTTAGGTTGTGAGTCGTCGCGCCTTGAAATACTCCTTGGTCAGATGGTCTCTCTCCAAAGAGGGGATGAGGTTGTCAAGTTTTCAAAGCGAAAAGGTAACGTTGTGGATCTTCAAGAGGTGACCAAAGAGATTGGCGCTAGCGCGATGCGGCTTTTGTCGTTACAGACTTCAATCGATCGCTCTAGCGTAGTTGATTTGGCAGTGGTGACCTCTAAGTCAATGGACAACCCTGTCTACTACATCCAATATGCGCATGCTCGAATGGCTGCGATAGAGAGGATGCGCATTGAGCGAGAGATTCCAGAGCCACAGATAGAAGATGTCGATCTTTCGTTATTAGTGCACCCCCGAGAGTTGGAGCTTCTCAAGATACAATCTCGCCTAGATGAAGTGGTCTCGATAGCTGCTACAGAGCGAGCTCCCTACAAGATTGTAACTTGGCTGCGGGACTTCGCAGGAGCCTTCCACGGCTTCTATCACGATTGCTCTGTCTTGGGGGACGGGCCGGAGTTGACTCAAGCACGCCTATGCATGGTGCGGGGCGCTCAGGTCGCTATCAAGGTAGCTCTTTCATTAGTTGGAGTCGAGGCTCTGGAGCGGATGTAGCTAGATTCTAAAGGTGCCTTGGTCCAATCTGGCGAAGTTACTTTTATTGGCGATGGCCAAATATATATGGTTTGAAATTAATTTGAATGGATAGAGTCTGATGACCAATTCGACCGCGATCTCACCGCATCTCTTGCCTTCAGGCTGTTCGATTCGTGAAGATGGAAGGGTGGAGATGCATGGTGTGGCGCTCCTAGATATAGCCAAGGAGTTTGGTACCCCTTGCTTTGTCTACGACTTAGATCACATCAAAGCTCGCGCGAATGAAGCTAGGGGTGCTGCTCCTTGGACTGTAGCTTATGCCTCTAAGGCATTTCTATGTCGAGAGCTCGTGAGAGTCTTGGATCGAATGGGCTTGTCGATGGATGTGGCCTCGGGAGGCGAACTCGCGGTGGTCATCTCTGGAGGTCTCGATCCAGGGCGAATTATATTTCATGGCAACAATAAGTCGCAGTTGGAACTGAGCGAGGCAATTGACTACGGAGTTGGGTTGGTCGTGGTCGATTCCATGACGGAGCTTGAGCGACTCGAGTCAATTTGTCGAAGCCGGGGTGTTGTGGCGCGGATCCTGATTCGCATAACCCCTGGAGTAGAGGCACACACCCATGAATTCGTCATGACTGGTCAGGAAGATACCAAATTTGGCTTCTCTCTCAAATCAGGAGAGGCCGAACAAGCGATCGAGAGGTCGATCCGATCTGACTTTCTTGACTTTGTTGGAATCCATGCACACATTGGGTCTCAGATATTTTTACTGGATTCGTACTACAAAGAGGTGGAGGCGCTCTCGGGGATCATCGAACGCTACCAACCCGCTACAGTGAATCTAGGTGGTGGCCTCGGTGTCGCGTACCTTGGTGATGAACTAACACCGACATTTGACGAGTGGGCGAGGGTCCTCTATGGCGCCTTGAGCGATCTTAGGGTTGATTCAAAGACGCAGATAATCGTTGAGCCCGGCCGTTCTTTGATCGCATCCTCGGCCCTAACCCTATATCGGGTCGGAACGATCAAGGTTTTGCCTGGTCTTAGAACATATGTATCTGTGGATGGCGGAATGAGTGATAACCCTCGCCCTGTCCTGTATGACAGCGGATATGAAGCATTTATGCCAGGCTATGGGAGCGCTATCAGGGATAGCTGCGTAACCATCGTCGGAAAGCATTGTGAGAGCGGTGATGTCTTGATTAGGAATGCCTGGTTGCCAAGGACTTTGGCGGAAGGCGATATCATCGCAACTCCTGTTACTGGCGCATATGGATATTCCATGGCTTCAAATTACAATAGAGTTCCACGCCCCCCAGTCGTCTTTGTCGATAGCGATGGCCCGCGACTTGCAATTCGCGGAGAGACCTACGAGGATCTGCTTCGACTCGAGATTTAGTTTTGTTACTCGGAGGGAAGCTCCTATCTTCTTGGGCGTTACTTGTCACTATGCCTAGAGATCGATTTTGGCCCGTTGGGTATCGCTCTTAGGAGAAGGCTAACCATGCTCTAGAGCTTTGGCGATTATGATTTTTCACCAGTAGGAGCGAAATTGTTGCTAATTAATAAAATTTCATCGATCAGGCGGTGAGTCAAATTCCAGTACGTATAGGTCTTCTTGGCTGTGGAAACGTTGGAGCAGAGCTTCTGAAGTTGCTTACCAGAGATAGTGAATTGATTCACTCTCAAACAGGTGAACGATTCGTTGTTACTGCCGTGGCCGTTCGGGACTTAAATCGGCCACGTCCCGATTACGTCGATCGTGAACTGCTTACAGATCGTCCTGAGGACGTAGTCGCCTCCAGTGATGTGGATATCGTTGTCGAAGTTATGGGGGGAATCTCTCCTACGAGAGAGTTGATTGAAAAGGCACTTTTGAGTGGCAAGACGGTTGTGACTGCCAATAAGGCGCTTTTGGCAGTGGTTGGAGCTGAACTCACACAGATCGCAAATAGTGTAGGTCGAGATATCTTTTTTGAAGCAGCGGTAGCTGGCGGAATTCCTCTGATACGCTCGCTTAGAGTCAGCTTGGCTGGCGAGCGAGTTAGACGTATCGCTGGAATTGTCAATGGCACTACAAACTTCATTCTTTCAGCGATGTCTGACTCTGACTTGAGTTATGAAGATGCATTGGCGCTGGCGATGGAGGCTGGATATGCAGAGGCTGATCCATCTGCTGACGTCGAAGGTGACGACGCTCGGGCCAAAGCGGCAATTTTAGCGACTGTGGCGTTTGGTCGGCTGGTTCGCTTTGAGGATGTGTATCGAGAGGGAATTACCAAGATAACCTCTATGGATATCGACTTTGCTAAGCGACATGGTTTTGAGATCAAGCTTTTGGCTATCTGTGAGGTGCTGGATCAGCCTGGCGACTCATCGCAAAAGATTGCAGTTCGAGTCCATCCTTCCCTCGTTCCTAAGGATCACCCCCTTGCACTGGTCAGAGATTCGTTCAACGCGGTATTTGTCACCGGAGAAGCGGTTGGCGAGCTGATGTTTTATGGCCGAGGAGCCGGAGGGCTTCCAACTGCAAGCGCGGTTTTAGGCGATGTGATCGATGCGGCCCATAATTTACGATACGGCGTTACTGAAAGGCAACTCGATAGAGAACCAGCACATCTCGTCTCTATTCATGAGATGGAGAATCGTTTTTATATAGCTGTGGATGTTGTGGACAAGCCAGGCGTTTTAGCTGGGGTTGCTTCCCTCTTTGGAGAGAACAACGTCTCAATTCGTTCTATGGAGCAGCTAGATATGAACGAAGAAGCAAGACTGGTCTTTATTACTCATATGGCTCCAGAGAGCGCTATAAATGCGACGTTAGAAGGAATTAGGAGCCTGGATTCGGTACGTCGGGTTGCAGGGTTTATTCGAGTCTTTGATCCTAGCTAGGTAGCCAGTAAGCTTCTAAAACTTAATTTGATCGATGGCGAAGGCCAAAAGGGTGTGAAATGCAAAGTTCGACGGGAAAATTGTCCTCATCTTCTCTCAATTGGAGAGGGCTGATAAATGAATATCGGCACTTTCTTCCGGTTGCTCCAGATGTAGAGGTGGTTACCCTTGGAGAGGGGGCAACTCCGCTGATTTATGCGCCAGTTCTCTCGGGGATGACAAATGCAAGTGTCTATCTTAAATTTGAGGGAGCCAATCCAACTGGGTCATTCAAGGATCGCGGAATGACAATGGCTATTACTAAGGCCAAAGAAGCTGGATCGAAGGCAGTCGTATGTGCCTCGACTGGCAATACTTCCGCCTCGGCGGCTGCTTATGCTGCCAAAGCTGATATGTCTTGTCTTGTCCTTATTCCAGCTGGCTACATTGCCCTTGGAAAACTCGCTCAGGCCTTGATCTATGGAGCAAAGGTGATCCAGATTAAAGGGAACTTTGATCGAGCGCTCGAGATCGTTCGAGAACTTGGCGAGACTAAGGCGATAACTGTCGTGAACTCGATCAATCCATTTCGAATTGAGGGCCAAAAGACCGGCGCCTTTGAAGTGATCGATCAACTTGGTTTTGCCCCGGACTATCATTTCATACCCGTAGGAAATGCTGGCAATATAACTGCATATTGGCGTGGCTATAAAGAGTATGAAAAGGCTGGCCTAAGTCACTCGTTGCCTAAGATGATTGGCGTGCAGGCTGCAGGCGCTGCGCCAATCGTTCTAGGCCATCCAGTTTTGGAGCCCAATACCATAGCCACTGCGATTCGAATTGGAAATCCAGCCTCATGGGAGCAGGCTCTTGCTGCCCGCGATGAATCTGGCGGAGATATTTTTGCCGCCACCGACGAGGAGATACTTGCTGCATATCGCCTTTTGGCCAGTCGCGAATCCATCTTTTGCGAACCAGCCTCCGCTGCATCGGTAGCTGGTCTATTGAAGTCTAAGGTGCCAGCGGGTGCCAGGGTTGTTTGTGTTCTGACCGGAAATGGTTTGAAGGATCCCGATACTGCGATCTCACAAATTCAGGTACCTACAGCATTGGATGCAACTATTGAGGCAATTTCAGAAGCTGTAGGTATCTAGTATTCTTGAACTGAGTTTTTCCCATGAAGACCTAGTCAAAGATTAAAAGACTGATCGACCAAGAAGGCCCCACTGTCACTTAGGAGTACAGCTGAAGTGGTAAACCAATAAGATTTCGGGATATTTGCCATAGGGGTTGGACTCGGTGGGTCTTCCTTGATTAAATGGTGACGATTTGCTATCTATCTTCACTATGGCCACGAAGGAGACATATCGTCAATTAGTTGTCTAAATTGTGGGGTCTCAGGAGTGTTCAATCCAAAATAGCGAAATTGCTCCGATTCTGGTGGTGCTAAGGCACCAAAGACCATCAACCGAGAGACTGAACAGATGCGCCAATCGCTTATAACATTTACCTCTCGCGACACGATGGAGCGACCAAAGTTATGGTCAACTTGATGAAGGTGACCATAGCGTGTTGTGTTTTTATTTGACTTGCTTGTACAGCTTCACACATTCGTACACTCCTTGTCGGTGGAAAGTAAATGCTGTCAGGTCTTTGCCTCTTATTCAACCTTCGCACAAACTGTTGCATCTAAGCAAAGCAACCTATCTCTGACCAATGAAAACCTTTTCCAAATGATAGAATTTTGAATTGTTCGTTTGTTTCGCAGAGCCAGGGTGCTCGGATGAACTAAAAATATTCCCCACTTTTCCTCCCAGAAGATGGTTTTTTCAGAAACTGTGTTATATTCAATAAATAGTAAGTGTTCCTGATTTGGAACGACTCCCGGTTTTACCGAGCCGTCTTTGGCGGCTGTCGAATCAGTCACTAAGCTCCTTTGTCCTAAACGGACAGTTCAATTGGTTTTTCAAGCGACATTGGAACACGCACTTTTTATGTTTAGACGTCAGAGCTAAGAGAACTAATACGACAAATATCTCTTGCCTGACGAATGTGAATTGAGGTTTCATATATGACAACCCCTACTATCTCCGATAAGGCCGTTTTGGAGAAGAAGAAAAATGATGAGCTCATCGGAATAGCGAATTCGTTGGGACTTTCTCCATCTCCAAGAAGCAAAAAGGCTGAATTGGTTGAGCTAATAGTGTCGACGGTAGTTGTCTCCCAGCCGGTAGGTTCTCCCTCATCTGATCAAGGTTCCACCTCACAGTCGCCCCAGGAACAGGCTAATAGGCCTGCGAGGCCCCGAGCGGGTATGGCAAGCAGGAGGGCCCCGGTTGCTGAATTATCTGATGGCGATCTGTTTTCTTCTACTGAGCCAAAGCAAGAGAAGGCGTCGACGACATCAGTTGTAGGTGATTCAGAGGATTCTGTGGATCAAAGTCGTAATGCACGACTAATTCGCTCGAAACGACCGGCGAATGCAGTAGTGGAGACGGCTCCAGTTTGGAACGACGATCTCGTAAAGACGACTGTATCGCCTCTGGTAAAGTTCGAACCAGTCGCGATTCTACCTCCAATCGTGGTTGAGCTTGATCCAGCTACCGCTCCGTCACGTAACCACAATCGCACTAACTCGAATCCTCAGCAGCCTCGCCGCCGTGGAAACGATAATCGCACAAGTGGTCAAGATCGGTCGGCCAACGAAGGTGATAGTGAAAGCAATTCACCGCTCGAGGAGGTCGTCCTTGGTGAAGTGGCACCACGTGAGAGCCAAAGGGAGTCCAATGGCCGCGAGAGTTTTGCTCGAGAGGGTTTTTCGCGCGATAACCAAAGCCGCGATAACCAAAGCCGCGATAACCAAAGCCGCGATAACCAAAGCCGCGATAACCAAAGCCGCGATAACCAAAGCCGCGATAACCAAAGCCGCGATAACCAAAGCCGCGATAACCAAAATAGAAATGATGGTCAGAGGAACGATTCAAATCGCTCGATGGATTCAGACCGTGGCGGCGATCGGGACATTGATGCCAATTCAACCAGGCGTCGCGAAAAGCGTCGCAATGGCAGGACTAACCCGAGACAAGAAGGGCGAGATGGCGAGACCAGGGGGTCTGTTGATGCTTCGAATGCAGAGTTAACCGATTTTTCTGGTTTGTTAGACTTGCGCGACGAAGGTTTCGGGTTTATCCGGGCTAATGGCTACCTACCTTCGCCAAAGGACGTCTATGTCTCTGTAAACCTAGTTCGAAAGTACTCCCTCAGGCGAGGTGACATGCTCGAAGGTGGTGCTCGAAGCGCGATAGGATCTGAAAAGTATCCAGCTCTAGTTCGCCTCGATACGGTAAATCGTCTTGATCCAGATGAGGCGAAGCTGAGGGCAAAGTTTGAAGAACTTACCCCTCTCTTTCCAGATGATCGGCTAAAACTTGAATCCTCGATTGACCCCCTCAATGTTACTGCTCGGATTATTGATCTCATAGCGCCTATCGGCAAGGGTCAAAGAGGGCTGATAGTCTCCCCTCCAAAGGCCGGCAAGACTACGATAATGAAGGAGATCGCCCATTGTATCGAGGCGAATAATCCTGACGTATATCTAATGGTTCTACTCGTTGACGAGAGGCCTGAAGAGGTCACTGATATGCGTCGATCTGTGCGTGGTGAGGTCGTCTCCTCTACCTTTGATAGACCATCAGAGGAACACGTAGCCGTAGTCGAATTAGCCATTGAGAAGGCTAAGCGAATGGTTGAAATGAAGCGCGATGTCGTTATCATTTTGGATGGTATAACTAGGCTCACCCGAGCCTACAACCTTGCTCTTCCTGCGACCGGTCGTATAATGTCAGGTGGAGTTGACTCAGGTGCGATCTATCCTCCGAAGAAGTTTTTTGGTGCGGCAAGAAATGTTGAAGAGGGTGGAAGTCTCACCATCTTGGCGACTGCTTTAGTGGAGACCGGATCCAGGATGGACGAAGTTATCTTTGAGGAGTTCAAAGGGACCGGTAATATGGAGCTACGTTTGGATCGCCGCTTGGCAGAACGGCGAATATATCCAGCAATTGATGTAATTTCATCTTCGACGCGTCATGAGGAACTCCTCTTTCAGCGAGATCAACTAAATCAAGTCTGGAAGCTGCGCCGAGTTCTCAATGCTCTTTCATCTGAAGGATCGAGTGCTCCGGGCCTTGAATTGCTAATCGACAAGATCAAGCAAACCAAGTCGAATAACGACTTTCTGGCTGAGATCGCTAAGAGTCCAGGGGCATAGGAGGAGTCACTTTTGTTGGTAATGAAGTCCTGGACCCTAAAGCTAAGGTTTTTTGATTTCTCCCACTATACTCCTTAAGGCTATGAAACCGGAAATACACCCTCATTACGCTGACGCACAGGTTGTGTGTTCATGCGGCAACACCTTTACAACTAAGTCAACCAAAGATTCAATGCACGTTGAACTCTGCAATGAATGCCACCCGTTTTATACGGGCAAGCAGAAGCTTGTAGACACCGGAGGCCGCGTAGAGCGCTTCCAGCGTCGATATGGTGTTCGTCGGGGTCAGACACCTGTTACAGCTGAGTAAGTGACTCTTTATTAGGGTCAAATTGCGCTCAAGGGAGATAAGTCCATCGTGCAAGGTAACAATGTTTCGGCCTTGGCCCTTGCATCCATTGCACGATCTGTGGCCAACAAGCTTGGCTATTCAAGTATCACGGGCGATGTATCGCAATTTATTAATAGTTCAAAGATAGCCGGAGTCGCCAGTGGCGACTCCTTGGTTATTGTAGTGGGTGGCCGTATTAAATTTGATGCCACCGCTTTGGTGGTCGCATCGCATAGAAGCTTTGTTCGACGGCTAGAGATAGTATTTTTAGATCTTGGGGCTCAACGTTTTGATCGCCAGACTATCACACTTGCGGCGGGTTCGCTTCGTGCTCAGATGAGTGGCTTTGACCTAGATGTGCAATTTTATCAAGGCAGATCGATCGAATCTATTCACCCGATCGATTGCCTTACACTGCTGGAAGCACGAGACTTTACCGACTTAGAGCTGTCATTTGTCCCAGAGGACTTTCGCAGGGACGTCTCGATTCGTTTTGGCGAGAGATACCTAGAGTTTGAGGGTATCCCTTATGCCAGGATAGATGCAATAACTAACGAGATCTATCCAGGAGTCTCCTTTGCAGAGGCTCAATTGATCGAAGAGGTCAATAACTATGATTGGAATTTGAACCGAATATTGAGTTCATGCCGTGATGTAATTGCACGAGACCGGCGCTCTGGTGGTTTTAGAGAAGTTGCGACAGCTCTAAGTTCGCGGTGGCTGGCATCTCGTATGTGTTCGGAACCGAGCGATTTTGCAATGGTCTCGTTTCGACGAATTGACTTTCATCTAGCAGGCCACGAAGGCGTGGACCCGTTTGGCGACTTGGAAGCTATCAAGTCGGGGTTTTTTGGCCAGGGTCGGGATCCTGTAGATTTTTTAGTCGGAGTCAATGCCCAAGGAGACGCTGAACTATTTGCGATTAGCGCGTCGATGGACATATCTGTTCTTGCCAAGCTGCTTCAAGCGGCCGCTTCGATTCGCTCTTTATATGGCGATTTGAGCCTTAACCTTGTCGTAACTGTAGAGTTAGTTAAGGTTGGCGTCTTCTTTGACTTATTAAAATTATCCAAGGTGAAGGTAACACTTTGGCAAATCTTGGCTTCTTGGCGAGAGAAGCTTGAAGTGGAAGTGGTGGATTTTGGAATACAGTGATCGGGTTGCGAGCCTCGAACGAGAATATGAGAACGTCGTAGTAGAGCTTGGCGATCCCTCTGTCTATGGAGATCAGAAGCGCTTCAAAGAGTTGAGCCGTCGCCACAAAGAGCTAGAGGCGATAGTCCTTACCTATAGAAAGCTCAACTCCATAAAGGAAGATATCGATTCAGCACGAGAGATAATTCAGATCTCAGAGGCCGACGAGCTTAGCGCCATGGAAGACGAGTTGAAAAACCTCGAAGGCCAACAACGAAATCTAGAGGAGGAGCTTGAGCTCTTACTCTTGCCTAGAGATGCCAACGATGGCAAGAACGTTATTTTAGAGATTCGCGGAGCTGAAGGAGGCGAAGAGGCAAACCTCTTCGCAAAGGATCTCCTCGATATGTATCTCCGATTTTCTGATCGCATGGGTTGGAAGGTGGAAGTGCTAGGGGCTGACCCGTCTGAGCGTGGAGGGTATAACGAGGCAGCGCTTTTGGTCAAAGGTGAAGATGCTTGGCGCCGACTAAAGCATGAAGGTGGCCCGCACCGAGTGCAAAGGGTGCCAGTTACCGAGTCCCAAGGCAGGATCCACACTTCATCGGCGACAGTTACAGTTCTCCCAGAGGCCGATGAGGTCGATGTCCATATTGATCCAAATGACCTGAGAATCGATGTCTATCGTTCAACCGGTCCTGGTGGACAGAGCGTCAATACAACCGATTCTGCAGTTCGAATTACTCACCTTCCTTCTGGAATGGTGGTTGCCATGCAGGATGAGAAGAGCCAGATTCAAAATCGCGCTAAGGCCCTCCAGGTGTTGCGTGCTCGACTGCTGAAGATGGAGCAAGACAAGCAAGCTGAGGCGCTTTCAAGTGCCAGAAAGAGTCAAGTTGGCGGTGGTGGTCGAAGTGAGAAGATCCGCACCTACAACTTCAAGGAGAATAGGGTAACCGATCACCGTATTGGGCTGACCTTGTACAAGTTGGATAGGATCTTGCTTGGTGAATTGGACGAAGTCTCTGATGCTCTTCTTATCGACGAACGCTCTAAGCAACTTTCGGGTAATGAGGGGTAGTAATCCTCCTCGGTATCGTTGATCCCTATACCTTATCGATGGGCCTTAGCTGCTAGGTGAATGTTTTGAAATTGATTGATCTTGCGCGGCACTACAGCGATCTCTTTGATGGATTGACGCCTTCTATATGGGTTATCTCTGCAGTGGCACATATTCAATACGAAGATGTTGTTTCTGGTGAGATCGAGTCGAATGGCGCAATAGAGAAAGAAGTTAGAGACCGTTCAGCGCGCTATGTCGGCGGCGAACCTCTGCAATACGTGATTGGATCGTGGCCATTTGGATCTCTTGAACTTAAATGTGATCGACGGGCCTTGATTCCACGGCCTGAGACCGAATATCTCCTTGAGGTGATATTGGATCGTTTTCTGCCAAAATTAATTCATTCAGTTTTAGATCTGGGCACGGGTACTGGAGCGATCGGACTGGCTCTTGGAGCCTCAGGCAGATGCGAAGAGGTTGTATTGGTCGATTATTCCAATGATGCGCTTGAGCTCGCTCGGGAAAATTTGGAACTGAATCGAGAATTGATTCGAGCCAGCGTCGCCTTCGAACAAGGCTCTTGGTACGAGGCGCTAAGTGGCCGGGAGTTCGAACGATTCGACATGATTGTCTCTAATCCACCCTATATCGCGACTTCAGAGTTGGATCTTTTAGATCCACGGGTGAGAATGGAACCCCACCTTGCGCTGGATGGAGGTGGTACCGGAATGGTTGAAATAGAGACAATCGTCGCCGGTGCCCCTCAATTTCTGGCTCCAGATGGGATCTTAATTCTTGAGATTGGGGAATCACAAGGGGAGCTTGCTTGCTCGTTGGCCAATCGCGCTGGTTTTCGATCTGTGAGAATCGAGCGTGACCTTGTCGGCAAGGATAGATACCTTATAGCTTCTTGACCTGGTCTCCGTGATTTATTTAGGATGATTAGATCAGCCCTATTACTACTTTGGCGCACGCCTTGATTTGTAAATTAAAGTTTGGCACTTATGGGCATTTAGATCGATCTAGAGTCATCCGAGTTCCATCTCAAAAGTTGGCCGGTCTCGGTCTATTTCACTTACTTTTGGACCAGTGGTGTTTACGATATTGATGAAGATCCGCTGTAGAAGCTCCACTCCTTCGTAGGGCACTTTATCGATAAAGAGTTCCTTGACTATGGAGTTATAAAGGGGCGACGTGTTTTCGTAGATGGCCATCCCTCTTTCGGTTAGAACTGCGATTTGTGACCTGCGGTCATTTGACGACGATTTACGCTCCACCCATCCAGAGGTTTCGAGACGTCCAATAAGATGGCTCAGCCGACTCCTTGAAAATTGGGTATGTGCTGCTAACTCGGTCATACTCTTGCCAGATCCGTTGGATTCAGCCAATAGGGAGATTACGATGAATCCGCTGTGAGTTATTCCCGATGCTGCTTGCAGGCCGGCATCTATGTAGGCGTCAAGCAGAAGATTGGCTCTCATGAATGCGCGCCAAGTCATTGATTCGCGCTCGCTTACTATCAGGTCTGTTGTCAAAATGCCTCCTCCATGGCTCAGCGATTGCGACTCGAATCACCTATGACTATTTGGGTTGATAATTCTTTCAAGTCGATAAAGCTCTCCTAGTTGGGACCTCTCGAGGGGTAAAAGCTGCTCAAAAGGGTCCAACAATTGAAGTAGTCGACCGATATCGTATCCCCCTTGAACTTAGGGATGATTATTTGGGTAATTCTCTAATTATAAGGCCGCCTTTTTGCTCTTCTGGTTTGCTGGATCGATTATTCAAGTTAAGATTCCTATGAATTTAGGGATTGGTTTTTTGATTTCATGGAAGGTGAGGGGAGTCAGAACCGAAAAATTGGTGCTTAACATTGCGGCTAAAGACCGCGAGGATTCTATTTGATTTAGGACAATCGGCAGTTGAAAATAGATTTTGAAGAGGTGCGATTGAACAAGCAGGCTGATTCAAAGGACTAATTTCTATGCCAATCGCAAGAGATACAAGGTGTAGTGTCGCTCGATATCTTTTAATGTGGCTAAATCATTCTTTTATTGCGTTGTCGGTGGCCCATTAACAGGTGCCAACATCGAGATCTTTTGCTGACCTCCCTATGAATTTGAAAAGGGGAAGACGACATTTTTGGTACTTGAGTTTTTAGGAGGTCGGGCTATGATTTTCTGAGCTGCTTGAAAGATCGCGTCTAGCGGGCGGCCGATAAAGGTTGGTTGGTCGTACTCGGTGGAGCTTGAATAGTTGAGCCTGCCCATTTGGCGTTGGAAGCGGTTTATTGCACTTAGTGGGTCACTATTGATTCAAGGGAGAATTGGCCCGATTTCAAGATTTGAGTAGATGTGCGATTGTATCGATGGTGTCGACTATAACGTCTGTTTCGCTCAATAGTACGGCAATTGGTGAGTCGATCTTTGCGAGGTCCTTCCTGTTTCTCCTTGTTTTTTCTAGGTCGCTAAACAGCGCGATTTGAATGGACCTGAGGTCGGGGAAGACGACTGTGGCTGCGTTTTGATCTCTTATGCGCGCGATAATTATCCCAAGTGCTTCATCTATTGCGTTCGCGAGTTCCAAAAGGGTAGGGAGATTGAGATCTGAATTGGGAGCGCTGACGCGTAGCGCCAGAGAACTCCATGCGAGCTGATCTGCACCAGAGATGATACTCGCTGCGATATTTGGTTGGATCTGAGCTGGTTTTTTTGGTTCGAAGAGCCAGCGCTCCATAGAGGCATCTGCATTGGATCGGGACAGTCGTGCCTCTAGTCGAGCGCTTTGAATCGCTCCTCGATCTTCATCCGAGGCCCTTTGCCAGTAATTTAGGACCCGTTGAAGGTATATTCCGTGGCTGGATAGAACAGTTGCTAACATTTCAGGGACGAAATCGCGCTCCCAGGTGGGAAAGACGAGATAGACAATTATTGCTATCACAACGCCTCCGAGGGTGTAAAGCGCTCTTTCGCCAGCGAGTGCCGTGTCCGGCTGCCCTGTAAAAGATAAAAGAGAAACGATCAGTGCTCCCATTAATCCGCTAAATAGCGTATAATTTGCGCCAAGTACACTAACTGAAAGTGCATATAGAATCACTGATATGAGGGCTAGCTCACTAGGTGATGGCGAAGTGAGCGCAATCAAAAGGGTTAGTAAAGTCACCCCCAGAACCGTTCCTAGACTTCTTGAAATACCATAGGTGACAGTTGTATAGAAGTCAGATTTTAGAACGAGTGCTAGCGTAACTATTAACCAATAGCCATGACCAATTGGGGAGATGTGAGAAAGCGACTGCGCTATTACTAATGCTCCGGCGAGACGGACGCCATGTCTCAGTGGGCCAGATGTCGGTGTTAAATTGGCACGCAGAGTGGAGAGTGAGGATAAGAGGGAGACGGTACTAGCTCTTAGCCATCGAGGGCTGGGCGAAGTTGGTGCTTTTCCGACAGGGCTATAGGGGATCAAGGTCATTCCAGAGGCTGCTTTGGCCAATCTTACAGAACGCCTAACTTGGCCGGTAAGCGAGTTCGCGATTCTGATGGATTCGCTAATTTGAGCGTTTAGCCAGGGTTGTTGACTTGCAGCCAGAGACTCGTCTAGCTTTTCCATGATTCTTCCGATTCGCCCACGAGGTAATTCTGGTGATCGAGCCTGGGCAATCGCACCTGAGATCACAGAGAGAATGGAGCCAACAATTTCTAGAAGTTCACCCACCAGGGCTGAAGCGGCTTCGCCCTCGAGGTCATCTAACCTTATTCGAGCACGGGCCAGACTTGTGAGCTCGGTTCGAAGGCGATCTGTTACATCTGCTAGTTGTCGATAGGCTGCCATCTCTGATCGCCCACCAAAGGGCTTGGGATCAGTTAGGATCGCTCGAATATCGGTTGAGAGTTGCAGTCTGTTCATTGTAATTGGTGTAGCACCAAGATCGCTGGAGTATTTTGATAACGAGTTGAAGACATCAGACAATGCTTTTCGTTCTACCGGAAAGCGCGAAACTGGCCAAATAATTGCGACAAGGACCGCCTGAAGAACTCCACCAGAAAAGATCCATAACGATTGCATTAGGGCGGCTTTTGGAGTTAGCACAATTTGGCTAAAGAGGGCGAAGCCGACAATTGATTGTACGCCAACGGTGGTCGCGCTTGCACCAAGTGCACTAAGTAGTCCTGCTAGAAGACCCAGTAAAGCAATAACCAAGAGGTCGATACCTACAGTTCGACCAATTGTCGAACCTAGGAATGCAACTATTGCCATACCCAGACTTACTGCAAGCATTACGTTAATTCGACTGCGGTAGGTGCCTTGCAGCGAGGCCATTCCGGCAATTAGTGCGCCAATAGCCATTGTTACGCCGCCAAGCACATGTTTAGTTAATATTGCGACGGCCAGTGGAATAGCCATCCCAACTGCTGCTCTAAGTCCAGTTCCTGGTGAGAACTTGCTCGAGTCGAATCTTCTAATCTCGTTTACAATAGAAATGCTGCCGCTCCTTTGGCTGGATCAATAACTGTCCGTGGTGATGAGCTCGGGTTTGGGCTGTTAGTCGCATTTGTAATTTTAATTTCACAGCGTTGTTTTGGCAGCCAACGATTTGATTAATTGATTTGTCGATACTCAGAATGGGGTAAGTATTATGGTAAAAATGCTACCATTGGCATAATCTTTAAACGACGTGATGGATATATGCTCGGCAACATCGAGAGATTACCAGTATAAGCATTTAGCCAGTTTAGGATTTCCACTGCTCTAAATCTGCTCTCGAAGGGTTGTCACTCAGCGTAGAATTCGGCAGGACCTTTTGGAGGCAATGTCTCGAATGCCATAGCGGTCGTACTTGTCCCTTTGGATTTGACACTCCTGCTAGTGACCCCATAATGAGCAAGCACGCTTTGGCCCTGTAATAGAGATTGCGATTGCAAAGCAGGCATCTCGAGACAAAGTGGAGATATGTTATCGTTCCCTTAGACACCTTCGCCCTCCCGTTGACTTCATTGTCTGGCTTCGAGGAGGTAGCAAGTTCGGGAGTTGACGAGAAATTGTGCCATCTTACCCAACCATCGTACCCTAGGAGCAGGCAAATCTCACTCGGGAAGATCTGAAGCATAAGAGGCTCTAAGGTGATGATAATCGTTATGACACATAGGATCAATTCCTTGCCAAAGATATCCAACGCCGAGGTGATTGAGGCTCTCGGGGCAATTTGAATAGTCGTTTTGATAGCTGCGTCTTTGTCTCTTAGATGTCATGTGAGCGGGATTCACCGGGTAAATCAGCTATGATGTTGTCTGACGCGCCTGTAGCTTAACGGATAGAGCATCTGACTTCGGATCAGACGGTTGGGGGTTCGAATCCCTCCGGGCGCGCAATTCGTCCCTTATTAAGGTTTCTTCACTTTGTTTTAGTGAATCTTTTCCCGTTGTCGCAATGATTTAGATGAGTCTCCCCGCTGCAACAATGAATAATGAGGGTTAGCCTTCTGAGAAGAGTGAAATGTTGTCGGTGAGATCCAGTTTCCGCTCCCTCGTGCTCTTCGGGTGCTCTTAAGTTAGTTCTGCGCGGTTTTATTCAGGTTTGGGATAACCTTTCTAGCTTTCTCAATACTTGATTTGCTAGGGTTACTTCTCCAGTTGAAGTAGTTGCTTGCACTCCGGTTGTGCGAGACGGATAGTCCTTTCAGCTATGTCTTGTGAGCCGTATTTGTTTGATAGACATTTAGGGACGCAAGGTAAGTTGTGTGAATCACAGTTCCTATATAATGAATGTTCAAGGTTAGACGTAGTTTCCAGTTTGCTTTTCAATTTCATTCGACTAAGCAACGGCTACCGCGACCGCTGTTCCTTCTCGTAGGCCATATCCGTCGTTGGTATTTGTAATTTCCTATCTTCTTCCTGTTCGGAGCGATCCTCATTTAGCGATGGATCATCGATGAATATGGCCGTGACTTGTTTCAAAAGGAGGATCGGTAGTCTGTGATTTTTACATAATTCACCCCATGATTGGTTAGCGTTATCGCATTACCTCGGTGAAATCGTAATGATTATTGCGGGGATATTTCGATTTGTAATTTTTTATGTATCGCGAAAAGATAGATTCTTCCAAATGGCTGTAGTTCGTTGGGCATTCTACTCGCATGGGGGGCACAAATAACGTTGTCCGGTCCTGTCCCACGATGCCCTGTGCTGCGTTCACGACTATCGAAGATTGCTTTCACCATCCAATGACGCGGTAATTTTTGGACCGAAAGCGCGCAGAATTTGAGTATCAAATTTGGTTGGTCCGGTTCATGGATGTACTGAGACTTTGAGTTACTCCAAGATGGACAAGGTTCATGGCTTGGGTTGAAACTTCCATTTAGAAGAGATCAATGTGACATTAGGTGCAATATTTATCTTTGGAATACGTTTATTCTTCCTTTGGAGAGAGCCATTGGCAATTTTATCTATGGCTGGAAGAGATAAAATTACGTAGAAATTTAGTGGACTCGCCCGCATACAGTCCATGGATAAGCTTTTAAGGTTCTATAACCTTAATTGTTTTTGGTGTTTGCCTGGACCCGGTAGTAAATGATAACTTCAAATCTAAATTGATTCTCACACGTCGTTCACTGTCTCTTACTGTTAGGGCGAGCATAATGAGAGTGGCTAGGAAATTTGCTAGTCGAATCTTTTGAGGATCGATTCGTCTTTGTGGCCTAGACCCCTGTGTGGATAGAGGTTTGATAAATGAAAGATATGAAAAACGGACAAGCGCCCAGAGCGCACGGCTTTAATCGGCTTGGAAGCTCCATGAAGCGACGGCCATTTGTTTTTCTAGTAGGTGGAGCTGCTTTAGGAGCAGTTGGCCTTTTTGCGGGACCAACCATTGGGATACAGCTCGCTTCTTCGACAGCTACAACTGTCGGAACTTCTTCGCTAACTCCCAATGTCGCCGCCGACCAAGCTGCAACTAACTGGGCTAATACCAATGCTCCTGGGACAGGGCAGGTCGTTATTGTAAAGACCGAGTCAGATACCGAAGGGGCATTAAACACACCGGTCTTTGATGTGAAATTGATTGCGGCCAACGCAAACACATATTCAATTACCGTTCAGGCATCCAACGATGCTATATTGTCGGCGCATCTGGCTGAAAATTCGATATCGCCAACTAGCTCTACAGTTGCGCCAACTAGCTCTACAGTTGCGCCAACTAGCTCTACAGTTGCGCCAACTAGCTCTACAGTTGCGCCAACTAGCTCTACAGTTGCGCCAACTAGCTCTACAGTTGCGCCAACTAGCTCTACAGTTGCGCCAACTAGCTCTACAGTTGCGCCAACTAGCTCTACAGTTGCGCCAAGTTTGCTATCTACAATTTCGGGAGCGGACCAGGCAGCGACAAGTTGGGTAAATGCTAACGCACCAGGTGCAGGATCTGTTCAAATTATAAAAACTGAGCCGGATACCGAAGGCTCATCACATATACCTGTTTTTGATGTCAATGTAATTGGTGGGAATGGGCACGAATATGCCGTTACCGTAGCACAAGCCAATGATGCTGTGATCAACGCACATCTCACAGAGAGTCAACCTAAGGTTTTTACATCTGTAGATAAGAGCAAGACCTCTAGTAGTGATCACTGATTATTTTGGTTCCATGACTGAATCAAAGCGTTATCCTTGCGGGGCAGAGCTTTAGCTCGACAATTCAAGTGGACTAAGAGAGCCCAAGGACCGGTCGTGATCGGTTCCTTGAGCTCTCTTTTTTAACAGAGGATATATTCGGAGCCTCTGTTTCGTGGCGTGACCGTGGCAAAGAAGCTCATCTGAAGGTCGATTCGAGGTCTCAGAAAATTCGATCAAAGTATTTTAAGACGATGCTCTTCGAAGATGATCGGCGAAGTAAATGGTGCGGATAAAAGCACAATCTGGCGAACCCTGAGGTGACAAACCTTGAAGATGAGTGATAATCTTGTATGAAGCCGTTAGTATAAAATCCGGAATCCTTGGCGAATGAGAAGAATTGTTCGGAAGCCGCAAGTGGGCTTCATCGTGAATAACGTATGATTGTGGATAAAGTAGGAATCTACTCAAATCTTAAGTCAAATCTGCCCGATGAACTGGGGTTAATCTTTGGCATGAGCGATTCTAGGCTCTAAAATCGCGTACGGCGTCACCAGCAATTGTGACCACGTTTCTGCAGAATTACCACCGTTTGCCAAAGATAGAACGTCGTCTAACCCAGTTGGATCCGGTCTGGGTGATTGCTTATGTAGAAAATTACGCGATCAAAAAACATTCGTCGCTAATTTTCACCTCGACTTTCTGCCACCGACCACCTCGACATATTTGCGTAGTGCGTCGATCTGCAGGCGTTTGATGTCGCCATGGTCGATCGGTGAGACGCGATATGGGCAATCCCAGAAGCCTCACGTAGCTCGCGAGGATACGACCGGACTTCCTCTAGCATTCGTTTTTGTGAGCGTCCCGTCAACCGCAAGGTTGACGGGACGCCTTGCGGGTAGGTTTTGCAAACTGATATCACCTCTTCCAACTTCTCGATTTATCTCCCGCCACAAGTAGAACTATATGTCTTTTGAGCTTGAAGCCGAAGAGAATCCTCAACTCGCAAATGATCCCTAGAGTCCGGCCTTACCTCTCGCATGCCCTTTTGATATGGTGTTTTTACGGTATCGACCAATGGGCTTTCAAGCTTTTGGTCTCGACCACACAGTAGCAATCACCGGTTTTCAAATGTTCCATTCAAGGTAGTTGAGCCAGGATCTCACGAATTTGAGATTCACTTCCCAGATGTGGTTAGTCCGCAACGTATAGGGTTTAGAAGCCAAGGGTTTTTAGGATTTGTCAAATAAAGTGGCGCTTCTGTGAAGATTCGATAGCAACCGTTAGGCGCGATACTCGTCCCTCCCTAGGAGCTAATAAGTTTAGGTATGAGCGCGAGCAGAAATAGAGATGGCGCGTCTAACAGGGGGAATGTTTTTAGTTAGATTACGAGTGGAGGTGAGCGGACTCGAACCGCCGACTTCTACGATGCGAACGTAGCGCTCTTCCAACTGAGCTACACCCCCGTTATTTACTTATTTAGCTTAGTAGTAACCAACTTTAAGAGGATCCCCTTTTTGGAGTTGGCCCTCTAGCTCAAAGTAGCTAACATCCTCATTTAGTGCCTGTCTTGACAGATATGGAGCTCTTTGCGGACTATCTTCACGTGGCGAGCGAGGAGCCGGCGACGGATATTGAAGTTGGGCGTTCTGCCGGCGATAATGGGATCCTTTGCGGTTTCGCTTGATTGAAAGTAGAGCCAAGATGTAAACGATTACCAGTGCCAAGACTCCGACAAATCCTAAAAGTGCAAAAAATGAGGCAGAAATTACAAGAGCTAGGGTCATCAATAGCAGTGCTGTCAAGAGTGCGAAAAGCGTACGAGTTCTTCGCTCAACTGCGGTGATCGGATGATTTCTCACGGTTGAGTCAGTGGCGCTTTGTGTCAGGACCCTATGAGGCTGATGATTATGGCTATGAAGGTGGGTTTGTCGCATGTAAAGGGTGTGAGTCGTGGAATAATTATCTTCACCGTTATGCAGTGTTGAGGTCCTGCCAAGTACTAGCAATTGTTCGTGAAATTGTGATACTGAGGTTACGACGCCTCTATTATGCACTTTTACAGCGCTAATTGTAACTAGGGCAATAAACCACCCTGAAAGTACCAAAATAATATTCATTTTCAGCCTTTTAGGAATTCCTCGTTAACCTAATAAATTACACTAGTGTAATTTATTAGGTTTGTCCATCTCTATTTTGGAATTAGCCTTTAATTGACGTTAAAAAAGCGGATCTGCGAGCTTATCGTGGCCGGGTCGTTTCCAGGTTCCAGATTTCCCGCCCACCTTCTCCCAAAGAGCGAGATCTGTTATGGTCATCGATCGATCTATGGACTTGCACATGTCATAGATCGTTAGCGCAGCGATAGAACACGCCGTCATGGCCTCCATCTCAACTCCGGTTCGATCGATCGTCTCAACCTGGGCCTCAACCTCTACGAAGTCGTCTCCAATAAGAAAGTTTACGTAGATGGACCCTACCAAGAGTGGATGACAAAGGGGTATTAGGTCCGAAGTTCGTTTTGCTGCTTGAATCCCGGCGATTCGTGCCGCACCGAGCACGTCACCCTTATTTATTGCGTTACTGGCAACTTTAGCCGTTGTCTCAGCCTCCATCACAACCCGGCAGCGCGCAACCGCTCGTCGGTGTGTTGGCTCCTTGGGTGTGACGTCTACCATGCGAGCGCGTCCAAGTGGGTCTAGATGGGTCAATCCGGAGTCTGTCATAGGGGTTAAGCCTAGATCGTATTTTTGCACTGTGATGCCTTAGCGCGATCTTTGCGCGATTTTATCCCCCGATTTGGCTCATTGAACGATTGGGACGTAAGAAGTTGACGTTGCCGATCTGGTGCCCTGCCCATTTGAGACCCACAGCTCGTTCCATTTCCGCAGCCAATTCGTCGTCACTGCCTCCGCGTCGCATGATCTCACGAAGATCGTATTCCTCGATAGCAAAGAGACAAGTTCGAAACTGTCCTTCGGCTGTAATGCGAACTCTGTCGCAACTCTCACAAAATGGTTCTGTTACAGTTGGGATTACCCCAAACTCGTGGTTGGTATCTCCTAAGCGATATCGGCTAGCAGGGTCTGAACCGTTGTTTATCTTTGTCAATGAGTATTTGCTAGCTATAATGTCGACTATCTCATCGGAGGGCACTACCTTATTTTCAGACCAAGCGTCGTCTGCATCAAGAGGCATAAATTCAATGAAGCGTGGTGTGACACCCAGATCTACTCCAAATTCGATGAAATCAAGTATTTCGTCGTCATTAATTCCCCTCATTACTACCACGTTTAGTTTTACGGGATCGAATCCAACGGCTTTTGCAGCTTGAATTCCACCTATTACTTTTAGTAGCTGGTCGCGTCGGGTAACTTGAGCGAATTTTTTCCGGTCCAAAGTGTCAAGGGATATATTGATTCTGTTCAACCCAGCTTTTTTTAGATCTTCAGCCAAAGTGGAGAGTGTGGCCCCATTGGTCGTCATTGCGATATCGACTGGTTTTGAAGTAAGCGGATTTCGCAAGGACGAAAGCTTTTCCACAAGGAGTGGAAGTTGTGCGCGAACTGTCGGTTCTCCGCCTGTCAAGCGGATCCCGTCGAAGCCGTATCTTTCGACTCCAATTCGTGCAATTCTAACGATCTCTTCGAAGGTGAGCACATCTTCTCGACGTACCCACTGCATCCCCTCGGCAGGCATACAGTAGAGGCACCTAAAGTTGCATCGATCGGTAATTGAAATTCTTAGATCTTTTACGACCCTTCCGAATGAGTCCACCAAAGCTTTTTCCTGCATAGTATTCAAAGCCTATCACTATGGTTGGAATTCGGAGTGTGTTTGGTTGGTTCTGGCACTATTCGCATAACACTCTGAAATGCTCCAATGAGCCCTTTTAATTTCTTGTAAAGTGTGTTAATCTTCTCATGACATGCTTACACCCGAGGAACTCGCCACTATTGAAGCATTCATGGCGAAGACTGAAAACATCGACGAATATAAGCGGGCGCTGGCAGTTCTCACCCTTGAAGATGGGAGTCCCCTCAACAGGACAGGCCTCTCTGTCAAGCATGTACAGCGAATTCGACGGTCATTCCGCGGCGTTGGCACTGAGGCATTCAAGGACAAGCGCCATAACAACGCTCCGGTACTTCTCTCAAAGTCTCAAAGAGATGAAGTGGCAATCATGCTCACGACTACAACTCCCAATGACCACGGCTATAGCAGTTCCCCGTTTTGGTCAACACGGATCCTGGCTACAGTACTCAAGCGCAGATACGGTGTTCTCTATGCCTCTAGGACTAGCTATTACGTTCTGTTTCGGGAAAGTAAGTTCAGCTTCCATCTGCCGGGCAAACAGTACGAGAAGGCTGATCCACAAGCGGTAGCTGAATGGAAAGACGAGCAGCAAGAACGTCTGAAAGAGGCATTCTCTGATCCAGATACGGTGATTCTCTGTGAAGACGAGATGGTTCTCACTCAGGCGACAACTACTCAGAAAGTGTGGATACCGAAAGGAACCACACCAGCTGTAATTGAGACCAATGGAACCAGAATGAACCGGAGCATCTATAGGTTTTTGAACCTCAAGACAGGCAAGGAGCATGCATTTGCAACAGAGCGCCAGACTATGCATGAAACAGCGGCCATACTGCTGGCGATCCGCAAGATCTACCCAAGAGAGAAGATTCTGCTTATATGGGATGGGGCAGGATGGCACAGAGGGAGCGTCGCTCAAGAGGCAATTAGGGAGCATCACATCGAAGCAGTCCATTTCCCTCCGTATTCTCCGCAACTCAATCCCCAGGAACACGTTTGGAAGCAAGGGCGCTCTGCTGTAACCCACAATCGCTTCATTCCCAAGATTGAACCAGTCACAAAGGAATTAGTCGACTATCTCAACACGACGACATTCCCATACTCTTTGCTTGATTTCAAGGAGCAAGTCATAGTGTGAGCTCTATAGATGTAACTTTCGTTTCTCTTTGAGGGTTCTATTTGAGTTGAATGTGTCGTTTCTCTAAAGAGCACTAAGAGGTAATACTTCGACCTCTTGGTCTTTGAGGAATCCATCTCCGTCTTCGACGATGATAAGAGAATTTGCTTTCGACATCTCATGGAGCATGTGTGAACCTTGTTTGTCAAGAGGCTTTACTGCTAGGGCTCCACTGTTATTTACATGTAGATTCGAACGTACAAAGTGTCTTTTACCGTCAGGGGTTCGCTTGTAAGCGCCGGTGGCTTTTGCTAAAACTGGCCGAGGGAGCGGCTCTAGATCTCCTTGCATCTTTCGAAGCGCGGGTTTGACCAATAGCTCGAAGCTGACTAACGCGGAGACGGGGTTGCCGGGTAAACCGAAGAATGGAGTGTTGTCGATTTTTCCAAACGCAAAGGGCTTGGCTGGTCGTATCGCGATTTGCATCCACTGAGCTTTTCCATTTGACAGTTCGTTTAAGATTGCTTTGGTGTAGTCGAAATCTCCTACACTGACGCCGCCAGAGGTTATTATGACGTCTACCTCTTTGGCTGCGTCTAAAAATGCCTTGCGTAGATCCTCTGGTCTATCTTTCACGATTCCTAGATCGAGGACGTTGGCGCCGCTTGAGGATGCAATTGCAAGTAGGGAATGACGATTTGAATCTCGTATCTTTCCGTAGGTTAGGGCCTGTCCGACCTCGGCGAGTTCGTCTCCGGTCGAGATCACGCCAATTTTGATTCGGCGAAAGGCTGGCACTTTCGCAAATCCCACAGATGCTAATACACCTATATGAGCTGGGGTTAATCGGGTATTTGATTCAAAGAGCCGAGTTCCAATTGCTATGTCTGAACCTTTGCGTCGTATGTTGTCACCCGGCGCAATTCGACAAGAAATAGTCGCCATAATATCGCTAGCAACGACATCTTCTATCATTACCACGGCCGAACAATTTGATGGTATTGGTGCGCCCGTCATGATTCGAACGCATGTACCCGGGGCAATCTCTACCTTGTCTGGGCTACCGGCGGCAATGGTGGCTGCGATTCTTACCTCGATGCTCCCTGAGAGGTTTAGACGATCTATCTCCTCTGATCTAATGGCTATTCCGTCGACTGCTGTGTTGTCAAATGGGGGAATTTCTTCCATGGCCTCAAGCGAACCCGAGGTAATGAGTCCGTTTGCTTCGTCGATAGGAATTGCCATTGCCCGTGAGGTATCAATATTTGACAATACGTACTGCTGTGCCTGTGTTAAGGGGATCATTCTCTTTGAACCTAACTAGATATTTCCTTTTATATACCTACGTTAGATTCAAAATGGAAATTTAAGGCGAGTGCGTACAGGCTAAAGAAGTGCGGTCACTCTTAATGGTCTCCATGGTGGCGATCCGATCTTGGGAATCTGGGCGCCAGGGGTTTCACTTGGATGATTGCGCCTTGGTTGGGGTGGTGACTAAGGCCAAAAATTGATCCCAAGCCTATTTAGCCGATGCCCGTATGGGGGAGTTTGCAAGGGTGATTTTACCCGAGGCGTGATCTGTTGGTTGATGAATCTTTATTGTAGGTTTGCCGGTACTTCTTTAATCTCTTTGTGGCCACGATGAGATTTTGAGTAGTTGTTGAGACTGTGCTTTGAGTATCTTGGCGAATTGGTAGTAGATTCGACGGCACTTGTAACTAGAAGGCTTGAGTTTCGATTTTTGCAAGATTTGCCCTAAAGATCTGACTCAGAATAAGTTTGTTGGGTTTTATGGTTACGGGTAGGGCGTCGGTTGAGAATCAATATTTAGACGGTTTACTTAAAATAATTGCTTCTGACGGATTTTCGGTTCTACAGGATATTTGTGGAATCATGCATAGCAATTACCATATCAGCTATAGTATCGGTGGCTAAATCAGACAGAACTTATATGAGTTTGCGATCTAGATCAATCTTTATATCGAGCAGGTCTTGGCACATTTCACGTAATTTTGGATCATTGGCAACCACGTTTGCAAGAATTTCTCTGAATGGACCCGAGAGGTCGCTGCGATCTAGTGCAGTTTCGACCGTTGCCCTCAGGTAATCCAATTTATTTCCGATGTCGTATCGTTTTTCCGAGGTGATGAGGCCATAGATTGCCTGCCATCCAAGAAGAATTTGAATTGCATCAGTTAATTGGATTTCACCAGCAAAGCCCGGATTTGTCTCTGAAAGCGCATCGAAGATTTCCGGAGTGAATATATATCTTCCAGTAACCGCTAGGTTGCTAGGTGCATCCTCTACGGTAGGTTTTTCAACTATTTTTGATATTCTAGCAAAATTTGGAGTCACGAATTCAGGCACAGCGCATCCATAAAGACGTATGTCGGCTTTTGGTACCTCGCGAAGGGCAATTACAGAACGACCGTTTCGATAAAATTGTGACAGCATGTCAGGTAATAGGGTAGAGTCCGACGCTGCAATATCATCAGCCAAAAGAACGACAAAGGGCTCGCTTCCAACGTGAGCTTTAGCAGCTAGTACTGCATGTCCGAGACCTCGTGGATCCCCTTGTCGAACATAGTGAATCTCGGCTAGGTGGTTGATTTTACGAATTTCCGCCAGTTCTTTAGTTCTGTTGCCTTCTTCTAGGTAGTACTCAAGCTCAAATGATCGATCAAAATGATCTTCGATCGATCGTTTTGATCTGCCGGTAACAATTAGGATGTCGTCTAAACCTGCTGCGAGTGCCTCTTCGACTACGTATTGTATTGAGGGCTTGTCGACTACGGGAAGCATTTCTTTAGGTTGAGCTTTGGTCGCCGGAAGAAATCTTGTGCCGAGGCCAGCGGCTGGTATCACGGCTTTGCGAACTTGTTTCAATTTGAGTATTACCTCTCCCCTGGTGAGGTAGCCTCCGGGTTGTCGGTTGGGTCGCATTTTGACAACCCGGCGACTATAGCTATTGATTATATAATCTTAATCCTTAAAATGCAATTGCTAGTGTGAGATTTGTAGAATTAGAAGACTCCAATCCTAGATTTATCTATTCTTTAGATTAGCTTTAAGGCGGGGAGAATCACCATAGGATGCCCAATAAAGACGGCGCTTTTAACCTTTTGATCGCGATGATCTGACTTTGACTACTTTTGAAGTGGGTTAATCTTTTTAGTGCAGAGGTTTCGCGTCAGTTGCAATCTTTCCGGCACCGAAGAGATTTTGTTCTATCACTTTGTTTTATCGTCGAAGTCATGCGTACGAACTTAAGGCCAAACCATACTAAAATTAGCACTCAGATATATTGAGTGCTAATCGTGAAAGACCTTTAGATTTAGGAGTAAAAGTGCCAAAGTATGAATACCTCTGCAAGTCTTGTGGCAATAACTTCGAGGTGACTCAATCCTTTACGGACGATTCCTTGACGGTGTGTGAGATTTGTGGCGGAGAACTTCGCAAGGTTTTTGGAAGCATAGGAATTGCCTTCAAGGGAAGTGGATTCTACCGAAACGATTCCAAATCCACTTCGAGTTCTATTAGACCGCCCGCTTCAACTGGTGAAGCTACTCCAGCTGCGCCAACCACATCAGAGTCGGCGGCTCCAGCAGCGACAACAGAGAAGAAGTCGGCACCGGAAAGTTCGCCGGCGCCTGCCTCTCCATCTAACGCGTCCTAACCACCAAGTATTACTCTGGGACCACGACCCCAAGATATGTAGTGCCAACTCCAATTGAGTAATACCGACAGGCGATTGCGGACGCCCAATAGGGTCAAAAGGTGTAGAGCTAACCATGCGAGCCATGCGGTAGATCCCGTGAGTTTCATTCCATTCGTTAGTTCGGCGACTGCTGCATTTCTTCCAATAGTGGCCATCGTCCCTTTGTTGCGATAGACAAACTGTGTGGTCGGCATTGAAGTGATTAAGGCCTGGATCATCTTGGCAACGTGCGTGCCTGTCTGTATTGCGGGCTGAGCTAGTTGCGGAACTAGGCTTCCGTCTGACTCTAGGGTTGCAGCTATGTCGCCAACCGCGAAGATATTTTCATGGCCTACGACCCTAAGGTCATCGCCAACCTCAAAGCGCCCTTGTCTGCCTTGGGGCAGCCCTAAATCTGAGAACTGTTTTGAAACCCCAACACCTGCACTCCAGATGACCAGTCGAGAGTCGATGAATTCGCCGTTGGCAAGGTGAACTCCAGCATCGGTTACGCTTTTCACTTCAGTGTTGAGGCGGACTTCGACGCCACGACCTTTCAGCTCAGCTGAGGCGTACTTTGAGAGCTCTGGCGAGAAGGCGCCTAGGAGTCGCTCTCTAGCTTCAATTAGGATCACTCGAGCTTGGGCGGGATCTAGCGATGGATAGTCTGTTCTAAATGCGCGCAGCTTCAATTCGGCAAGGGCACCTGCCATCTCGACGCCGGTCGCACCTCCACCAATGACGATTGTGGTCATTGCATTTCCTTTGATGCCCTGGGATGCTGCCCGTTCAAAGAGAGAGAAGACTTTGTTTCGCACCGCGAGCGCTTCGTCGAGGGTGTAGATGCCGTGGCAGTGCTCTTCTGCGCCGGGAATTCCGAAGAAGTTTGTAGTTGCCCCCATCGCTAAAACAAGAAAGTCATAGGGTACCCGCGCTCCGTCCACTAGGGAAATTTCGTTTGCAGCACTGTCAATACCCGCCAACATCCCTTGTCGAAAGGTTACGCCTTTTTGTTTTCTTAGAAGAGTCCTGATAGGAAATGCTACATCTCCCGGATTTAGGCCAGCGGTCGCGACTTGGTATAGTAGCGGTTGAAATGTGGCAAAGTTGTGCTTGTCTATTAAAGTAATCTCTACATCTTGGTGGGCCAGAGCCGACATTGTGGCTAGTCCACCAAATCCAGCTCCAACAATTACAACGCGTGTCATATCTGAATCCTTTGTGATTGTTCCTAGGTTGAAAGGGCTAAATATTTGAAGTTGGCGTAATTTTGGATGATTCCCAGAGATGTCTAGAAGTTGACCTCTTGTTATTTTACTTGGAATTTGAGACTTGCTTTGTCGAATTGACCAACGGAAATATTTAATTAATACGAATAATCCAATTAAATTCATCGAGCATGGATGGCTATCCCATGAAAGGCACCATCCTGATGGCTCTTATGGCTCTATTGACATAGATGTGGGTCCAAGGTACCACTAAAGCAAGTGATAATCCCAGTACACATCTAGTGTCCTTAGTCATAAATTCATTTAACTAAGGAATTAATCCCTATTTTTAGTGTTTTACCTATACAGAGGTACATTTCACTACACTTAGGAGAGTAATGGAAAAGAAGATTGGTCGACCGGCATTCAAGGTTGTTCTTTCAGACAACGATAGAAAGTTTCTAGAGGGCGTACTTCGTGCTACTACCTCGCCTCAGTCTCATGTAACTCGTGCCAAGATTGCCCTTGGAGCAGCTGATGGCCTTAGCCAGGATGAGATCATTGAATTGTCCAGTGTCTCAGGCTTTACTGTCTCTAAGTAGAGGAAGAGATTCTCTCTCTTTGGGTATCGGTTCTATCTGATGCTCCACGAAGTGGAACCCCAAGTGACTATTCCGATTCTCTGGACCACTATTGGCAGAATTTTTGGACTATAGCACCAGTATCTTTGGACCAGACTTTCCTGATCCCTCAAACCTATTTCTAAGTTACCTCAATTCTGGTGGACGTCAGGCTAGAAGGTCCCTTAATTAATGCCTAAATGGCTCGTTTTCTGATATTTATTTGTCCATAGTCCTCCCGCTGTTGGATTAGAAAGTTGTCTTTTACTTTTCTGAGGATTACGGACCACTCTAAGCCAGGAGTAGCACAAAGGGTAACTGGTTCCTAAACTACGTATTGGAATCAAACCCCTTTAGTTCGAATTCAATGGAGCTAAAAACATAACTTTCAGATCCAATTACGGGACTGCTTATTTCTTTGGATCCAAAGAAACGCTCGAGGGGAGTTCTTGAATTCTAAGCAACCATTTTGAGTAAATGCGTTGCTGTCGAATACGCCAAAACGGTTATTTCGCAATGACCCCTGTGGTAAAGGACTGGTAAAGAGTTTTGGAATACTCAGGTGTCCAAAAAAGCGGCTAATCACGTCATCAACCACAACACCGCCAGGCTTATAGTTGGTGATGTGAGGGGTATCGAGAAAGATACCAAAGTAAAACGGCGCATAAGTCGCCATGGCCGCCAACAACTATCCCAGTGGTCAAGAGGAGTACAGGAGCGATATCTGCAAGAAAAGACCAAGCTAGAGATAGAACACCTAAACGAGTCTTACTCTAGCCAAACCTGTCCAGCGTGTTCAAGGCGCAACCGACCATGAGGTCGGCACTACCGATGCAAGAACCCTAACTGTGGGTTCAGCTGTCATCGAGACGCCCTAGGAGCAATAAATATTCTCCAGAAGGCGATATACAACGAGTACTCTCCAATTGGACTAGATACAACAATCCGAGTCACGTATCTTCGAGCTGAAAAGCGTTGGTCACCCAATCAACGCAAGTCACACCAAAAGGTGCAGTGCCACAAGGCCAGAGCCCGAAGTGGTGCCCAGAACCGGGCCTTGTCTGAGCTATCTCAGACTAGCAAGCCGAAACTAGCAAACTCATCTACTAGTGCTAATTCATTAGCACTAGACCAGTCGGTAGCGGTGGCATGATGCAAGCGATGTCAGGTAACTCCAACCAAACGGCGAGGTCAGAAGCCCCGTCTGTAAGGGCGGGGAGGTTCACTGTCTCGAATGTGTCGTGGGTGCTAATGGCTCGATGGTACTATTCGCGACTTCCACTTTCGCGGCGGATCAAACCAATCGATTGTAAGGCTTGCGCCGCTCAGTGCTAATAGGAATTGGCTTGAATCGTTCCAGGGAGCATCGCCAAGGTCGCAATAAGATGAGCCGATGGCGGTCTCGACATGTGAATCACTACCAGCTCCTGTGGAAACTGAGGTTTTGGTGGCAATGCTTTGAGCTTTTTGGTTGAACCCGTTAGGACTCCACCTAGAGTTGCCGATTTCAATAATGTCAATCATTTTCTCGTTGGCAAGCATAGATAGTGTTTCATAGGTGAGAGAGGTTCTTCCTTGATCACCTGGGTGAGGAACGTAAACTAGTCCACCTTGGTCCCTAATCATCTTGGATGCGGTTCTGGCATCTAGGCCCGGAGGTATTTTTTTTTCGATGAAGAGGCCAATAAGCTCGCCCTCCTTGACCCGAAATTCTTGACCTATGATGATCGTGTCCCCGAGGCGTTCTCGAAGGTTCAATGCGCCCTCAATGGTAAGGTGGTCGGTTACGGCCACCTTATCCAAATTTGAGGATTGGAAGGCCTCTATATATTCTTCGTAGGTGGTGGTTGAATCCCCGGAACGATGAGTATGTGTGTGGAGGTCTATCTTCAACGGCTAAACCTAGGAGCCGCTTAGGTTTATGTTGCCAATTGCTAAAGTTACTCCAGCAGCACCACTCGGTCGTATCGTTAAATCTGAGCCAATCGATCGAATATCAAGGAGCATCTTTTGTAGGTTGGATGCAATCGTAAACTCTTTGATCGGCTCCTTTAATTCGCCGTCGTGGATTCTAATTCCCTCTGCACCAACTGAGAAATCTCCGCTTACTGGGTTGACGCCAGAATGAATTCCTGATACCGATTGAATTAGGACACCATCGGTTATTTCAGAGACGATCTCTTCCTTGGATCTTTCTCCGGGCTCTATGTAGGGAGCTCTGGGGCCCGGAGAGCAGGAGCCCGCGATGCCACCTCGAATAGCAGAGCCAGTGGGCGCCACGCCTTCTTTGCGAGCGGTATAGCTATCGTAGAGGTATCCCTTGAGACTTCCATTTTTGATCAGAAGGTTTTGCCTGGACGCGAGACCTTCGTCGTCGTATTTTGCCGATGAAAAGAATCGTGGATCCGAAGGATCGTCGATTAGGTTCAATCTGCTATTTGCAACATTTTCGCCAACTCTTCCTGAAAAGATTGATCGACCTTTTTGAACTGCCTCTGCGGAGAGGGTGCTGGAGATGATGCCAATAAATGAGGATGAGATATCTGGTTCGAAGACCGCAATCAGATTCGAAGACTTGGGCTTTTTCGCGCCAAGCATTCGTGTGGATTTATAAGCTGCCTCTTGGGCTGCGTATTCTAAGTCGATACCCGCAAAGTCCCTCGAGGCGTGGAGGCCAAAGCCAGTCTGGGTCTCGTCGTCCTGCATAGCTAGGGCGTATGCCCAAAGCCAACAGTAGGTTTGTTGGGTGTAGCTTGCTATGCCTTTTGAATTTACGATAGCGCTCTCTACGCTAACGTCTCCGTAGTTCGATGAATTGAGGGATTTGATGCGACGATCTTTGGAAAGCGTTACCTTCTCAAGCTCAAGGGCAAGGGATATCTTATTTTCAGTTGGTGTATTTGTGATGTCGACCGACCATAGGTTGAGCTTGGGACCATCGACTCCGTCGGGTTCGGCGATCCCCGCGAAAGGATCTTGTGAAGCAAACCGGGAATTATCCCGGGCCTCTTCTAGGGCTCTTTTGAGGTCGTCGTCTTCGAGGGTTCCAGCATATGAAATTCCGACTCTTTTATCCCGGATGACACGAATACCGATTCCTGATGATTCAGATGTGGTAAGCGATTCAATCTCTGAATTGTAGACGCGTATGGAGGTCTCGCGCTCCCAGATTGCATATGCCTCTATCTCTTCGCCACCAAAGGCCATATCGGCAATTCGTTGGCCAATTTTAATTAGATCAGGCACCCGCGGTTCCTCCTACCGTAACAGCTTTAATCCTTAGTGTTGGCTGTCCGCAGCCAACCGGGACACTTTGCCCATCTTTCCCACAGGTTCCAGGTACTATCGAGAAGTCGTTGGCAACGGCATCGATGTTCGCCAGAACTTCTGGTCCGTTTCCAATTAAATTCGCCTCTCGCAACGGGGCGGTTATGCGACCATCTTCAATTAGGTATGCCTCTGTCATTCCAAAGACGAAGTCTCCAGTTGCGGTATTTACTTGGCCGCCACCTAGTTGCGAGACGTAGATGCCGTATTCAGTATCGGCTATGATCTCTTGCGGTGTTGACTCGCCAGGCATGAGATAAGTATTTGTCATTCTAACCATTGGTAGATGGGCGTAACTTTGACGGCGTCCGTTTCCTGAAGAGTCTCGCTTGGTTCTGTCGCCTTGGGTTTGATCCCACATGTAATCGACCAAGACGCCATCTTGGATCAAGGTGTTCTTTGAGGAGATATGACCTTCGTCGTCGTGATGGAAGGTACCCCATTGATCGGTTACGGTTCCATCGTCTAGGAGCGTTACCAATGGACTTGCAACGCTACGACCTATTTTTCCTGCATATACAGATGACTCTTTGAGAACGTGGTCAGCCTCAAGACCGTGACCACACGCTTCGTGGAAGAGGACTCCGCCACCTAAGCCATTTAGGACGACTGGTACTTGTCCGGATGGTGCGGGCCGTGCGGAAAGTTTTAAGATCGCTCGATTAGCAGCTTTGAGCGCCATCTGCTCGATATCTAGATCTTGAAAGATTTCGAACCCCTTGGTCATGGCAACGGTTTCATAACCCCCCTGCATCCCTGTGTCTCCTAATGCAATTGCGGAGATTGAGATTCGAGTTCTTATCTGCTCTTCTTCAACGAAGACGCCATCTGAATTGGCGACCAAAAATCTCCTTAACGAGTCGGAGTATGACGCCCCAACTTGTCGAATGGCCGAACCTGCTGAACGAGCTGCATCATTGAGGTGTTTTAGAAGTTCGATTTTGCGATCTTTTGCTATCGTCATAGGAAGGTTTTTGAGCGGATCGATTGGTGAAAAGACTCGCTCTTGCAGTGCCATTATTTGTCTTGACTTCGAGCTATTTTGCGCAAGCGAAGATGCTGCTTGCGCGGCGCGTAATAGGCCATTCTCGTTTAGATCTGCTGTATGAGCAAAGCCGGTTGTGTCACCATAGCGAACTCTAATTCCGGCTCCTCGAGCTGTACCGGATGAAAGTTCTTCGACGATCGCGTCATCAAGGGATGCCGAAAAGGTGGTCTTTTCTTCTACGAAGATCTCTGCGAAGTCACCACCTCGACTTAGCGCGGATCGGATAACCTTTTCCACGAGATTGGACTCAATCATGAACCATACTCCCAATTTGTTTCGACTATTAATTTAACTTAATCTAGGCGATCTATAGATTAAAACGCTGTTCTAAAGTGGTATCTTGCCATTGCTGGTCTATGGCTGTCGATCGACGATTACTTGGACACTCGCTAAACAATGGTTTTGGCATATACTTCAAGTAAGGTTAACTCAACTAAGCTTGCGACGATTTTCGAGCTAATTGATTGAAGGGGATCGGTAGGGTTGGAGTTTCCCGTCAGTGAATCGAGAGGCGTCTGTAGATTCCAATCAGCCTAAACGATAGAATAAGTCAGTTCTCAACTCCTAAAGTGCGGAAATCTAATGGGTGAAGACCATCTCGAGGGAAAAAATTCAGCAGTTTCAACTATCTCGCAAACATCCATAAAGCGGGCATTCCCTTATCTTCGTTACGTATCGACCTTGGTAATGTTTTATGTTTTGGTTACAAAAGTGGACTGGACCCGAATTGAGCAGATTGGCAGGCGCGGCTTTAGCCTCATAGCCTTTGCCTTTGTTGTTACGCTCGTGGGAATTGCCGTCTCTGTGGTCCGCTGGCACCGAGTTCTAGCCGCACTGGATGTAAAGTCGCGATTTAGGGATCTTATTGAGTTGCAGCTTGCAGGAATGTTCGCTGGCAATTTTTTGCCCTCCACTGTTGGTGGCGACGTGATCCGTGCGAAGTGGCTTGGGTCGGTTTCCAAGGCATCCTCTGACTCTGTGGCATCGGTGGTTCTGGAAAGATTAACTGGTTGGTTGGTGTTGCCGCTACTGGTTCTTTTTGGCGTAGCTAGCGACCCTAGTATGCTACAACTTGGTTCAGTCTCTCAAATGATTATGGTTATAGCATTTGTTACTTTGGTGGCTCTTTTTGTTTTGGTTAGGCTATCCATATTAAAGTGGCAGTTCCCCGTCGCTTCTAAGTTGCGTTTTTTAAATGGTGTAATGTCTTCGATATCCAAGGGTCTCGGAAGGTTTCGCGAGAATCCCACAGAGTTTTTACGCCTTATTGGATGGGCATTTTTATATCAAATATGTGTCGTTGCTGCTAGTATCTTCGCGGCTTCGGCGCTTTCTATCTCCATTGGATGGCGGGCACTATTTGTTTTGGTACCCACCATTGCCATGTTGCAAGTTCTACCACTAACTATTGGCGGCCTTGGCGTTCGAGAGGGTGCTTTGGTTCTTATGCTGCACCCACTGGGAATTCGATCGGCCCCTGCTATTGAGTTTGGTCTTTTGGTCTACGCTATAAATATCGCTGCTTCGCTCTTTGGGGCTCCTAGCTTTGCAATGGGTTCAAAGCGACTCGTACAAAGGCGAGCAGACAACCCTTAGCTGCTCGTTCTCGGATTCGATAGCGATGTATTGAGATTTGCGGTAGATTTGGTCAGCGCATCTGGCTCTTTCGAATGAATCAAATGCAAAAGATTACTGTCTTTGATGGTCCGGCCTTATGATCCATTTAGCTGTGGGTCTAGGATGGCTCGCGTTTTACCGCTGAACCAAGGGTGATTACCTGAGCCTTTAAAATCGACTTTGAATAAGATTAGGTGTGCATTTACTTAGACCGATATCTTGGACGTTTTCGATAAGTTCTAATAAAAGAGCTTTCCGGCCCTGAAATGAGACCACTTTGGAAGTTTAGAACATTCTTTAGTGTTATCTATGTCTGTAAATCTATCGACTGGCTCTTGCTTTTTCAATTGTGTAGGTTAGGCGAGTTCAGATTTTGATCGTGATAGCTGTCGAAGTGTTTCGATAGTTTGATTGAAAGGTCGATGATTCGTTGCGTTTTTCTTGATCTCTAACTTTGGCATGCGAAGGTTTAGATGCTAATTTTGGGAATTTTTGGATTTAGTGATAATTATTCTGATTTTAGAAATAATTTATGGGTGTTTGTTGGCTCAATAAGATGCGATCTATGTTCGGTCTATTTTTGCAGGTTCCTGCTGTGTATTTGCACATGTTGTTAGGTGGTCGATTCGAAGTGAAAGAAAAAACTAAACTAGGCGCTAGGAAAGTGTTTTGACTAAGGAGATGCAGTTGGATCGAGCTCCGGCAGGTTTGCGAACAATTGCCCAATTGGTTGATCGACGCTTGACAAAACTTTTTGACGACGAAAAGCCAAGGTGGGAGCGCGTTGACGACGGATTGATCGTTCCTTTTGAAGCACTTGAGAAGATGGTTGCCTCGGGCGGGAAGAGGCTTCGACCTGCTTTTTGTTACTACGGATACTTGGGCTCCGGAGGATATGGAGACGCTCCTATTCTAGTGGATCTTTTAACTTCTCTTGAGTTGCTACATACTTTTGCCCTATTGCACGACGATATTATGGACGGCTCTTCTACTAGACGTGGCTCATCGACTGTTCATGAGCGATTTATCGAAGAGCATAGGATATCTTCTTACAGAGGTGAGAGTCGACGCTTCGGCGAGGGTATCGGGATCTTGATAGGTGATTTAGCATTTGTCTATGCAGATATGATGATGGAAGCCGCGCCACTTGCGACCCGCAAGATCTACTCTGAACTCCGACTTGAAGTAAATATTGGACAGTACCTTGACCTTATTGGAACTGCCAAAGGTAGGCCGACTGTCGAATCGGCGCAGAAGGTAAGCATCTATAAATCCGGGAAATACACGATCGAGCGACCACTTCAGATAGGCGCCTCTTTGGCCGGGGCATCTTTAGACCAGATGGAGGAACTGTCACGTTTTGGGCTTCCTCTCGGTGAAGCTTTCCAGCTCAAAGACGACCTATTGGGTATCTTTGGCGATAGCACCATAACTGGTAAGCCTGTCGGTGATGACTTGAGGGAAGGTAAGCCAACCACCCTGGTCGCGATGACCATGGACCGCCTGACTGGTCTCGCAAAATCAGAGTTTGAAAGACTGTTTGCCCTTGATCTACCGAATGAGAGCCAGATCCTCGCGATGATGGAGATGATTGAGGATTGCGGATCAAAGGCGATGGTTGAGGATCGAGTCGAGATGCTTGTTGAATCGTCTTTGTTGGCTTTAGACGAGTGCTACCTTTTGGATTCGGCAAAGGCTGACCTAAGAGACCTCGCCGTCTTTATCGCCTCGCGAACTCTCTAGTCTAAGATTAAGGATAGCGATATGAGAATTGCCGTAATTGGCGCAGGATTAGGGGGCCTATCCGCTGCAAGTTATCTTAGGCGGGACGGCTATGAGGTAACTGTTTTTGATAGTGCGGATCGAGTGGGGGGCCGCAGTGGCCTCTTTGCCTCTAATGGTTTCTCTATTGACACCGGACCTTCTGTTCTTACGATGTTAAATCTTTTATCAGATGTCTTCAATGCCAATGGCGCTAACTTATCTGATGAACTTGAACTCATCAAGCTTGACCCAATGTATCGTGCAAATTTTGAGGACGAAGCGGGGCCATCCGGTGGCGGCGTGATATCGGTACGTGCTGGCCAGGAGGCGATGAGACAAGAGATTCGAAGTGTCGCTGGTTCTAAGGATGCAGCTGCATTCGATAGGTTTTGCGCCTATCTAAGAAAGCTATATGCTCTTGAGGTCGAGAACTTTATTGACCGTAATTTTGATTCACCTCTAGATTTCTTGAACCCACTTATGCCAGGGCTGCGCCTTATTCAAATGGGGGCCTTTGGACGACTTGCTCCGCTCGTTGAACGGTATTTTGACGATCCTAGACTTCAGAAGCTCTTTTCTTTCCAGTCTCTTTATGCAGGTCTTTCTCCTTATGATGCCCTGGCCGTCTATGCGGTAATTACTTATATGGATACGATCGAGGGTGTGTACTTTCCTAAAGGAGGAATGAGTGCGATTCCTCAAGCCCTCGCGAAGGTTGCTAAGGCGAATGGAGTGGAGTTTCGTCTCAATTCAAAGGTTTCGCGCATTCTGAGATCAATGGGATCGCGTGGAAGTGTTGTTGGGATTGAACTTGAAGATGGCGAGCGCTTTAGCGCTGATGCGGTAGTGGCCAACGGTGAATTGCCGGGTGTCTACAGAGATTTATTGGGCGGGGAGCAGGCCCCACGCGTATCACGCAAGGGGGAGTATTCACCATCTGCTCTTTTACTTTTGATGGGTATCGATGGTAAACCGAGCGTGGAGCACGCTCATCATAATATCTATTTTGGTAAAAAGTGGAAAGAGTCCTTTGATTCGCTTCTCAAGAGTGGAACGAGAATGGAGAGCCCATCTATTCTGGTGACAATTCCTACTCACAGTGATCCAACTTTAGCACCGGACGGTTCCTCGATAGTCTACGCCTTAGAACCCGTCCCGAATCTTGATGGCAAGATTGATTGGCGATATGAGCGAGACATAGCAATTTCTGACTTTAAAGCGCGTTTAGCTCACAGAGGTATTCTTGGAGCAGGGACCTCGAATATTGTGCTTGAGAAGGCGATAGACCCTCTGGATTGGCAAGCTATGGGAATGGAGAGAGGAACCCCATTTTCTCTTTCGCATCGTTTCTTTCAAACTGGACCGTTTCGTCCGAATAATTACGACAAGAGAATCCCCGGCCTTTATTTTGTTGGATCGTCTACTGTGCCCGGGGTGGGTGTTCCTATGGTTTTGATCTCTGGAAAGTTAGTTGCTCAAAGAATCGGCAAGGCAACTAGATGGTGACCCAACGGGAACTAGATGGCTCCTATGAGCGATGCAGATCTCTAAATATGCGCTTTGGTAAATCGTATTACTATTCCACTTTTCTACTTCCTCAGGCGATGAGGCGACATATACATGCGCTTTATGGCTTTTGTCGATATGCAGACGATATCGTTGACGATCTCGGAGATGTCCCAATTTCTGACCGGGAGAGTGCCCTGGGGGCCTTCGTGGGGCGCTTTTTCAGCGATGTAAAGGTTGGTTTTTCAAATGATCCAATATTGATGGCTGTCGTAGACACGGTTCTTCGTTTTGAAATCGATCTTGATCTTTTTAGTAAATTTGCCGAATCGATGAGGCTGGACTTTTCCAAATTCAGATACGAGACTTATGAAGACCTTTTGACCTACATGGAAGGCTCTGCTGCCGTTATAGGTGAGATGACATTACCAGTTTTGGAGCCATCGTCTAAATACGCCCGAAAGCCGGCTAGGGATCTAGGCTTTGCTTTTCAGCTGACAAACTTTTTGAGAGATGTCTCAGAGGACTTACAGCGTGGAAGAATCTATATTCCGCTTGAAGATATTGAGCAGTTTAAGGCCATGAGCGCTTTTGAGACCAGACGATCTGATTTTGAATTTAGAGAATTGATGCAATTTGAGATCGCCCGAAATAGGGAAATCTATGAGCAGTCCCGTCTGGGGGATCGTTTTTTGCCGCCTCGTTCTGCGGCCTGCGTAGCTGGCGCACGAGAACTTTATTCAGGAATCTTAGAAGAGATTGAATTAGTCAACTTCGATGTATTTGGGAGTCGTGTGAGTGTTGCCCCATGGAAGAAGTTCAGAGTAGCCATTGGCGCGATTGTTGGCTAGTACCGCATCCGCCCTTGCTCGAACTGACTTTGGGACTATTGGGAATAGCATTCCGTAGGGTTCGCCATTGTAGAGGTGGTGGATCTGGTGGGCGTATCTTAGGGGTTCTAGGAATGAAATGGTGGGCACATTGAAGAGCCTCTTATGGATGTAGATGTCATGCATGAATGCATAAGCCGCTCCATAGATGGTAATTCCAATGCCAACTGGAACAAGGATTGAAAATTTTGACGTTGTTGTTCCAAGCGCTATAGCTGCGATGGTAAAAGCGGCAAAGGCTACGGGATAAGCGTCGTTTGCCTCGATCTTTTTAAGGCGAGTTTGATGATGGCTGGCGTGAAGAATCCAACCAAAGCCATGCATTATTAGCCGATGGGCCAAATATGCGATCGGCTCCATCAGAAAGAATGTTGCGATTACAATTGAAACTTTGAAGAGCATGTGGACCTCTTTAGGTTATCTCTAATATATCAGTATAGAGAATCTAAAGATCTAGTTGGAGCAATGCCAGCTAGGGAGTGGTTCTAGAGCACTTATATCTCAAGGTCAGCAGCTATCTGTCTTCTCTTCTCTTTGTCTTAGGCGTTCCCAAATGCTCAAGACCGCTGAGACAAGCGCAAAGCCGTAGAGGAAGTCCTCGATGGGGATGGAAAATGGTATTCGTAAGCCGGAGAAGTGGTTGGGATTATATATGACAATTGGGGCTGAGGTTTTTGTGAGCCAGCCATCGGTCGGGATTTGAAATAGTACGACAATTAAAATTGTGATCCAGAACTCTTTTTTGAAGTAGATCCGGCCTTTCATAACAAAGAGTTCAAAGATTATCGAAAGAGCCACGGCGGCCAGTGCGCCAATGGTGTATGCATGCATGGATCTAGCGCCTCGTTGGTCTTTTTTGTCTTGGCTCTAGCAGCACGTGGACGGCCTCATATGTCAAAAGTGCGCAAATTGGTATGATCAAGAAAAATAGGAGCTCCTCCAGGGGAAGTTTGCCTGGAAGGGTGACGCCGCTTACGTAGCGCTTGGCATAATGCCACCAATTGGCATGGATGGAGTAGATGTCGAAAAGCGAGAAAAGTAGCGCGATAGGTATTAATGAGATTGCCAGTCTGAGCGGCTTGCGGTAGACCTTAGCCCCAATGACGAGTTCCAGTGGCAACGTACCTATGAGGCAGAGCGCTAACACGATTAAGTATTGTAGGTGGTTGATCGACTTCATCTCGAGTCTGTTTTCTGATTCGAAGGCACGCGGGTTTGTCAAATTCCTTATAAAAGCTAACCCAATATTACTAATGGTAGTGCTCAATGTGACTTGATATTGATAAGGTTGGCCCCTATGGCTAAAGCATGGCTATAGCAAGTCAAACTTTGCGCGTCAAGGCGAGCGAAATGGGAAGACCTTTCAACTAGAAATTTGTAGGTGGCCAAGTGTTACCTAGTTCAAGTATTACCCAGTTAAAGCGATCTCACCTCTTATTTGAATCCGAGTTAGGAAAGGTGAGGCATGGTCCAAAGCGGGAACCTTGTCGATTGCTTGTGAGGAAGTTTTGTGCTTTCGTATTTCAAGGGGAGGGATAAAGTCGAACGATCCCATGAGTACTGCTAGCGGCGTTTGGATTAAAGAAGTAAAGTGCCTTTAGTCTAATGATTAATGAATGACCATAAAGCGAAGGTAATAGTTCGATTTGTTTGCTAAATCACGCCAATTGATCCTCGCGCCTCTGATAACGGGCCTAGTTGCGGTTGTTTTGGTAGCATTGGTCCGTTTTGGAAATGATACTGCAGCGCATCTCTACCTAACAGCTCTTTTTGCAAAGTACCATCGCCTTATTTTTTGGGATAATTTTTGGTATTTTGGCAAGTTCCAATTTCTTGGCTACTCCTACATCTACTACCCCCTAGCGGCATTTACGACCACATGGCTACCACCAATCCTTGGTTTGATGGCGATCTCTGGAGTGGTCTCCTCTTTTTGTTTAAAGCTAAAGGCGATCTCTTGGAATGGAGTAGATCCTGATCGACCTGGCTTCCTTGGTAGTTACTTTGGCACGATCTCCACTGCCGTGGCTATTGGTGTTCCGGCGGGTGCGTTAATTCTTACTGGGGCATACCCGTTTTTGACATCGCTGGCTTTTGCGTCATTTGCTATAGTCGCCATGAATAAGCGCTCCTGGGTCTCATATTGTCTTTTTTTGATTTTGGCTGGTGCTACTTCGCCATTGGTTCTTGTTTGGATTTTGGTTGGCGTCACTTTTAGTGCCGTTAGATTCCTCACTAAGGAGTCGGCAAATTATCATCCAATAAAAGTTGCCGGTTTGGGGTCAGCTTGGCTCCGTGCCAAGAAGGCCTTGGGGGTCTTACTTGGTTCGTCAATCACTCGCATTGGCATGGGGCTACCACTTTTAGGGCTTTTTGGCGACTATGAGATTTCAAAGTACTTTGGGATCGGTGGCAAGTATCCATTTTTTGGCTCTGACTTAGGGCTGGTTCTTGGTTTTTCCCTGATTCTCTTGGTTGTTGTGAACGTGTTTGTGGACGATGGAGAGCGCGCCCCCATTGTCATCCCTACCCTTTTGTACATGGCGGGTTCGCTTATTTTGTTCACCGTGTCGACAACGTTAGGTGGGAATATTGCTCGTGTGGGTGAAATCTCACCGATTTTGATTGCCGTCTTGTATCTTTTCTCAAAGGGTTCCACAAGGGGTCCTAAAAGCAGGAAAGTACGATTGGCGGTTTTTGCGCTCCTATATCTTTTGGGCGTTGGGTGGGAATTTATCTCAATCGAAGCTCCGATCTTTGATCCAAGTGCCGCTTGGCTGACAAATAGCTCCAATTGGAGTGGCCTTGTTCGTGTGCTCAAAGCTTCGTACCCTGGGCAAAGGGTAGAATATGTCGACTCTCTTTTGCATGAGGGCTCATATTTTCTAGCTAATAGTCAGATTCCCCTGGCACGGGGGTGGTTCCGGCAAAGCGACTTCAATCAGAATGAGATTTTTTATGGTGTGAGATTGACTTCACGAGAGTACAAAGATTGGCTTTGTAGCAATCAAGTTCGGGCGGTGATTTTGCCTCCGGCCCCCTATGACTATAGTTCGCAACGGGAGGCTCAGATCGTAGCATCACCTTCTACTTACCTTGTTAATCCAATAAAAATTGGAGAGTTCAAGGTCTTTGAAGTGGCTGGTTGTCCTTCGGCGCCACTTCAAATTCGCTCAATCGGAGTAACTACAATTTCAGTCTCTATTGCTAAAGCTGGATCGTATCTATTGCCAATAAATTTCTCGCCATTTGAATCAGCGGTCGGCGCAAAGATTGCAAGAGCAAAGGGAGGTAGGGCCGAGATCTCGGTATCAAAGGGAGGCAATTACCTCATTATGACTGGTTATTGAGAGACTGTGTTGAAATTTCCGTGATAACTAAACGAAAGTTTCCATTTCGAGATGGACTTGCACCTGGCCAGCTTCGACTTGAATCGCCTTTGGTAACCACCATCATCTGATGGAGATGATGGTGGTAGATGCTCTTTAGTAGATTTGATATCTCTGATTACCAGGGGTTTTGGATCCTTTGAAAGAGCGCTCTATGGCGATCCGGCGGAGGATGGCAATGGGATTGTCTTTTTAGCGGCTTGTTTTCTGGCGACGAAGTCGTCTATTCGTTGGTTTGGGGCGAGATCTTCGCTAGGGATTTTTCCTCATCGTATGAGTGCATTTCGATAAACTGTCTTCAAAGACGGACTGGCCGCTAGCGCTAACTGAATTGGTTCTGCGGTCTTAGGCACGAGATTCTGGCTCTTTGGGTTTGCGTGGCGGTTAGGCGCCGGTCGTTCGCGTGAACCCAAAGCGCCGTAATGCAAGGATTGCAAGGAGGACCGACAAGGGCTTTGCTCCTTACAATCTAACAAGCAATCTGAGGGATCGAATCTTGAACTGCCTTGGGAGAGTTTTGCTCTTTTGAGGGCTCTATTTCTAACTCTTTCTGTCTATATAGCAACCCACTCTGGAACTCCACTCTGCATGGTTTCAATTCATAGTCTCATTTTTGGCCATTGTTTGAAAGATTTGATTTTTTTACGCCTTCTCATCGTGCTCTGGGCTATTTTGCCATGGGTACCACTGTCTGGCGGTCGAGCGGATCATCCATCGGCTATCTTTGTTTTCGCGGGCAACTAGGTGGACCCATGCTCCATTGAAGAGTTGCTGAAGGATTTGGTTGGCATCGATGACTTGTTCGATTCGTTCAATGGGCGCCTCTACCAAGGTGAGAAGACGCATCGGTTCGTGGTAGGCCATGTCTTGATCAAAGAGTGATTGACGTGTTAGGCCAACCATCAAGTCGCCGCCCGCACCAAGTATAACTCCCGTATCTCCAACGACGTTGTGGGCTACCTTGTCTCCTGCGGAGAAGGTGGCTGCATCGACACTAGAAAAGTAGTATTGCGCATTTATCCAGTGCGCAACCACCATTGGGGCCGTGAGAATCGCTGTGAGTAAAGTACCGTCGGGGTCGATGCTTGCATTATAGGAGTGAAGAAAGGTACGGCGATTTAGATCCAGACCCGCAGTCGTCGATCGAGGTCCTATAATCATTGCGGCATTACGAGCTAAGCCCCACTCCGGAGTAATCTGTGCCCAATCGCTAGCCCGACGTGCTACGTGGGCCGTACCTCCTCCGGCCGGTGCCCCAGGTAAGGATCTAACACGTTCTTGAGCTAGTTTTTCTCCTGCTTGGATGAGCGCCTGTTTCAGCGACTCTATCTCGCTCTTGTGCGTTAGTGTCGCATTTTGGGTGTCGAGTAGAGTTACCAAATCGATCGATGTGTCGTGCTCGCCTGCGATGAATATGGTTGAATCTGGGATTGCAATGCCGCGTCCAGTCAATCCTGTACGCACGTCGCTGGTGTTTAGGATAGTAGCAAAGATGCGAGCGCTGTTGGCTCCGCGGTTACCACCGCACGCACCACAGTGAAAAGCTGAGAAGAAGGCGTTGTTTTCGGTGCTACTTCCATGGCCACATACCAGCACTATCGGAGCGAAGTTGCCTATTAGACCTATTGCTCTAAGGGTATTTTCGGCCATATTGACTTGTTCGTCGATCGTAAAACTTTCGTTTCTATCGCCTATTTCTATGTGAGTTGAGATCGGTCCCGAACGTTGTCCTCTAGCAAATGAGCGAATAGATGCATACCCTCTTGGACTAATAGTACGTGCAATTGCGATTGCACCGGCTGCAACTCCTGTTGCTTCCGCAAGTACGTAGGCCGAGGTGGCTCCATGGCGAGTCCTCTCAAAAGCGGAATAACTCGCCCTTTCGACCTCTGATATTGCCATTCTTCTTTTTAGAGAACTGCCATTATCTTGATTGGGAACTTCGTAGCTTGAGATAGTCGGCTGCAACAGAACAGGGCTTAATGGGATCGGTGTGGATTCTCCAAATGCGGCGAAGTTGGCTGGGATGCCAAAGAAACCTGCAAAGCCATATGTTTCGATTTCTCCGGCTATATCAGTTGCTTCAAGCTGGCGACGGATTCCTTCTGATCTGACGTCAATACAGAAGATAGCCTGTACGCTCGCCGTCGTGGGTTCATTGGAGAATTCTGAGGAGCTTTCGCAGCTCGATTTCGATTCGATGATCGTCAAAAGCTCATCGCGGTAGTGGTTCTCATAAGCACGTAAGATGACAGCGCTCTGGCGGTCCGGTGAAAGTTGGGATAGGGCTTCCCAGCCGGATCTGTTTGAATTATCCTTCGTCGTCGCTCTTTTCCTCTTTGGTTCATGGGTCAGAGGAGGGCAAGATGCGTTGGTTTTTACCGAGGTGATCTCTGTGGTTTTCAAGGCATTAGCCACAACCGCTTCGTAGACAAGTCCTACGGCAAGCAGGCTATCCAAGTAGAGTTTCGGCCCCGGATGTGATGGATCGGCCCATTGTGAGCGCCACTTTGCATGTCCTGCCCAACCCAATAGCCGAGTTAGGGTGAGCCGAAATAACTGTATGTGTAGCTCTTGAGGAGCCTTGAGATCTTCTAGCGCTTTTGTAATTGCTATTAGTGGAGTCTCTCCGAAGGCTCCTAAGGATTTGTGTTCCTTTTTCCCTACGATTTTTCGCGCTGCCGGATCGATAACGACGTGTCGCCTCCAATAGTCGTAGAAGCCATTTTCGGCATTTTTATCGGAGGCAGTTAAAAAAGAAGCACACCACTTTGCCATCTCTTCTTCTATCATTGTGGAAAGTTGAGTACCGTGGATGTGATCGATGAGTTGACTCGGAAGGACCATTTCGAGGGGTTCAATCTCTTTCTGGTATTGTTCGGCCAAGATATTCGCCTCTATAGTTGCTTCGTCGATATCCTTCGAGATGAGACGAGACTGCTTTATTGCTAAGTCAGCCAGACTCTCGGGGAGGTACCCGTCAATACCGAGGTATTGACGGGCGTAGCGAATGGCGCCATGAAACCCCAGGTCGCGAAGGTCCCATAGGGGATTTACGGCGACGAAATTCGTCAATGGCCATATGGGTGCGAGCACTTCTGCGGCTTGTTCTATCTCTTTGATAAGCGAGAGGGGCTTGGAATTTTGAACACGCTCTTTTTTCATGCTGCTGCTTCTTCTTTTTCGATGGAACTTTCGGATTGCATCAAGATTCGTTGGTATTGTCGTCGGCTTGTCTTTGGCGGCGAAACTTTGGCCCAGGTATTTGGGATGTGGTAAAAGCCATGGCGGCTAATACTGCCGAAGTTTATTGACCACACTCGAAGGTGACGTTCGAGTGTGGGTATTGTGCTAAGGCGTTCCAATCCCAAGGCCACTCCGAGGGCGACTATGAGCCACCATGGTGAAAGCGCTCCAGAGGGAACAACCGCCAAAGAGGATGACATCCAACGATCAAGACCACCGAGGATCGCTCCATAGGCCGCTGAACCAAGGAGAGTCGCCCCTGCAATGGTCACAATGAGTTTTGGTTTGCCAGCTAGGTTCCGGGCAGCGTTTGATATAGCAACGTAGATGGTGCAAGCAACGAATCCGAGCAAAATGAGACCTCCTCGATGACCCGATGCTCCGGGATAAGCAGCCGAAACTGCGACCAAGGCACCCAGAGCTGCGATGGCTTTTGTCTTTATGGGCGGGTGATTTGCTTTGGCTGGCGCGTTGTGGCCGCTAGGCTTTCCAATCGCTGAAGGTGAATTTAGAAATCGAGAAGCTTTGTATGTGCCATGTCCCAGGAGATGCATGAGTGTGGCTAGGTTTGCACCGATAGTCGCTTCACTAATCATAAATCCCATCTGGGAGATGGTAGAGATGGTGAGTTCGCCTTTTATGTCGCTGCGAAAGCGGATCGCTAGAGCTGCAACTATTGCGGTTATGGTGACGATGGCAAAGGCGAGAGCGGTTACCAAGTTCGATGACTCTGCGAGTACACCTATTCGTAGTAGTAAGATGCCACCTCCATTTACCACTCCAGCGTGAAGTAGAGCGCTGACAGGCGTGGGTGCGTTGACTGTTGGTGGCATCCAACGAGCCGCTGGACCTTGAGCGCTTCGAATGAGGATGGCCACCATCAAAAGCGCGCCAACTGGCAGAGCCTCGCCTCCGAGTGCAGTTAGGGCCTCGTGTTGTGCGCTAAGGCTTGTGATGTTGAGATTTCCTACACGGTTGAGCACAAGAAGCACAGCACCCACCATAGCGATCGCCCCTATGGAAAAGTAAGTCAAAGTGCGTCGAAGGGCTTCAGCTACTCCAGGAAGTTCTCGACGGTAAAAGAGCAGGGCAAGAAAGGATGCATCCGCTATGATCCATGCACAAGATAGTACCGCGAGAGTGGTTGCCGTTGCAACGGCTATCGAGGAGGCAATTAGCACCTGGGACGCGACAAAGTACCGTCTATTGAGCAGGTCTTGCTGGAGAAAGCGCAATGAAAATGTTGATACGATAGCGCCGATCGTAGCGATGAAGATCATCAGGACGGCACTAAGACGATTTGATGCGAAGTAAGGGTGCTTTGTTATAGGAATCAGAGAGATGTGAGAGAATATATTAGCGCCAGTGGATACCTTGACCATAACCAATAGGGCACACGCTACAACTAACCAGGCGGCCCATACGCTCAATCGCGCTACCCAACGACGAGGTACGAGACACAGCACGCCTGCGGCGAAAAGTGGTAGCACGACAGTGGCTGTTGAGCCATTTAGAGCTATTCCAGTATCCAACTCTTTAACCTCCGTTTGTGGCGATATTTAATCAATTACATAGATTATATATACGAAAAGTAATTCATGAAACAAATATCGTATAATTTCAATAAACCCTTGTGTTGACGTAGGTGGTTACCTGTCAGCGTCGACGAGCGCGTTGGTGACGATGGTAAAAATGCTGAGAGGTTGGATTTCGATCCGTGTTGATTGCCACTTCCTGCGCATGAGTTAGTCTCACCTTGGCAAGGGTCTACGGAGCAGAACTGCTATTGTGCTTCTGACCTTATTTATTGGCACGTCAGCGCATTTGTCCGAGTGATTTTTGCCTGGATTAATTTGTAGCAGATTGATCTGTGGTGTCAAATTCGCAACGGAAGGATATGGGCTAGATGGTCTAGTGTTGGAATGGCTGAAGCCTGAAGCTGCTGGCTTTAGTCTTCGTAGTTTTGTTCGTCTTTACCATCAGACAAAGGAGATCCAGGCCCACCAAAATTGCGGGTTTAGCATGGGCATAAGTTTTTGGCCGACTGAAATTGCCCAAGATTCATCCCTGATGCCGGTTTCATCGTTCGGAGATCGAGCAAGCGGTTGGAGTTTGCTTAAATTTTTACTGACTTGGCTGGTGTTTATCGAGTCGTCGCTAGTTTTATTTCGTCAAAAGACGTGTCAAGAATCACTATATGTGGCTAATTACTACAAATAATTCCATATGGTTCCGCATAACTTCTAGACTTGGTTTATCGTTGATAGCAATGTTCATCTACATGAGAATCGCAGGAATGTCGGTTTGTTGCATGATGTTCAATAATGCGAAACACCGTTGAAATTGGAAACTGTTTCAACTATGGGGTTTAGCTAAGGTGCAGCGTCGACGATCGACGACGACTGCGGAGGTGAGCTTTGACAGTTCTTGAGAATATAGATGGTCCTTCAGATCTGAAACGCTTGACAAGCGGTGAACTGATTAGACTTTGCGCGGAGATTCGAGAGTTTATAGTTGATAAGGTCAAGGTAACAGGTGGCCATCTCGGTTCGAACCTTGGAGCGGTTGAACTAACCGTAGCAATTCATTTATCCTTTGAATCCCCAAAGGACGTCGTTCTCTTTGACACGGGCCATCAGGCATACGTCCATAAGATCCTCACAGGTCGACGTGACATGTTCGACACTTTGAGACAGGAGGGTGGTCTTTCTGGATATCCAAGCCGAAGTGAATCAGAGCATGATTGGATTGAGAATTCACATGCATCTACGGCTCTTAGCTACGCTCATGGTTTAGCATGTGCCATGAATTTAGGTCGCGGTCCACTGGTTGGAACCTCCGATGCTCAAGTCGCTTCGGATCCAACTCGTTATGTGGTCGCTGTCGTTGGTGATGGCGCTCTTACGGGAGGACTAGCGTATGAGGCGCTAAATAATATTGGCCACGGAAATAAGAAAGTGATCATAATCTGGAACGATAATGGTCGAAGTTATGCACCAACCATCTCAAGGTTATCTTCATCAATTACAAAGATACGACTCAACCCAACCTATATTCAAGCTAGAGGTCGCATTCGCCAGATCCTTAGCGAATTCCCACGGGTGGGCTCTATAGCATCCTCTGGCATAGTTGGCTTGACTACGGCGCTTCGTGAGGCAATTGAGCCTCGCGTCTTTTTTGAAGCTTTGGGAGTCCGCTATACTGGGCCGATCGATGGCCACGATATCTCTGCGATGGGGTATGCCTTAGCTGGTGCCAAGGAGTGGGATGGCCCAATCGTAGTTCACGTCATGACACACAAGGGCCATGGATATGGTCCAGCCGAGCAGGATGAAGTGCAGTGTCTGCACGATCTCAAGGTTGCCCCTCTCGTCGCGATAAAGAATCGAGAGTCTTTTACCGATGCCTTTTCTGAGAAATTGATTGAGATCGCATCGCATCGTTCAGAGATCGTTGCGATTACGGCTGCCATGCCAGGGCCAACCGGTTTATTGAAATTTGAAGCTAACTTTCCAGAGCGTTTTTTTGATGTTGGTATAGCTGAAGCGCATGCGGTTACTAGTGCGGCCGGGATGGCGATGGGTGGGCTACGTCCAGTGGTAGCGATTTATTCGACTTTTATAGCTCGCGCCTTCGATCAAGTAAATCTTGACGTCTCGCTCCACAATCTTCCAGTCGTCTTTATCTTAGATAGGGCTGGCATCACAGGCGATGATGGCCCAAGTCATCATGGTCTGTTGGACATGGTAGAGATGTTGGCAATACCAAATCTAACGATCTTTGCGCCATCGGGTACAGATGCACTTCGGAGTGCCCTTGAAGCGTCTTTGAACCTTTCGGGACCTGCGGTTATTCGATTTCCAAAGACTACTGGAGTCACGACGCTCGATGGTTTGCTTCCTCCCTTAGATCCGTTTGCAGCTCATAAATTATGCGGCGGCAATGGCTCTATTGCGATTGTTGGGGTTGGAAAGATGGCTGAGTTTGCGCTTGAAGCTGCGAACCTTCTTGAGGACCAAGGTCTAGATGTGACAGCTTGGGATCCTCGCATCATTAAGCCTCTGTGCTCTAAAATGATGCGAGAACTTACTAGTATGACCCATGTATTTGTTGTTGAAGACGGATTTGTTCCTGGTGGAGTGGGCTCTCATCTCTCGTATCAACTCAACCAGAGCCAACTAGTAGATCCGACCGAGGTGGTCCAATTGGGCGTCCCGATTGGATTCATAAAGCAGGGGAAACCCAACGATATACTAGCTCGCTTAGGGCTGGATGGTATTGGCATCGCAAAGAGTGTTATGGCGCATCTAAACCACAATCAAATCGCATAGTTACTTTAGATTTGAGCTATAGATGAACTTCGAGGTGCTCTTGGCTTTCGGCAATCAAGCTACTTCTGCACTTATTTTTTCAGCGGTTAGCGGCTCGATAGCCTTTGCACCTTTGAAGCCCGGGGAAGCTACTGCCTTTGATACTTCAAAGAAGGTCGGCTTTGAAGCCAAGGTGTAGGTAGAGATTTCACTTAGGAGTTTATCTGACTCGCCTTTGGAATCTATTTCCCCGTTGATCCACTCCCCAAGGAGATCTTGCGGGACAAAGCAGGGCATTCTGTCGTGGATACCAGAGATGGTTTCATTTGCATCGCGAGTTAAAATAACGAATGAGAGCAACCCAGTGGTTCTATCTGGAACCTCGAGGCCTGCCAGTAAAGAGATGTCATTCGAATCGAGACGAATGAAGAATGGGATCTTTTTGCCATTTGAGGTCAGCCATTCGAAATAGCCATTTATAGGTATCGCAATTCGGCGATTTCGAAGCGCTTTTGAAAAGGAAGCCTTTTCATTGGCAGTTTCAGAGCGCGCATTGATTATTAGTTTTGTTCTAGCTGGAGTTCCAAAGGTAAAATTGGCTCCAAACGTTTCAAAACCAAGATAGGACACTTCGGTTTTTGCGCCCTTTATAACAATAGCCCGCTCGCTTGGTGCGAGGTTAAAGTTCTCATTTGCCGCGATTTCGACGAGAGATTCGTCTTTGACTATTTTGCCAATTTGTGGACTTTGATATTTTGAGATAATTTCTGAGATAGATATATTCTGAGTAAACCTGCCGCACATTTAAAAAGCCACCTTAGATTCTAATACCCTAACCCTAGCCGTAATAGTTGGAGTTTGGTGGGAAATCGTATCATTAGCTGACTTTGGAAGAATTATTCCCGGTTTTTGGGCTGTAGTCTGTCGAGATTGAGGCTATCCATGCGGAGAATGTTCAGGTTTTGATGGCGTAGAGAACTAATGACTTTCCAATTGATGGATCAAGAACCCTTTTCTCGAAGGTATCTAAGCGCTCGAGTCGGCCAGACATTTGCTTGATCAATAGATCTTGGTATCTTCGAATCGGCGATAAATTGGTTTTTTCTAACCCCAGCAGTGTCTTTAGCCACCAGTAAGGTGAGTGAAGACCATGTGCATATGAGACCATAACTACATCCAAGTTAGCTTGTGCGATTCGTTGGAGAAGTTGGCGTTTTCGGTAGATCCTTATGTGTCCACCCTTGACGCTATGGTACTCCTTGGAGAAGATCCAGTTTAATAATTCCGGCATCGCTCGAGGTACTGAGATCGCGATCATTCCGCCGGCCTTTGTGACCCGGTTTATCTCTCTTAGGACGACATGGTCTTCTTGAATGTGCTCGAGGATCTCCGAGACGATCACTATATCAAATGAGTTGTCATGGAAGGGGAGACCCCTGGCGTCACTCACAGCCAGTGAGAGAATCTTGGGTGATGTGTCGTCTTTGATGTCTAGATAAGCCAACGTCTCGTCCAGGGCCGCTGGAATTGTTTGAAGTGGAGTTGGGTCGATTTCAACACTTACTACGCTGGCTCCGCGAATTATGGCTTCGATACTGTGTCGACCCGCTCCAGCACCTAGGTCGAGGACCGATTTTGTACGCAGATCGCCAAAACGATCAAAGTCGAATGTCTTCATGAAATTTCGCCTGTCGCATCCTCAAGATGTAATGGTTCATTGAAGTTGACCTTTAAAACATTGGGCGATGGTATGGGGTCTTTGCTTCTTGCAATAGCGAGATTATATTGTTCAACGGTGGCAATAGCTGCGCTCTTCCAGGAGTAGTTTGCTAGAACCCGAAGACGACCATGGTGTGAAAGTGATGCCCCAAGTTCGCTTGAGTCAAAGATCATCGAGATTGAGTCTGCTAGTGATTCTGGATTCCTGGCCTTGGCAATTAGGCCTGCTACCCCATTTTCACCTACCACTTCTGGTAAGGCGCCGCCATCGGTGGTGACAAGGGGTGTTCCACAGGCCATGGCCTCAACGGCCGGGAGAGAAAATCCTTCATACACGCTTGGTACACACGCCACCTGGGATGTAGAATAGCACCGCACCATCTCCTCGTGAGTCACCTTGCCGACAAATTCTACATGACCGCCAATGCCAAGCTCTTTTACGAGTTGATGTACTTCGCTATTGGATTTGCGTGCTCCCAGTACCTTTAGAGTCACGTCAGGATAGTTAATACTTAGGATTTTTACAGCTTCCACAAGGTATTTGAGCCCTTTTAGTACGACGTCCGCACTAGCTGTGGTTACGATTTGGTGTGGTATCGGTGTTATTCCATCAATGGGTCTAAAGACTGTGGTGTCTACGCCTATCGGAATAACGGTAATCTTTTCGGGATCTAGTTTCATCCCTGTCACCATGTCATTTTTTGATGCCGTGGAAACTGTAATTATTGATTCATATCGTCTTGCGACTTCGCATTGAAAGCGAACGAAACCGTACCAGCGCCTCGCTCCTAACTTGGCAAGCATTCCCTTGGCACCTTTTATATCAAGTGTGCGGTCCACCGTGATTGGATGGTGGATAGAAGTCACGCTAGGAACATTGTCAAAGGACAGTCCCAGTAACGACCAGTTTAGGGACTGGTTATCGTGGATGACGTCAAATTCCCCAATGCGTCGACGAATCTGACGGGCTGCTCTGTAGCCAAAGACTCTTGGTTCGGGAAATGAGCCAGTTGACATCAATGCAAACTCTATTAAGTCGAACATGGACTTGAACTCCGTGAGTTTGGGAACTCTAAAAGGATCTGGCTCACGATAAAGGTCGAGAGAGGGGAGTTTGACGAGCTCAACCCGTTCGTCTAGATGAGGATATGGAGGTCCTGAAAATACTGTAACTTTGTGGCCCAAGTCGCAGAGCGCCGCCGTTATATATTTTGTGTAGACACCTTGACCACCTGAGAAAGGATTTCCTCGATATACGCAGAATGCAATTCGTAGAGATCGCGATAGATCATCCGCCAATGTGAAACCAACCTAAAACTGTCTGCCCCATAAGTACTAAAGACAGACTAGACACGCCAACAACCGTGGCAGTCGCAACACCTCTGAATATACGGCCATTAGCCGCGTCTCCGAGTATGGACCGCTTGTTTGCTAACTTTAATATGAATACCAAGATAACTGGAGTCACTAAACCTTGGAGCACTTGGGAAAAGACTAGAAGTTTGATTAGACTGCCCGGGACTAGGGCTACAGCTGCTCCAATTGCAATTTGAACTGTGAAGATACCGAGAAAGACGGGGGCGTCCTTTAACGATCGAGAGACCGAACGTTCAAATCCAGCTGCCTCTGCGATGGCGTAGGAGGTGGATAGGGGAACTACAGCAGCAGCAAGGGCCGAAGCACCAAAGAGGCCAGCTGCAAAGATGTAAATATCTGCGGCCCCTGCTACAGGACGAAGGGCCCGTGCCGCTTGAGAGGCAGAGGTGAGTGGTCCACTGCCCCCAATTGCAGCAGCTGTAGCAATGATCATAAACATGGAGATGATATTCGCGAAGATTGCCCCGCCGACGGCATCAAAACGCTCCAATGGATAGTCGTCCGGGCTTACCCCTCGGTCGACCACTCCCGATGCAGCATATAGCTGCATATAGGGCGAGATGGTGGTGCCAATGAGAGCTACTGCTAGGTAGATGTAATTCTTGGAAAGGACGAAATGTGGAATTACTAGATTGGTGGCTATTTGGCCAAATTTAGGGTGACTAAGGAAGGCCGCAATTGGATATGCAAGAAATGCGAGCGACATAAACAGAAAGATTCTCTCAGCGTATCGATATGAACCTAGAAGTACCAGCGACCAGACACCGACTGCTGCGATTGGAACTGAGATATATCGAGAGACCCCAAATAGCTCCAGAGATGCGCCAATCCCAGCAAATTCTGAGACTACAAGGCCGAGATTGGTTACAACTAAGGCGACAATGGCCAGAAAGGTGAGACGGATTGAGAACTGTTCCCGAATGAGGCTTGCTAATCCCTTGCCCGAAAATGTGCCAAGGCGTGCCGACATCTCTTGGACCACAACAAGGCCGACTGTTACCAATAACATAAAGAAGAGGGTCTTGTAGGCAAATTGAGAGCCAGCCGATGCGTAGGTGATAACTCCGCCGGCGTCGTTTCCAGCGTTTGCAGCGATTAATCCGGGGCCAGCAGCTCCGAGGTAGGCGATAATTCCAAACTTTTTCTTGGTGCTGAACCGAGGCTCCTCACCAGAATCATTCTTTCGTGGCTCTTGCATTTAATTAACTCATATTCAATTGTGTGAATACTCACGGCTATCAAATAACAAATGCACAGAATGTCTCCTTGTGATATCGGTTAGTGCCGATCTTTTAGTAATCATGTGTTTAAGGGGTAATTTAGAGCTTCGGAATGGTTTTATGGGTGCAAGCAATTAAGAGAGTAACCGAGGGAAGCGTCCTTTGGATCGATCTGGCAAAATCGCATCAACCAGATCATCCGCTAGGATTCGACCCAAAGTCTTCCCCTCCTCGACTACGACCACAGAGGAGCGCCTAGTCTCAATTAGTGCTTCAGCAATCGCATCAAGGTCGTCGTTAGGGTCGACAGTCACGCATTTTGATTCGCGAACTAGCGTAGCAATCTGGTCGTTTCTATTTGAGACCATAAGCAGCTCGAAGATCGATACGTCGGCGCAGAAGTTTCCATCTTCGTCAAATACTACAACGCCATCTAGGTCGCCACCGTGGTCTGAAAGGTCGCGCAATTGGTCGATTACCTCGCTTATGGTGGCCGCTTCGTGGACCTCAAGAACCAGACTGGTCATGATTCCGCCAGCGGTCTTTTCGTCGTAGGAAATAAGCTCTTTCAAATCCGCGGCTACGTCAGGTTCGAGGAGGTCGAGCAGTTCATCTCGTTCATCTTCGTCAAGATCTCGAAGAACATCAACCGCTTCGTCTGGCTCCATATTTGCCACGAGGTCGGCGGCTATATCTGGTTCGGTATTTCGAATGAAGGATTCGATCTGTTCAGCATCCATCTCCTCAAGGGCATCTGCGATCGCTTCAACACCAAGTGCCTCGATTAACCCACTGCGCTCTCTTCGTCCTAAATCTTCTAGCAGGTCTGCTAGTTCGGCCGGGCGCAGCCGCTTTATTCCTCCGTTGGCTCGGGCTGCACGTAACTTCATCTCGCCACTAGTTTCATCGAAAGCTGCGACATCGGACCAATCGATTACTCGTATTGGGTTGGCCCTTGCTCGAATTCTCTGAGGCGCCATACGTCGAAAGAGAGCATTCACTCCAACTTCGACACCAACCAGCCTAAGTTTCCCCAGTGCGTTTGCTAGATAGAGTTCGCTTGCACGAATAACTTGGATTCCTTCTACGTCGACCAGCTGGTGGTCTAGGATCTCCTCCATCAGAAGTACTTCGTTGTTGCGCTTTGAAAAATCCCGCAGATCTACTTTAGAGCTTCGAAGCGCTATGGATTTGGTTTCAAAGATCTCCACTTTGTCAATATCAACGAAGGTACGTTGACGTCCCACCCTAACGATTAGACCCGTAATTGGTGGATAGTCAATTTCTGGAGACCATCGAGCGACGATGTCGACCAAAACGCCAATATCACCACCACTTTGATTGCGAACGGTAATTCCAAGCAACCCAGATAGCGGCATTATTGCTGCGCGTATTTCCGAAATGGCAAGGATTCTTCGAGCTCTTGAAACTCTGATTCTTGAAATCCGAACCGGCGAAGGAATCTGTACCTTGTAGGCCATGATTTAACCCCTTATACTAGAAATATCTAATAGATAGGGACGTCATCACCGCTCCGATGTGGCTCGTAACCTTAGTGGGTTGCAACTAGCGCTACCAGACCGACAGTGACGTCATAAAGACGAATTTTTCTCCGGTACTCGGGGGTTCACTAGAATTCATGACATCACCTCCATATTTCAAACAGATCAACTACGCAGAGTCAGACCTCGGTGGAGGCCCGTGCTTACCCACCGTTAACTTCTATGCCAAAGAAAACCTTGTGACGTTATGCCAAACTAAACGATAGGGCGTAAATTACTACTCCTTAAAGCGTAGCTGTATAATCGCAGCTCTTGGTGTTGAAAAAGCGAATTGTCTCAACAATTTACTCTTAATTTACGCAATATTATCTTTACCACTATGGTTTTTTAGCGCGAATTATTCCAGCTTCGGAAACAATCCTGATCGCCTCGATCTCAACGAATCCAGCGTTTGAAAGGAGGGTTACCCAAGAAGCTTGGCTTATAGGTTTTTCTTGAAAACGAAAGAGGTACCTGAATCCGTTCTTTGCAATTCTCCAGTATCCGCCGGGGCCTTTGGACATCATTGTTTTGACTTTGTCCATTATTACCGCGCGGTCTTCTGCGGTAGCACCACGTCCGAACATCATGTCGCCGAAGATAAGCTCTCCGCCAGAGTGGAGCCATCGGAATGCATCGTGGACAAAACTCTGTTTCTCTTTGTCACTTAAGTGGTGCAGCACGTAATTTGAACAGACTAGACCAACGGTACCGTTAGTAACTCCATATTGCTGAACAGAGCCAACCACTGCTTGTACGTTTTTGATCTTTTGACTTTCGAGTTTTTCATTCAAGAGGTCGATCATCTTCGGTGCGATATCGAGTGCAAGAACTGATTTTGTCTTTGTTGCTAGGGGTATGGAAAGCTGACCCGAACCGCATCCAAGATCGATCGCAAACTCTAAAGGTCGATCTCCAATGAGTTCAATCATCTCGTCAACTACCCGTTGTAGTCCAGGATTTTGCATTTCGTCCCAGCTGGTGGCGCGTCGTGACCAGACGACCCGCTGAAGATAGAGACCTGCCTTTTGCATAATTGAAGACAATTTTTACTCTTTCAAACTTGGCACGAACATAAGACAATCGCCGTAAAACGTATCTTTGTTGGGCTCAAGTGGAAGTCTCTTTAGCGCCAACAGCATTAACGGCTTATGACATATTAGTTGGAGGGAGTGAAAACGAAGTGAGAAATAGATTCTAGTCAAACCCTAAGGTCAAATTATTACAGTTTTGCCCCATCGAGGTGGAGGTTTATCGCCCTGGCTTATTTTGATTACGAAGTAGGTGGGACAGTTTGAAGTCGAATATCGATTATCGGTAGCGACAATGAGATATTGTATGAAAATTTCGGAAATAAAATTTCAGAAAGGATGAATTTGGTTATAGTTTTACGGTAGTGGCGACTTTTGAACGATAATTCATGACCTATTTACGCCAATTTATGGTTGGCGTAGCACGTAGAAAGTTTTTATATAGATATTATTTAGTGCTATATTCTTATATTTGATCCGGTAATTGATGAGAATAATTGATATATTGCCTTAATTTTTTATATGGACCGCTGATTGTTCCTGACGAATTTTTATGTCTACTTTTTGCTTTCACCTTCTGATCTAGGTAAGCAACTCGCCTTGGCGGTGCTGGTTACGAATATAGATGGTATTTTGGCCACAAATAACCTGGTGTAGCGAGTAGTTTAGAGCGCTAAAGAGCGGGGCATGTACCTTATAATTTTGCTCGTGGCTACTTGTCGAAGGATGATTTTATAGTTGGGCTTTATTATCTAATCACCTGCAGATGGGCTATAATATTTTGCTAAATAAAAATTAGCTTGCTCATATAAATTTTTAAAAATGTAATACCCGTCATTTATTAGTGAACTCGCTTTTAGATGCGGGTGGCGTTTGCTTTGTGGCGATGATATATAACAGCCAAGAGTCCCGCCGTTAGGGTTGCTACCCCTCCAACTAAGATCCCCGAGCGCCCTCCAAAATGACCAGAGATATAGCCGATCAATGGAGCTCCGATTGGTGTTGATCCAAGGAATGCGACGCCATAAAGTGACATGACCCTACCTCTCATCTCAGGAAGTGATGTCATCTGCAAGAGCGAATTTGCGGTTGAGAGAAAGACGATCGACGCGGCACCAGTAAGAGCTGTTGCAATCAGTGCCAATGGGAATGATGGCATTTCGGACATCAATATCATTAGCACTCCGAAAGCCAACGTTGCAGCCACTAGGAGCTTTTGTGAGACCTTGGCATAAGTTGCCGCTCCTAATCCTCCTACCACTGCGCCTAGACCAAGACTCGCCGTGATAAGTGCATATGAGCCTGCTCCGAGGTGAAAGGTATCCGTGGTGAAAAGCGGCAGGGACACTTGAAATTCATACGCGAGAGTTCCGACGATCACCATCATCAAAAGGGGGATCGCAAGTGAGGGTGTTTTGGCGACGTAGGAAAATCCTTCTCGCAGCTGGCCGGATTTTGAGGTGGCTCGTGTGGCTGGCATAAGTTCTGATGTGCGCAACATGATCAACATTGCAATTACCGCGAGAAAGCTAATGGCGTTTAGGATGAAGTTTGGTCCGACTCCTAAGCTGTAGATGACAGCCCCAGCAATCGATGGTCCGATTACGCGGGCGGAGTTCATGACCACTGAGTTGAGGCTTACCGCATTTGGAAGATCTTTGGGTCCTACCATTTCGATGACGAAAGTCTGTCGAGCGGGCATATCGAGTGTATTTACCAGTCCAACAAGGGCTGCTGCTACAAAGATCATCCAGAGTTGCACCAGGCGAAACTCTACCAATAGGCCAAGAGCAAGCGCGAGGAGCGCAAAAGCGCTCTGGGTTCCAATTAGGAGTTTGCGCTTGTTGGCACGGTCAACGTATACTCCAGCAAGGGGACCTAGCAGTAGCGTTGGAAGGAAGTTGGCCGCTGAAACTAGGCCAAGAACCACCCCTGACTTTGACAGTTGAAGAACCAACCACGATTGCGCGATCATCTGCATCCACGTGCCGGAGTTTGAGACTACTTGACCTATGAAATAGAGGCGATAGTTGCGGTTTGAGAGTGCAGAGAAAGTAGCGAGTTTGGCTCGAGGAGGTTTTTGTTTTATAGCATCGTCTTCTGTATGGGTTTTATGGTCTTCTGGGTCAGAGTTATCTGACGCCTTGGAATATTTTTTAGATATCTGGCTCATTATAAAATCTTTTCGTAATATTAATTTATCTCTTAGGGGCGGGGTGGATGATTCTTTGGTGAAACTCATTCCAAGATTGAGAGTCCCTGGTGTCTCTTTCTCCTACGTGAGTTCCGACCACGATATCTTGTTGGTGACTAGTCGATTTGAACTTTTGTTTGATATCACTATTCGCTAATTAGGAAGGGTATATGTTCTTTGGAATTTTCGTTGGACTTTGCTCCGGCTATGCCAGCTATCGACCTCAGTGGCTTTTCCGGAAGCATTAGAGCTAAGGCGATTGCTATAGCGCTAAATGGAATAGCCCACAGAAAGACCACGTGAAGGCTTTTGACAAATGCGTCAATTACCCCGATATGTATCCGAGTCGGAAGTTTTGCGAGTTGTGCTGGTGAGCCTCCCATCACTGCTGCAGTTGCGCTAGATGTACCCGCAGCAGAACCCATGGTACGAGCGAGATTGAACGAGAGCCGATTGATGAGGATATTCCCAAAGAATGAGGTCCCAATTGCACCGCCCATCGTTCTAAAGAAGGTGACGGCGGAAGTGGCTGTTCCTAGATCTTTGATGTCGACCGAATTTTGAGTTGCAAGGATGATGACTTGAACCGAAAGGCCAAGTCCTAATCCCGTTATGGTCATGTAAATACTCTCAATCCAATACTGAGTATTGGCCTCAAAGAGTGAAAGAAGATAGAATCCGCTAGCAAGTAGGATCGAGCCAATGATGGGGAAGATCTTGTATTTTCCAACTCGTGTGATTATTTGGCCAGATCCGACTGAACCAAGTACTATTCCAAGAGTTAACGGAATAAGCATTAGGCCAGATCGCGTCGCTGATACCCCTCTGACGATCTGCATATATTCAGGAAGAAATATCACAGCGCCAAACAGCGCAAAACCGGATAGGAATCCTATGGATGACGAGACTGAAAAGACTTTGTCTTTGAATAGTCGAAGTGGAAGAATCGGCTCCGGGGCTCTATTTTCTTGGAAGATAAAGGCCAAAGTCAGAGCTATGGTAGCTGCGGCTAATGAAATAATCATGGGCGAGGTCCAAGAGTAGGTGACTCCGCCCCAAACGGTCAAAAGTAATGCGGTAGTTACCGCGGCGGTGATGAGGCCAGATCCTAAGAAATCGATTTTGTGAGGCATTCTGCGAACTGGCAATTTCAGGACATATGAAGTAACCACAAGGGCGAAGATCCCGATGGGGACATTTACGTAAAATATCCATCGCCATGAGATCTGGTCGGTCAAAAATCCTCCGACCAAGGGTCCAAAGACGCTCGCGCTTGCAAATACTGCTCCGGTGTAGCCTTGGTATTTTCCCCTCTCGCGAGGAGGCACGATATCGCCAATGATGGATAGAACCATGGCGAATAGCCCACCACCACCGACTCCTTGAATTGCCCGAAAAGCTATTAGCTCTCCCATATTTTGACTAAGTCCAGACAAGACTGAGCCCACTAGAAAGATGACGATTGCAAATTGAAAGAGTGCTTTTCTCCCATATAAGTCAGAGATCTTGCCATAAAGCGGAGTGACCGCAGTCGAAGAGAGCAGATAGGCGGTGACTACCCAGGATAGGTGTTGAAGTCCACCTAGATCTCCTACGATTGTGGGTAATGCCGTTGATACTATTGTCTGATCTAGTGCCGCAAGAAGCATTCCTAACAAAAGACCGCTCAGTGCCAAAAGTATTTGGCGATGAGTCAGAGGGGTCGAGCCATGGGTTTGATCTAAAGGCTCGGCTTTCGACTCTTTGTCCATCGCTTTTTTTGTCTCCTTCGGGAAATTCAGCGGTCAACTTCTCTGCAGAACTTGATAGTTGCATGCAACACACAACTATCAACTCTACTTCGGGCATTAGCTATTCCGGGTTTAGTATCGCCTCATCAAAAACTTCGATTTCGATGAATGCCCATAGCTTTGCTAGGATTCTTTGTCCATAAGATTGCATGGACGTCGACGCTTTACTATTAGCAGCGTCTGGTTTTGCGTCAACTCTATTTGGGTTGAGGTTCGCTGGAGCTGTGCAATAAATTTTCAAAGATGCCAGGCAAAGATTTAGGTGAATATAGATGCGAGAACCTCTAGAGCGGGCAGGTGCCGAAAGTTCAAAGAAGTTGCTGCTTTATGTTCAGCGATTCATGGCTGTATTCTCAGGGTTTGGTAGCAAATCTCTCCCAATCTAGGGCTTTTAGGTCGCTCCCTTCCCCTTCCACCTTTGGTGTCTTTCGCTCTTTGTTTAGAAATCGTCTCTAAAACCTTGTATCTATTGACTGGTGTATAGAGTCGTTCCGAAGGCATCTGGTAGGTTTTTCGTATTTCTACTAGACTATTTTATTTAATAATGCTTACAGATCTAGAAATCAAAACTACTGCGAAATGGATAAGTGAAGTTCAACTTCGTAACGGTTTAATCCCTTGGTATTCCGGGGGTCATATCGATCCGTGGAATCATATTGAAGCTGTGATCGCCCTAGGCATGGCGGGTTTTGATGAAAGTGCAATAAAGGGTGTTGACTCACTTTTTTCACTCCAAAATCGTGATGGCTCCTTTTGCCACTATTACCTAACCAATGGCGTAAAGGAGCCAAATCGCGATCCAAATGTGATCAGCTACTGTGCCCTGGGGTTACTTGCGCTACATTCGTGCATTGAAAACCTCGATGTAGAGCGGTACTTTCCATTCGTTGAGCGTGCACTTGACTATGTCGTCATGTACCAACGTGATGATGGAAGTTTCCCGATGATGATTACTCCTGAGGGGCTATGTCATCCCAAGTCGCTTTTGGCTGGCAGTTGTTCGATTCTCAACTCTCTCGAGGCAGGAAGTTTTTTGGCAGGAATAGTCGATATCGAAAAGCCTGAGTGGAAACGTGCTCACGAGAGTCTTGGTGATTTTATATATTCGAGCGACTCACGTGTCGTGGCAGACAAATCATCCTGGGCGATGGATTGGTACTATCCCTACTTGGCAAATATTCCGCGATTTGGAGGCCAAGGCTTAGGGCTCGGCCCTCATCGTGAAATCGGTCGATTTTTCGTGTCTGGCTCAGGAGTTAGATGCATCTCTGGGCGAGATTGGTTTACGGCTGCCGAGACCGCCGAGGCCTCGATCGCATTTTCACTCAGCGGAATGAATGAGGCGGCAACGGAGATTTTCTGGACAACAAATCGTTTCAGAGGCGAGGATGGCTCCTACTTAACCGGACTGGTGTATCCTAGTCAAGCTAGTTATCCTCATGAAGAGAGGTCCACATATACCGCGGCAGCGGTGATAATCGCAAACGATGTCATATCTAGCGGTATCTTTGGAAGCCTAGGAGAATTCTTTATAGAGCGTTGGCTCAGGCGCCATCATCGATGATCTTTTTCAGGATTCTAAGCGATCCCTCGGACGAGATCTCTTGGTAGGTAGCGCTCTCTAAGGCATGTTGAAAGATCTCAAATGGTGGTCTTCCCCCATCCTTTGGGTCAGGGAATACATCATGGATTGCCAACGTGCCACCTAGTCCCAACAGAGGTGAATAACTTTGAAAGTCACTCCATTGGGTTTTTTCGTCGTGCCCTCCGTCTAGAAAGATAAAGTCCACAGGGTGCTTTATAAATTTGGCGGCGTTGCGCGAATCCCCCAAAACTGCCATTACATATTTATTTAGGTTAGTTACTCGCATCGCGGCCCGAAATCTTCCAAGGGTGTCTAGATCGTTCGAGACTGGATCCACTAAAGTCCAGTCGTGGCTCTCCCAATCCGGGCCATTTTCAATGGACCCTTTATGGTGATCGATTGTAACCACTAAGGACTTAGATAGTGAAGCCGCGTACCCAAGATAGATGGTCGATAGGCCACAATAGGTCCCAATCTCGATTCCTAGGCTGTTTGGCGATGCTAACGCCTTGCTAGCCCAGTAGCACAGTGCCTCACCCTCTGAAGTTGGCATAAAGCCTTTTACCCATAGAGCAAGATCTAAAAGTTCGGCGGGAAGGCTCAATCGATACTTCATTTGGCTCCTTTTAGTGCGGAGTAAGTTTTTATGCTGTATGTAAATATATAAGGACCGCTGTGCTTCGGTGTTTTGAGAATGAATAATTGCCTTGTTGCTTATTCTTGGAATCGAAATTGGTTTGACCTTCTTGGCGTCTTTGGCCGCCAGTGCGACTCTAGGGATCCATGTCCATCAAATTGGAGTCATCACTGACTATCTGATGGTTCAAATTAGACAACCTTCTAGGGTTGCAACCCTTTGCATGAGGTCACTGATGAAGTGTGGGAGCGGGTGTTTGCTGTCAATGTTGATGGCATGTTCCGCCTGACCCGCGCCGTGATTGCGCTCACATGCTCGGCGCCGGCGCCGGATCGATAGTTAATATCCCATCAGAGGCTGGTCTGCGAGGGTTTGCCGCTGGCCTTGCCTATACCGCCTCAAAACACGCTGTAGTTGGCCTGACCCGTAGTTGCGCTTTTATGTATTGGCCATCGGGTCTTCGTTTCAACGCGGTCGCACCTGGGCCGGTTGCGACGAACATAGAGGCTTCGTTCGCATCTGAGCTTGGTCAATCCCGCATCGCTAATGCAATGGCTGCGATGCCTCCGATTGCGCAAGCGACGCAGTTTGCTGCCTTGATTACCTTTTTGCTGAGCGATGATGCTACGAATGTAAATGGTGCAATTGTACCCTCAGATGGGGGATGGCCAAGCCTTTAAAGACCACCTCCTTCCGATCTTTTTTAGCGTCAAGTCGTGCGCGCGATTTTGGTTTTATGGGCTATTTGAACGGCAGATTCCTAAATAGATTCCTAAAAGGGTCTCTCCGGTACATCCCTTTTAGGAATCTGTTTTTCGCTTTTGTATGTCAAGTTTAGGGTCACCTTTGAGGTGATTCAATATGGGTTCGCAACTGGTCGAACGACTATCTCTTTTGATTGGCGGAGAGTTTTTCTGGTTTACTCTGGTGATCTAGCTCTGGCTCGTTGATTGTGATTGGAAAAGTCAAGGTGAACTTGGAGCCAACTTGATATCTTGATTCAACATCGATACGCCCACCTATGTTGAGGGCAGCTTGCCTGGCTATAGAGAGGCCAAGTCCGGAACCACCACTGGCGCGATCTCTTGCGTTGTCTATTCGGTAGAGACGATCAAATATTTTATGGATATTCTCTTTCTTGATTCCGATTCCATTATCTGTTACCGAGATCGAGTATTCGTTTTGCGAGGCGCGCTTCCCCTCGATTACTACAGCTTTTTTAGTGGTTGAATATCTGATTGCATTGCTGGTGAAGTTGTCGATTATCATCTCGATTAATCGTTTGTCCTGGGCAATCTCACGCGGTTGATAGGATATCTCAAGCGAAATTTCTTTTTCTTTAGCGCGATTTTGGAACCGCCCTTTTAGATTATGCGAGAGTTCAATCGAATTGAAGTGCGTCTGGGTTGCCGCTTTCGTCACCTCCAAATGATCTAAGGAGCGTAGGTCTTCTAGTAAAAAATGTATCCTCTTTACCTCGTCGGTAATTAGCTCGATGGCTTCAGTCTGTTCTTTTGGTTCTGATATGGTTTTATCGGCAATTGCTATGGCCAAACCTGTAGCAGCATTGATAGGAGTCGCAATTTCGTGGGCTAGGTCCGAAAGAAATCGACGCTGTTCTTGGTCGGAGCGCTCTAGTGATTTTGCCATTTGATCGAAGGCACTTACTAAGGCGTCGAACTCAGACGGCAGGGTGTTTTGAAGGCGCGCGGACAGGTCCCCAGATTCAATTCTTTGGGCAACTCTTGATGTCTCTTTGACTGATCCACCTATCGCTCTTTCGATAATAGAGGTGACCCAGAATGCGCCAATGAGTACTCCAACGATTACTATCGCTGACACTGTGGTTATTTCAACCGATAGGGGTGTAGGGTTTGACTTTGGCGCGATGACTGTGACGTCTAAAGAGGGTCCTATTCTGGCGAAAGAGACCCTTGAACCATAATTCATTGATCCAGGGGTTGCAAATAATCGAACTCCATCTCGGTAGATTGAGAAATCAAATCCGGGTGAGGCCCGATAAATTTCATTGAATGCGTGAGAGTTCAAGCCGTTAGTGGCAAGTTCATATACCGATCGTGAGATTGAGCGAGCCGCGTTCTTTAGGTAGAGGCGTTGGTCGCTTCGTTCGAGTTGCATTGCCAAGATGAAGCTTCCAATGATGCCAATTGCGCCAGTTAAAAAGAGTACTGCCAACACTCTGGACCTAATTGACTTTACTTTATATTTGGGCAAAGCTGCTCCTTTGGATTACTTTATCGAATCGAATCTCAGTATCTTGGGTTCATCTCTCATCAAGTCGGTAACCAACGCCTCGCAGTGATGTGATGTTCGCGGCTCCATTTAGTTTCTTCCTGAGAGAGGCGACATACACATCGATGGTTTTTTCCGTGATGAAGGTAGTTCCGCTCCGAAATACATATACATTCATATGCACCTCTTTTGTTTTCGCTCTCCAGACGCCTTTGCGTGTTCTGCCCCATCCACGGGGGCAGAACTAGGGCGAGTCGGTGGTTGCACACCTCCCACGTCCAACTCGCGTTGTCGTGGTATCGTTGGAGTCCTGCCGTGAGCGCTATCCTTGGCATCTTCGAGGATGTTCCGGCTTTCCATTTAGCGTAGGAACCTCGCGTCAAGAATCTTTCTCACTTCCGTGTAGGGAGTGAACCGGTCGATCTGGTGATCTTGGATCCTTGATTTGATGTTCATGGAGGCTACGTGATCTGCATCGCCCTGCCAATTGCAATCCCAATAAGGGTTACGACAGTGAAACACATCCCCGCTTCGGTTGTCGAAAGAGACATACCCACACGTTGGATTAGGAGATGTTTGGCTGGTGTAGGCCGCGTTGACCGTTTTAATGCCGGAACCTCCGACATGCGCATGTACCATAATGCGTTCTTGGTTCTCGTCCCTTGCCCACGATGAGCAGAGTCGAGATATCTTCTTAGACTTAGCCTTACCCCCTAGGTGAGACAGATCTTCGGTGATGATTTCTTTTGGCCGTTGTGATGGATGTTGGGGAGCTCGTCCATTAGCTCTGGTGCGATTGCCCTCTCCGTAGACCACTTCTTTGATTGCAGCGCCCGAAATTGTCTGTAGTTGTGCCTTTGCACGCCTGAGTCGAGCTTTTTGTTTCTTGGTCCCTAGGTTATTTCGTGAGATGTGCTTGGTTCTTCTGGAGCCAGCACCTCTCTTTGATAGAGCGTGAAGTTTGTTCCTTGCCTTGGCGGTCTTATGCCTGCGCTTAGTCATGGAACTATAGAGCTCGGCCATACTCGTCGCCATGATGAACTCCCGAGTCATCAGTGCAGACCTCGGTGATTCCCCAGTCGAGCGATACAGCGGGGCCGGTGGCCTTGGCTAGAGCTGCAACGTCGTAGCTAACGTGAATGAAGGCCCGCTTGTTCTCTTCATCAAGTACGACCCTGACATTCCCCGACACACGAGAAATGCCAGACAGGGGTAGCGAGATGCGTTTGTTGCGAGTTGAGCTGACAACTTTGACATAGCGTCTGGTCTTGCCTTTAGCTGTGTCGTTGTCGACCACTGAATACAAGGTAGAGTCCAAAGACATCGAGTGAGACTTGATAACGGTTGGCCAGCTACCATCGAGTGCATCTCGAATGACGCGATGTAAGTACGAGGCTATCTTTGCACCCGTTTCGGGGGAGGTAGTCACAGTGGAGATCTCTGGCACGCCGCCACCCATGATTTGGCCAATAGCCGAGTATCTCGTTAGACAAGCATAGGCATAATGCCTCTCATCTTCGTCTGTGAAGCGTCTCCACACCCTTGCCTTGACGTTAGCTCTTACAAAGCAGGACTCGATGTGGCGAATACAGGTATCCACGGCGTCAAAGGCAGCTTGGTCTACCAAATGGACGTTGATGCCCTCTGGGTATAAGCCCTGTGCCTTTGCATAGTCACGAAAGCTTTTGCTTCTATCAAGCAGCCTCCATAGGCTAGTCTGGCGCAGATGAGCTACGAAGACGCGCTTTGCGTCGCTATAGTGCCCAATCACAGAGCGCGTCTCGTCATACTTGTTCTTGTTCAGTGGCAACGTGGCTAGACGTACCGTGCGCTTCATAATGCTAACCATAGAGTGAGGCTCGGACATCGGATCATGGAGTTACCTCTTTGGCCACCTCTTGAAGCCGTTCCATAACCTTTTTGTTTTTATGGTTACGCGATCCATATAGCCAGCCCGAGAAGACGGTTACGATTTCAATGACATCGTTTGTCAGATCTTCTTCAAAGGTTGAATCCTCGCTAGCGTTGATAATGATTACTTCGACTCCAAAATGCTCACAAAGAGACAAAACAAGCTCTGACCCAAAACGAAGCAGTCTGTCCTTGTGACTGAGCACCAGCCGATCTACCTCGCCGGAGCAAATCCAAGAGATAAGCACTTTTAGTCCACGCTTATGGTAGTTGAGTCCTGACCCTACATCGGAGATGACCTCATAGCTCCACCCGTTTGCGGCGCAATAGCTCTCTAGGAGAGCCACCTGGCGAACCAAGTCGTCTTTTTGAGCGTTGGTTGACACGCGGGCATAGGCGATGGTAGCTCTGGTGGATGGAGCTTTATGAGAGTAATAGCACGAAGCTTAGATAGGTCATAACGCCTTCTGCCTCCTTGTGTGCGTATAGGAGGATCGATACGTCCTTCTGCTTGTCATCACCGTAGCGTCACGGGGTGTACCCCAAGCTCCTGTGCTGGCACCCCAATAGGCACTAACCTCGTCATATAGGCATTATAGTAAACTTCGTTCAAGAGTGCTCAGCTGGAGAGTAGCAGTAGCGAGCCCCATGCTGCCAAAAGTAGCGCTTCTCTGGTGAAGACCTTTCCTGGCGAGGAGGCGAGTTTGTAGAGTAGGTCGAATTCGCGCTTTGAGAGGTCGATCTCAGAATCGTCAACTGTGGTTCGCCGGGAATTGGGGTTAATCGACAATTTTGCCATTGTTATGGTTGGTGCGCCAACTTCGAAATCGTGAAATGTTCCATTGAAGCGCCGAAGATGGGCTCGCACTCTTGCTACGACTTCAGGCGCCGAAAAAGGTTTGGTGACATAGTCATCCGCTCCAATTTCAAGGCCAGTGATCTTTGAAGATTCCTCTCCTTTTGCTGTAACTAAGATAAGCGGTATATCTGTTATTGTTCTAAGTTCTCTAACTAGGGCAAATCCATCTGCGCCAGGCATCATAACGTCGATAAGAGCTATGTTGATTTGGTATTGATCAAAGAGCGCTCTAGCGCTTGTGGAATCTCCGGCCTCGACGACATTGAAACCTTCTTTGGTGAAGTAGCTCCTCAAAAGTCGACGAAGTGGATATTCGTCGTCGACGATCAAAATTGTAGTAGTTTCTTCCATGAGTTGATTCCTAAGAGGAGAGCGCGTCAATCGTGTTGGAACGTATGAACTTTTGAATAGAGAGTGCTCTTTTAGCCCGACCTATTTTGATTCCTATTTGAGTTATTTGAGATTTTTAGATCCAAACAAGAGACAGTAGTCTCTTGTTTGGATCTAGATCTTCATAGAGAGTTTTCCAAAAACCACCAGAGCGAAAGATATCAGATCAGGAAGTATCGATTCTCTGCTTCTCCCCAATGAGTTTTATTGCTTCATTGGGGAGTTTGCCTTACACATCATGACCTTGATTTTTGTAGCCCAAGACCCCATATTGATTATCTGTAAAATTAGGGCTTTGGTTTCAGGTCAAATCCTCAAAAGAGCTGTTTTGGATGATCTGTTACTATGGTCCGCCATGTTGGTTTCGCTATAGTTGCGATCGAAGGCGATTCGAGAGAGCAAGGTTGGCCTCGAAGCGCTCCCGTATCTGAAGTAGCTTTTTCCCAGTCTCAGGGATCCGGACGTTAGCTAGAAAGTTACGGACTTCATTTGCTCGATTTGAGATCTCTGGACTATAGAGAACGGCCATTCCTTCTATCATCCTTGAGATTGTGCTTTCAGGAAAGCGGCTTGCAAGGGCTTCATAGTTATTCGCCACGAAGTCGAATGCAATTGGCCCAGATGTGGCGCCGGCGAGCATTTTAGAGATTGTAAAGGGAGCGTCCTGACTTCTAATTTCGCTTAGAGACATTCCCAAAGTCCTCTCTATCAAGGGAAGTTCGGTGAACTCTGAAAGAGCTGAAAGATAGCGCTGTTCTTCGATTGGGTCACTTGGGTGTCGATATTTGTCTAAGACGAAGGCGTAATCGGCTTCGTCTCCATTGGCCGCAATGATTCGAAGGATGCTTTGGGCCAACGAGGGTTCCATTGTGGCTTCGCCTGACATCTCTGACCTGAAGGTGCTTTGGGCAAATTCAATAACTTCTGGATCTTTGACAAGTGTTCCTAGGACCGAAATGATTTGAGAGCGTAGGACTCCAGTTGTTTCAGGTTCGTCGTCGGCTGGGTTGAAGCCCAAAACCTGCAATAGAGGCCTAAATAATGCTCCTGCGATATCTCCTATCCATTCGCTTTTTTCACTTCCAAGTGCCTTTGACGCGACTTCGAGACCTTGTGCCACGACTGCCCAAACGGGAGATTCGAGGAAGGGCCCCTGCCCGCCGAGAGCATTGGCCACATCCAAGAACCCAAGATAGTCGATCTTGGCTGCGACGACTTGAGCCCAAGAGTCCGAGATCAAATTAAACCTCTCGAGCTCCTCCAGTTTATGAATCTGTGGAATGATTTCTTGGATCAACTCTTGAGAATAAGCAACACGATAATACCCGTCGCCCTTAGCGTTTATGATGGTCGGCACGCTTGAAGAGTCGGCGATCTTAGCTCTTGTAGTATCGAGTAGATATGTGTTTAGTTCGTCGGAATCATCTAGGTTGCGGAACGTGAGCGGTACCGACCAGATCTCTCCAATTGCTGAACCTTCTGGCTTGCCGGGAATAAAGGAAAACGGCTCCTGCTCGACAATGAGGTCGGTTCCTTCCTTTTTGAGAGTCACGAGAGGAAATCCGCCCTGAAATACCCATGAGTCCATCAAAGACCTTACTGGCGCGTGCGTTGACTCCTCGAGAGCATCCCAAAGATCGGTGGTTTCCGCATTGGCATAACTATATTTGCGAAGATAGCTTGAAACTCCGGCTCGGGTTGGCTCGGTTCCGAGATAGCGTTCAAGCATTCTTAGGACGCTTCCGCCTTTTTCATAGGTTAAGATGTCGAACATACCTTGACAATCCGATGGATGCGCAACTGGGTACTCTATCGGTCGTGTTGCATGTAACGAATCAGTAGTCTGGGCCGTCGAACGGTATATGCCGAAGGTGTTCCATTTTTTCCAAGCTGGATCAAAGTGATCAGTACAGAGAGTTTCCATATAGGTCGCAAAGGCTTCGTTCAGCCAGATGCCATTCCACCACTTCATCGTAACGAGATCCCCGAACCACATATGAGCTATCTCGTGTGAGATCACATCTACGATACGCTCTTTTTCTGGTTGTGAAGCGTTTGCACTATCGACTATTAGCAACGACTCTCGAAAGGTGACTGCTCCAATATTTTCCATAGCGCCGAAGGCAAAGTCTGGTATGGCTATGAGGTCCAATTTTGATGCTGGATAGGCGATTCCGAAGAAGTCCGAAAAGAATTCAACGGCGTGGGCGGCGGCTTCAACTGCAAATGTGGTGAGATGAGACCATCCTGGACGGTGAATGATTCGAATTGGTATGCCACGAACCTCTCGTGGCGTGGTCGCCTCTAGAGGTCCAACTACAAACGCTACTAGATAGCTCGATATTGGTATTGTTGGCTCGAAATTTACCAGCTTCTTCCCCGAAGCGAGCATAACACTAGAGACCTCCGCACCGTTGGAAATCGCTATGTGTTCTGGCTCGACTTCGAGGGAGATCTCAAAGATCGCTTTCATCTCAGGCTCGTCAAAGCATGGGAATGCGCGACGTGCGTCAGTTGCTTCAAATTGAGTCGTGGCGATTTCAACGATTTGGTCTTCATCGTTACGATAGGTACTCTTATAAAAGCCAGCGAGGCGATCGTTAAGGATGCCAGTAAAGTTCATTGCTATGGCGAAGGCACCACTGGGTAATTCCTGTTCCAAATCAAGATTGGCCATCTCGTTTTCGGTATCGTAAGTGATATTTGCGTTGTACGTGCCAGATGGATCTGTAATAGTGGCGGTTTCTATTACCAGTTCGATAGCGTTGATTCGAATTGACGAAAATGCTTCAGCGGCTTCACATTTTATCTCTAGGCTTCCTCTGAAAGTTGCATCTTTGAGATTTGGTGCGATATGGAGTTTGTAATGAAGCGGATGAATTGTTTTTGAAAGGCGATAGTTCTCGGTTGTCACTTGCCCTAACGTAGTAGATTTTTTTCACTTTGGCCCCACTCTGGACAAAACTTTTTCAGCCATGAACCATCACAAACGCCTCTAAAAGTGTCTACCCCTCAGCTGGATCTGCCTTAAATGCAGGAACCTTTGGAAGACGGGGTGTGGGCTGTGACATAGATTACAATCTGATTTCCGGTTCTCTTTGGGGTGCGAATTTAGCTAAAGGGATTGTGGGAATGGCGTCTTTGTATTTTTTTTGAAAAATAGCAGAGGCCTCTAAGTTTGGTTGATCTGAGAGACGGTTGATCTGAGAGACGGTTGATATGCACATTGCTGTCGCCAACGACGAGATTTAGGGGATTTGATTGGGTCTTTCTTTGTGTGATGGTCGCATTTTAGATTTGTCAACAGTATTCGCAATGGGCTTGGCCGTAGTCGTCAAACTATTAGTCTCTCGAGGGCAAGTTAGCCCTTTTTCTCTTTTTAATAGTCTCGAACGATTGAATCGGTGTTCGCCAAATGGAAGGCGCAGAGTTGTTCTTTCGTGGAACCTCTTTTATCGGTCGATCGGATGCCGTTCTCTTTTTTGATATTGATGAGATTTCAGTGATCATGGGGAACGAGGCTCCCTAACGACGACGTTAGCGTTGTTGCCTAGGTCGTTCGATCTCTTAATGTTGCTTTCCATTCCGACGATGTCTCCTTTGGTCTTGCGTTCATTTGTTGGCTCTAGTCCTATCTGGCTGCCGAGACATCTAAGGTGGAATCTTACAAAACGCAGATCTATGGGACCGAAATAATGGTTCGGATATGATTCAGAAACGGCATAGGCTCAAAAAATGGCAGTGGTAGGCATAGGACATGCGATTATTGATCTTTTCGTTCAAGCAGAGGTCGAACTAATCTCGGAATTAGGGTTAGATCCTGGTTCGATGACCTTGATCGATGATTCAACTTCTAGGGAAGTTTTGGCACATCTTTCTGTTCTGAAGGCTTCCTCTGGAGGCTCGGCGGCAAATACCCTGGCTGGGGTTTCGAGTCTTGGTGGTGCAACGTATTTTGTCGGTGCCCTTGGAAATGATCAGTTCGCTAATAACTATCGTGATGATCTAGAGGATGTAGGGATTGTATTTATCGACAATTCCTTGGACTTGGGCGCCTCCAATACCGGCCATTGCATTGTAATTGTAACTCCCGATGGGCAAAGGACGATGCTAACCCACCTTGGTGCCTCGATTCATGTTTTGGATTCAGTGCCCAACATTGACCTTGGCCACGATGCAATTGTCTGCTATGTGGAGGGCTATCTTCTGGATTCACCATCTGGTGGCCAGAATATCGAGGCCATGTTTTCGAAAGAAATAGCAGGGGTAGAGTACGCATTTTCACTTTCAGATCGAACCTTAGTCCAAAGACGCAAGCCCCAGATCTGGGAGCTGATTAAAGGCGGTGGAATCTCGATTTTATTTGGCAATGAAGATGAATTTCTTGAATTGTGCGATTCGAACGATCTATTAGGTGCCGTAGAGAAAGTCGGTGCTTATGTTGGCGAAGGAGCGATCACCCTTGGTGCTAAAGGTTCTTTTGTATTCTCTCGCGATCAAGAACCTATAGTAGTACCAGCGGCCCAAATAGAAGTAGTGGACACCACCGGAGCCGGCGATCTATTTGCTGCAGGCTACTTGTTTGCTCGTGAAAAGGGGTACCCTTCTTACGAACGAGCAAGGATGGGTAATATCTGTGCTTCTGAGGTAATCTCACACTTTGGCGCTCGTCCGCTCGTGGAATTGAGTACTTTGGTAGCCAAGGCATTTTAGGTAACCCAGTCAATTCGTCACCATGGAAAGAGGCGCTGGCACCTGATACAGAGTGATCGGAGGTATTTTGATCTATCTGTATTAGGTATTGGCGGTCATGGATAGATCTTTGCTATGAGGAGTTTTTGGATACTTCCTGGTGTGTAATGCTTACTGTATTCCCGAATTTAGAGCGCGCAAAACTAGAGTACTGTGGTTGTGAGTCATCTTATAGCTAGAGATGCCGCTTCCAGATTGGTCATGGGTGTGATGTTTTAGGTCTTGGTGGTCGAACCTCTTTACTTCGCCACTTCGACGCTAAATACCACGAGAAACCATGAGGCTCTAAAGGCGGCTAGTGTCGGTGTTGGCTCCAGGCGACTGCCTGGGTCATGGTAACTTCAAAACCTAGAGCTTCTATTCGGCTAGCTAGTTTCTGAGCTTGGATAGCTGGGTCACAACGACGATCAAAGTAGTCGGCTCCTGGGTCTACATACAAGGTGCCATTGGTGAGTAGATGCCATAAAAGTATCTAATATGGAGTGGGCAACAGCGACTGGCGCTTTATTAGCTCCTCTGCGTTTAGCGATACGAAGATACTGGGTTAAATAGCTGGGTTGAGTAGTATGTGCCCTTCGTACGTGCGGCTGCTCTAGCCGCCTCAATCAAGATTCGTCTCAGCCATGGGACACCATGACGTGTACCAGCTGGCCTTTTCTTTACCAGCTGACTCATAACTCGCCGGTGCGACCCCAGCCCATGCACACAGGTGACTAAGAAGTTGGAAACCTCGACATGTCACCCCCTGTTTCAGCGATGATCACCTGGGCCGTGGTCTGTGATGTACCGGGTATAGAACACAAGATGGCCACCGCTGGATTAAAATCCTCTAGACCATCACAGATCTCCTGGGTTAGCTCTGTGATGGTCTTATCACAGAAGTCAATGTGGGCGATGATCTTACCGACACAAAAGAGCGTGATGATCATCAAAGGTTCCAGCTAGTGCCTCTTCTAGCTGTGAGATCTTACTTCGCATCTCGGACTTGGCCATCTGGGCTAGGACCACAGGGTCACGTGTTCCTGAGATAAGTGCCTCGATGATCTCCCTCGACGATGCGCTCCATATAGCTGAAGCTACCGAGGTGATCTTGATGTTGAGCATCTTGGAACACCTTGCCTAGGCGTTGAATCTCCTTGGTAGGTGTGTCGACTTGGCTCTTGCGATAGCGGGTCAAGTCACGTAATGCACGAATCTCAGATGGAGGCACCATTGAAGGTCTCACCATCCCATGCCTTGCAACATCGCCTAGCCACTCAGCATCGGAGAGATCGGTCTTTCGTTCTGGTACGTTCTTGGTGCGTTGGGCGTTACAGAGCCACAAGTCAATCCCTCCAAGGCGTAGTACACCGGCTTGGGGAAGATGTCGGTTGCCTCCATCGCTATCGTTGTTAGTTCTGCCTCGGATAAGAACGATGCCAATTGGACCAGACCTGCGGAGTGTCGTTGGAGTGGTTACCTTGGTTAGCTCAATATCGGTGGAATCACCTATCCGAGTGTATGTCACCACCGTATCGCGGTGGATATCAAGACCAGCGACTCTGTCTCTAATCTGTTCCATTGTGCTAACCGCACTAATTGTTTATTAGTGGAGGTTGTAGGGATCAGGCCAAGGTAAAGCGGAATCTGGAGTACGTGCTCGTAGCGACATTCTTTGGTTCTCAACGGTCCACCACCAAACTTATAACGCGCTCATGGCTGCAAGAAAGGACGGTGACTACTCCCGAGGGCCTTCATCGCTAGCATTACATGCTTCAGCGGTGTTGCCAACGTCATAAGAACTTATTCAGGTTGTTTTTCTTCTGGTCTTTGGCTCATCTCGATTTTGTAGTTCTCATAGATTCCTTGGAGTGCCACCATGGTTTGATCTTTTGAGAAGAAAATATGCGCGCCAGCCATTATCGCCTCCTGCTTGATCGGAGCAGTATTCGCGGTCGAAAATGCCACTAAAAGGGTCTTTGGGTGGTTTTTTGATATCTTTTTTATTGCACTCAAACCGTCGATGATAGGCATGCGGATGTCCGTCATGGCAATGTCAGGGGCGGTGCTATCGCACATCTCGATTAGTTCAGCACCATTCTTTGCGGCGCCAACGACAATCAATTGAGGATAGTTCGAAATGGCATGGATGAGGGCCTCTCGATATTCGTCGGAATCGTCAGCAATTACTATGCGCATTTGTTGGAGTGCCTTCACGATAAAACTCTATTTGGACTATTCAAGTATTGTCGACGATTGGCATAACTGCCTGACGTTACTGCTATCGGCATGGTAGTCAAATATTACTATCTCATTTAAATCTTTCTATGCAATATGTGTTAGATAATCAAATGAGCGACTGATTGTTTGTGAATTTCTGGAGGCATGTAATTCTTGAGAACCAAAAGCGTAAATTATTCAAGTGCAAAAATTGTCCTAAACGATTAGTGGGCCATCAAGGTTAAAGGAGTTGCATTTAGAAACCGATTAACAGGTAGAGCATACAGATAATTTTTTTAGATGCCATAGTAGTTGCGTGGTGTTTTGACGTAGATGGATTTAGCGATGGTAGAAAGAGCGCTTTGTAAGGAGATCTGGGGAGGCAACTGTCGAGAGGTCGTACTGTATCCACTATTTCGATGTGTATATGGACACTCTCCAAGTAAATCGGATCTTCCCACGGCAAGCCATACTGTGGTTGTTGATTGGGATGGGGAAACTGCTACGGTGGACGTAGCCAATCTGATTCGGACGGTTCTAAGCCCTTTTATAGGTGAAAAATTAATCGCAAAGCTTCTTGAAAACTTGGAGATTGATGCGATATTGGCTCGGGATATAGCACAAGCTCCAAACCTACCCTTTGAGCGCTTCTTGGATTGTTTGAACTTTCGTCAAATTCCGCGCCGCTCGTTGGAGTTGATGGTACACGAGATGCTCTCTTTGCTGGAAGTATCTCCCAAGGTTTCATGGCTTAGCGGTTATTCTAAAAATGAAGTTCCAGATACTTTATGGGAGATAATTAGTAACGGAGAGAATGAAGCTGTAATTGGTCCGGTCCCTGACTCTGTTGCGGATTCTAACCTAGAAAAGCTTGCAGAACTTATCGGTGACCCTGTCTTTCACCACAGTCTGATCGTCGAGATTTGTAGGCGGTCGCTCCCTAAGACGCTCGCGGATGCGGCATATGAGCGATTTAGAGTCTCTCCTAATGTGGATAAATGGGATCTTAGAGAGTCTCATGAGCTGATTTTGGACACTTATGGAAGCTAGTTTGAAAGTACAGGAGCGACATTTGTGAGAGTTCCATCGCCTAGCAGTGGAATGGTAGCCCTAAAGGAGATGAACGTTCCCTTTAGATCACCCATTGACTCTATTATTTCGACGAGAGTCATCTCTGGCGCGTTATCTCTGTCTTCTTCGATCGGATGTTTCGTGGCGATATTCCACTGTATCTGCCTTTCGAAGAGCGTCTCCTTTCTGAGATCTTTTTCGGTTTTGAAGATCAGTTGCATCGACAGCTGGCCTCCTATCGATTCGATCGAATCTACCAAAAGCGGTATGCCGAGGTGGCCGGCTTGACTATGGCGCCGCGGTCCATTTCCAATTAGATGTTGAGCCATACTCTTCAAGTTAGCTATATCAGGTTCGCTAACTTGATTTACCGAATGAATAGTCATTTCTGATTTAGAGGCAACTACTGAAAGGTCAATTGGACCTCCACGCGATCCTTTTAGGGCGTTGGATGCAAACTCTTGGACGCACCTAAATCCCAAAAGCAAGGTGGGCTCAGAGTGAGAGTCGCGATTTTTTAGTTCGGAGAGTTCGACGACGGCGTTGATTCTCGATTCGGTCCCAAGCTCTAGAGACGAAATATGCTCTTTAACTGCTTGCTCAAAGTCGGATCGAGCAAGCCCAGGGGATAGAGAGTGGCGATCATATTTCGCATCCACTCTGTCGCTCGATCAATCAAGGAGACTACGGGATCGCTAGATAATTGTTCGACGCCGTATCCTCCCATTTGAAGACGTAGCTTCGCCGCAGCTAAGAGCTGAAGTGGATTGTCATGGATTGCTTCGGCTACCTCGCGACGCTCTCTAAATTGAGCGTCGAGAAGTGCTGTTTTTCGTTGAATGTCGAGCTCCTTGAGAATCCCTTGGCGCATTGATTCGATTGAGTTAGATAGTGACTCGATCTCTCGTACTCCATGAAGTGATACAGGGGTTGAGAGGTTACCGTTGGCCACTGTGTCGGCTTCGCTCTGGAGTTTTCGCATGGGTGTGATGATCATCAGCCAGAACATCGTTCCCAGGGTAAGAATAATTACCAGTGAAACGATTGCCGCTACCGCAACTGTGGTGCGGAGGTCGTCTAATGCAACAGTTGCAGCATTCCGCAGAGTATCTTCTGTTGTGATAGTCGATGAATTTAGTGTGGCAATTCTGTTTCTTAGGGCATCAAAAGTTGCTTGATCGGATTGAAGGCTGGCCTGTATCGCTGACTTTAATCCCGATTCTTCGAGAGAAGGTACAATTTCATGGAGCGTAGCGGAGATTTCCCATGATGTTCCAGCGAGTTGAACCGCATGCAATTGTTTGTCCAAAAGACCATAGGGGCCAAGCGCCGAGTCAAGGATCTTATAAGCTGCAGTCACCTGTTTTGTTCCCGAGACAAAAGGGGCTAAAAATGAAGTATCCCCAGTAAGCACATAGCCACGCAAACCAGTCTCTTGGTTTAAGTATCCGATTAGAAGCTGAGCCTCGGCGTTTTCAGCTGGATGGAAAAACTTCAGCGATGAGTTGGCGACATTTGCTTCGTTTGAGACGGCGGCAAAGATTGCACTTGCATTTACTAATGCGGCTACGCTCAGCAGGAGTCCCGCAAGGAGAAATATCGCAGAAAAAGAAAGTCGTGATCGTTTTATTCTAACTTTGGTGATCATCGAAGTTACTTCCTTGGGTAATGAAGAGTGGGCGATTGAGTTTCGCATGGACCTAATTTGTATGTCGGTCGTCTCGAGCTAAGTCAAGGTGCGAATTGACAGAGATCTCTTATGTGACCTTCAATGTTTGTGTATAGTTGTGTTGTTTAGGTCGTCAATTTGATACTATCTCTCGCGAACTTTAACCTTTGTAGTCATTTTGACTATTCCGCAGAAGTTTTCGGCTTTTTATGCAGTTATTGGTTTTATACTCCAAGTCTAAAGCACCATTAGTTGTAGGGATATGTTTGATCGGGTGCGATTTGAATATGGTATCGCGGCTTCGGGGAGTGCGACTGGCGGTGCCGTATGTTGTTGGTGACTTTAGGTTTTTTGGGGGCGGGCGTTACAGCACTCTTATTTTGGGCTCAAAGCCTATCCTAATCAAGTGATTTGACGATGACTTTATAGTCTTTGAAATTAGGAAGTAAATTCGAAGACTTCTCCTCAGAGTTTTTGTCAGGTTGCTCTAAAAACTTTTCACAGACGTCAATTTTGCAAACAGCGATCGACGATGACCAGATGGGCTATGTTTACGGAGGCCTTTATTGATACTAGGTGAATCCATTCAGATATTGATCGTAGAAGACCACACGGTCTTTGCTGAAACTATGTCGATGGCACTTTCGGCACAGTCTGATATGAATGTGGTAGGTGTGGCTAAAGATGGCTCAGAGGCAGCCTCGATGTTGAGAAGTTATCATTGCGATGTGGTTCTTATGGACATGCGCCTCGGTGAAGACGAAGGACTGGATGTTATTGAACGCCTTAGGCTGCTGAATGGCGAAGTGGCCATACTCGTTTTAACTGCTGTTAGAGATGCTCGTAGCGCTGCATTTGCAGTCTCGCATGGCGCTGCTGGATTCTTGACTAAGGATATGCCCCTGAGCGACGTCATCCGTGGTATCCGCGACTCCGTGAGAGGGCGATCCGTAATGGAGCCTTCGATGGCTACTGAGGTTTTGAGTATCCTGTCGGGGCGGCGTCAGCGTGTTGGTGATAATTTGACCAAGAGAGAGATCGAAGTCCTTCACATGTTAGATGCTGGTAATTCGGCTGCGGAAATTGCTGGATCTTTGAATATCTCTTTAAATACAGCTAGAAATCATATCGCAAGGATAATCTCCAAGTTGGAGTGTCATTCGATGCTCGAGGCCGTTTCTACTGCACGCAGAGAGGGAATAATCGACTAGGCCGCTTTGAATAAGGTGTTTGGTTGAAATGGTTATTTGATGAAGTTGGGATCTGCAAGTTTGATCTAGCATGGTAGCGGTGTAACTTTCAAGACCAAAGGCAAAGATGGCTAATAAGTGGCTAGAACAACGTGTTATAGGCTACGCTCACCAAGGTGGAGCTTTCGAGGCGCCGGCCTCGACCTTTTACGCAATGGACAATGCAATAAAATTGGGTATGACTGGGCTGGAATTAGATATCCACAGAAGCGCTGATGGCGTTTTGATAGTTATGCACGATGAAAGTGTTGATAGAACTTCTTCAGGGGAGGGTCGAGTCTCGGATCTAACTTGGGAAGAGCTCTCAGCCCTAGATAACAGTTACTGGTTTGTCCCCGACTCAATGGAGGCAAATAGCGTTGGTCATCCACCTAAAGACTATGTCTATAGAGGTCTTGCGCCCGAGAATCCGGAATTCGGAATTGCTCTATTTTCGGAGATTCTGGAGCGATACAAAGATGTCTATATCAATGTCGACATAAAACAAGCCTCTCCAAATTCGCTTCCCTACGAGACGCAGGTAGTCGACGAGATCGTTGCTGGTGGAGCAATCGATCGAGTCATGGTTGCCTCCTTTAGGGATTCCTCTCTTTTTGCAGTTCGAAAGTATAACTCTGAAATATCCACATCGGCGGGGCCGGGTGAAGTTTCGGAGTTTTATTTTGCGCTTTTGAATTCGTTCAAAAGCGCAGTTGCAGTAGCACTTGCGGTGCCCTATGTCGCTTTCCAGATTCCGCACTTTTACGGCGAGATTGAACTTGCTACCAAGGAATTCATCGATGCAGCACATGCAGCGGACAAGGCGGTGCATGTTTGGACAATTAATGATCCTGCGGAGGTAGAACTTCTTCTCGAGAGAGGCGCGGATGGGATTATTTCGGATTGCCCGAGCGTTGTGAGCAAAGTTATACCAAGGAAGTGATCTCTTGGCGGCTGATCCTATTGCGAGCAATAGTTAGCTTGGGTTGAAGTCGATTGAATTGACATTTTTAATTTCTGTTTTTCTTTGTTCATGGTTGGCCCATGAACTAGGCAGAATCATATTTGGTACCTTGTGCAGAACAAGGTTTTTGGCAATTTGCCTCGTTTTTCAGGAAGAAATAATCAAGTGAGAGTACTGATAGCGATGTCGGGTGGGGTTGACTCTTCTGTTGCTGCGTTGATGATGAAAAATGCGGGACATGAAGTTGTTGGCGCCACAATGAAGTTGTGGGGTGGAGTTAGCGATTCGGGTTGTTGCTCTGTCTCGGATGTGGCAGACGCTCGAATGGTGGCTGGACGAATTGGAATAGACCACCATGTCTTTAATTTTACAGAAGAGTTTGAATCTAATGTAGTTGACCACTACGTTAAGTCTTATTCAAGTGGATTGACTCCAAATCCTTGCATAGAGTGTAACCGGAAGATTAAATTTGACTTATTTATCGATCGAGCGCTACGTCTTGGATTCGATATGGTGGCAACTGGCCATTATGCAAGGGTAGAGGAACGAGTAGACGGATTTCATCTTTTGCGCGGTATCGATCCGAAAAAGGATCAATCCTATGTGATCTCTATGCTAAATCAACAGCGCTTAGGTCGATTGATTCTTCCGATTGGAGATTTTCCTAAAGAGCAGGTTCGAGAGATTGCTAAGGATGCTGGTCTTATCACGGCTAGTAAGCCTGACTCCCAAGATGTCTGTTTTATTGCCTCCACCACTTCAAGAGTTGAGTTTCTCTCTAAGCGAACAGCTGTCCATGAAGGTGTAATTGTCGACTCAGATACTGGGAGCGAACTCGGTAAGGTTGAAGCTATTGAGACAGTGACGATTGGGCAGCGGCGGGGATTGGGAACCGTGGGCGACTCGAAACGTCGATACGTGATAGAGGTGCGTAACGACGAGCGAAAGATCGTCATGGGGACGCTTGATGATACCTACGCGTCGATGCTTCACTTTGGAGATCTTGCCACGACTCTAGGGCCAATCGAGGAGGGATCTCATGTGATGATTCAGACTTCTTCGCACGGTTACGTTAAAGGCGGCACCTTTTGGCTTGATAGGGTAGAGCTAGATGAACCCATTCGTAAGGTCGCCCCCGGTCAAACCGTCGCCTTTTATAGGGATGATGAGGTGTTGGGAAGTGGGGTTGTGAGATGAGGCTGGGTCAGTAAATTTCTCTTTTTATCTCTTCTTTGGGGTGCGCCGAGGCAAATTCTGTCACCACTTTTCCACTGCTACCAACTTTGCCATAGGGATTTTTGAAATTAGGCAATTTGGCAGTCTGATATCGGATTGGATTTGCCAGTGGCTAACCAAAGTGGGTTAGTTCCAAAGTGGGTTTGTCAAGCGCAATGAGTTTTTATGGCAATCTGGCTCGATTCGGATGCAGATTTTTTGAGATAATGATCTAATAGTTGATCTATTTTTATTTGGACCTGGGAGTGGATGCAATGAACTTCGAAGCCGCAGATGAGATCGAGGCGTCTTTGTTGATGAGGCGTCTTGAGTCTCAAATTCGCCAATGGGATCTTTCCTACTACGTTTTAGACACCAGCATGGTTTCGGACTATGACTACGATCTAGCGTTTTCTCAGCTTCGAGATCTAGAGGAGAGGTTCCCGCTGCTTCGAAGCGATACCTCTCCGACTGCGAAAGTTTCAGGTCTGGCTCACGAGCTCTTTAGATCGGTTACTCATGCGATTCCAATGCAAAGTTTGGACAACGTCTTTTCGATCGAGGAGCTCGGTGGCTGGGTAGAAAGAACCCTCAAAACACTTCGAGAGGTCGATGAAACTAAGAGCCCGAAGTTTTGCTTTGAGTTGAAGATAGATGGTCTAGCAATGGCACTTTCCTATCGGCAAGGTGTCTTGGTAAAAGCAGCGACCCGGGGCGATGGGACGATGGGGGAGGATGTCACTGCAAATGTTTTGACTATCGATGCAATCCCAAAGACGCTTGGACCCCACAGGAATGATATAGATCTTGAAGTGCGTGGTGAGATTTACATGCCATTATCTTCTTTTGATCACCATAACGAGATGGCGCTAAAGGCTAGATCGGATGAATCTCTCTCGCCAAGTGAGAAGCCCAAAGTCTTTGCCAATCCAAGGAATGCCGCAGCGGGCTCCCTAAGAGTCAAAGATCCCAGGGTAACCAGAAGCCGCAATTTGAGTTTTTTTGCCTACCAAATTGCTTACTCATCGAACGCCCACTTTGAAAGTCATTTCGATTCTCTTGGATATCTGAGAGAACTTGGATTTCCTACAAATCCCAATACGACTAGAGCTAAAGATTTAGAAGAGATTGCCCAACTCATAACTCGATGGTCAAGTGGTCGTGAAACAATAGATTACGAGATCGATGGTGCAGTCTTGAAGATCGATTCTATCGAGGATCGAGAACTGCTTGGATCAACTTCAAGGGCACCTCGTTGGGCTATCGCTTATAAGTACCCACCAGTGGAACGCCATACAAAATTGGAGCGCATCCTTGTCTCGATTGGAAAGACCGGTCGCGCCACCCCTTTTGCGCAACTGCAGCCCGTGGTGGTTGGAGGGTCGGAGGTAGGATTAGCAACCTTGCACAACGAAGATCAGGTCGTACTAAAGGACCTGCGCGAAGGTGATACGGTAATTGTACGCAAGGCTGGCGACGTCATACCCGAGGTCTTGGGAGTGGTTCTAAGCGAGAGAGCTGCAGGTTCTTCTCCTTGGAAGTTTCCAGAGCTTTGCCCGGAATGCGGGGGTGAGCTCGTTCGCTATGAGACAGAGGTGGATCGCTACTGCACGAATTATCTTTGTCCAGCTCAGGCTGTAGCTCGCATGACGCACTTTGCTTCTCGGTCTGGGATGGATATCGAGGGCCTTGGGGAGTCGATAATCTCGCGACTTTATCGACAAGGACTTCTACTAGATGTATCTGATATCTATCGTCTGACAGCTGGGCAACTTCTGTCACTGGAGCGATTTGGCGAAAAGAGTGCAAGTGCACTTATAGATTCGATTGAAAAGTCAAAGGAACCGCCCCTTGCAAGGTTCTTGGTTTCGCTAACAATTCGCCATGTTGGCCAGGTGGCCAGTGAGGCCCTTGCTGACTATTTTGGAAGCTTGGAGAAGCTGAGAGGGGCTAGGGCATCGGAGATTTCAACGATTGAAGGAATTGGACCCACCATAGCCGCGGGAGTTGAATCTTATTTTAATGATCCGCGACAGCAGGGGCTCCTTGATTCATTGATTGAACTGGGGGTGCGACCAAGGTCAACGCAGAGGCCATCGAACCAAGCTACCTCCTCCTCGAGCTCTGGTCCTTTTGCCAATCGTGTCTTTGTGGTGAGTGGAACTTTACGGGGTTTTAGCCGGGACGAGGCTGAACAAGCAATAAAATTTGGTGGCGGTAAGGCGGTCTCAAGCGTCTCGAAAAAAACCACAGCTCTCATAGTTGGTGCTGACCCGGGAGCATCTAAGGTCTCCAAAGCACGTGAACTGAATATACCCGTGAAAGATGAAGATTTCTTCGTGGCGCTGCTTAATGGCGAACAATTGCTTTGGGACCTATAATAGAACTTTAGATATTTTGCTTATCGCTAAATCCCCCCTTATTTTGGTGAATTCCATCTAGAATCATCAAGGAATTGGCTTTTATGTGTCAAATTTTTTTCAAGAGGTTATCGATCTAGATGGTTGCGTTTGAAGCGGCTAAGTGAGCACATTGGTGCGGTTCTTTTAGATAGGTATGTACTGGTCGATTTAGTCGGCCAAGGTGGGTCAGGAGTGGTTTACGCCGCTAAGGACCTAACCTTAGGTCGCCGGGTCGCCGTTAAGCTTTTGCATGAAGGTTTGAGCTCGGATGCTGCCTTTATAAAGCGATTTCACGCTGAAGCCAAGGCAGCAGCTTCCTTGAATCATCCCAGTATCGTTAGGGTCTTTGACTCTGGCGAAGAGCATGGCGCTCCTTTTTTAGTCTTTGAATTTTTAGGTGGCGGCACTCTTAGGGATTATTTGGACTCGGGAGTCCAACTTTCAATCCCGCAAGCCGCTCGAATTTCGCTTGAGATTGCCCAAGCGTTGGCTTATGCCCATAATCGGGGATATGTTCATCGTGACATAAAACCCTCAAACCTGCTCTTTGACGATGAAGGCAGAATAAGAGTCGCCGACTTTGGAATAGCTCGAGCCTTAGCTGAGGCTGCATGGACTGAACCAGTTGGAGTGGTCATTGGAACCGCGAGGTATGCCTCTCCAGAGCAGGCTCGAGGAGAGCAATGTTTTCAAGAGGGGGATATCTATTCTTTTGCTCTTGTGATTATTGAAGCGATAACAGGAGAACTTCCTTTTTTGTCGGATACCACCTTTGCTACGGTTATGGCAAGGACCAAGGAAAGTATCGTCGTTCCGGATTCGCTTGGTCCATTACGCAATCTCGTCAGCGAGATGGGTTCTTTGGGCGTCAAGGATCGCCCATCTGCAGCTTCAGTAGTTGAGCGATTGGCGGTTATCGCCAGAGAACTTCCAATACCAGATCCGCTTGATTTGACGTCTTGGACGCCATCAAAGAATGCTTTTGACCCGCCTACTACTGTTTCGCGTATACCACCTGTCATTGTGCCTAGTAGCGCTGTTGGAATTGACCTTGAGGGGGCATTAAACCCAGAACATGGCGTTTTGGATTCTAAATTTGTGCCGCCGAGTCCATCTAACGATTTTTTGAGGTCCGTGGAGTTAGCGAATGCTAAAGGTGAGTTTTTCGATCAAGATGAGCACCTTCTAATTCCAGAAGAAACCACGCTAGCTTTGAGTGGGACAAGCGCGAAAACTTCTAGTGCTCCAGTGGACCAAAAGGCTCATTCTGATAGTGAGAGTGGTCTAGGGGAACTGCATTGGTTTGAAGCGCTACAAGCCGATGCGGATAGCACCTTAACCGTTGGCCAAGTCGGGGCTGTAGCGGGTCAAACTTTAATTGAATCAAACCAAGAAACGAGAGGCCCTAGAGAGGACTCTCAGTCCGACGGGGTAAAGGTATCGAAAAGGCTCAAGAAATCGAAGGGTGAAGGAAGTGATGCCACGGGATCGTCGCAAAAGCGTCGTTCGGTTTTCAAGCGCAGTGCTGTTTTGCTTGGCATCCTCGCGCTTGTTGTGGCGGTGCTAATCGTAGCTATAAGCGCTCTCTCTTCTCCGGCAAAGTTTTCCATTCCAAATGTCATTGGCAAGGCTGCATCTGTGGCTCAAGGCAGTATTACTAAAGCGGGCGGCGTGGCATCTACTTCTGCCTCGGTTTATGACCCCTCTATCCCAAAGGGTGACGTGGTATCTCAATTTCCATCGCCTGGGTCTCTGGTTGTAAAAGGTGTCAAGGTAAATCTCACCATTTCGCTGGGGCCACCTTTGGTAGCAGTTCCAAATGTAGTAGGTGATCCGCTTCAGAGTTCTATTGATACACTCACCTCTAACCATTTGAGCTACACCACCTCTAGCTCATATTCTGAAACCGTCCCTACGGGTGATGTTATCTCCCAATCTATTACCGGAACCAAGGTCGTACAAGGTTCTAAGGTGGCACTTGTAATTTCAAAAGGTCCGGTGCCGCGTATTGTGCCGAACTTGGTTGGGCAAAGCCTTGCGGCGGCAAAGTCGACACTTGGAAGTCAGGGTCTCAACTTGACATCCCAGGTGGCCTATTCGAATTCGGTCCCATCGGGTTCAATAATTTCACAGAATATTCCAGCGGGCAATAGCGTCGCAAGGGGCAGTACGCTTTCGGTTGTGGTCTCACAGGGTCCACACTTAGTTAGTGTCCCTGATTTGACAGGAATGACACTTTCGCAAGCTCAGGCAGCCCTAGCCGGCGTCGGATTGAGCGTTGGTTCGGTATATGCGCCCAAGGGAAGTATCGTTATAATTCTTCAGAATCCGCTGGCTAGCACCTCGGTGCTTTATGGGTCAACCGTCGATATCTATGGAATCAAGATGTGAACTAAGTCCGTTACCGTAACTTTCTAACGACGAAGACAAAAAGTGGGGCTATTTGCCGAGTCTATGGTCGCACTTTTGGAAGTGGGCCGTTTTGTAGATGCTCTATTCGCGTTGGTTGCTGGTGATGGCTTAGTTGGATCTTTGGATTTAGGTGGTCTTTCTTGTTTTGATCAGCTTGGCGATGGGTTAGATTGCAAAGCTTCGCCACTTATGCAATTTTTTTATTTGGAAATCGCAAGTAGTGGCTCTTTGTCCGCCAAAATATCTATAGTTGCAAAGTGAACTCCACATATAACCGCTAAATCTTCCAAATTAATCGTTTTCCCAGCTTGGGGCATATCTCTCCTTTGGAAAGAATGTTGAAAAAGCCCCCCCCGGTGATATGAACTGCGACTATTTCTTTTAGGGCGGCATTTAGTTTTTTAGAGTTTTTTCAATATAGATGGAATCGCTGGGGCTGGCGGCTTAGCCAGAGCAATGGCTAAGCCGAGTGGTTTTTGCATCTGTGGCAATCCTGAATTGGTATTATGACAAGAGATCGATTAAGATTTTATCGTTTCGATTTTTTTTCATTTATACGTCTTAGTAGTTGTCCTATTGGAATTATTTGGTAGTTTTATCTTGTCCGTTTAGAACCTTTCTGTTCGTGGGTGCGTGATTTTCATGCAAGCAAGTAACGCGGCGGTATCTCGTTGGCGAATTTGTGTGGATCTTCTTTTGGGAGCAGGAATCTTTGGTTGACTTAGACGGCCTCTCAGATGTGGTGCAGATAGAGGGTCTAAGTATTCGATACGGTGACCTTCTTGCGGTGTCGGATGTAACTTTTAGCGTCTCCCGCGGCGAGCTCTTTGGCCTTATTGGGCCAAATGGCGCTGGAAAGACATCTATTCTCGAGACGATCGCCGGGTTGCGGCGGGCGGTCTCTTCAAGTGGATCAATCTCGACCTTCGGATTTGACCCGTTAACTCAACAAAAGAATTTAAAGGCCATGGTGGCTATTCAGCTACAGGACTCCGCCTTTCCGAGTCGTGTGACAGTAGGCGACATGTGCACACTTTATGAGAGCATCTATAACGCTCGGGACGCTAGCGATTCCTTGTTGGAAGAATTTGGGCTTGCGGATCGACGAAGTAGCTTGGTTAGCTCATTATCCGGTGGCCTTCGACAGCGATTGGCGCTTGTTTTGACCCAGGTGGGTTTTGCTCAACTTCTACTCCTCGATGAGCTGACTACCGGTCTAGATCCAGAGCAAAGGCGTGCTACGTGGAAGATCATTCGTCGCCTGGCTACATCTGGCAAAACCATCGTTTTGACGTCTCATTATATGGATGAGGTGGAAGCTCTTTGTTCTAGGGTCGGAGTTTTGCATGGAGGTCGCCTTGTATTTTTGGGGACTCCAAAAGAACTTGTTTCCACATATGGTGGATCTCCACAAATCGAGGTAGATACGACGTTGATGAATGAGGCTCAGGTCCAACAACTCTTAGATTTGGGAGACCCCCAAGATGTAACAGCGACCGATACTCGGGCGACTTTTCGGACTTTTACCCCCGAAATGGCTGAAAGAATCATTTTATGGATTGGCGCTAAAGGATTTTCGCCAGCGATCGCGCACTTTAGATCGCCCAATCTTGAGGAAGCTTATCTCGCGCTTATCGAAAGTTGCGACAAGGCAAGGAAGCAGACAAGTGTTTAGAGGAATACTTTGGTTTGAAACCAAGCGGATGGCGCGGAACTTTGTTCCTGTCTTCTTTGCCCTTGTTTTTCCGGTCATGATGCTGTCGATCTTTGGTGGAATCTATGGGAGCACTCCGTCGGCTCGTTTCGGGGGTCGGGGGGTTGTCGACAGCTCTGTACCGGCGTATCTTGTGTTGGTTATAAGCGTCACAGGTTTGATGAGTTTTCCCCTTGGACTTGGTGAATACCGTGAACGTGGTGTGTTGAAGCGCTTTTCCTCGACGCCGGCTCGGTCGTCCTCATTTCTACTAGCACAGGGTATCGTAAACTTGGTACTGACCATCGGGGGAGTAATTCTCCTCGTTTTGACTGGCTTGATATTCTTTGGCCTTCATCTGCCAAAGAATATTGTCACGACAATATTTGCTCTTATATTGGTCATGCTCGGGGTCTACTCGGTCGGTGCCTTGATCGCAGCTTTAGCGCGAACCGAACGTCAGGCGATTGTCATCGCCAATTTGGTTTACTTCCCGGTTATTTTTCTCTCGGGAGTGACAATTCCATTGGCTATCTTTCCATCGATAATGATAAAAATTAGCGACTTCATTCCCTTTACCTACGGAGTTAAGTTACTTCAGTCACAATGGCTGGGAACCAGCACAAACCTAGGCGTGGATCTGTCGGTTATCTCTGCGACGATTTTGCTAGGAGCCTTTGTCGCCATTCGAGCATTTCGTTGGGAATAGTTGATTTCAGAGATGGCTTTTATCCCACGGTCCTTCGCAAAGTCCATCATCTGAGGCAGTCACCGAAGGCCGACAGAATCAACTCGGTAGTCATCTGAGGCTCGATTTCCCTGAGTTGACTTCCACTCCTTCCTTCTGGCACGTGTTTTCTGTTTCGATGGCGCGCTGAACCAGCGTGACGGTGTAAAGGTGCTGTGTTGGTGGGAGCTTGGTGGCTACATGCCGAGTAGTGCGAGCGGCCTGGCATGCTCGCGTGATGCCCACCTGAGGCCTCGTGCAGCGTTTGTTTCTCCAGCGTGACGAAGAACAGCAATTGCGAGGTTGTGGAATGAGGCGAGGCTACGTGGCGCAGAGCCAGTTCTCACCTGCGATCTGTCCTTCTCCCAGGTGACATTTCGGACCCAATGCAGTCCGTTTTCTATCTCCCAGTGACCCCGAACGATCTTTGCTATCCGATCCGCACCTGCTTCAGCTGATGTCAGGCTCGTCACGTAGAAAGAAGTCTCAGTCGAGACCATGTGGTCTTTGAGATCAGCTACCTGGCTGAGACATTCCGCTGTCCATCCATAGTGAGGGTCACAGAGAAACCCCAAAAACAAAGCTATTGATCCTTGGTAAGATCTGATTGTCGAATGTGACTAGTTGCCTTGGGCAATCCAGGCATCTAACTGTTGAGACTGCCACTCCCAGGGCCAGGTTTCGCAGTAGTCACCGAATCGCCTTACCACTCGTTTACGACTTCGAATCATAGAAGGAGATAGTCGACGCGCCATATGCTGACATCGCCATCCCTACAACATTGCATCAAATAACATCGGCTCTACGCGCAGTGGCGTTCCAGCACCCACCAAAACCAATGCAGCCGAACCAGACGGACGTCTCATTCGCGCTCCTCCCTGTTGTGGCATCAGATACAGCATTATGTACTCTAACCCAACTTATTAGATGCATCATTATTGCATCTAACTGACTACAGGTGTTATATAGCCATTCCCACCAGCGCTTTGGTGCGCGATGGACAAACTCCTATAGAACTGCTTAAAACTGTTTTCCCAGGTGGGAACTAATCACGAACCATGCTGAATGATGCATCAGACCTAACATTGCTCATTTTGCGGATAGTAGCATCCGATGGTGGAACATACCGCTTGTGCACCGGGTGGAACTTGGCACCAAGGCGAGCAAGGGCTTCTTGTGGGCAGTCAGCTGCCCATTCACCGATTGCAGTCAGACTTCGACAAGCCAGCGACTGTTGCACACGCTGCGACAGCTAAGACGCTTGAGGGGCTGTGACGCACACCTCGTGGTTTGCGATGGTCACAGATCTGGCTGAGACGAGCGAGGAGACCACTGTCACCTTCGAAGTTCACGTTATTTAGGTTGATCAAAGGTGCCTTCCTTCGCGGAGTAGATGAAATCGCTGGATGGTCGAACTCACCAGACAAGATCGAGAGAGCGTCACGCCTGAGTAGACGGGCGAGACAGAGTTTCTGTTTGCCATGATGGACGTAGCGACCAGAGACCCTGCCATAGCCGAGGGTAGTTCCTAATACCGTGAAGTTAGATGCAAGATAACAAGTTCCGCGGTGACGGGATGGATCGACGAAGGTCTCGACCAAGAACACTGGGTGGCCCCAACGCTGCTCATAATCGTCACTCAACCTCTTGAGACAACGAGATAGTACTGCTGAGGCGACGTTAGCCTGTCTTCCAGCAGGCAGAATACAGAATCTCTGATTGTTGGTCACGTAGCGCAATCGCTTGAAATGTATCTCATCACTCCAGCCAACAAAGCTATCTCGTGGACGACATGCAAGCGCAGCAGCTCCGAAGCCAACCAGTGCCAGCCATTCCCCGTCTGGGGATAGCGCTACATAGCGCATCGTTTCACCTACGAGACGGTGACCGAGCCAGTGATGCTCATCGAGACCAGCATCGAAACGGGCCTGCTCGCTCAGAAGTATAGGACGAACGCTTATCCGGCCCACATCGATTGGCGGTTCTTGCATCCTCTATTTCTAACAGCTACTGAAACAAAACGTCAATCCTGTTGTGTCAGGCCAGGTAAAGCGACATTCAGCTGGACTTTGCAATGGCCATGGCTTTTATCCGTATCCGTTGGAAATAGCTCGCAAGAACCAACGATTTTTCCCAACGGAGAAAAAGCCCAATCAAATGTCTAATTTTTCGTAATAAATTCCAGCATTCCCTCTGTGATTATCTCTGAATCGTAGTCCAGTGTAGCGACGTGAAACGACTTTTCCAGAACTACCCTTGTTACGTTTTGGGCATTATCGCGGAGGTATTCGCCTGATTCAACTGCAACTACATGGTCTTGTATCGAACTAAATAGCAAGATCGGTATGGCAATCTCACTTACCTTGGGCGAGAGTTCCTTTGCCGCTTCGAATAGAGACTTAGCTGCTCGCACTGGTGCCCCTGGATATGATGCTTCCTCCATCTCTGGATTTGCTATGTCCGAGCCAATGGCTGGAAAAACTTCTAGACCACTTTCTAAAACTTGATCGATCAAGTCGAAGAAGTCCGGCGGTGGAGGTAGGACCAGTGGATTTACAAGTACCATTGCCTTTACTCGGCGATTGCGCAATGCGAGATCAAGAGAGAGGGTACCTCCCATCGAGATGCCAACCACATAGATCGCCTCGTTCTCTTCGCCTAGGCCTTGAGCTGCTTGGTCAACATCTCTGAGATAGTCTTCGTATCTAGTCTCGAGCATATCTTCTAAGACGGTACCGTGGCCCGAAAGGAGTGGAACGCTTACGGTATGGCCAGCGTTAGCAGCTGCAATATATTGAGGCAAAAAGGTTTGAGGTGAGCCAGTGAAGCCATGAATGAACAGCACCTTCTTTGAATCTGGGCCTCCGTCGACAAAGAAGGGCTGCCGATGGTCATTGGGTATATCAAATTGTGGTGTCATTTCTCTCCTTTGCAAGACTTTAGATATCTCGCAATTGAACCTTTTGTTTTTCGGTCCGTAAATTTATTTTCGGATCTATCTACAAATTTCTACCTTAGCCGATAGCGGCTATTGAAGATTGAGGATTTTCTTATGGCTGATACAAATAGTCGATCAATTTTTGCTCAAGGTTCTGCTCTCGTTTTATAGACGTGCCCTTACTGGGTTTTTGCAAGGAATACACTTTGTGATCTCACGGCCATGAGATTGTACCGCGAAACTAAGGACGATGCCCTTTGGCGTGTAGCATTTGGATTTTGGCTATCTGCGTTGTCTTAGGTTGATGAAAAGGGTGACAGGCCGATTGCTATCTGTCGCTTATCGGCTAATTTCACTGATCTGCATTGAATCCTTTTGAAGTTGCGGCGAGATTTCAATAGACCTGAAGGAAAGCGGCGATATGTAGCAACTTTAAAGCTTGTAACTAACATGTAGTGCAATTGCCGATGGAGGTTTTTAGATCGTGGAAAAGTATCCGTTTTTGTCACCCGAGTGGATCGAGAGAGTCCGCGATATCCGCCAGGCCTATAGCGAGCAAAGCGATACGCCTTCGGTGGATGTAGCAATTCGGATGAACCAGATTGTAACCGATGTCCCATTTGGCAATAGTGAAGTCAAGATCTATATCGACTCTTCGGAAGGCTTTATCGACATAGAGTTGGGCGAACTTGAAGATGCAGAAATTACGATTCGAATCGACTATGAAACGGCAAAGTCGATCTTTGTGGATCTCGACTTTCAGGTTGCAATGACAGCTTTTATGGCTGGAAAGATCAGGGTGACCGGCGACTTCACTAAGTTGATAGCTTTGCAAAGTGCTTTTTCTCCTGAATCCCTTTCTCCTAATGAAATTGTGGCCAAGATAAAGGACTTGACTTCCTAGGGCAACCATCAAGACTTCCAGCGCCTTTGACACGGTGAGATCTATTCTCCGTTCAAGGTTCAAGGTTCAAGGTTCAAGGCTCAAGGGGTAAATAGGTATTTGAGACTCTATAAGGATCGTTTCTGTTTGGATGATTTAATCCGGGAATTTTTTTTGCACTATGGTAAGTTGCGTTGAATTTGAGATTTGCTTCTTATCAAAGTCCTAAGAGTGATCGATCAGTCGATCGATTACAGAGCTGATAGACCTAGTCTGTAAGACATGTCAGCAGATAAGATATCGAGCAATGAAACGCGCCATATTGCGCACTTAGCCAGACTGGCCTTGTCTGAGGCTGAGATCGAGGACTTCACCGGACAGCTAGCGGCAATCTTGGAGCACGCTAAAGATATCGAAAGCTTAAATCTTGATGATGTCGCTCCAACTCGCCATGCGCTCCCGATTAAAAATGTTATGCGTAGCGATGAAGTCCGCAAAAGTGTAAATCGCGAAGAGGTCCTTAGAATGGCGCCAGAAACCCAAGCCAATATGTTCTTGGTTCCAAAGATTATCGGAGAGGACTAACCAGTAAAAGTGGAAATTATCGAATTAGGCGCTGTTGAAATAGCCAAAGCTGTCAAGTCAGGTGAATTGAGTGCTCTTGAGGTTGTCTCAGCTCATTTGAGTGAGATAAATGAGCATGACGGCGATGTCGGTGCCTTTTTATTGGTTATGGCGGATCGAGCGATCGAACGGGCCAAAGAGATCGACAAACGACGCTCCGGCGGCGAAGAACTTGGAGCTCTTGCTGGTGTGCCTGTTGCACTAAAAGACAATATGGTTCTTCAAGGAGTGGAAACGACGTGTGCCTCAAAGATTTTGAGTGGTTGGGAGCCACCATATACCGCCACCGTGATCGAAAAGCTAATCAGTCAGGGTGCAATTCCTATCGGTAAGACCAATTTGGATGAGTTCGCAATGGGTTCATCGACTGAGAACTCGGCCTACTTTCCTACTCGTAATCCTGTCAAACTTGACCGAGTTCCAGGTGGATCGTCAGGTGGTAGCGCTGCAAGCGTCGCTTCTAGATTCGCACCAATAGCCATTGGTTCTGATACTGGGGGTTCGATACGTCAGCCGGCATCCTTATGCGGGGTTGTTGGCGTAAAGCCAACTTATGGGTTGGTTTCTCGTTATGGATTGATTGCATTTGCCTCGTCGTTGGATCAGATCGGTCCTTTTGCCAAGAGCGTTGACGATGCGAGTCTTGTCTTATCTGTAATCGCTGGCCATGACGGTATGGATTCGACATCGAGTCGAACCGCAACTTACGAGCATGCGCCCAACGAAAGCGATATCTCATCATTGCGAATTGGAGTTATCCAGGAGATGATGAGCGACGTTTCAAATGATGTGCTTGGCGTCTTTAATCAAAGCCTTGATGCGCTCAGAAGTTGCGGAGCCAAGGTGGAGACTGTGTCCATCCCTGCCGTTAGATATGGACTGTCGTCGTATTACCTGATCGCCCCCGCAGAGGCATCTTCAAACTTAGCACGTTTTGATGGGGTTCGTTATGGGCTTCGAGTTACAGGCGCAGATATGAATGAGACCTATGGCCTGAGCCGAGAAGCGGGTTTTGGCCCAGAGGTGAAGCGGCGCATAATGCTGGGAACCTATGCGCTTTCGGCCGGATACTACGACGCACTATATGGTAAGGCCCAGAAGGTGAGAACCTTGATTGTGAGCGAGTTTGCTCGCGCATATAGTGACTTTGACGTCCTTGTCTCTCCGACCTCGCCTACAGTTGCCTTTGGCTTTGGTGACAAGAGCGACCCACTTTCGATGTACATGTCCGATGTATGCACAATTCCGTCTAATTTAGCTGGTCATCCAGCGATGAGCGTCCCATTTGGTGGCGGAGCAGATGGCCTGCCAGTTGGGGTTCAGATTCTCGCTCCAGCCCTTTCAGAGAGAGTGATGTTCCAGGTTGCTCGCGCATTAGAAGGCGCATCGACCTACATGGCCAAGCCTCAATGGGCGCATTGACAAAGATCTGTTTAAGTGGTTTATTACAGGAACAGTATAGGGATGAATTATGGCAATTGAAGATGAATATATAATTACCATTGGACTCGAAGTCCACTGTGAACTAAAGACGAATACCAAACTATTTTGCGGATGTGCCAATCAATTTGGCTCAGAGCCAAACACGAATATATGTCCTGTGTGCCTAGGGCTCCCTGGTTCTTTACCGGTGATTAATGAGCGCGCGGTTGAATATGCCATTCGTATCGGTTCGGCTCTTTCATGTGAGATTAGACCGTCTGTATTTCATCGCAAGAACTATTTCTATCCGGATATGCCAAAGGACTATCAAGTTTCTCAGTACGATGAGCCAATTTGCGTAAATGGAAAGTTGGAACTCCCGTCGTTTTCCAAGACTGTGCGAATCGAACGGGCGCATATGGAAGAAGATACTGGAAAGACGACACATGTTGGGACTTCTGGTCGAATACATGGGGCTGATTTTTCATTGGTGGACTACAACCGAGCTGGAATTCCTCTGGTGGAGATCGTTTCGGCTCCTGATCTCTCAAGCGCAGATGAAGCTCGAGAATATGTCTCTGAACTTCGGGCTATCTTAGTTTCCACAAAGGCAAGTGATGGCAAGATGGAAGAGGGCTCGCTGCGTGTGGATGCAAATGTCTCGGTAAGGCCCCTGGGCACCGAGAAATTGGGCACCAGATGCGAGATTAAGAATTTAAATTCCCTTCGATCACTCGGTCGAGCGATCAATTACGAAGCTCGGCGTCAAATGGAGGCTTTGTCTGCTGGTCAATCGATACGACAGGAGACTCGCCATTGGAATGAGGACCAAGGGGTTACCTCTGCACTTCGCTCCAAAGAAGAGGCCTATGACTATCGTTATTTCCCAGAGCCCGATCTAACGCCATTGGATCCAGATATGGATGAGGTGGCTACGATAGCGCGGGCCCTTGGGATCCTTCCACCGGCACGGAGGCTGCGATTGAGGGAACTACTAGATGGAGAGCTTACGAGAAGTGAGCTGGAGCAGGTTCAAACCTGTGTCAAGTTTGATTTGGATGAGCATGTGCTGGATGCTGTGAGAACTGGGGTACCAGCGCGCCTTGCTTTAGCACGGGGCTCGAATGAGCTTGCATCTTATGTAAATCAAGCCACTGTAGACTCTTTCGAAGTCGCGGAGTTTCCCCGTGGCAAATTCATTGAAGTTATTTCGCTTGAAAGTCAAGGTAAGGTCTCATCCACCCAGGCGAAGACACTTTTGTCTCGAATCGCTTCGAACCATAACGAAGAAGTGTCGGCCCTTATCGAGGAACTCGGATATAAGGCAGCCTCTCAAGATGAGATTTCGGAACTCCTCGATAGGTTGATCAGTGAAAATTCAATGGAATGGGAACGACTTTGCGCTGGAGAGAATCAGCTGGCGGGGTTTTTTATTGGAAAAGCAATGAAGATTACCAACGGTAAGGTCAACGGAAAGACCTTAGCCTCGGAGATGGCAGCCCGTCGATTGGGCTAAAGTGCGGGTCCGCTTTGCATCTTTGGCCCTGATGATAGTGCCATGGGGAAGCGGTAGCGTTGAAAAAAGTGCACGCAGAAATGATCATTGATTTGGTATTGGTCTCTTTAAAAACTTTGTTAGGGTGACTTTTTGGAAATTTGGATGCTATTCGAATAACCTATTAGTGCAGTAAGAAAATCTACGAGATGGATAGACGGTGGTTTGCATGTCAGGATCAATGAAGCCAAGATCAGGCGACGTTACGGATGGCTTTCGTCGAGCCCCGGCTCGAGCGATGTTACGAGCCGTCGGTATGGGTGATCAAGACTGGGATAAGCCCCAAATTGGGGTGGCCTCTTCATGGAACGAGGTTACTCCATGTAATATGCCTTTAGACGTTTTAGCCAAGAGTGCCAAGCAAGGAGTCCTTTCCGCGGGCGGTTTTCCATTGGAGTTTAATACCATCGCTGTCTCTGATGGAATTTCAATGGGCCATGAAGGCATGCATGCCAGCTTGGTCTCTCGAGAGGTGATAACCGATAGCGTTGAGACCGTTATGCACGCTGAACGATTCGACGGTATGGTGACTTTAGCTGGTTGTGACAAGTCGCTGCCCGGTATGTTGATGGCTGCTGCTCGCTTAGACCTCCCAACTGTATTTTTATACGGTGGAACTATCATGCCAGGAATCCACAAGGGTGAGGCGATCGATATAGTTACCGTCTTCGAAGCGGTCGGAGCCCGCGCGGCCGGAGCGCTCAGCGATGAAGAGTTGGCTCTTATTGAATCTGAAGCATGTCCAACTATTGGTTCATGTGCAGGTATGTTCACCGCAAACACAATGGCATCGGTTGCGGAGGCGCTAGGGATGGCGCTTCCTGGATCATCGTCGGCTCCAGCCATCGATTCACGACGGTCGGATTACGCCTTTCAATCTGGAGAGGCCGTTGTCGCTTTGCTGGAGCGAGGAATTCGCCCTCGACAGATAATGTCAAAGGCAGCATTCGAGAATGCAATCGCCCTCGTCATGGCTCTTGGTGGGTCCACCAACGCCGTTCTTCACCTGTTGGCGATTGCCTATGAGGCCCGAGTTGACTTGACCTTGGCTGACTTTAATCGCATTGCCGCGCGTACCCCACACATCGCCGATACTAAGCCACATGGAAAGTATCACATGAGTGATCTCGATCAAATCGGCGGAGTTCCTGTTGTGATGGCGCATCTATTAGAGGCCGGTCTTTTAAATGGTGACTGTATGACTGTTACGGGAAAGACCATAGCGGAGAACTTGGCGCAGATCAACCCGCCTCAGCCAGATGGCAAAGTCGTGCATAGTCTCTCTTCGCCGCTTCATGAGATTGGCGGAATCGCCATTCTTAGCGGTTCTTTAGCTCCCTTGGGTTCAGTCGTCAAAGTCGCAGGTATCGACCAGTTCACCTTTGACGGTACGGCTGCGGTATTCGATGGGGAAGAAAAGGCGCTGGATGCGATTTTAGCTGGTGAGATCAGGCCAAATACCGTTTTGGTAATTCGATACGAGGGGCCTAAGGGCGGTCCTGGCATGCGCGAGATGTTAGCGGTTACCGGTGCGCTAAAAGGTGCTGGAAGAGGTGGCGATTGTGCGCTGGTAACCGATGGTCGCTTTAGTGGTGGAACGCACGGTTTTTGTATCGGTCACGTAGCGCCTGAGGCTCTAGACGGTGGTCCGATTGCAATTGTGCAAAATGGTGATCGAATAACTATAGACGTGAATACAAAGACGATCGATCTTCATTTGACTAAAGACGAGATGGAGCGCCGTTTTGCCAACGTCAAGGCTCCGATGCCCAGATACACATCTGGAGTGTTGGCAAAGTATGCCAAGTTGGTCCAGGGTGCAGAGATCGGTGCCGTCACGAATTTCTTTTCGTAATCGGTGATATCTAAGTAGTTAGCAGGCCTTCTGGCCCTCGAAAGGGTGATATCTTGAGTGGCCAGAAGGTGCTAAAGCTTTGATTGGGTGGACTGATTATATAGATTTGATTTGACGAATGGTTGAATGGGTATTAGGATATAGGGCAATGAAATTATCTGCCTTCTTTGAAGTAGTACTTGTAGTCTTGTAGCGCCGAAGCACTGCTTCAAGGCGCTACTTAACCTCCCAACAGGGAGGTTTTTTTATACCTCAAATTGACTATTGAAATGATTGCAGCGTGAGTTTACGGGACGAAGGATGACAATAAGATGAAATTAACAGGTGCACAAGCATTAGTCAAGAGTCTTGAGATGCAGGGCGTCGACGTCGTTTTTGGCCTACCTGGCGGGGCGATTTTGCCAGTGTACGATCCTATTATAGACTCACCAATTCGTCATATCTTGGTCCGTCATGAGCAAGGCGCTGGCCATATGGCCGAAGGGTATGCTCAGGCAACTAACCGACCGGGCGTCGCGATTGTTACATCTGGACCTGCCGCGACCAACATAGTAACGCCACTTGCGGATGCATATATGGATTCGATTCCCATGGTGGTAATAACTGGTCAGGTGGCGACCTCTTCGATTGGGACTGATGCCTTTCAAGAGGCAGATACGACTGGCATCACCATGAGTATTACAAAGCACAACTGGCTCGTAAAAGATGCGAATGAGATTCCAGAGACCATAGCTCAAGCATTCCATGTGGCTACGACTGGCCGCCCGGGTCCCGTCTTAGTGGATCTCCCCAAGGACGTTGCTAACCAGATGATGGATTGGTACTGGCCAGAGACGATCGACTTGCCTGGCTATCGTCCTAATACCAAGGGGCACCCACGCTCTATAGCGGCTGCTGCTCGAATGATCAAAGAGGCCAAGGCTCCGGTTTTCTATATTGGCGGTGGATGTATCAGGGCTAATGCAACAAGTGCGCTATTTTCACTTGTCGAAAAGACTCAGATTCCCGTTGTTACGACCTTGATGGGTCGCGGAGCGTTCCCCGACGAGCATCCCCTATGTCTCGGTATGCCTGGTATGCATGGCAACTACACTGCCATAACGTCGATGCAAAAGGCTGACTTGCTGATCACGCTCGGCGCGAGGTTTGACGATAGGGTAACCGGGAAGGTCTCTGGCTTTGCACCAAATGCCAAGGTTATCCACGTCGACATTGACCCTGCCGAACTTGGTAAGGTGCGTAGAGCCGATATCCCAATCGTTGGTGACGTAAAGCTGGTCATTCAAGAGCTCATCGAGGCACTCGATCGAGGCGAAGCAGGTGAGATGCAAGCTCAAGATATCTCTGCTTGGATTTCTCAGATTCGTCAGTGGCAAGAAAAGTATCCGCTTGCATATGAAAAAGATCCAGCCGATGGCTCGCTAAAGCCGCAGTACGTTGTTGAGACCTTATCGTCACTGGCTCCTCCAGGAACAATTCTGGCTTCAGGCGTAGGACAGCATCAGATGTGGGGATCGCAGTATTGGAAGTTTAATGATGCAAACACCTGGATCAATTCAGGAGGCCTTGGAACGATGGGATTTGCAATACCCGCGGCCATAGGTGCAAAGGTAGGACGACCAGACAAGATGGTTTGGGCAGTAGATGGAGATGGGTGTTTTCAAATGACGGCCCAAGAGTTGGTGACCGCCTCTGCCGAGCGAATTCCTGTAAAGATTGCACTTTTGAATAACGCCTATCTTGGCATGGTGCGTCAGTGGCAAGAGATGTTTTACGATCAAAGATATTCCGAGGTTTATCTCTCTCCAGACCTACCAGACTACGTCAAATGGGCAGAGGCTATGGGGTGCGTTGGCATTCGAGTCGAATCTCCTGAAGAGGTGGCCCCTGCGATTGAAAAGGCGAATGAGATCGATGACCGATCTGTGGTTATCGAATTTAGGACAGATTGGCGCGAGAAGGTCTTCCCGATGGTCCCCTCGGGTTCGACCAACGATGAAGTTTTTCTTGGACCTATGTTTGAAGGGAAGTAGATGACCGTTTCAGGACCTAACCTTATTCCAATGAGTTTACCTGGTGGAAAAAGCGCCAATGAGATAGATCACCATGTTCTATCGGTACTGGTGGAGAATAAAGCGGGAGTTTTGGCGCGGGTGGCACAGCTGTTTTCACGCCGCGGCTATAACATCTATTCGCTTGCTGTAGCGCCGACCGACGATCAGAGATTCTCACGGTTGACCATTGTTGTAGATTTGGAGTCGGTAACGCTAGAGCAGATCACCAAGCAGCTCCATAAATTGATTAATGTTATCAAAATTACAGAGATCGATCCCCGAGACTCTGTTGAGCAGGAGTTGTTGCTTGCTGTGGTGGCAGCGGACACTCAAAGTAGATCGCAAATACTCGAGTTGGCTGGAATCTTTGGTGCGAAAGTGTTGGACGTTGGTCTTGAACGTCTTACACTAGCCTTGGCAGATACTCCGGAAAAACTGGATGACTTTAGCGAACTGATTAAAGTATTCGGAATAGTAGAAGTACAGCGAACTGGCCGAGTTGCCTTAACAAAGCTGACTCGTTCGAGTTCGCGCGGTGGAATTTCAAAGGGAAAGGCAAGCTAGCCAGATGGCTGAAATGTTTTACGAAGCCGATGCAAATCCTTCTTTGCTTCTAGGCAAAAAAGTAGCGGTTATCGGATATGGATCACAAGGTCACGCACATGCGCTGAACTTGGCTGATTCAGGTGTTGAAGTTGTAGTTGGCCTCCGGGAAGGATCTTCGTCGGTAGTCAAGGCAAAGGATGCGGGGCTCACCACGATGAGCGTTAGTGATGCAAGTGCATGGGCTGACGTAGTAATGTTGCTCGCCCCCGACACCGCTCAAAAGAAGATCTACGACGAAGAGATCGCCCCGAATCTAAAGGACGGTGACGCTCTTTTATTTGCCCATGGCTTCAATATTCGCTATGAGCAGATTCAACCGGCGCCAGGAATAGATGTTGCAATGGTCGCACCAAAAGGGCCTGGCCATCTTCTTCGTCGGACCTATGCCGAAGGCGGAGGCATCCCTTCGTTGATTGCAGTTCATCAAGACGCCACAACAAATGCACGTGAGCTGGCACTTTCTTATGCGCATCACATAGGATCGACTAAGGCGGGCGTGTTGGAAACAACATTTTCTGAAGAGACAGAGACCGACCTCTTTGGCGAACAGACCGTACTTTGTGGTGGGCTTTCTGCGTTAGTAACTGCTGGTTTTGAGACCTTGGTCGAGGCTGGATATCAACCTGAGTCGGCATATTTTGAATGTCTGCACGAGCTTAAGCTGATTGTGGATCTTTTGTATCAGGATGGTCTCTCCGGAATGTGGTTCTCCGTATCTGAGACCGCTGAGTGGGGTGGTTTGAAGATCGGTCCTCGCGTAATCTCTTCGGGCGTGAAGGCCGAGATGAAGAAGGTTTTGGATGAGATTCGTTCTGGTCAATTTGCAGACGAATGGATCGCAGAGAACGAGAATGGCCAGAAGCACTTCAACGAGTTGCGTAGCGCCGCTGCGAATCATCCAATTGAAGAAGTTGGAAGACAACTTCGTAATATGATGCCGTTCCTAGCGAATTCTTCGAATATTCGCGACGTTTCTGGCGGCTAGATTCCTTGGCAAATCAAGAAAGGGAATTGCTGCGCGAGCTTTCATCTGCGCGGCGTTCCCACTTCCTAGAAAACAATGACAAGTTGGCGGTGATCGTGAAGGGATACTTCGTGATCATCGTCGCTGCACTTTTGGTTGATATTATCTCAACATCATCGACCTATTTCGTTCCTACCTCGTCTGACATCGCTTTTTTCCATTCGAATGCCAACAACTACGGAACCGCCTTATTCTTATTTATTTTATTTCTAGGCGCAATGCTAGGAACTCGGGGCGGTCCTCTCACGGTTCATCGTCCAGAGATGCGGATGGTCTTTTTGTCGGACGTGGGTCGAGAGCGGCTATTGAGACAAAAAGCCATTCGAACCCTTTTTCACTATGGTTACATAGGAGCAGCTGGCGGCGGTGGCGTTGGTGTTGCGCTGCACGCTCTTTCGCATCACCAAGCAGCTACACCGGCTATTGACTTTGGAATCTTTGGAATTGCGTGTGGCTTTGCCTATGCCGGCATGGCGCTTTTATCTGTGAGTTTTTCACTCAGTGGGATCAAGGGATATGCACTTGGGTTAGTATTGATATTGGTTGGAGTGGTCCCTATTCTCTCGGGTTCCACCTCTCCTATCGCCGTTTTGGGCGGACCATTAAAGGCAATGTCTCCGACGGATCTGCAAAATATGGTCGTGCTCGCGACAGGCTTAGTGATTGGGATATTAGGGGTGCTTCGACTTCCGAAGGCAGATCTGGAGCCCATAGAACGTCACTCTGAGCTAATTTCGCGCCTCCGCTTTGCAATTGGAATGCGAGACGTAAGAAGCATTATTGGCATATCAAGATCTTTGGGTGAGAACGGTTATGTTGGGCGCAGATTGCCTAAAATCGCTGAAGCTTTATTTCGTACACCGAAGTCAACACCTTCGCTTCGCTCGTTGTCGAATATTTACAACTGGTCCATCAAGAGGTATATTCGTCTTTTCATCTTGAATTTGTCAGTCGTTTTCATCATTGCAAACGCCTGGCTGCATTCAGTGATTTTATTTTTCGTGGCAGTGCCGCTTTGTTTTGTAATGGGCCTCGAGTTGTCTGATTCAGTTGGTTCGTTGGTTGACAAGGCTGATAGGTTTGTGAACTATCCAGTTGAAGATGGATGGTTATTGAATCGATCTACGATGCTGCCAGCAGCAATCGCAATTGTATTGACTTTGGTCTCTGATGTAATCGTTTACTTTTTGGTTTCCGGTACGACATTTAGCATTTTGTTGCCCCTGAGCGTTGCGATGGCGATTACCAGCGTCTTCGGAGGTGCTGTAGCCCAGGTTCGAAGTGGCAAAGGTCAAGATGTATCGGCCTTTGTGCTGGTACCAGAGGTGCAGGCCTTCAAGTTTTTCATTGAGCTAATTCCTGTAATAATTGCCAATGCCTGGATAGTGGCTGCAATAAATGCCCACGGCGCGTTGGCCCATCATTCGTCTGCATCAAGTGCAGCACTTTCGGCGTCATCTTTTGTGCTTATTGCTCCCTTGGCGGGTTGGGCATGGATAGGCGGACAGAAAATTTTGAAAGCGGAGTAGTTCTAAGTGGCAAAGAATACAGAGGCCAAGAAGTCAGATATAGTCCTCTCGGTCAAGAATGTCGACAAGAAGTTTGACGATATCCCTATTTTAAAGGGAGTCACTTTCGACATCAAGCGAGGTTCTATTTGTTGCCTTGTAGGTATGAACGGCGCAGGTAAAACTACTTTAGTCAAAGCCATTGCAGGTCTTGTCTCTCCCGATAGCGGATCTATTGACATTTTGGGTGCTAAGGGGGGCAGTCGTCAAGCTAGGGCGGTAACGTCGGTGGTCTTTGACGAACCGGCACTCTATTCCGACTTAACTGTGATGGAGCATTTGAGTTTCGCCGCTCGCCTTTCGGGATTTATGGATTATCAGGAACGAGCCGATCAGCTTTTGGAAGAGTTTGCGATTCAAGAACTTGGCCAGCGCCTTCCAAGGGGATTTTCGAGGGGGCAACGGCAAAAGACTGCTCTTTCGATGGGGCTAGTTCGGTCATTTAAGCTCTTGGTTTTAGATGAGCCATATGCGGGACTTGATGCCTCTGGAAAGAAGGCACTCCTAGCAATTCTCGGTGATGCGGCTACCTCTGGTGCTGCGGTTCTAATAGCTACACATGCGCCCGAGTTATTGGCTATTGCTAACCAGATGGTGACAATTAGCGATGGTAAAGTTTCCTATGTTGGAAAGCCCGATATTGGCAGAATTGATAGCTAAGAGGGTTACGGGAGACTCTCTTTTTACGGGTGGCAGAGTGCTTATAAGGGTTACGCCACTTGATGGTGGATTGTTTTATTGCCGCGGGGTAGCAATCGCTAAATTATCTGGCTTGGGATGATAAATTTCATGATCTTTTTCAAGTAAGTGCCTCAATATGGCGATAATTTGGTTGTTACATAAATGCAACAACACCGAAAGTAAGCCATGACCTTTGAGATCGGTGCAATAAAGGTGAGATTGTCACCGTCGAGCGTAGTTGCATTGGGTGGAACTGTCGTTTTGATAGCCTTCGCCCTAGATCTCTTTGGCCCGGTTGAGCGCTTTGTGCCAGTTTTTGTCGCCGTCGTTTCAACGATTTTTGTAGCAGTTGGTATTCTTAGGTTTAGACCATCCCCCAATTGGAATTGGTGGATGATCTTTGGCGCGCTCTGGTTATTCATTGCTGGGGGCACCCTTAGTTCGCTTCTGGGCACACTGGGGAATTTGACACCTTCGCGTTCCCTCGTACCCGATTTAATTATTATTCCAGGGTATATCATTCTTGCAGCTGGCCTCATGCGACTCTCAGGCGGGAAGCGCTATGACCGAGGTAAGACCGTTGATGCCATTTTGGATGGATTGATGGCTGGACTATCGGTTTTGGCTGTTGCGTGGGTCTTTCTGATTGAACCACTAGGTGCGAGCCGAGGAATTTCTATCTCAATAAGACTTGCTCTAGTTGCATATCCGCCGATGTCGTCGATTCTTTTGATATTGGTCCTTCGCATTGCATTTACGAGTGATGTCCGACGATCTGTCGCCTACTGGCTCTTACTTGGCGCATTCTCGATGATGTTCTTGGGTGACAGTTTGTATATGTTTGTAGACGCGGATCTACTACACTTGCCACTGTCAATTTTGGGACTCCCATACGGGGGCGCATACGTTTTAGCGAGTTGTTGCGCTCTCTCGCCCTCTATGAGGCGACTTTCAATCTCGGATTCACACCGTGGTAAGGGTTATCAACGTATTCAGTTCAGCTTGATTACTCTTTCCTTGGCCACCCCAGCGTTTTTGATCTTCGGTCAACAGTCGGTCTCTTTCTCCGATCGAGTAGTAGTCTTTGTGGTTGACATAGGCCTTGTCGGCGCGGCAACGACACGGGTTTTGCGCGCAATGTCGGTTGCACGGCGCTCCGAAGACCAGTTGGCCCACGTAGCCGCTTACGATGCATTGACTGGTCTTCCCAATCGACGACTTTTGTCGGAGGAACTAGCCCGAATTTTGGAGGATTCCGCGTCGAAGTCTTCGTTCGTTGCATTGATATTCGTGGACCTAGATCAGTTCAAATTGATAAACGACTCCTTTGGTCACACCTTTGGGGATCTGTTGCTCATTGGCGTAGCACAACGGTTGCGGTTGCGGGTTCGCCAAAGCGATCTAGTTGCCCGCCTTGGTGGCGATGAGTTTTTGATCGTTCTAAAAGATGTCCCAGATGCTGCAGTGGCTACGGCGGTCGCCGCTGATTTGCGGGATTTCCTGCGTGAACCATTTTTAGTCAATGGTCTGAAGTTCTTTGTGACTGGAAGCTTTGGAATCGCCCTTACCTCACCCAATGACTCTCTTGACACCGAAGCCCTTTTGAGAAGCGCAGATACGGCAATGTTTCAAGCCAAGATGGCGGGGCGGGATACTTTTAGGGTATTTGACTCTTCGATGCAGACTGAAGTTACAAGGCGACTCGAATTGAAGTACGACTTGCGCAGAGCCATTGAGCTCGATCAATTATTTTTGGTATATCAGCCAATTATTGCTACGAGGACTGGACGAGTCGAAGGGGTAGAAGCGCTAATTAGGTGGAATCATCCGAGACATGGTCTAATTTCGCCGACGGACTTCATACCCATTGCCGAAGAGTCTGGAATGATCTTAGAGATCGGTGCTTGGGTGCTCGATATAGCACTAGATCGCTTCACCTCGTTGAATAGGGAAATGAGCTTGGACGACGACTTTTACGTCTCGGTCAATCTCTCAGTCGGACAGTTGATCGATAGTAATTTAGCTATTCGAGTTCATGATGCCCTTGTCCGCCATAAGGTCGAGGGCCGTAGCCTGTGTATTGAGCTTACCGAGTCGATGGTTATGGAGAACCTTGATAACTCCTTTGCTATTTTGCTTGCGCTGAAGGAGCTTGGGGTTCGTCTTGCGATAGATGATTTTGGCTCTGGCTATTCGTCTCTGGCATATTTGACTAAATTTCCAGTTGATAAACTCAAGATCGATAAATCCTTTATCGACTCTATGGTCTCTTTGGACTCTCCAGACGCAAGGCTTATAGGGTCGATCGTCGCAATGGCGAAATCTCTGGGGATGTCAACCATAGCAGAGGGCGTCGAGACACTGATTCAAGCCCAGCGGATTTTTCAACTTGGCTGTGACTCTATTCAGGGTTTTTATCTATCAAGGCCTGTTGAAGCCGCGGATCTTCATTTGACAATTGGCGACTTAGAACGAGCGAGCAATCTTTTTTTCGCCTTCGACGTTTGAATTTCGATCTTTTTCCAACTCTCGAAGGTTGATGACTTCACCTTCAGCGGGGTAGTGCTTCTGGATTGAAAAAAACTGTTTTCTAAAGGAATCTATCGAGAGCTCCTCTACTGTCGGTGAAGGTCCTCCAGGGCTGAATATGCTCTCGTGAAGGTCGGGCTTGTAGGCCCAAAGTCTTTGTTGCCATTTGGATAGTTGACACCAGACTGGATGCGAAGCCTCTGAACCTAGATATGCCTTTGGTTCAAGATCCTCAAAGCGCGACCAAGTCCCACCAAATTGCCAGTTGCCAAATCTAAATAGACGATCATCTAAGATGGCGATCGTCCAGTCAACACCACAGCTTTGAGAAGCTGTCACATATGCACGGTAGAGGCTTATGGCAATTAGACCAGGAGCTGCTCTGCCTTGAAATTGACGATGAACGGAAAGGGTCGCGATATCCCAAAAGTTATTTAGAGGCATTTTCTCGCCTTGGCGAATCTTTAATGCTACAGGCTCAATTCCCCAGTGAGCAGAGATGTCGTCAAGGCTCTTTGATCCAGTGCCGCTTTCTGAGGGCAGAATTATCCTCATCGATGCAACGGGAAGTGAAAGCGAATGGTTGATCACGCATAGGAAGATGGAGCGATCTAGATATGGATAGTATTCAGTATTTAGCTGATCACTTGTGTTGCCATAGGTATCGAGAAAGACCTGCTCTTCGACGGATTTGGCTAGATGGACACCTGGGTGATCGCCTGAAAAAGCATATATACCAAAAGCTCTTGATGAATTGGGATCGATGACGGTTTTAGCTATTTCGCCGATCTCGTAGGCGCCTATTTTAATTTCTTTTCTGGAATCCAAGCTAGTGTCCTAATAATGAGAAAAGGTCCATTGTGATGATGGTTGTTCGCCTTGTCCAAGGAAGGAGGGCGAGGCTTGGATATTGCAAAGTGAGATCACCCATAAATTGACAAGCTCAGAAGCGGTCTGCGAGACCGATTTATCATCATCTCGTCAAGAGATGGAAGTTTGGGAGGCGCAGACCAGCGGCGCCCTATTGAATAAAATGTTGCGCGACAGTCGGCCTTTCTTTGACTAAATTTGGTAGCTACTTAATTATTATAGCTTGAAAATACAAGCAAGATGATCCGCTCTTCATCTCGTCGCCACTTGGTAAATAGGGCCATCGCGCCACTGGCAATCTCCTTCCATCTATCTAGGAACCGGTGGCCAGTGTTCGTGTAGAACTTCAAAAAATTGTTCAAAGTCGGCTTTTTAAATAGTTTGTCTATGGTTTTTAGCCGTTGTAATGAGGGATCAAAAAGCCAGGTCTTGCCTAAGAGACCTAACGGATCGCAGGAGTGTAAAGGAGCTATATTGGCACTTCGAAAGCACATGCGTCTAAAGATATGAGCAATTGCCTTTGAGTACCTATCACACACATTCGAAGGCGTGTTCAATTACTGGGCGCGCTGGTAATTTGAGGTTACTTCAAAAGTCGAATCACCAAGAGTTGTGTAGATCTAATGATTCACGCGCTGTTTCGCGAAAGTGAGTAAGGAGGTCTCTATTGGCTAGTTGGCACTTTGATCTTTTAGAGTGACATGGGATAGAGACAGGGAAGTTTTTGGTCTGTGTCTGGCAGTCTATGTCTGGAAGACGACAACGAGCCAAGACTACCTTTGGTGTGGTCTTGGCTCGTAAGTTCAGGTTTCTACTCGGCCGCGGGTTTGGCCTTGAAGAGTGCTTTGGTCGATCCGAAAGTTTGTTGTTTGTCTTATGGTCCAACTTCTGGAGTAGTGGCCTTGCGGGCGTTAGCTCTTGCTAGGCGATTGACAGCATTTAGGTATGCCCGTGCAGATGCTTCTACCACATCAGTCGATATGCCTTTACCAGATACCTTGATTCCGTCGGATTCAAGTTGAACAACTACGTCGCCAATTGCATCGACGCCACCTGTGACTGAAGAGACGGAAAAGCCAATTAGGTTGGCCTTGGTTCCAGTAGCGAGCTGAATGGCTTTACCTGCTGCATCTATCATTCCGTTACCTTCGGACGAGGCCTCAACTTTGCCGTTTTCGCTAGAGAGAACGACCTTCGCTATTGGAGTCCCGACGGTACCACCGGAGACATGGAGCTCTTCAAGGCTATAAACGTCAGTCGCGACAGTCCCTAATTCTTCAGCGACGATGGCTTCAAGATCTGCTTCGGTGATATCGAGCTTTCGATCCGCGAGTTCCTTGAAACGCGCGAATGCGGCATTGAGGGCATCTCCAACTATTGTGATTCCCATCTTCGAGAGTGTGTCGGCAAACGCATGCCTTCCTGAATGCTTGCCGAGTACGATCTGCGAACCTTTTTGGCCAACCGACTCTGCGTCAATGATCTCGTATGTGCTTCGGTCCTTGAGAACGCCATGTTGGTGAATGCCAGACTCATGGGTAAAGGCATTTCGACCAACCACAGCCTTGTTGTACTGTAGTGGATATCCAGTTAGACGAGATACGAGCCTTGAGGTCCTTGCGATCTCCTCGGTTTTAACTTGACTATAAATTCCAGGAAATTGGTCGCCGCGTATCTTGAGTGCCATGACGACTTCTTCAAGTGCTGCATTGCCAGCGCGCTCTCCAAGTCCGTTTACACACACTTCAACCTGACGGGCTCCTGCTGCTACGCCAGCGAGAGAGTTGGCTGTCGCTAAGCCCAAATCGTTGTGGCAGTGCGTTGAAATTACATAGTCGCCGCTTACGTTTTTACGCACATAAGCTATCAGCGCACCAAAGTCCCATGGAATTCCATAACCAACCGTGTCTGGGACGTTGAGAGTATTCGCTCCTGAATCCACGGCTGCCTGAAGAACTTCGATCATAAAGTCCAGTGGCGTACGGGTAGCATCTTGAGGAGAGAACTCAACGTCGTTGGTGTGCTCTTTAGCCCTTGCTACGCCCGATCGGGTTTCGCTAAGTACTTGGGCTTCGTTCATCTTGAGCATATTCTCCATATGGACGGGTGACGTTGAGATGAAAACGTGAATGCGTGCTTGTTGAGCATGCTTTAGGGCTTCCCAGCATCTATCGACGTCCGAGAGATGGGTCCGTGAGAGTGCTGCGATTACAGGCCCTTGAATGCGTGATGCAATTAGGGATACAGCTTCGAAGTCACCCTGACTAGAAACGGGAAATCCTGCTTCGATATAATCGACGTTGAGCCTTGCTAGCTGTTCTGCAATCTCGAGTTTCTCTGTAGCGTCAAGTGAAATTCCTGGAGATTGTTCGCCGTCTCTCAAAGTCGTATCGAAGATTATCAGTTTTTCTGCATCTTGGCTCATTGCCGTATTCGCCTTTCGTTTTGTTTCAATTTCTTACCTAGTGCTAAACACTCACCAGAAAATAAAAAACCTCCGTGTTCAAAAACGAACACAGAGGCTGTAGCGGTGCTTCGATTGTCGAAGACCGCGCTCAGGTTAGGGATAGGAGATAAGAAAATTGGGAAACCATTAATGGCAATGATAGTCGAACTTTTTTATTCCTAGCGCTTGAATAGCACTTAGTTTATTAAAATATCTCGCTTCAAAGACAAGGAAATCGTAGCTTTGAGCCCTTTTATCGGATTTGACTCAAGGAGTCATGTCGAGGTTAGGTTGTTTTTTCGCGCTCGATTGAGTCAAATTCCTCGTCGCGATGGCAGCTGAGAAACGAGAGGTCATTTTGCAGGCTGGCTTTTTGATCGTTTGGATTTTTCTTTCGGACCAGATCTTAATTAGGCGCTAAATAATAGTTATTTTCCAAGGAGCGCCATGAAAGGGATTTTCATTGATGGCCATTGGCGCTTTGGAAACACTAAGGAGTGAGATCGGTGACTGATCTCTCTCCATGTGATTTTGAGTTCTAAATATTGCCATCGTGAGAGCACAGAAGTCGGTGTCTCTGATCGATCTTTGATGTTCGAGGTTGCTAAATAATTTTGTCACTAGATCCGGCTCTTTGCCATCCCTTTTGATGTGTGCAAAGCGGCAGCCATGAACTCGTTGGAAGATGCAATTCAAAAAGTACAGGCAAGGCACTTTAGATCTCATGTCGCTAGGCGATGTTTATTCGATGGGAGTTTTGGGTATGTGGTAGTGTTCATTTGCTAGGTATCAAATCCGATTAGGCCACACATGATGCGAAGACAAAGCGCTGTGGGCACAGAAGATTTAGGATAACCCAGAATTTAGCGAAACCTTCTGGTGGGCTATTGTTGTCGTTAGCTGGCCCGCTAAAGGTGAACTTAATCCAAGGGGTCGATAGAGGGGCCGGGAGTAGTCGGTGACACAATTTTGTGGAGGTGTTCGAGCTGTAATGTGGGCTCGGATCTCGAGTTATTTAGGATTAATTTAAGGCGTAGAAGGGGCCGTGGTACGACTTCTACGCCTTAAATTATGGTTACCTTTGTCAAGGTAGCAGTGATCGCTAAGTGGGACTCATGCGTCGCTGTTACCTTTTTAGCAGGAGACGCTTCGAGCGTATATGATTCCTGGAGCTGACTTTATCTGAGCAAGGATCTCGGCAGTGGGCTCAACGTTGGTCGAGAGAATCATTAGGGCGGTCTTGCCGTCATGTGATGGGCCTACAGCCATCGAAGAGATTGAATATCCGGCATTCCCGAGAATTGTCGCGACTACGCCGATCTTTCCAGGCTCATCGTCGTTGCGAACAACGAGCATATTTTGAGCAGGTGGAATTTCTACCCTATGGGAGTCAACTGCTACGATCCTTGGATCCTTATTTGGTCCAGTGACTGTGGCTGAAACGCTATGGCTGCCGCTAGAGAGTGTAAGTAGGCTAACGTAATCTTTTGCTTGTTCACTAAAGGACTCTTTCACCTCTAGACCACGCTCTTTTGCAAGTGCCGGAGCGTTTACATAAGAGACAGGTTCGTTGGTGCCAGCACCGAAGATTCCCTTGAGTGCTGATAGCGAAAGCAAACGAGTATCTCCGCTTGCCAAAAGTCCCTGATACTCGATGGTAAGTGTATCAGGAAGACTACCTTCTAGGGTGGAGATGAATCGGCCTAGAGATTCAGCTAGGGGTAGGTATGCCTTTACATTTTCTGGAACTTCGGCGGCATTGACATTGACAGCAAAGGGAACGAAGTCTCCGGCAAGGGCAAGCTTCAATTGCTCAGCAATTGTGACGCCCGCTTTGTCTTGTGCCTCTGAGGTGCTCGCTCCAAGGTGTGGGGTGACAACCACATTTTTGAGAGTAAAGAGTGGTGATGTGGTGCAGGGCTCAGTTCCAAAGACATCTAAAGCAGCCCCTGCAATTCGGTTCTCAGAGAGTGCCTCAAATAGTGCATCCTCGTTTACGATTCCGCCTCGAGCAACATTGATCACTCGTGCGGTTGGCTTGGCCTTGGCGAGCATCTCCTTGCCTATGATTCCAATTGTCTCTTTGCTCTTTGGAAGGTGAATCGTTATGAAGTCAGATCGTTCCATGAGGCTATCGAGGTCTACTAACTCTACACCCATCTGACGAGCGCGATCGCTAGATACGTAGGGGTCATAGGCTATGAGCTTCATCCCAAAGGCTAAGGCTCGTTGGGCTACGAGTGCACCTATTCTGCCGAGTCCAACTACTCCCAAAACCTTGCCAAAGAGTTCGACCCCTTCCCACTTGGATCGTTCCCACTTACCTGCTACTAATGCCGAATGGGCCTGGGGAATGTTCCTTGCTTGAGCCAAGATGAGCGCCACTGTCAATTCCGCAGCGGAAAGGATATTTGATTGAGGTGCATTTACGACCATTACTCCACGTTTGGTCGAGTAATCTACGTCTACGTTATCCAAACCAATTCCGGCTCGTCCGACTACAAGAAGATCGCTCCCAGCGTCGATCACTTCGGCGGTTACCTTGGTGGCCGAGCGAATTATTAGTCCGGCTGCTCCTTTGATCGCCTCGAGAAGTTCTTGGGGCGAGAGTCTTAGTTGGATGTCTACTTCGTGGCCGTCTGCACGGAGCAGGTCGAGCCCGCTATCGGCTATTTCTTCGGTTACCAGTATTCTGGCCATCGTTCTCCTCAAAGCTATCGGGAAAATGGTAATTCGAATCTTATTTGAGACCGACATCAAGCATCGATTCTCTTATTGGAATTCGTACCCTCAAGCCTAGTTGTAGGCGCCAAAAATGTGGTGTTGCTCTTTTTGACCATCCATTTGAATCGCTGTGGCAATTCTAAGGCCCGTCGGCTAGCGTTTTTAGATGGCTCAAAACTCTGTGGATCTTGTTATTATTGGTGCTGGTCTATCGGGCTTAGTTGCGGCTTCTGAGCTTTCCGGAGATATTGATCTGGTTGTTGTGGATAAAGCGAGGTCTCCTGGTGGGCGGTTGGCTACTCGGCGAATCGGAGATGCGACTTTCGATCATGGGGCTCAATTTTTTACCGTACGCTCCCAGGAATTCGCCAATGAGGTCACCAAATGGAGTAATCGTTCCATCTCCAAGGTATGGACTTATGGTTTTCAGGGCGAGTCAGACGGTCACCCCCGATACATAGGAGTGCACGGAATGAACTCCATTGCTAAAGACTTAGCGACGGGGATTCGCATGGATCTTCAGAATGCCGTATCGTCTATTACATATGAGGACTCAAAGTTTCACATACATGGTCACCCACACGACTATTTTGCAAAGCAATTGGTAATTGCAATCCCGTGCCCTTCGGCGATCGAGATAACTAAAGACCTGCCTTCATCAAGCGTCACGATAATTAGGGATAGTCTTGGCTTTATTGCTTATAACCCAACGATAAGTGGTCTATTTGTGATGATGGATGATGGTGACTTTGGGCCGATCCAGCCTATTCAACGCCCTAATTCAAAGGTGAACTTCTTGGCGGACAATAAGCAAAAGGGGATATCTGCCAAAAATGCGCTGACTCTTCATTTAGGCGACGAGATCTCGCTCGAACTTTTTTACGGTAATTACTCTCAAGGAGAGATTGAATCAATTTTGAGGGAGAATTTATTTGAATTGATTGGCGAGGTTCCTATCTCCGAAATGCAAGTAAAGAGCTGGAGGTACGCCTCGCCGATATCGATCTATCCAGAAGCGGTTATGGATCTTGGCCGAATTGGAGGATCGGGAGCGCTTCCGTTGATATTTTCCGGTGATGGCTATGGAAGTTCAAAAGTCGAAGGTGCTTATCTGTCGGGATTGAGAGCAGCAGCGGCAGTAAGGGAATATCTTGGCTAATTTGCTTTAGCTTAGGTGCTGCATCTTTGGTTTTAGAATCGTTGATTTTAGGACAGTTGTCAATCGGCACCTAGCATTAATCTTAGTTGGTCTACGAGCCACCTGGATGAGCTATCTGCAAGTACGGGATGAAAGAACCACATGAAAGTGGATGCCTGCGACCCAAAGTTGTCTTGGTTGATAGGAGCGAGGGTTGATTGGCGGATAATATTTTGTAGAATTTGCCTAGGTGTTAGTGCTTGGGTTTTTAGTTTTGCAATACGGGACACCTTGGCAATTGCTGGTAAATACCTATTTAAGGGATATTTGGATGCAGATTCGGTTGGACGCCACACCTGCTTCAAAAACTCCTAGCTACAGAGGCTATTGCCTAATGGGCTTCGAATCGCATTCCAACCAGACAGGTCTATGGTGCTAGACAGTTCATGGGACTAGCACCGAGCAATTGGAGGCAAGTCCCATAGCAATAGTGCAGGGGCCTTGCTTTGAAAACTCGGATTTGGGTTGGTAATTCATGCTAGGCGAAGACCAATCCAAATCCGAAATTTATCTATTGGGCTGATTCGCTAACTAATTTAGCGATACGGGAGATGCCAATCTCAAGGTCATTGTCGGAGAGGGCATATGAAAGCCTAAAGTACCCCGGAGTTCCAAATGCTTCACCGGGAACAACTGCTACCTTTGCCTGATCTAGAATGACCGAGGCCAATTCGGACGTTGACGAAGGTCTAACTCCACCAAAGTCGCGACCTAAAAGTCCACTTACATCGGGATAGACATAAAAAGCACCCTTTGGTAGAGGGCAGTTAATTCCAGGTACCTCTGAGAGTAGGCTAGTTATTAGCTTTCGTCGTCGGTCAAAGGCCTCTCTCATGATGGATACAGGGCCTTGATCTCCAATTAGCGCCTCAATAGCTGCTCTTTGTGAGATGTTTGCAACGTTGGAAGTGGATTGAGATTGAAGATTGATTGCGGCAGCGACGATATCGGGCGCTCCAATCATCCAACCGACACGCCATCCGGTCATAGCGTAAGTCTTCGCGACACCGTTGACTATTACTATCTTGTCGAGGCCGCGCGGATCGTGGTTTGCAATTGATTCGGCTTTGATGCCGTCATAGGTTAGGTGCTCGTAGATCTCATCCGCCAAGATCCAAAGGTCTTTATCCGCGCAGAATTGAGCGATCTCCTTGGTCTCCTCTGGGCTATAAACACTACCTGTTGGGTTAGAAGGAGAGACGAAGAGGAATAATTTTGTACGAGGTGTGACATATTTCTCAATGGTTGCTGGCGATACCTTAAACTCTGATTCTAAGGTTGTTGGAACGGCGATAGGAGTTCCCCCAGCAAGCTTCACTGCCTCGGGGTAGGTCGTCCAATAGGGCTCAGGAATCAGCACTTCATCGCCTGGATCCAGGAGAGTTGCAAATGCGTTGTAGATGGCGTGCTTGCCTCCGTTGGTTACCAAAGTCTGATTTGTTGTGATCTCCACCTGGGAGTCGCGAGCTGTTTTTGTAACGATTGCTGCACGTAATTCCGGTAATCCAGCCGTTGGAGTATAACGATGATTTTTAACATCTGCACATGCTTTAGCTGCGGCCTCTACGATGGAAGCCGGAGTAGGAAAGTCTGGTTCTCCAGCGCCGAAACCGATGATGTCAACACCGGAGGCTTTGAGAGCTTTAGCTTTCGCGTCGATGGCTAGCGTCGCGGATTCGGCTACGGAGCCAATCCGTCGTGAGACCCTGGGCTTACCCTCTGACATCACATCTACCCCCTAAGGTGAGAACTGCGCAACTATGAGCGAGAAAAAAGTTAACACAGATATCCTAATCCCTTCGGAGCTGCTTCCTAAGGATGGTCGTTTCGGTTCTGGACCTTCTAAGGTTCGTCGAGAAGCCGTCGAAGCCCTCCTTGCACGTTCGGGCGACTTCTTGGGAACGTCGCATCGTCAAAAAACTGTAAAGTCTGTCGTCGGTGAGCTCCGCCGAGGACTCTCTGACCTCTTTATCCTTCCGGACGGTTATGAAGTCGTACTTGGCAATGGCGGCTCTACCTACTTTTGGGATACTGCCGTATTTTCATTGATTGAAAGAAAGAGCCAGCACCTATCTTTCGGCGAATTCTCGGCGAAATTTGCAGCCTCGGCAAAGGCTGCTCCCTTTATAGAAGATCCGATGATTATCAAGTCGGAGCCAGGCACCCATCCCGAGGCGGTCGCCGATTCATCTATCGACCTCTATGGACTTACTCACAACGAGACCTCCACTGGCGTGGCAATGACGATTAATCGACCGATTGGTGCTAAAGGTTTGGTCGCCGTCGACGCTACTTCCGGAGCCGCTGGTCTTGCGGTTGACCCGCTTGAGTTCGATTGTTATTATTTTGCGCCTCAAAAGGCATTTGCCTCAGATGGTGGCCTTTGGTTTGCGTTGATGTCGCCGGCTGCTGTCGAGCGTGTTGGCGAGATCAAAGCAAGTGGACGCTATATTCCTCCGGCATTGGATCTGAGTATTGCAATTGACAACTCTCGACTTGATCAAACCTATAACACACCAGCACTCGCGACGATCTTTCTTATGAACAACCAAGTTCAATGGATGTTGGCAAATGGTGGGATTGACTTTACGACCAAGAGGTGTGCAACCTCCTCAGCGACTTTATATAGCTGGGCTGAGGCATCTTCGTATGCTACTCCGTTTGTACAAGACGAAGAGATGCGATCCAAAGTTGTTGTGACAATTGATTTGGACGATGCTATCGATGCGACCGTGGTTGCAAGCACGCTCAGGAAGAATGGTGTCGTTGACACCGAGCCATACAGGAAGCTTGGTCGCAACCAGCTCCGAGTAGCGGTCTTTCCAGCCGTGGAGCCCGCAGATGTTGAAGCTCTGGTTGCTTGTATCGACTATGTGGTGGAGAATCTCTAAAAGTGAAGTTGAACCCCCGCCTCGAGCTCTTTTTGCTTGGGGGACTATGGGGGCTCTCCTACGTTCTTATCGAGGTCGGGCTGAGAGATTTCAGTCCGGCCGTGGTGGTATTTGGGAGGCTCCTAGGAGGCTCCCTTGTACTTTTAGTCGCCTTGATCTTTTCAGAAAAGCCCTTCATAAAATCAGGAAGCAGACGAAAGTTCTGGCTTTTGATGCCGATCCAAGCTTTGGTTGCCTCTGCGCTTCCATACCTTGCAATCTCCTACGGTGAAACTAAGACATCGACTGCAATTGCTGGAATGCTAAATGCGGCGACGCCACTTTTTACAGTTGTTTTCGTCAAGTTGACGTCTTCGTCTGAGGTTGTAGGTCGACGTAAGGGCGTTGGTGTAGTCTTGGGGCTAGTCGGCGTCGCTCTAATACTTTCCCCTTGGAATTCAAATGGCCACTCTAGTGCGCAACTTGTTGGAGACCTTGTCGTATTGTTGGCGTCAATCTCTTATGCCTTGGGCTTTGTCTATACCAAGAGATATCTAGGCGCTTTGAGTGCAACACCTATCATGGTGGCTTTCGCCCAAATCTCCATTGCCGGTGCAATTTCGATTCTCTACTTACCCTTCTTTCACGCCCCTCGGCATCCGAGTGGATCAGCGGTTGAGGGATTTTTGGCTATAGTAGTTTTAGGTTTTGTCCAAACCGGTCTTGCAACACTGATGTACCATCGTGTTGTGCGAGAACTTGGCGCTACGGCTTCTTCGGTCGTCTCTTATATAGTCCCGCTTGTAGCCGTAGCGGCAGGAGTGGTGTTACTAGGCGACCACCTGTCTGGATCTTTTCTAGCCGGTGCTGGAGTGGTTTTGATCTCAGTCGTAATGGTCGCCGGTGGCTTTAAAGTTAAACGAGACGCGGCAACCAAGCTGCCCTAGAGTTTTCGTAGGTCGTAATGCGACCTTCGTTCTCCAGTGTGATTCCAATATCGTCAAGGCCCTCTAAAAATCGATAGCGGGTAAAGTCATTTAGTGGAAAAGACTCTTTAATCCCTAGCTCATCGACGCTTACTTCGCGTGATTCTATGTTTACTTCGATTATCAAATTCGGGTTGGCTACCGCAGCACTTTGAATCGTTGCAACTGTCTTTGCGTCCAATACGACCGGTACCAATCCTGCTTTAGTCGAGTTGTTGAAGAAGATATCACCAAAACGCGCTGATATAACTGCACTAAAGCCGTAGTCCGTCAGAGCCCAGACCGCATGTTCTCTGGATGATCCTGTTCCAAAATTGGGACCGGCAACCAAGATAGTTGCATTGGCGTATCGTGGATCGTTGAGAATAAAGGTCGGATCTTCTCGCCACTCTCCAAAGAGGCCGGCGCCAAAACCAGTTCGCTCGACCCGCTTGAGCCAATCGGAAGGGATAATTTGATCTGTGTCTACGTCGCTGCGTTCAAGAGGAAGCGCGCTTCCCGAAAAGACATTTATCTTTTTCACTCCTGTAAACCTCTCTTAATGCATAATTGTCGTTCCAGCTGTGTTTGATTTACCATCAAGCACAGCTGGAACTTTGGATAAATGATGAAATTAATTTTTCACTAGATCACTTGGAGCGCCAAAGTGGCCAAGTATTGCAGTAGCGGCGGCTACCTCTGGCGAGACTAGGTGGGTCCGACCTCCTTTTCCTTGGCGTCCCTCGAAGTTTCGATTCGAAGTTGACGCCGATCGCTCGCCGGGTGAGAGTTGGTCGGGGTTCATTCCAAGGCACATGGAGCACCCAGCTTCGCGCCATTCAAATCCAGCTTGGGAAAAGATTTTATCGAGGCCCTCAGCTTCTGCTTGAGCTTTTACGAGGTGAGATCCAGGAACGACCATAGCCCGCAGACTTGATTTGACGGTTCTTCCATCTACAACTGCAGCAGCAGCCCTTAGGTCTTCGATTCGTGAGTTTGTGCAAGATCCTATAAACACGGTATCTACTCGGATATCTTTGATAGCTGTTCCTGCTGTGAGACCCATGTAAGTGAGTGCTCGGGAGGCAGCCTCTTGGTTTGATGCTTCGGCGAAGGAGGCTGGATCGGGCACGATGCCATCGATTGGGGCTACTTGTGCTGGATTAGTGCCCCATGATACGAATGGTACGAGCTTTGTCGCATCTATGTGGACGACTTTGTCAAAGACTGCGTCGTCGTCGGTAGCCAAGGTCGACCAATATTGTATTGCGGCCTCTAAGTCATCGCCTTTGGGTGCATATGGACGTCCAGCAACATATTCAAAGGTAGTTTGGTCGGGTGCTATCATCCCCGCACGTGCGCCAGCTTCAATCGACATATTACAGATGGTCATACGAGCCTCCATTGAGAGTGCTCTAATTGCGGATCCGCGGTACTCTATGACGTAACCAATTCCGCCTCCGGTTCCAATGGTTCCGATGATCGCTAAGATCAGGTCCTTTGCGCTTACGCCGGGGGGAAGTTCCCCGTCCACTTCGATCGCCATGGTTCCAGGTCGAGATTGTGGCAGGGTCTGTGTTGCCAAAACATGTTCCACCTCGGAAGTCCCGATTCCAAAGGCTAATGCTCCAAAAGCACCATGGGTTGCGGTGTGACTATCACCACAGACGATAGTCATTCCTGGAAGCGTGAGACCTTTTTCTGGTCCAATTACGTGGACAATACCTTGATTTTTATTGCCCATCGGATATAGGGTTATGCCGAATTCGTCGCAGTTTGAGCTCAGCACCTCTAATTGCCGCCTAGAGATGGGATCAGCCACCGGTTTATCTATATCTTTAGTTGGGACATTATGGTCAGCGGTTGCAACTGTTAGGTCCGGCCTTCTTGGCTTTCTGCCGGCAAGTCTAAGACCGTCGAAAGCCTGCGGAGAGGTTACCTCATGTATTAGGTGGAGATCGATATAGAGTAAGTCGGGACTTTCTTCGCCACTATGGACCAAGTGTGCATCCCATACCTTTTCAGATAGAGTCTTTCCAGTCAATTCGACCTTCCTTAAAACTACGGTGTATGTGTAAGTGCTCAAGCCGAAACACTTTTCTTAGAGATGCTAGCGACGGACTAACATCGTTTTGGTTCTGCCAATGCCCCACTAGGCGGTACTATATGGGACTCGATGACAAGAAAACCTATCAAAGTGTTCGACACGCGGGCCTTGCTCAACGATTTTGTTTGTATAAAGACTACATCGAATGAGATGATCCGGCCATAGTGATTCTCTCAAAAGATTTTCACGGCGAGAAAAGCCCCAGATGTGTCGAGGAGATAGCGATGACCTTGGATGTTCTGTCCTTTTGCAAGTATCCAGAGTCCATGGATTTTAGAGGGTGACTTCGATGGCCCATAGCTGTGGGGATATGGCTCTTGTGAAAGTCTGATGGGACTGGTAAGAACTTGGTCCATCGCGAGGTCTTCCTCGAGAGCTCTTGCTGGCTGCTGGTAGTGTTTTGGCCTAAGGCATCTTTTGGTTTCAATCCTGTTTCGCTAAATGTCGGCTAGCGTTAATTATGTGGCTCAAACATTGACAAGACAAGCATATGAACGGCTCCTAGCAGAGCGCGACGAGCTATCGACACGTGGTCGTATTGAAATAGCAAAAGTTATAGAAGATGCTAGGGCATTGGGCGATCTACGTGAAAATGGGGATTACCATGCGGCTAAAGATACCCAAGGGAAGATGGAAGCTCGAATTCGATTGATCGATTCCATCCTTGAGGATGCCATAATTATCGATGATGAAGCTGTCTTTGACGTTGTCGGTATCGGATGCGTGCTCACCTTGCGGTACGTTGGAGATGAAGATACGGAGTCCTATTTTTATGGATCAATTGAAGAAAAGAGACCAGGTCTAGCATCTTTGTCTCCAAGCAGTCCATTGGGTAAAGTACTTCAGGGCAAACAAAAGGGAAGTGTTGTCACCTATCAGGCTCCTGGTGGAACGCTTGAGGTGGAGATTGTGGATATTGGATCTTAGGCTGGCGTAAAGCGACTTTTGAAGTGCGGTGTCGGTCTTTCCGGTCGGCTAAATTGGTTTATCTAAGTCGGTTTATCTGCCTATCGAAGCCATTATCTATCTATCTGACGCATGGAAAGCAGTTGCATTGACCGTTTTTAGTTGCTTTTTACAATTTTTCCATTGACTTTGCCTTTGGGAGTATTGCAATGAATGGCCGTCAAAGGGAAAATTTTAGATTTTGCCTTAAAAATTCTTGAATTCCCAATGGGGCTAAGTGGACTTGGCTATCTTGTCCTGCTAATGTTTACCTATTATAAATCTCTCCCTAATAAGGAATGTGGTCTTAGTGGTCACTATATTTGCACGATTCGTAGTAATTATTTGAACGCTTGTGGCTCAGTATCGCTGAGGTGCAAGCGTTAGAGGCCGGTCACAAACGTGGGCGGTCTTTTTTATTGGTATAGCTACGAATGGACGTGGGGATCTTCTGGACCATCGGTGTGCTCTTCAAAGAATGGACTTTTGCATGTATAACATTGCGCTTATTGGTGGGGACGGTATCGGCCCCGAAGTTGTGGAACAAGCGATGAAGGTAATTGACGCTACTGGCGTCAAGACTTCAAGTACTTCATATGACCTTGGAGCGTCGCGATATATTCGGACCAAAGAGGTACTTCCAGATTCGGTTTTAGATGAGTTGCGCACTTTTGATGCGATTCTTCTTGGGGCCGTTGGGCCTGCAATTGGCTCAAAAGAGGTTCCGTCTGGAACTCTCGAGCGCGGTCTTTTGCTCAAGTTGCGTTTCGAATTGGATCTTTATATCAATTTGAGACCGTTTGTGACGCCTCCAAGTGGTGCCAATCCAGCCTTCGAGACGGTTGACTTTGTAGTGATTCGAGAAAATACCGAGGGTACTTATGCTGGCGAAGGCGGTTTTCTTCGAAAGGGCACACCAAATGAAGTTGCCACTCAGGGTTCGGTAAACACTCGTTTTGGTGTTGAGAGGGCGATCCGCTTTGCATTTGAGTTGGCGAATTCGCGCCCTGCGAAGAACCTTACTCTGGTTCATAAGACAAATGTTTTGACTTTTTCTGGAGATCTTTGGCAACGAACCTTCGATGCTGTGGCGCTGGAGTTCCCTGGCGTTTCCACTTCCTATAATCACGTTGACGCTGCCTGTATCTACATGGTTGAGTCTCCAAGTCGTTATGACGTTATCGTAACCGATAACCTTTTTGGAGATATCTTGACCGACTTGGCTGGAGCTATCTCTGGAGGCATAGGACATGCCGCTTCAGCTAACTTGAATCCTGCTCGTACCGGTCCTTCTTTGTTTGAGCCTGTCCATGGTGCGGCTCATGACATAGTGGGAACTGGCAAGGCGAATCCAATTGCGGCAATTCGCTCGGGAGCGTTGATGCTTGACTTTCTCGGTGAGAGCCAAGGCGCCAATAAGATTTTTTCAGTACTTTCAGATTTTGCGCCAGAAAGTGGCGCCACTACATCTCAAATTGGGGATGCGATAGCAGAGAGGGTTTCAAATGCCAATTGAAAAGAGCCAGTTTATATGGATGAACGGTGAGATGGTCGGATGGGATGAAGCAAACGTTCATGTCCTAACTCACGGATTACACTACGGTTCCGGTGTGTTTGAAGGCATCAGGGCCTATCAAACTCCTAATGGCCCTGCGGTCTTCCGCCTGAACGACCATGTGAATCGTCTCTTTGAATCTGCCCATATCTTTATGATTGACATTCCATTTTCTACCGAGACGATAACCGAAGCGATCAAAGCTATCGTGCGCGAGAATAATTTAGAGGAGTGCTACATTCGACCAATCGTCTACTTGGGCTATGGCGAGATGGGCCTAAATCCTCTTACTTGTAAGGCGGATGTTTCGGTTGCTGCATGGAAGTGGGGGACATACCTAGGTGAAGATGGTGTCACCAAGGGGATTCGCTTGAAAGTGAGTTCCTGGGTGCGACATAACCCGAACTCTCTTCCTCCAGCGGCCAAGGGAACTGGTATGTATATGAACTCTTCCCTCGCAAAGGTTGAAGCGGTAAAGGCCGGCTACGACGAGGCGATTTTGCTCTCTCCTCAGGGCTATGTCTCTGAGTGCACAGGTGAGAACGTCTTTGTAGTGCGCAAAGGGAGAGTTTTCACACCTCCAACTTCTGCTGGTGCGCTTGAGGGTATTACTCAATCGACGGTAAGTGCTCTGGCGCAAGAGTTGGGCTACAAGGTCGAGGTCGAAAACATTCTTCGCTCAGACCTTTACACTGCGCAAGAGATCTTTGTCTGTGGAACCGCCGCAGAAGTTACCCCAGCAGTTTCGGTCGACGATCGTATGGTGGGCGACGGTAAGCCCGGAGTATTTACGAAAGCCATTCAGGCCGCCTACTATGCTGCGGTCCACGGCGAGAACGACAGACACCCAGAGTGGCTTGACTATGTCGGCTGAGATTGACTTTGCGGTTCCTGAAAGTGTAGAGATCTACGATACGACACTTCGTGATGGCTCGCAACAAGAGGGAATCTCATTAACTGTCGATGATAAGCTTCGAGTCGCAGAGGCTCTAGATGACCTTGGGGTGAAATATATCGAAGGGGGTTGGCCTGGGGCCAACCCTAAAGATATCGAATTCTTCCATCGTGCTCCGCGGGAGATTCGCTTTGGGAATGCAACTCTCGTGGCATTCGGGTCAACTATGAGACCAGGCGGTGACGTTAATAGCGATGATACCCTAAGGAATATGTTGGATGCTAATACCGAAGCGGTATGCATGGTAGCTAAGTCTTGGGACTATCACGTAAAAGAGGCGCTTCGAACTACTTTGGACGAGGCGCTACGTATGGCGGAAGAGTCCGTTCGCTACCTAGTGGAGCGCGATCGACGGGTGTTTTTCGATGCAGAGCATTTTTTTGATGGATATAAAAATAATCCACAATTTGCGATGGCGGTTTTAAGAGCTGCTCAAAATGGTGGTGCCTCCACCTTGGTTTTATGTGATACCAATGGAGGATCCTTGCCATTTGAAGTTGAACGGATCGTGCGGGAAGTGAAATCTAGCTTTCCTACACAGATTGGCGTTCATTTTCACAATGATTCTGGATGTGCTACGGCAAATGCGCTCACCTCAGTTGGCCTTGGAGCTACCCACGTCCAGGGCTGCATAAATGGTTATGGAGAAAGAACTGGCAATACCGATCTGTCGGTAGCAATCCCTAACCTAACTCTAAAGATGGGCATCGAGACGATCCCGCGTGAGAAGATAGCAATTATTACATCGGTTTCACGCCACTTGGCTGAAGTCATAAATATCGCGACTGATCCTCAGAAGCCTTACGTTGGAACCTCGTCGTTTACACATAAGGCCGGCCTTCATGTCAGTGCTATAGCACGACGAAAGGACGCATACGAGCACATCGCTCCAGAGTTAGTAGGCAATGGAACGAGATTTGTAGTTTCAGAGATGGCAGGTCGTTCGACCGTAGCTATCAAGGCTAGCGAATTAGGGATAGATCTCACTAAAGAGCAGATCGCCACTGTTCTTGAGCACCTAAAGACCTTGGAGCACCAAGGTTTTCATTTTGAGACAGCTGATGGTTCGATGGAACTACTTTTGCGAAGGGCGACCGGCTGGAATCAAAACTTCTTTGAGGTCGAGTCCTTTAGAGTAATTGACGATTTTAGGGATAATTCAGAACAACTTACTGAGGCAACTGTAAAACTTTGGGCAAACGGAGAGAGACTTATTGCCACCGGTGAAGGAAACGGTCCTGTGAATGCCTTGGATGGTGCGCTACGAAGGGCATTGACTCCGCTTTACTCGGGATTGAACTCGATACATTTGACCGACTTTAAAGTTCGAGTTTTGGATTCAAGCAGCGGAACCGGAGCCAAGGTTCGTGTTTTAATCGATTCATCGGATGAAGTGGGATCTTGGACCACAATTGGGGTTTCGCCAAATGTAATCGATGCCTCCTGGCAGGCTCTGGTTGATTCAATTGTCATTGGTTTGTTAAGGACTCAGCAAGGGTAGCTCTTTTTATCTATCACTTGGGACTAAGTCTCGATCAGTGTTTTGACAGCTTGAGGCTATGATCTTCGATTTAAAATGAGACAAATCGGTTGTCGGTTTGCGAGCTGCAGTTAAAGCAGTTAGCCTTGTAGATTGTTATTTGATTCGATGAAGAGGTTTTAGTGACTCAGCCAGATTACGTTCCCGTCGCTTCTGGAACACAATTGAGAAAATTTGATGAGCTATCTAACCCTGGAAGCTGGATGAGCGATCGTGTAGCAGAACTCCCTCCAAATCCTCATTCCGCAGTAGAGCAGGGAGTTCTTCTGGGTACACCAGGTCCTGATAGTGGTTTTGCTATAAAGTTGGCAAGATACGAACTGGCCAAAATTTCCTTGGATGAAAATGAGCATCATGAAGATGTGGAAAAGGCCGTTACTTCAGTTGCCATCAAGCGTTCAGCACTTTACTCGAGAGCTCCGGTTATTCACGATGTCAGGTTTGCCCTAAAACTATTTGGCTATGGAGAGGAACTTTCTCCACCAGTGGAGCTTGTTGAATTTCGAAAGAAGGCTTTTTCCGGGGTGGCTCACGACTATTTCAAAGTGCGTCGCCTTTTGGACCTAATTCCAGTTGCAACTCTATCTCTATCTGTCGATGAGATAGATGTCGCTAAATGGGATCAGTACCTTCTCTCTTGAGCTTGATTCGCCTACCTCTTTCCAAGTCGTAATCTCTAATAGTCGGTGGATTTCGAAGGTATATTGTATGAAACTTGCTAGAGTGACCGCTTGTGGAGTCAAGATTTGAGATTAGTAGTGCTTCTGTCGCAGAGATCCGAAGAAGTATTGAAGCGAAAGTGATCTCATACGATGAGGCGCTTTCGACTGCTTTTGATCGGATGGGACAACTTGATAAAGAAGGACCGAAATTAAATGCCCTTTTATCTCTTGTTGAAGTTGATGAAGTTCATCTTCAACAAGAGAGATCGAAGCCTCTTAGCGGAATTGCATTTTTAGCAAAAGATAATATTGATACCCAAGACCTTCCTACGACGGCCGGTTCGCTAGCCTTTGAGGGTTTGCCGGCCTCTAGCGATGCTCCAATTATTACCTTGATGCGGTCGCTGGGGGCCACTTTGATTGGAAAGACCAATCTTTCTGAGTGGTCAAACTTCAGAGGCATCTACTCGGCTAGTGGCTGGTCGGGTGTTGGGGGTCAGACTCGAAACCCTCACAGACTCGATCGTAGCCCGGGTGGGTCATCTTCTGGATCTGCAGTTGCGGTCGCAGCTGGGTATGTGCCGATTGCTCTCGGAACTGAAACCGACGGATCTATTATTTGTCCGGCATCGGTCAATGGCGTGGTGGGCTTTAAGCCCACCCATGGGATCTTGCCGACAGAAGGCGTAGTGCCTATTTCTCGAACTCAGGACACCCTCGGCATCTTCGCTCGCTCAGTTTTGGATGTAGAGATTGTCTATAGTGCGTTGATCGATAAGTTGGGTAAGGGAGCGCTCTTTGGCGAAGGTAGTGCAAGCACGAATTTGTCGGCCAGACCACAACCCACACCATTTCGAATAGGCGTGCCTAGAGCAGGGTTTTTTGGATATAGTCCAAAGTCAGACCTGGTATTTGAGGATGTGCTCATTGCACTAGGCGAGGCCGGAATTCTTGTGATAGACGATATCGCAACCCGAGCAGGAAGCGATCTTTCGTTCAACATTGGCCATGAGTTGTTGGTTTTGCGATGGGAGATGAAGCAAGAGCTCGGTAAATATTTGAGTGCAAGAGGTGTCGAGGGCCGTTCTAGCTTGGAGGAGATCGTCGACTTTAACAGAGATAATTCCTCGAGAGAGATGAGTTTTTTCGGGCAAGAACATTTTCTTGCCGCCTGTGAAATGGACGATTCCTACCGTAGCGATTACGAGGTTGCTCGCTCTACAAATTTGGGACATACTAGAGGTGAAATTCGCAAGACTCTAATCAATGGTGATGTGGATTTTTTGCTAGTTCCGTCTATGGGACCTGCGTGGCTTATTGATCATATTTGTGGAGACGTGATAGCAGGAAGTGGCTATTCGTTAGCTGCAATAGCGGGCCTCCCTTCCATCAACATTCCAATCGGAGATGTCTTTGGTCTTCCAGTTGGAATGACGCTTTTTGGTGACGCCTATAGTGACCTGCATCTACTTAGGGTAGCCTCGCGGATCCAGGAGATCTTGTCCGTGAAATTGTTGCCTGGATTTTCAACTTCATCGGGGCTTTAGTCTGGCATTTTTCTGGTGCCGCCGATCCTTTTTCGGTTAGTTTTTTTGTCTTTAGCAATTGGAGAGTGGTGACATGGCACCGAGAGTTCCATTCTTGATGAGTGTGCGCACTAAGTTGTCAATTCAACGATTAGGATATTTATCCGCTGCGCTCGTAGCTTAATGGATAGAGCATCTGACTACGGATCAGAAGGTTGGGGGTTCGACTCCCTCCGAGCGCGCGATCTTCCTCAATTGGCGATCCTGCCCTATCGCTGATCTCATAGGGCGATAAATTTAAACCAATGTAAATCCTGACTTTTGCTAGGGATAATCGTTATGAGACTCTGTTCTTCTTGGGTCCGCATCGCAGCAATAAGAGATCCTTGGTCTAAATCGCTACGCATGAGATCAGGCGGGTAGGATGCAATCGGAGCAGTCGGATCCGACACCGTCGTTGTCATTTTGAATGCCCTGGAGTTGATCCAGTTAGGCTGACTTGTTTCATTCATAGAGCGTACGTAGTGTTTAGAATTTCGAATCACCCTTCCTGTACCAAATGGCGACGATCCTATGTGGTACATAGATACCCTTCGACTCTGTGTGAATGAAGAGAATCATCGAATTGAACTCTAAGTTGCAAACCCGAACTAGAGAAACTCTCTTCTTCGGTTATCGATAGCATCCAGTTGGAGAGAGTTCGAGGCGTCAGGTCATCCATACAATCTCCACTTTTGCGCGAGGTCTCCATCGGTGCGCGTCGTTCCTGTTCGTTACGTGGCTGACATAGGCCGCTGTCGTAATCAAGGGGCATTGTCTTTTTGCGGTTTTGCCGTCTCACGCGTGCGTATAATTAGTTCTCGATCGTCACCGAAACTAAGGTGATCGTCACCGATACTTGAGACTGTCTCCATTTGCTTTCGTTGGTCGCGTCCCTAGCGATACAGTGAATCTTCGACGTTTGTGAACTCTAAAGATACCTACTTCTTTTTCGCTACGAACAGAATCAATTACCTAAGTGGCCGCCGTTTCCTTCAACTTTAATGAGGAGCTTCTTATGTCGATTACCATAGTGACACCTGATAATTCGCACCGTCTGCTCAATTGCTAGGTGTTTTCTAAATCTGAGTAACTTCAAAAGGAACAATTGAGCCGTCAAATAGCCAAATTCCCGACGCACATTGACGCTAAGTGCTTAGAAGTTTTTATAAGACGGCTCAGGCGAGCTTGGATAATAAAGAAAAAATTAGTTTCGGAAGTGTTCGGGACGCTCCCTGGGTGCCTGGGATAGCGCCTCGGTGACACCTTCGATTCCAAGGTCAGCGCCATAGACGGGAGTTCCTGGTTGTTGTCGCCACGATTCTGCTAATGGACCAGCATCTACAGCATCGAAGCCCAACTCATCAATGAGTGCTATGACCATCTTTTTAGCAGCTTGGTCGTCACCTGCAACTGGCAATGCTATGCGACCAGGTGTCCCCGCAGGGAGGTGGCGATCCAAGAGATGTTGTGAGTAGATCCCGTTAAATGCCTTGATCACGCTATGGCCAAGGTGGCGCTCGACCCAAACGCTTTCAGGTTCTCCATCTTCTATCTCGGCTATCAGCCCATCGCGCTCTTTTGGATAGTAGTTTCCAGTGTCAATCACCGCAACGGCTTTGGGTACGTTTTGAAAGAGTGTCGGTGGTAGGTCTGGAATCCGCTTCTGTGGGATCGTTACGATGATAAGTTCTGCATCTGAAACGGCCTCGCTGGGGCTGCAAGCTAGTGCTCCAGTTTCTCCGGCAAGCTGACTCAGCGTTTCAGGTCCACGAGAGTTTGCAACTTTTACTACATGGCCGAGGGCGCTTAGCCTTTTAGTAAGGTTGCCACCAATATTTCCTGCGCCGATGATGCCTATTCTCATTTGGTACTCCCTTTAAGTGCTTTCAGTATTTCCAGCGTTATTCACCTGGTCATTATTCCGAATCGATCTCGCAGTTGCATCTTCTCGGAGTGGTTAGTCTGTGTCGAATTGATCTCGCCGTTTTCTTTTGTTCGGTCAGGATCTAGGAAAAAGATAGATTTTCCCCTCTGGTTAGTCCTTGTGTGATAGCTGGTTTGGCTGTCGACCCGTTGATGGTTGTCTCGAGGTTGAAGGTCAGATTGCTCATCGACATTTTGGCTGCTTTGAGGTTAATATTTTTACTTTCCGATCTCGGATTTGAATTGTGGATACGTAATTGACGCTGGAAGTGCTGCTTTGGGAGATTACGACTTCGAGGGAGTTCAAATGGCTAGGATGTTGATGTCTGAGCTTTATTGAAGCTGTCAGGAAAACCGATATTATATCTTCAGTTTGCGACTTGTAAATCTGTGGATTAAAATAATGAAGAAGTTCTATTTGTCTTTTCCCCAAAAACGATCAAAGTAGATCGTTGAGGGCTTGCTTTCATGGATAGGAAGGGACACTTAGGCATGAGGGGCGGATATTTTTATGGGTGCAAGTCCAAGCGCATCGTTTTCAGTAACAATACGAGTCGAGATAGCAAATGCACGACTTGTCGGAGTTGTAACCGCGAATATAAGTGAAGCCGGTGGCGCGATAACAGCTCTTGATATGATTGAACCCGGTCCTGAGACGCTGGTAGTCGACATCACAGTGAACGCTGAAGACGAGGTGCATTCCACAAAGCTACGGGATCTGGTTGATTCGATTCCAGGAGTTACGGTTCGTGCAATGAGCGATCGGACTCTTCTGCTTCACCTAGGTGGAGTTCTGGGAACTATGTCTAAAGTCCCGCTCAAGACCAGAGAAGATCTCTCAATGGCCTATACCCCAGGTGTAGCTCGGGTCTGTCTGGCAATTGCGAAGGATCCTAGTGCGGCAAGGAATCTTACGATAAAGCGAAATTCGGTGGCGGTTGTCACCGATGGATCAGCGGTTCTTGGCCTTGGTAATTTGGGTCCGGCTGCTGCTCTGCCAGTGATGGAAGGCAAAGCAGTTCTCTTTAAGCGATTTGCCGACGTCGATGCTTGGCCAATTTGTTTGGCGAGCCAAGATGTGGATGAGATAGTTCGAGCGGTTGAACTTATTGCGCCTGTCTTTGGCGGGATAAATCTTGAAGATATCTCTGCTCCTAGATGCTTTGAAGTTGAACGTCGACTTCGTGAATCGCTCGACATTCCTGTTTTTCACGACGATCAGCACGGTACGGCAATTGTAGTCCTCGCGGCCATTCTGAATGCCCTGAAGGTTGTGGGCAAGAAACTCAAAGATGCCAAGATCGTTGTTGTTGGCATTGGTGCGGCTGGTGTGGCGATATCTACCCTTCTCTTGGCCGAAGGGGTGGGAGATCTGATAGCAGTTGATAGAACAGGGATCTTGGATCCATCTGATAAAAACTTAGACGAACAGCGCTTGCATATAGCAAGGGCCTCTAATCCAAATAGAGTCACAGGGGATCTATCCGATGCAATTGTCGGTGCTGATGCGATAATTGGAGTCTCGGGTAAGGGTTCGATTCAAGAATCTCATCTTTTGAAGATGGCAAGCTCTCCAATAGTATTCGCTCTGGCAAATCCGGATCCGGAGATCGATCCAGTTATCGCCCGGAGACACGCAGCAATAGTGGCTACTGGTCGCAGTGACGAGCCGAATCAAATTAATAATGTGCTTGTCTTTCCCGGATTTTTCCGGGGACTATTGGATGTTGGAGCGCGTTCAATTACTCCTCAAATGGAGATCGCGGCGGCACGAGCGCTGGCGGGGATAGTCGGTGACGAGGAGCTCTCGGCTGCTTATATCGTTCCGACGGTCTTCAACCCAGCCGTCACTAAGGCGATAGCAGATGCGATTCGATCGACGGTTCGACCAGAACACAGCGTCGTTCATCGCCAAAGTTGATGCTTTTTGTTCTTGGTTGGTGTTGCATATTCTTCTGGATTGATCCACGATTGATGGACTTTGAGCCGATTTGAGCCGAGAGCTGAATCTAGCATAATATTCAAGGCTTCGACAACCATAGCGGTGGATGACAACATGTCATTATCCTTGGGGCGGAAATATAATCGGTTTTTGGATGACTGGGAGTTGGCCATAACGAAGTCTCAGTGTGCTTTATCGATTAACAACTATCGTACTAGTTGATGAGAAGCCAATTTGTTTTGATTTGCTATTTACTGTAGTGCGAAGCCTCGACTTTGAAGGCGTTAGGTGCGGCTAGCTCTCTGTTAGTTCGTTCAACGTAAAGTCTCCGTTAGGGGAGTCCCTGTGACGAGCGATTATGTGGACATCGATTCCTTGGTTGCCTGCGTTATCCATTATTTTGGTGAGTATGGAGTTTCCAAGGCGTCTTTTCCATTTATTTTGACGAGTAGCGCCGAGTACGATCTGGGTTACCTTGGCGCTTAGGGCAAATTCAACAATTCCCTTTGCTACGTCGTCCTCGTAGAGGTCTTGCCATCTGGCATCAAGTTTTTCGCACTCGTTTTTTAGGACGTCTAGGTCGCTGCCATTAAGATTTGCGTCTGCGGACTTGATGTGAACCACCATTAGTTGTGTTTTGGCTCTCTGGGCCATCCTGGCCGCGCGATGTAGCACGAACGATGATTCAGGCGCACCGCTCACCGCCACCATGATTCTCTCTGAGGTCTCCCATCGCCCGGGTATTTTGATCTTTCGCAGATAGTCAAGCATCTCTTCCTCGGTTTCGTCGGCGACGAATCTGAGAGCAATGTCTCGTAGTGCTGAAAGATTTTCGAATTTGAAGAAGTGGGTGAGTGCGGATTCAATCTTTTCTTGGGGGTAAATATTGCCATGTAGGAGGCGGCGTCGAAGCGACTCTGGCGAGGAATCTACTAATTCGATCTGGTCGGCGTTTCTTACCACCCAGTCTGGAACTCGCTCTGCAACTTTGGCACCAACGATCTCCTCGACAGCGGCTGCGATTGATTCAAGGTGCTGGATATTAACTGTAGTAATCACGGAGATTCCGGATTTTAGAAGAATCAGTATGTCTTGGTAGCGTTTTTCGTTTGTGGAGGATTCAGGCACATTGGTGTGCGCCAACTCATCCACCAAGACAACTTCAGGCGCTCTAGCTAATATGGCGTCTAAATCCATTTCTTGAAAGGTGCTACCCCTATAAGAGATGGTTTTTCTCGGTATGATCTCAAAGTCGAGGGTTTTCTCTAAGGTAAAGGGACGCTTATGCGTTTCAACGAATCCCACCACCACGTCGGCCCCTCGGCTTTTCCTGCGAATGCCTTCTTCGAGCATGGCTACTGTTTTACCGACTCCCGCTGCTGCGCCAAGATAGATTCTGAACTTTCCTGCAGGCTCTACGAAGGAATTTTCTGTATCCGTATCGGAAAACGGCGTTTTCTCCATCTCGATCGTCTCCTTGTTGAAAATTTCAATTGTAGATAATTGACTCATTGCGAAAGGTTCTCTGGTCGACAATACCACGGTTGATCGAACAAGAGCGCAAACCCCGTCTGGAAGGGCGGGGTCGAGCGACCTTTATTGCGCTCCCAAAATAAAACCATCACACCCTCGGCGTATAATATAGGTATGAGTATTCGTGAGGCATTGTACCCATAAGAACAGGAACTGCCCGTTCTTGTTCGGCACTGCCTCGATGCTCGCCATGTTCAGATGCTCGCCATGTTCAGATGCTCGCCATGTATGGAACCTAGCTCCAGAACAACGCAATCTATGGAAACCAAAGAGAGCCCAGAAGATTATCTACAATACCTAAGCGCACGAAGTAGCTCGATTCTCCAAGGAAACCTGGCTCAACGAAGAATCGTCTATTGTCTACCTAGACACAGCCAGAGCGACCCAGTGAAGCGCACCACCACGCCTAAAGCTGCCTAAGCAGCTTAGGAAGCCCTTTCCGTAAGGGCGCGCGGGGAGGATGTCATTGTAAGACCGTTGTTCATGTATTAGGATCACTATGTGGCATATGATTCATCTAAAGAATTTGCCAGGGGCATCGGCGGCGTCTTAGTAGCAACGATTATCTTTGGCGTGCCTCTGTTTTTTATTCGAGGCTCTATCAGCGTTGCTACATCAGCCTTGGTCTTTGTTGTTCCGGTGGTAATCGGGACCGTAATTGGTGGCTTTAGGGTAGGGGTTATTGGCGCTGCCATTGGGTTTTTGGTCTATGACTTCTTTTTCATACCCCCTTTTTACACCCTGTCGGTCGGTGCTGATCAAAACTGGATTGCACTTGGCGTCTACGTGGTGGTTGTTTTGGTTGTTTCGCGAGTGGTATCTAATCTTGGCGAGGCGAGGGCGATCTCGTTGCGAGAGAGTTCGATCAACCTTCGGCTGTTTGAGCTTTCACAGATGCTTATCGGCGACAAGTCTTTGTCGGACCTAGCTAATTCGATCGCACTAAACCTCTGTGACGCTTTTATCTTGGAGTTCGTAGTAATATTAGTCGAAAATTCGGGAGCCCTAGAGCCCATTGCAGTGGTTGGGAAGATTGATGTTGCGATTCTCCTGGAGCAGTTTAAGGCCGATAACGACCATTTGATGCAGAATTTGGATCTTGGACCTAACAGTGAGTTGAACGTCGATAGGTTATTCGCGATTGCGCTCACTGTCCAAGCTAAACCAGTTGGGATTCTGGTTGTGAAATTTAAATCTGCCAAGCGAGAGGACCTTAGAATTCTAAATACCTTTGCGAATCAAGCCGGTCTGGCGTTGAACCATGCCCGCTTGGCCCAAGAGGCAAAGCACGCGCGTATGATGGCTGAGTCGCAGAGGTGGCAACGTGCACTCTTGGGTACCGTTTCGCACGACCTGAGGACCCCTCTGACAGCAATAAAAGCATCTATTTCCAACCTAAGAGATCCATGTCTAGAGATTGAAGCTGCTGATCGAGATGAGCTTTTTAGAATGATTGAAGCCCAAGCGGACCGCCTCAGTCGTCTTGTTGTGAATCTGTTGGATATGTCACGTCTAGAGGCTGGTGCGTTAGAGCCAAGATTTTCCCCAGTCGAGATCGATGTTCTAATCGAAGAGGGAATCGACTCTCTTATGCTCACAGGTGAATTGAAGGAATCGATCGAGATTTTCATTTCACCCGAGGTGCCCGATGTTATGGCAGATCACACTTTAGTGGCTCAAGTGGTGGGAAATCTACTCGATAATGCGATTCGCCATTCTCCAGCTAATAGTGTAGTTGACGTGGCAGCCCGTCTTCAAGATGGTCGAGTCTTGATCGAGATACGCGATCGGGGTCCTGGAGTTGACAAAGAGGACGAGTCGGCGATCTTTCGCATGTTTGAACAGCGACTAAACGGGGGGCGGGCAGGTATCGGCCTGGCAATTGCTAAGGCATTTGTAGAAGCCCACGGTGAGAGAATCTCTGTGCGGAACGCTCCAGATGGCGGAGCCATATTTTTCTTTACCTTAGCGATAGCACCAATGGAGACGATCCATGAACTCTAACCCATCGATACTCGTGATCGATGATGATCCAGCTCTAAGAAAAGTTTTAGAGATTGGTTTGAGCGGAAGGGGTTATCGGGTGAGGCTCGTGGGCGAAGGCCATCTCGGAGTCATGTCGGTCATAGACAGTCCACCGGATGCGGTTATCTTGGATCTTGGATTGCCAGATCAAGATGGTGTTGAAGTTTGCAGTACGATCCGAAGTTTTAGTGACGTTCCTATTATTGTGCTCTCTGCTGTTCATGATGAGCTCAAAAAGGTAGCTGCCCTAGACAATGGAGCCGATGACTATGTGACTAAGCCATTTGGCATGGCCGAACTTGCCGCTCGATTGAGGGTCTCTCTTCGTCACCGTCAGATCAGAGGAAACTTTGATGATGCTTTTTCGTCCATCGAGATTGGAAATATTTTAATTGACTTTGCCGCCTCGCAGGTGCAGGTAAAAGGCGTTGAGATCGACTTGACGCAAAAGGAGTTCGCCCTGCTTTCAGCTTTAGCTCGCAACGTCGGGAGAATCTACACCCATCGGCAACTCCTCAACGACGTTTGGGGTGAAGGATATTTTGATGAAATTAACTATTTGAGAGTTTATGTAAATAGACTTCGTCAAAAACTCGGTCAAGATGGCTCTTTGATCCGAACCAGAGCCGGAATCGGATATCAGATGGTGGAATCTGATGATGATAGCAATGGAATTAATTAATTATTGATATCTAGAGCCCTGCCTTTTAGGGACCATTAACACTCCATTCCTTATCATTAGCTCCTATGGTTGATCTTTATTTTTTAGCGTCGATGGTCGTGACTGCGGTAGTTTTCATTCTTGCCGTAAAAGGACTGGAGAACGCATGAGTGTAAATCTTGTACTTCTGGTTGGATCCATAGCTATCTTTGGCTATCTTTGCTATGCCCTTTGGCGTCCGGAGCGATTTTAATGAATATCGCACTTACTATTTTGGCACTTTTGATTGTCCTTGGAATTTCCTGGAGGTATCTTGGCTCTTATTTAGAGGCGGTTTTTGAAGGCCGGGTTAAATTTCTCTCCTTTATCGAGCGTCGGTTTTACAAATTATTAGGTGTCGATCCCGAGGCAGAGCAAAGCTGGCAGAGCTATGCCCGGTCCTTGATTATCTTTAGCGTTCTTTCGATTGCATTTTGCTATGGGATTCTTCGTCTTCAAGCACACCTGCCCCTGAACCAGTCGCATCTGCCTGGCGTTCCACCAGCACTTGCCTGGAACACTGCTGTTTCGTTTATTACGAATACGAACTGGCAGAACTACGCCGGTGAAACCACAATGACCTATCTGTCGCAGATGATGGCTTTGGTCGTTCCGCAATTTACCTCGGCTGCCGTTGGCATTGCTGCGGCTATTGCGCTGTCTCGTGGATTTTCTCGTAAATTGTCTAAGACTATCGGTAACTTTTGGGTGGACATAACCCGTGTAATAATTTATGTGCTTTTGCCGGTAGCCTTCATTGCAGCGATTGTCTTTATGGGCCAGGGTGCCGTTCAGACCTTTTCTCATTCGGTTACCATTCGAAATGCGGCAACTGGGTTCAAGCAGACAATTCCGTTGGGACCAGTCGCTTCCCTGGAGACAATCAAGCAATTTGGCACCAATGGTGGTGGCTACTTCAATGCTAACGGCGCGCATCCATTTGAAGATCCGACTGCCATGACTGCGTTTTTGTCGGTAGTTCTGATCTTGGCTATTCCCGTCTCCTTGACTTACACCTTTGGCAAAATGATCAAGCGCAAGCGTACCGGATTGCTGCTTCTAGCAACCATGGCGTTTTTCTTCTTTGTGAGTCTCGGCGTTGCGACGGTGGCGGAAAAGGCTCCATCGCCTGTTATGTCAGCAGCGACCCACGGGCAGGTAGTCCATGCTTTTGAGGGTAAAGAGTCTCGGTTTGGTATCTTTGATTCGGTTCTTTACGACGTGGCTTCCACCCAAACCTCTACAGGAAGCATCAATTCCCAGCTGGATTCATATTCACCGGTTGGAGGCGCAGTTGCTCTAGGCGGAATGATGCTTGGAGAGGTCTCTCCGGGTGGTGTTGGAAGCGGTCTATATACGATTCTTGCCTTTGCCATTGTCACGGTCTTCATTGCTGGATTGATGGTTGGGCGTACGCCAGAATTTCTCGGTAAAAAGATTCAAGCTAAGGAGATCAAACTCGCCAGCATAGCTGTTTTGATAATGCCGATTGTGGTGCTTGTGGCAACAGCAATCGCAGTTTCTGTACCAGCTGGTCGGGCGGGTCCCCTAAATGCGGGTCCCCACGGATTTAGTGAGATCTTATATGCCATTACGTCCCAGGGGAATAATAACGGATCGGCCTTTGGTGGATTATCTGGGAACACCGCCTTTTATAACATCATCGGTGGAGTGGTGATGTTGCTTGGACGTTTTGGTGTGATGATCCCCGTCTTGGCACTATCAGGCTCTCTTGCGGCAGCTCCGATCGTCGGCGAGACCGATGGAACTCTAAAGACGGATTCATTTCTCTTTGGATCATTACTTGTAGGAGTGATCGTGATCGTAGGCGCCCTGAGCTTTTTCCCAGTTCTATCGCTCGGTCCTATTGCTGAAGCATTGTCACATGGAAGGCTTTTCTAGTGGAAACTACGACCAAGGGGCCAGAAGCCTCTTCAAAAGAGAAAAAAACAGCTGGTAAAGGAATCATCGACAAGGCGATCCTTCGAGATGCCCTAAAGGGAGCATTTACTAAGCTGCATCCAAAGGTACAAGTTCGCAACCCGGTTATGTTCGTGGTGGCGGTTGGAACTGTGATCTCGATCTATGAGAGCATAAAATCACCTTCAATCTTTACTATCTCGGTTACGGCATGGCTTGCGTTGACAGTTCTTTTTGCCAACTTCGCTGAGGCGGTGGCAGAGGGACGCGGGAAAGCCCAGGCAAATACCCTTCGCTCGATGCAAACCCACACTGATGCTCGACGCATCGATGATAAAGGGGTTGAGACTCGAGTAAGCACTGCTGAATTGCGACGAGGTGATTTTGTCGTTTGTGAAGCCGGAGATGTGATCCCGTCTGACGGTGAGATCGTCGAAGGTGTCGCGAGTGTCGACGAGTCCGCAATTACAGGCGAATCGGCGCCGGTTATCAGAGAATCAGGAGGCGATCGGTCGGCGGTAACGGGAGGCACCTTGGTCTTGTCAGACCGAATAGTGGTTGAAATTACGGCCGAGAAGGGCAAGACTTTTCTTGATCGGATGATCTCACTGGTGGAAGGCGCTTCGCGTCAAAAGACGCCGAATGAGATAGCGCTTACTATTTTGCTTGCTGCGTTGACTATCATTTTTATCCCGGTAACTGTTACCCTTTATAGCTTTGCAAGTTTTGGACATGCCACTGTATCGGTAGTCGTTCTTGTCGCGTTGACAGTCTGTCTCATTCCAACTACGATTGGCGCGCTGTTATCAGCTATCGGAATCGCTGGAATGGATCGGCTAGTTCAAAAAAACGTACTTGCCACTTCAGGTCGAGCCGTCGAAGCCGCCGGTGATGTCTCTACGTTATTGTTAGATAAGACCGGAACTATAACTCTAGGTAACCGAATGGCTGCCAACTTTTATCCAATGGACGGCGTCGACGAGCAGGAGCTAGCTCTAGCTGCCCAGTTGTCTTCGCTTGCTGATTCAACGCCAGAGGGTAGATCGATAGTAGTTCTTGCCAAGGAGAAGTTTGGCATTAGAGGACAGACCATGGGGGACAATCATATCTTTGTTCCGTTCTCGGCTTACACGAGGATGTCAGGAGTTGATATCGGGGACCGAATGGTTCGTAAAGGTGCTACCGAAGCGGTTAAAGCATTTGCGGTTAGTCGCGGCGGAACAGTAACACCCCAGGTGGACCAGTTGTCCGATCGAGTCTCGAGCCATGGTGGAACGCCGCTTTTGGTCTTGGATGGAAACAGAATTCTCGGAGTTATCGAGCTCAAGGATACAGTAAAAGATGGGATTAAAGAGCGCTTTGCCCAGCTAAGGGCGATGGGCATCCGCACAGTAATGATTACTGGGGATAACCCAATTACCGCTGCGGCAATAGCAGCAGAGGCAGGTGTGGATAGCTTTTTAGCCGAGGCTACGCCTGAGCGTAAGATGGAGTTGATAATCTCAGAACAGGCTGGCGGAAAGCTTGTAGCGATGACTGGTGACGGGACTAATGATGCACCAGCGCTCGCTAAAGCCGACGTAGGTGTGGCCATGAATAGCGGAACCAATGCCGCTAAAGAGGCCGGCAACATGGTGGATCTTGATTCAAATCCGACCAAGCTCATCGACATAGTTGAAATTGGAAAGCAGCTTTTGATAACTCGAGGTGCGCTCACTACCTTTTCGATTGCGAATGATGTAGCAAAATATTTCGCTATCATTCCGGCTCTCTTTGTGGCTCGTTTCCCGGGACTGAAGGCCCTGAATATCATGGCTCTTCACTCACCGACCTCAGCTGTTTTATCTGCTGTGATCTTTAATGCCATTATTATCATCGTGCTCATTCCATTGGCGTTACGTGGAGTTCGATTCAAGCCAGCGAGTGCCTCGCACCTCCTTCGAAGAAATGTGATGATCTATGGCGTGGGTGGATTGATACTTCCATTCATTGGTATCAAGTTGATCGATTTGATCTTAGTTTTTACGAGGTTGTACTAGATGTTGAATGCAGTTCGTCGTTCTGTTATTTTCTTGATCGCCTTTGGGGTTCTTCTGGGGCTTATTTATCCTGTTAGTTTGGCCCTGATAGGAAGTGGACTTTTTGGCTCGAAGGTTACCGGTCAGATCCAAAGCAGTGGCTCACCCCTTATAGGACAGAGCTTTACTGGCCCTACTTGGTTCCATGGAAGACTTGGGAGCTACAATGCGATGGCAAGTGGGGGTACCAACTATGGCCCACGTTCGATCCTTCTGCGCAAGGAGGTGTCAGCGGCCTACGCCTTCTATCACTCTCATGGGGTCAATCCGACATCGCAGCTGGTTACATCCTCTGCTAGCGGTCTCGATCCTTCCATCTCAGTTAATTCTGCCTTGGTGCAGATACCTATGGTGTCAGCGGCCCGAGGCATTGCACCGTCGGCACTTAGGCGATTGATCCTGAGTCAGCAAAGTGGGCGTGACTTTGGATTCTTGGGAGAGAACACGGTCAATGTGTTACGTCTGAATCAATCTCTTCTAAAGCTGGCCAAATAGCATCCATAACACGGGATGAGACTCAGCCATTTTGAAGGGCTTATGTAGATCTAAAAAAGCAGCAGCGTGGTGACCTTGTAATTTGAGAGATCCACGCTACTGCTTTAGCAATGATAAAGCTTGGGCGTATCTTATAGCTGGGTGTAAGATCAAGATATGGAATTTGATCGAGTGGTTCGAACTACCGCAAGCGTAAGGGAGTTTGAAGATCGAGATGTAAGCGACGCCGATCTTTATGAGCTTTTAGAGCTAGCACGTTTCGCGCCCAGTGGTGGAAACCGTCAGGGATGGACGGTCCTTGTAATTAAAGATCGACAACTTCGCGAGAGTATTCGAGACTTATACGTTGAGGGTTGGGCTGAATACCAGGCTCACCAAAGGGTAGGTAAAGTACCTTTTGCCCCGATCGAGAATAGAAAATGGACTAAACCGGCAGTCGATTTGAGCATCGCCTTTGAGACACGTACACCTTTTTACTTTAGTGATAACTTAGATAAGGTACCGGTTCTTTTGGCAGTTTTTGTAGATATGGGTGCGCTTGCGGTTCTAGATAATGGCCTCGACCGCCAAAGCATCGTCGGTGGAGCCAGCGTCTATCCATTTGCCTATAACATCCTCCTAGCTGCGAATGCAAAAGGAATCGGAGGAGTTTTGACTACTACGCTATGTCGGCGTGAAGACCAAGTTGCTCGCCTTGTAAATATGCCAGGTTCATATGGGCTAGCCGCGCTCATTGCGCTTGGATATCCAAAGAAGAAGTTGACGAGCCTAAAGAGAGCTCCTGTAGAAGAGTTTACCTTTGTCGATCGATTTGATGGCGATCCCTTTAGATGAGTGAGCAATTCAACGTTATGGATTTAGGTAATCTCTGAAATAGGGGAAAGCTACTGTTGATCTATTGCTTGATAATCTTTGGCTCTTATAAAATACTTTGCCGATATCGATGGTCCATAGTGAGTTTGATCCAATTGCAACTTACTTCATCGATATCAAATAGCCACTTCAATCACTTCTAGATGCCTTCAATCGAGGCTGTTGGTTTCAGGAGACTGCATTTGTCTAGATAGTGCCAGCGTTATAGCTTATGATAGAGCCTTTAATGCTCAATAGAGCGGCTCTCGAGGTTGAGATTTTGATTTTCTGAGGGTCTCTATTCGTCTATTGAACTTTTAAGTTCAGATTTGATGATTTGCCTTTCGGTAATACGCTTGAAAAAACTCGAGCCAAGCACGTCAAATCCTATGGGTTGGCTCGACAGGAGGGAACTAGCATCGATTTTTAGACTCCACGCTGAAGTATATTGCTAAATCGTTTTTGATTAATTGTTACAATTCGCGAACCGGTCTAATTCTCGTTGAGTTTTGAGATCCTAGATCTATTCAGTAATTTTGGATCTATTGATGGAGTCCGACTGTGGATTGTCTCTGAGACTGGCGATTCGTTACCCACGATCGTTCTTGGTGCCATAGCGAAAGGGCCATTGAACTGGTGTTGGATGGCATAAAAATGATCCTTGAAGCGACGTTTCGAACTTTAATTTATCCTTAAGTCGCCTGGTTCTTGGAAGCGCCTTCGCGCTGGAACTTCATTTGGATCTCTTGGTGAACTGTTTGACTTCTTTTAGGTAGGCTCTAATAATTTATTAACATAGATCGCATATATTCGAGAATGTCGCTCAGTGGCATTCCATGTGCTTGAATTCTTTGCTTTAGTTAGCGCTAAGACCAAGGGTAGGTTTTGTTGTGAGCCGACTATTGAGAGCTGCTTCCTCGTTAGGTGTTGGCAAGTTTGTCTTTGCATAAATCACTACCATATCTGGGGTGAAAGATGATTCGGATGGTATGGGTCTGTGTTGGGTCGACTTGGAGAGCTGACGATTTGAGCTCTTTGATAAGTAATGCTTTGAGGAGTGTTGGCTAGCTCAGGAAAGTTGAATTATAAACCAGGTTGAGAGTGTCGATAATATGGCAGTCGCTTTCGGGTTAGTTTGACACTTGAATCTCTTGTGCTGATTTATTTGTGGCTAATTGTTCGAGCGGGGATTGTACGACATATGCTTTCGATCTGCGGGGACGTGTTTTAGGGCACTGGTTGCAGGTTATTTAGTTAAATTCACTTCTAGAGGATAAGTTCGCGATTTACGAGATATTTAGAGGTTCACTATTAGGACAAACTGACGAAGTTCATGGTGATAGGCGGAACGTAAAAGAAGGTAGATTCCCCGGATATATCTATGACATAATAGTTTGTTTTTTCGTTTTGCCACTTGCAATGATAGCTAACTATTGGCCCGTCATCGTGGGCACCAAAAGCTTGATAACAAATACCAATTGGCCTCAAGGGCCAGCGTTTGTGGGGGACCCTACTGCTGGTGGCCCTATAACTCAACCGATGGAAAGAGCAGTAACCCACGCTTGGGCGCATTTGCATCTACCTTTGATCTTGCCTTATCAGGGCTATGGTCTCAACTTGGCTGGAAACCAAGGGTCTCCCTGGTTCTTTCCCGAGATCCTGATTCATCTGCTATTTCCGTCTAATCCATCTCTCTGGCTTATACTCTGCCTCAACTTGTGTGCCATTGGCACATATTTACTATGTAGAGAGTTTGACTTAGGTAGGTTGCCATCCGCTTTGGGCGCATTGTTAGTTTGCATGAGCGGACCAATAGTTTCGAACTTGAACCTCGATATGTTTAACCCATTTATGGATTCGCTTTTCTTAGTGCTGGCAATCTCGCGAGTGATTCGCGCAAGGGGCAATCGAAGGGTTGGATGGCTACTGATTTTAGCCTTTTTGGTAAGCCAGTTATTTTTGTCGGGCTTCGATGAAGTGGTTCCACTTCTGGCCATCATGATCTTTTTTTTCATGATTGCGCTTTTGACAAAAAACGGGTATAAACTGCGCCATTCCATGGGGCTGGTAACTGCGATAATAATTAGCTGCATCCTTGGTTTGGTCGGATCGGCAATAGCTACCGCTTCTTTGTATGGTGCCATTTCAACGAGTGCTGCACTCCAGTCACCAAATGGATGGAAGCATCACTCGCCTATTTCATGGCTTGTAACTTTAGTGGATCCATGGTTCTTTGGGAAAGGCGTGATAGGCGGAATCTATCAGGGTACCTTTGCTGAGTGGGCGTGGGGAAACCCTATTCTCTGGTCACTGGCGGCTCTTGGAACAGTCGCAATTATCAAGGATTTGGTTTTATCCAGGGGGAAGTACCAACTCTGGCATCGAATTATTCTCGGCTTTGCACTCTTTGGCTTTCTGGCAGACTTCAACTTTGCCTATGTCGATGCACTATTTTCACTACCGATCCTACGGCTTATAGCACTTCCTAGGTTTTTGCCCTTTATGTGGTGGTTGCCGCTTGTGGTTCTTGCGGCGATCGGCTTTGAAGCTATTCGATCGGCAACTCAATTGGTAAGGGTATGTGGTTTTATATTTCCTTTGCTTTTTTATGTAGCTCTCGATCTATTCATACATGTGCAGGGCTCCAGGGCCTTTCCTGTTTTGACGGCTCCAGTTGTGGCCGCTTTTTCCAGTCAATTCATCTTCTATATTTTTTGTTTAGTTGGTTTAGTGATTGTTGTTCTTTTTGATCGTTTGGCTTGGTCGGAGATTTCTCTTGCTGGTTTGGTTGTCGTCTCTCTCTTTGTTTACCTTCCTAGGAATTTTTTTCCGACTCCTCAGGCCGTGGCGATGTCAGCGCCTATCGCGCGAGTCATCAAGAGCTCCAAATTTTCACATGCAATTTTTCTAGCGCCAGGTGATCTGCTTCTGCCTTCGGTCCTTGCGATGAATGACCTTTCAAGTATTCAAGGTTTGGGAATCTTTTTTCCTAAGGGATATGTAAATACTCTTAAATTGGAATTTGGAAATGCCCCGACGCACTCGTCGCTATCCCCGTTGTGGCCACTGGCGCCTTCGCTATATAACGTGGCAATAGACTATGGATCGCTGAAGTCTTTGAATCTGATGGGCGTCGGTGGTCTGATCCTAGGACAGAAGATGGCCACCTCCTATGAAGTGGTGGATAGTTCCCTTCCTGCCCCTTTTGGTAAGAATCGACAGGTTACAAGTGCACTTAGTGCGCTTCTAGGGGTTTACTATTCACGACCAGATTTGGGCGCGGCTTTTAATTTGGATTCGAGATCTATTTCGTTGTTGAAATGGGCGACGGGAATCTCAAGTGGCGATTCATCGTATTCGCGGCTTCACCCTAATCGAGAGATCTATTTGAAGGTGCTATCCCAAGAACAGAGCGATCCCAAGATCTCTCTCTTTACCTCTATTGACGTAGCTTCTCAATGGCAATATGGAGGATCCGTGACCTTCAATGGCGTTTGAAAGTTTATCTACTATTCGACTATATCGAATTTAAGTAGTCAACTCTTTGTGCCGACCGAGATTCGTCCTAGCGGCAATTCAAAGGCGCATCCGCTTATCTCAGGAGACACAACTGCATATGTTACCCAAAATGAGATCTCAAGAAATCATCTACCCAAAAGCCAGACAAATCAAGATCTGATTTTAACGTCGATTCATAAAGATACAGATCAAACCGTCGAATCGTTGGTGGCGAAAAGGCAGGGTTTCGTGGTTCTCTTCGATCAGGTTATGCCAGGTGAGCATGCTTTCGATAATGGAGTTCCAATTCCACTGATCACTACAGATGGTTTTTTAACGGGTCTTGTCTTACATAAGGGTGTAAATCACATTGTTTTGAATTACGTATCCCCATGGGTGATGGTAATTTTTTGGTTGGATCTTTCCTTGAATCTAATCCTGATTCTTGCTGGTGGCTATCTCGTTTTGTTCAAAAGATTCTTAATTGGTCGGCATCTTTTTTAGCAGCTGGATATTTTATCGTCAAAATTCCAAGACAGATAACCCGATGGGCGGATAATCGTCTCTATGCCAGCGGGCGGTCTGATTTTCGATCTTTATTTCTGTCATTTTGATCTATGAATTGCTTGAGTAATCAAGCTAAATATATTAGATCCCTTTGTAAATTTCGTGTTTTTGTTCACCTGAACTAGATGATTTTTATTTGCGTTTATTTAATTTCGGGTATGTGTCTAAAAATAGTTTAATTTGGAGGATCTTGTGGTTTTGTTTTGTCTGGCGGTTTTGCCCCTACGGCCCGGAAGGCAAAGTATTTTGGATCTGTGGCTTGATCTTCTTTTCGACATGGCTCCTGATAGGGATTATCAGTGGCGATTGACTGCTAGATGGCCAAGTCCTTTGATCGTTGGACTTTGAGGCTGATCATGTGATGGTGGCAATTGCAATTTGGTCCAGTGGGGGTATTCTAACTTTTACTGTGATAGATTCTTAAAAATGGCGACGTAATGACTGACTTGTCGTAGTGTTAAAGAGATGACATCGATTAGGGGTTCATTGTGCAATATTCATCTTCATTTATAATTTCTGCACTTGCTGAGACTTGGAACTCCCTTGGGGGTTATTGCCGTGAGTTAGGTGAAGAACAATGGATTGCGTTGTCGAACTGTCCAGGCTGGAGCGTAGGGGATATTCTTTCGCATATCGTAGGTACCGAAAGGAGTCTTCTCGGAGATCAAACTCCAGTGATGGACGACGATCAAGTTGGGTCGCACGTTAAAAATGAGATCGGAAGATCCAATGAGGCCTGGATAAAGTCACTAAGGTCTAAGTCCTCAGCCGAAATCTTAGATCAGTTTGAAAGTTGCGTCACCAAACGCTTAGAGGTGCTCGGTTCTATGACCGAGGAGGAGTTTTCGAAAGAGAGCTGGACGCCGATTGGCAAAGGTACCTATCGAGACTTTATGGTCATTCGGGTGATGGATTGTTTTGTCCATGAACAAGATATTCGAATATCCAGTGGCGGATCCTTTCTTGCACACGATAGATCAGGAAAGATTTCATATGATCAATTGGTCTCGGGTCTAGGATTTGTAGTTGGTAAGAAAGTCAAGGCCAAAGAGGGCACTCAAGTCCGCTTTGAGATAGAAGTTAACCCTGGTAATGTTGATACTATTAGGATTTTGATTCGCGATGGTCGCGCTGTGGTCGCGCGAGATGATGCCAAAGAGATCGATGACGCCTCGTTGACCATGACCTTTGAGGCATTTGTCTTTGCCGCTGCAGGACGCCTCAATGCCCATAGTTATTTAGAAGATGGAAGCGTAAAGATCGGTAGCGATAGTGAACTTGGGACGGCGGTCTATCAGAATTTAGGTTTTTTGATATGATCCATTCCACAATTGGTGACGGTGGCTTTGGTGATATTGCCTTTGTAGATTTGGTTCTCACCTAAATTTTGTCAATTGAGAACGCTAAGGAGAAAAGTGAAGGCATCGGAGATAGAACGTGTCGAATTTTTTTACGACCCAATGTGCCCATTTGCCTTTGCAACATCTCTTTGGATGCGGGAGGTCGCCCATCACTATGGATTATCGATCGACTTTCGATTTTTTTCTTTAGAAGAGATCAATTTGGAGAAGGGCAAGAAGCACCCCTGGGAGCGTGATTGGTCTTTTGGATTCTCCCTGATGAAGGTGGCAGCACTCGCTAAAAAGTTAGATCCTAAATTGGCTGATGACTTTTACTTTGAGGTTGGCTCCGCAATACATCTCAGGGGTGAACCTATTCACACCCTGGAAGCTGCTACTCGGTTCGCAGGGAAGGTGGGGATTGACTCCGAGCTTGTGCTTTCATCTATCCATTCTCAAGAGGCAATCGACATAGTGCGAAAAGATCATGATTTTGTACGTGAGGCCCACGGCGCATTTGGCGTGCCTACCATTACCTTCAATGGTGACCATACCTTCTTTGGGCCAGTCGTATTTCCCCCGCCCAAAGGTCAAAAGGCTCTCGATCTCCTTGATATGGTGTGTCTGTTTGTCTCTGTTGACAATCTCTATGAACTCAAGAAGCCGCGCAATGCTAGCGATGACGCTGAACTCGCACAGAGGCTAAAGCCCTATCTCTCGGCCCGAGTATGGAAGAGCATCTAAAGCTACATCGGTGAGTTGGCATGTTTTGCCATGCGGATACTCTCTTTTTTGGCTATAATTAGTTCCAGCGCCAAAGCTATGGATTTGCGCGTATCTCTGGGTTCGATGACTTCGTCGACAAAGCCCCGTTCGGCAGCTATGTATGGAGTGAGATATCTAGCCTGATAATCCTCCTGATACTGGGCTCTTTCTTGGTTGGTTGCTCGTCTCATTAGTATTTGGGCTGCCCCTTGTGCGCCCATAACGGCGATTTCAGCCGATGGCCATGCGAACACTACGTCTGAACCCATTCCCTTGGAATCCATCACGATGTAAGCACCCCCATATGCTTTTCTTAAAATCAGGCATATCCTCGGAACTCCGCAAGCTGCATATGAAAAGGCAAGTTCGGCGCCATGGCGAATCATTCCTCGCCATTCGACGTCTTTCCCCGGCAGAAAACCTGGGGTATCCTCCAATGATATTAGCGGTAGGTTAAAGGCATCGCAGAATCTTACGAACCGAGCACCTTTTTGTGAGGCTGGAATGTCTAAGGTGCCAGCGAGGACTCGTGGTTGATTGGCTAGTATTCCTACAGCATGACCGCCTATTCGAGCTATCCCCGTAACTAGCTGGGGTGCCCAAAGTGGACGAAGTTCGAGAAAATATTCGTCGTCAACGATTTCAGAGATTATGTCCCTAACGTCGTATGATCCAGTGGGCGAGTTAGGGATCAACGATGTCAAAGAGTCGCATAATCGCCCGACTGGGTCATTCGTTTCAATCACTTGGGAGACGTAGTTTGTAGAACGTGGAAGAATTGAAAGAATCTCTTCCACCTGTTCTTTCATCTCCTGCATGTTCTGGGCTTCAAGATGGCTAACTCCAGTTTTGGTGGCTAGTGTGTAGGAGCCACCAAGGTCAACGGCAGCGACTTCAACACCTGTGTATCCTTTTACCATCTCTGGACCAGAGACAAAGGCATAGGAGTCCGGTGTGGAGATCACAATGTCAGCCAGACCAAGCAATAGTGCGGGTCCGCTAACTGCAGGGCCAAATAGTCCGGCTAAGATTGGCACAACGCCAGAGGCTGCCGCGAGTTCCCTAGCGGCTCGCCCCCAACCATTTAGTGCAGCAATTCCGTCATGTATTGACGCTCCAGATGTCGATAGATAAAGAACAATTGGGAGCTCGTTTTTAACTGCTACTTTGATTGCGTTAGCGATCTTGATGCCGTCTTCTTGGGTTAGGGCTCCTCTGTTTGGCGCTGGAATAGATGAGATAACCATTGCCGGCCTACCTGCTATGGTTTCGATCCCAGTTACGGTGCTTCCGGGAATTCTAATTCCTAATCCGAATTGTGGTTGGGACCGAGATGTCTCATTTCTATCCAAGATCATTCGTCTTTGTCCTTGCCTGTTCTTTTAGTTTTCAAAAAATGAAACTTATTTAACGAGATTCTAGGCCATCTGAAGCGAACCGGAATCTGTCATTTTGAATTGGTCTATCAAGTCTTGTATCGCCGTTTTGACCTTCAGGCTAGCTTGGAGCTCATTATTGCTTGACTGGCAAGTCGTCCGGACTTCAATGCTCCATCGATGGATGGATTCTGGAGATAGTCGCCAGCTAGAAAAGTTCTTTGAGATACATTCAAAAAGTATGGGTCGCCAACGTTTCCAGAGCTAAAAACTACAGGTAAAGCGTCTTTGATTTCGTAGCTTCTTATGTGGCTAAGCTCGTTTTTTTCAATTCCTAGGACTATAGCAATCTGATCACTTATTACATCTGGGTCCATATCTGGCTTTAGGGTAGATGCCGAGATTAGATGGACACCTTTTGGTGCATAGCTTTTTGAAATCGCATCGAGTTGAACTACGGTTGCCAAATCTATCTCGGGCATTCGTGGTATTACTACGGTTGGCTCATTTGAAAGTTCTATCTCGGTTGCAAAATAGTGGCACGCAACGCTTCGATAGTTCACCTTGGCGTTGTTGCCCAGAAGAAGGTTTGCTTGATCTGGTTTTGTAGCGACTACCACAAAGTCATGGGGACGCTCGCTTCCATCTTCTAGGGTAATCGATCGGTCCGACACGGATCTTACCTTTGAGTTGAGATGGATATCTTCTGGTTCGATATTTGATGCGATCTGACTTGGTATCTCAGCCATTCCAGTATCTGGAATTACGCTATGGCCAGTTAGAAAGTTTGAAAGAGTGAATAATAACATTCGGTAGGAGGTGCTGAGGTCGTCCTCTAAAAAGACACCCTTGAAGAATGGTCTGAAATATCGGTTGATTACCGAGGCGGAGACGCCAGCTTTTTGTAGATAACCAAGCGAAGACTGCTCTTTCATGTAGAAGTAAGAGTCCCGCCGCCCTTTGAGAAGGTCAAAGGCGATTTTCGCAAGGGGATATAACTCTCCAATCGAAAAGGATTTGACCAGATTGACTGCATCGATAAGATCCCGGGATGATTCGGGAAACTTCATCAACTCCTGAGAACCATTCGAATCTACGAAGTGGACACCTTTGGTAAATGGTTTTAGGTTGATTTTAGAGGGATCAACAATTCTGCGAAAGTCAGGATATGAATCTATTAGGATTTGAAAGCCGCGATCTAAGTAAAAACCCTCTACTGAATCTGTGGCTACAATTCCTCCGATCCGGTCGCTTGCCTCGAAGATCGAGATATCGAAGCCATTTTGTTTGAGGTAGAAGCCGGCAGACAGCCCAGCCAAACCACCTCCAACGATTGAAATCTTTTTACTGATCACGCTCAAACATCCTAAATTTACTCTTGGCTCTATTTCTGGTTCTTTTAAGAGGTTAGCCTAGGGTGGGAAAATGCCTTTTTGACTCTCGAGTCAACAGAGAGTAATTCTCTCATGAGCTAGAGACGCTAATCCAAAAGGCGACACTGGGCCAAGAAAATATCCCATATTCTTTTGTGGCGAGATTGATTTGTCGATGTAATTATTGATGTGAGTGCCTAGGGGTGCTTTTGGTCTTCCAAGGTTTAGTTAATACTTGGTCGTTACAATGGCTATATTGCCAAAGTAACTAAGCTCCATTAGCGCAGAAGCCTTGAGACTTTGCCTCTGGTGGTCTCTTTAGAGAGTGATGAATTGCATTCCTTGAAGACAAATAATTCGGCGCGATCATCCAATGGGATTCGTGGTTTGAAGTCGAATCGTCGAGCTCGACGGATTCTTGGTTCGGCCTTTGCCATTGGGGTTTTGGCCTTTGGTGTCTATGTAATCAGTGGGCAGTCTGGCGAACTTGGGGGCTCTCTCGAGCTGATTGAGTCTGCGCAGTGGCCATATATAGTTCTAGCGATCTTCGCAGAAGGTGCTTCCGTGCTGGCCTTTGGCATCTTTACGATTTTGCTTTTACGAACCCGTCTTTTACGAACTGGCTTTTTCCATCCTGTAGCGATCTCGATAGCTACGACCACCATCAACAATTGCGTTCCTGGAGGCACGGCCTTTTCTTCGATCTACAGTTTTCGTGAATATCGCCAAATGGGGGCCGATTCGATCTTCGATAGTTGGGTGATAATCTCCACCAATCTTCTTTCAGGCGCTGGATTGGCTGTTCTTGCTTTGATCGGAGTCTTTGATTCGATTAGAAGTTCGGAGTTCTTGGATCTCATTTTGGTAATTCCTGGAGTGTTGGTCGTAATGGTTGGCCTCTCTTGGCTGATATCTTCACCCTCGATTTTGATAAAGATAATTAGACCATCTCTGGGGTTGACATACAGACTTATTCGCCTACCAAGAGGAGGCATAGGGGAAGTAGATGCGCTCTGTCAATCCTTTCAAGAGACGCGGCCAACGCTGAGACGAGTCTTACTGGCGACATTTGTTGCAACCTTGAATTGGGTGTTTGATGCGAGTGTTCTCGTGCTTGCATACTATGCCATCAATCAATCGATTCCCTGGCGAGGCTTGCTTCTCGCCTACGGTGCAGGACAGCTGGCAGCGAATTTGCCGATTACACCGGGCGGACTAGGAGTGGTGGAGGGGAGTCTTTCCATAGCGCTAGTCGCCTATGGGGGCGCTCAAGAGTCGGCGGTAGCAGCGGTTTTGATCTATCGCTTGATAAGCTTTTGGATGACGATTCCAATTGGCTGGGGCGCATACCTTTGGACTTCCTTTGCACGGCGGCGAAGTTCAACTCCAATAGCTGAATCTTTGCCCGTTGAAATTTTAAATGGTGATCTAAATGAGAGTTAGATTTCAAGTTGGCTCTAAGGCGCGGCTTCTTGGAGCGGCAAGTTTACTTTCTTTAGCTTTGCTTTTGTCATCCTGTGGGGGTGCATCGGCTGGGTTGGGCACGTCTTCTGCATCGTGTTTTGTGGCGTTACCGGCCTCATTTCATGTGGCGGGTAAAAATGCGCACCTCTTAGGGGTCAAACTTCTCCCATACAATATCGTGAGGCGGTTTGAGAAAAGTCTTGGCAAGGGTGCAGGATCTCACGTCTGCGTTGTTGCTTTTCAACTTCCAGATGCAAATTCGAAGTTCTCTATAGTAAAGGAGAAAGATCGAGTTCTTGGAAATTTCGAAATCGTAATCTATACCTTGGCGCAATCTAAAGTTCTAGCTATCCGACATCCAAAGTCGCTTCCTTATAAGTTTGCCCATTCATTTTCGTTTCTAATTTAACGCTCATATGCCCGGTTGAAGGTATGACGGCAATTGGCTAGAACTGAGCACTCCTAGATATGGTGACTATTGATTAGGTATCTGTCGTGAGTTAAAAGCGCCTAGCAAATTAGTTGACCTTAGGGCTTTAAAGTTTTTAACTCTCGTTTTTGTATCAATGGGCCATAATGGGCTGGGCCTATGATTTGGCTTAGCCATGTGGGTGCTTGGCCCCGAATTGACTGATTGAGTTGTCAACCACCTCTTTAAAATCTAATTCTGGGGGCAACGGGCCAGCAAAAGAATGGTATGTTCATGCAGTGGATCGATTTGATTACGCCTTGGTGTGAAGTGGTCGTTCGAACCACAAGGGATTGAGAATTTCCTTTGGGGTAGATCTTTGAAAGAGTGCCGGAAGTTCTTGAATTTTTTAGGAAAGTAGTAGAAGTTGTCTATAAGCAAGAATAAGGGGCGTGCTATTGCCAAGCTTATTGTGGCAACGCTAGTTCTTGTTGTAACCATATCCCTGGGAATCTCAGGTTATGGAACGGTTCCATCTCTTGGAAATACATTTAATCCTTTTCTAGGGGTTTGGACTATGGCCAATAATGCAAAACCTCCTGTTACGCAGACGCTTCGCCTCCCCGGATTGAACTCGGCCGTAACTGTAGCATTTGATGCCAACGGAGTACCCACCATAAATGCCAGTTCTGACCATGATCTCTTTGAAGCAATGGGTTATATTCATGCCCACTTTCGTCTTTTTGAGATGGATCTACTCCGCAGAGAGGCTTCGGGAACTCTGACTCAGATAGTTGGCAACAGCGCTCTGTCCAACGATGAACTTGAGCTGACCTTGGGATTGAATCGAACCGCTGCAGCTGAGTGGAAGAAGATAGGGAGCAAGTCGGCTTTGGGCAAGGATTTGCTTGCCTATGCCGCGGGGGTCAATTATCAAATTTCGCAGTTCAAGTCCAATCGCAACCTGCCTGCGCAATTCAAACTTCTGAAGTACACCCCAGCAAATTGGACGCCGATCGATTCGCTCTTGATTGAAGGGGATTTGACCCAGGTTTTAGATTTCAATGTAACCTCAATCGACTATCAGTTATTAGAGAAGTCATTGGGCTACACCAAGACAATGGCGCTCTTTCCAGTGGTAGCAAACAACCCTCAGGCACCGTATGATTTGGGACCATATAAGAAGGCACCACTCTCGCCGATTACACAGGTCATTCCTGGGACAACCCCAAATTCGACAGGTCGAGCTATCGCGGCTAAGACGGTCATGAACAAACCTAAGAAGCGATCGTCGGTCAAGCTTTCAGCTACTTCTTTGAAAAATGTGGATCTATCGATTCTCAATTGGGTCAATTCGTCCCAGCCCTTACTCAAAAGTGTTGGCGGCAACTCGAATAATTGGGTTGTGGACTCCACTAAGTCGGCTAATGGACATGCGATGATCGCCGGAGATCCGCATTTGCACCAGTCTTTGCCCTCGGTTTGGTATCAGATGGTTGCATCTTCTCCCACTATTGATATCTCCGGCGTTGGAATTCCAGGTCTGCCGGGAATTTTAATTGGTCATAATAAAAATATTGCCTGGAGCTTAACTAATACCCAAAATCAAGCAACCTTTTTTTATCAAGAGGTGACATCGCCAAGTCGACCCGGTGAGTATTTCTGGAAATCCAAGTGGCGAAAGATGAATGTAATTAATTACAAGATTCCACTTAGGGGTGGTGGCTACAAGAGTTACCAAGTTCGTCTGACTGTACACGGTCCGATACTCTCAAAATTTGGCATTTCAGATTCGGTCTATTGGACGGGTGCACTTCCCTCGGGAGATCTAAGCGCCATGATTGGTGTCTGGAGATCTAGCAACTTTAGTCAATTTCGCAATTCACTCAAGACTTGGCTCGCCCCCACACAGAACTTTGCTTACGCAGATGTCCATGGGAATATAGGAATTGTGGCTCCTGGCATCTATCCTCAGGTGAAAGCGGCGAGACCTTGGCTGCCTCTCTCTGGAAATGGCTCAAACGATGTAGTGGGTACTATACCTTATTCCCAAGTTCCAATGGTCTATGATCCACCTACGCACTTTGCATTTTCGGCCAATCAGCGCGAGGTTACCTCAAAGTATCCATATTACATAGGAACCTCAGCTAACTTTTTTTCCAACGGATTTAGAGCTCGCACCATAAAGAAAGTTCTGTCAAGTACGAAAAAAGTGACGATGGCTCAAATGGAGGCACTCCAGTCGAACAACGTTGATTTACTTGCTAGTGAGATTGTGCCGCTGATTAAGGGTGCTGTTGCTTCTTCGAATCCAAGTGGCGCATTCACACTATCGCCACTCTACAAACAGTATTTGTCGAGTCTTGAGAAGTGGAATTATTCGATGGACACGACTTCTTCTGCGGCAACGATTTGGTGGTACTTCCTCCAGAATTACATGACAGATACCTTTGGAGGGTTATGGTCTCGTTCTGGAGTACCAACGGCCAAGGATCCAAATTTAGTAGTGGGAACTCCCTCGACTGCACTTGTCGAAGATATAGAGGCTGCTTCTTTACACCCTTCCTCTACGGGAATATTTAATACCTCGATTACTTCGGGCCAGAGCAGGAACAAGATCATCTTCAAAGCTTTCGTCCAGACCGTGACGCAGCTTGACAAGGCCTATGGCAGTTCTTTGTCAGCTATCGAGTGGGGAAAGGTTCATAAACGCGAGTTCGTCTCATTGGCTCAAGTAAAGCAGTTCTCTTATGGGCCGTTCCCAGGCGCAGGTGACTCCTGGACTGTAGATGCAGCCGATGGGAACCTATTGAGCACTGCCGGTCCGAGTTGGCGAATGGTCGGCGAATTGGGAGTTAAGTTCGTTGGTATTATTCCAGGTGGCCAAAGCGAGAATCCTATATCACCGCTATATTCCAACCAGGCTTTAGCGTGGCGTCAAGGTCGTTATCTGCCAATGGTTCCAACCTCTGCGAGCTCGGCGATAGCGCTTTGGACGCTTCGATGACCACTATGTTCGCATTTTATTGGAAGGTAGTTCAATGATTGATCCATCCATAGTCCAGAAAAAGTCATCAAAGCTGCAATATCTGATTGTCGGAACTTTGACGGCAGTGATGGTTCTTATATCAATCTCGGGCCTTTGGGGGCTGACAATAGTGCTGGGCCTGATCTTTGGGTTGGTCAAGCTACGTCGTGGATATCGCTATCTGATCTACGCATCGACAGTCTCATTTCTTTTGGAGATGCTCTTTAAGGCTTTGATGGGGCTTGACGTTATTGGCAACGCAAGGGCAGTAGCTGAACTTGTTGGGTTAGGCTCCTTGTTTATTATTCCTTTTGTTATCTCTATTTTGGTTGGGGTGATCTTCGTTTCGGCTGGGTACTTTTTTGGCCACTCGATTAGGGCCTTTTTTTTAGAGGTGACCCGCTGGAGCTTCTTGCAGCGATGAATGATTTTTTCAATTGCTTGTGTAGTTCCAAAGGAATTCACAGGCTTTGGAGATATGATAATTTTTATTCAATAGATAAGGAGCAAAGATGCGAATCGCTAAATTTGCCGGAATTGGTGCGGCTGCACTAGTAGCTATATTGGCTATAAATTGGGTACTTCATCTCATGACATCGCTATTTTTTGGCTTTGTACTGGTGGTTGTAGTGGTTGGCGCTGGATTTTTTGTCTCAAAGACGAGAAGAGGATCTTCTAAGGGGTCCAGAAACATTTAATATTTTTGCAATGCTTGCCATCAGGCTAAATTACCAAAAGTCCTAATGTGGTGTCAGAGATGCCTAGTGTCTCGATAGCCTTAGTCCTTGCCTCAATTGCAAGGTCAAGGGCGTCATTTATATCCATACCCATCGGAAGCAATAGATCCGATGGCATTGCCTCAGGGCTCATGGTTCGAAGGCTAGACAGCCTGGCCCCTCCGGCCACGCTCCTTGAGAGTGGATCGGTCGCGATTTGAAAATCACGATGGTGAGCGATCGCTGCTATTACGTCAGGCGAAAAGTGGAGGCGTTTCATCAGTTCTGCTGCTAAATGGCAGTGGTCTATGCCGAAGAGTTCTATCTCCATTGACTTTATCTTTTGTATGGTTCGGGCATTTGCGGTGTTTTTGCATTCTGATAGGATAACTTCGTATCCGCTTGGATCGATGTGGGCCATGACGATCTCTCCCGCATTGTGGAGCAGTCCAGCGCTGAATGCACTTGTAGAGTCCTCTCGATAGCGTCTAGCGAGGTTAGAAGATCCATAAGCTACGCTCAAAGCATTAGACCAGTCTGACCATTTTAGAGGTGCTACGTGGTCAACGATGGTCATTGCCGACAAGGCTTCCAGCGTGGATAGCCCCAGGCGACAGATGGCAGTCGGAAGGTGATTGGTGGCGTTGGCTCTTTTGTAGTGCGGAGAGTTCGCCATTGAAATTAGTTGTCTCGAAAACGAAGGGTCTTCCTCGATAGCCGAAGCTATTTCACCGACCGAGATATCAGTGTCTAGGAGCAGTTCAAGCACGGCTGCCCCAGTGCTTTCACTGGAAGTAACGTTGTCAAATTGATCGATTAGTTCATCGAGTGATGGCGGCACATCGAACTCCTTGTTGGGTTGCTTCAAATTTTTCCTATGATCTAATCGTCATCCAAGCGTCTTCAAATTAATTTTTTTTTGACTCTTTTGTCAGCATTTATGGGCCATCGACCGATGATGATGGTACGCTCGGGTCAATAACATTTTGACTGTTTGTCTAAATCGAACAGCGCTCCCTTCGAGAGTCTGTTACAGGATGGTTTCTGCAGTAGCAAATTACCAAAGCTGGCCCGTATCGATTGCGAATTTGTTATTTTTGTTCCTGCTAGATGAAGGTAACGGGTAGTTGAGCAGGGCCTATTTGGAAGATTGCTGTGCTTTGGCACGAGCTTTCGGGCGAAAGTGTATTTGAGTGTTGTTTGACTCCCGGCATCGCCATCTCGCTTGCTGAGCGCAAAGACAACTTGGGCAGATTTTAAGATCGGTGATTTTCGCATTGATTAGCTCAAGGTGACTTGTTCTAGAGAATCTACTTTGATGAATAGATTTTTTATTCGAAAAGCGCCATCTTTTCAATCGAGCACCAGATAGATGCGTGCCTGGAACTCGTTTTTTAAGAAGAAAAGGGCCACCTCTTAGACGACGATAGTTAAATTGATCGAATCCCTTCATCTTTATCTGGACCCATTGGTTCGCATCTTTGGGGTTGGCTGTTTAGCACCGGTTGACCCCGACTCGCCGTGAATATCGATCGATGGTTTTTGCTATGCTCGGCAGTTGCCAAAAAGTCTTTATTTATAAGATTATGCCTACACTTATGACCGATTGGTCGGTTAGAGGTGGCTCTGATTGAGGAGATTTTATCGATTTCTACATAGGAATATGTTTCATTGCGTGTATTTAGGAGGAGTTTTTCTTGCTACATTTCGCTTCAACCTAAGAACTAGTATCTAATTACTGACCTAATAATTACTTTTTAGTTTTAGGTATTTTTGCTTTTAGCAATTATCAAGATTGGTTTGCTTGTTACTATTTTCTAGATTATTAGACATTATGGTTTGCTAGTTTATTTGGGACGGAGGCGATATTGGGTTCATAAGCCATTTGTGTTGACTTTAAATCGGTTAGATAGGTTAGCTTGTTGGCCATGGTGACGCCAGACTTTGCTGAATATCGAAATGATAATGTGCCCGTCCGGCCCCTTTTGCTATCTTGATATCTTTTTGTATGCAACGTCGGCGACGTCAAAGAGCTTTTAAACTTTCGATTTTGTGTTCAATAAAAAGGATTCATGACCGAGAGCGCGCCAAATATATATGCTGCCTTTACTGTATGGTATATTTGTTCATCTTCAATGTAGCACCGCAAAATTACCCCAAAGCCAAATTGCACGAGAATTGATTTAGAGGTTTAAGCCGCTAAGAAGTTCGACATGGTCCGATATATGACCGATCATTTTGAATCATGTCATTTGAAGATGGCTTTGAACAAATCCTTTTGGAGGCCAAGGCATTTATTATTCCGCCTAAATTTTTAGTGACTTTTATTCGGGAGTTCCGTGGATGACAAACTTTTTTTGATGTATATGGTTTTAATATCATTTATGAAACTGCTTTATTTGCCGATAAATTCACATATGGAGTTGGGTCTTCAAAGTCTCGGTAGTTCCGATGTTCGTTGTAAGAAAGTTGTATTTTTGGGATTAATTTTGGAATGCGATGAAGTTAGACCGTAAGGTTTGGTTGACAATGAACAAATGGATAGTTTTGCACATGCGCATATGGACCAGACGGCCGTGAGTAATGAATCGATACTGGCGCGTCAGCCTATATTTGATCGACTCCTTGAAGTTGTTGGGTATGAATTGTTGTTTCGGGGGAGGCTGAAAGGAAGCCCTATGGCTTCTCAAGACAAAGGGGACCTAATGACGGCTCAATTGATGGTCGATGCTTTTGTCCTGGGAATCGAACGGATTACCGGTGAGGCACTTTTGTTTCTCAACGCCGATCATCGCATCATAGCAGGGGAGGTGCCTATAGTTTTCCCCCCGGATCGTACTGTGCTCGAGATCCCTCGGACAATTCTACAAGACGATGAATTGGCTATAGCGTTACGTAGACTTTCGAACGAAGGTTTTTTACTAGCTCTAGATGATTTTGAGTGGTTCGATGGTGTAGAGAAGCTCCTGGAGGTTGTGGATTTTATTAAGGTGGATATTCAAAGGTGGAGTGATGACGAGATTACAGAGCTGATTAGGGTAGCTAAAAGATTCCATATCAATACCATCGCCTTAAAGGTGGAGACCTGGGAAGAACTAGAGAGATTCACTGAAATGGGTTTTAGCTTTTTTCAGGGTTATGTCCTTTCGAGGCCCCAGCTAATTGAAGGAAGGACTCTTGCTCCAGCGAATCTTACCAATATTCGTCTAGCAGCGGAACTCAATAAACCCGCTTCGACTTTAGATGAGGTTGCGTGCATTGTCCAGAGAGATCCGGCCTTAGCCTATAGGGTTCTTCAAGGTGCGAGCGAAGGATCATTTTACGGTATGAAGCGATCGATTAGATCTCTAAATGAGGCGATTGCTTTGCTGGGCTGGAGAAGGTTGCAGACCTGGGTTACCTTGATGCTTTTGGTGGAGCCCGCGAACATACCCGATCAGCGTATTGCGACTGCGCTTATTAGAGCTCGCCTTTGCGAGCAACTAGCAATCTTCGTAGATCCAGAGCTAGCCAATGCTGCATATACAACTGGTCTGCTTTCAAGTCTCGACCTTTTGCTGGGGGTGCCGGTGCAGGAGGTCCTGGCTGGTCTGCCGATTGATCCAGAGGTTGCTTCAGCAGCTCTATTCCTTGAGGGTGATCTGGGCAAGATTTTGGCTGAGGCAGAATTTCTCCAGCTCGGATTCTTGGGCAGCGGCGAACTCGAGGATGATTTTGCTAGCCAACACAATATCCCTATCTCAAAGTTGCAACTGGTCTATTTAGATGCTGTAGAGTGGGGCGACCAGATGACGAGGGCGCTGGTCTCCTCCCTTTTAGCGTGAGACGGGCAAGATCGGCGACCGCTTTGGAGATAGCGATGGTTTGGGACGAGCCTTTTGTGCCATCGAAAGTCATTCATGGAATTCAATAATCAGTTTTTATCGTTTATTGATAATCCTGCTGGTATTCATTTCTCTCCGGGACGTATGATTCCGAGTTCGTAGGCCATTACGACGGCTTGAACACGATCCCTAAGACCGAGTTTAGCTAAAAGGTGAGATACGTGACTTTTTACTGTGGTTTCAGAGACAAAAAGTCTTTCCGCAACTTCTGAATTCGACATTCCTTGCGCTAGAAGTTTTAGGACTTCCATCTCACGAGCGCTTAGACCTTCTATCGCACGATTTGCAATCACTTCATCTTGTTGGGGGACTCGGACCATTTCAAGGACCAATCGGGTTATCTCTGGAGCTAGGGCGGCATCTCCAGCAGCTACTGCTCGAACAGATCTCACTAATTCTTGGGGAGTGGCATCCTTTAAAAGGAAGCCACTTGCACCTGCACGAAGTGCGCCTATGACGTATTCATCAAGATTGAAGGTAGTAAGAATTAGAACTTTGGTATCTTTTATTTGCCGTGTTGCCTTGAGGCCGTCCAAAATGGGCATTCTTATGTCCATGAGTGCAATATCTGGATGATATGTTTCGCACAACGATACCGCCGTGGCTCCGTCACCAGCCTCTGCGACAACCTTGATATCTTCCTGGGCCTCTAAGATCATCCTAAATCCCGACCGCATGAGGGGCTGATCGTCTGCTATGACCACTTTAATCAACTTGTTCTCCCTTTTTGGAAAGTGGAATCTGAGCTTCGACTCGAAAGATATCATCGGATGCATATCCTGCATCGAGAGAGCCGTTGAACAGGTTTACACGTTCTTTCATTCCAGCGATTCCATGGCCATCGCCCCCTAGGTGGTGGCGAAACGGTCCGTAGTTTTCTATTGTTATGGCAAGTTCCTTGCCTCGATATTCGACCTCTACAAAACCACTTACTCCGATACCGTACTTTACGATATTGGTTAGAGATTCTTGGACTACCCGGAAGACCGTTGTTCCTAGGGTCTCTGATAAATCTATCGCTTGGCCCTTTATTCGATAGTTGATCGCGTAACCGGCATCGTTCGCTCGGCTAACTAGAGCTTCTATCTCGTGTATTCCGGGTGCTGGCGAGAGAGGTAGTATTGAATTTTCTCGGTCATTTCGAAGTACATTGAGCATGCGGCGCATCTCAGACATAGCTCCTCGCCCGGTATCTGCAAGCTGATCAAGCGAATCCCTAAGTGGAGATGCAGGCGGTAGCGACTCCCTGATCGCACCTGCTTGGACTATCATTAGCGAGACGTGATGAGCTACTACATCGTGGAGGTCTCGGGCGATTCTAACCCTCTCATCATTTACAGCTTGAGCGGCTAAAAGCTCTCTTTCTCTTTCTAGCTGCGCCGATCTGTCTCGAAGTTCTTTAACGTAGGCTTGATTTGTCCCAATCCAAAGTCCAAATGATGAAACCGGAACAACGATTGAGAGTGCGGCTAAGGCGCCTCTTACCAAATAGTGACCAATGCCTAGTGCTACCGAATCAATAAAATATGCCACGGTAACTACCGCAGCCATCACGATGATCTTCTTTGGTGGCTTAAGGACCGAAAAGGCGAAGATTCCAATAAGAAGTGGAATTGGATAGACCGTCTGGTATTGAGATGATCGTTCTATTACTGTAAAGATTAAGACGATGGCCACCGTAAAAGTTGGCCATCGTCGAGATAGCGAAAGTAGGGCAATGCCGATCAACCCCGCCATTGAGTAGATGACTACCACAGTTTGCTTAGTGGAGGGCACCGATCCAAGCTCGTGAAACATAATTGCGACGTTCACGATCATCAAAAAGGCGATCAAAGCGCCGAAAGCGATTGTCGATCGGCGCTTTCCATTCCCAATGAGGTAGGGCGATCTAGATAAGATCTTGTCGGTTGAAATTCCCATTGTTTAAGATGCTAGGCATCCATTCTGACAGTTCGCACCGCGCCTAGCCCCAGCACGACTGCTGACCATACTATAAGAACTATCACGGCTGTTATAACGCCTTCATTGATTGGAACCGAAAATGGTCCGCCTCGAGCCGAGTTGAGCGCATGTTGAGCAACCAAAGGTAGCGCCTTCCTGGATGACCCAAGAAAAGTGATCGCTGCAATTAGTCGTTGAGCAAAGAGTACCCAAACTAACAGAACCCCAACTGTGATGGATCGTGAGAGTGTGAGGCTCGCAAAGCCGAGCGAGAGGGTGAGATAAAAGATCGTCACCGCAATTGTCACTATTGCATTCCTAAAGAAGTCACCGGCTGTTGGGTTGGGAAGATTACCGTGGAAGATAATCGTTCCAACTATACCCAAGGCGAGGGCGGCGATGAGAAATGGCAGGTAAAACAGAATTGCTCCAGCCACTCGAGCTAAATAGAGCGAAGTCCTGGATCGTCCACTTGCCACAAGATCACGAAATACCCCCGAGCTTTCGTCGCTTGATCCGGCATATGCCCCGATGATAATCGCTGCAGTCGAACCTATGAAGGTTAGAATCGTGATTAGGTTATGGAAATTGCTGGTCCCACCAGCTGGGCCATGTGAAGTCGAGTTGTAGAGGTGTAGCCCCTCTGCGACTGCGAAGTCGACGATGACAACGCCAACCGTGAGGAGTAGAGCAGTTAAAAATTGCCCTCGGTTCCGACGAAGTTTAAGTACCTCCGAGGAGACCATCTTTCTTAGAAACCACATTTGTTAATCTTTCTTTCTAGTGAATTCCCATATTTGAGGTAATCGACAGGAACTCGTCTTCGAGAGTCTTGCGAGTCGGTGAGAATTTTTCTACTAATACGCCCGCCAATACCAGATCCGAGTTGACCTGCGATGGCTTTACCTCGGGGTTGAGCTCAAATTTCAGTTGGTTTTTCCCAACTAACTCGACGCTCGAAACATAGGAGAGGCGGGAGAGTACGCTAAGGGCACCTTCGCTGTCTCCGACCTCTATCTCAACTTCGCCCGATGGATTTCCGAACATCTCGGAGAGATTTCCCTGGCGGATGATTTGCCCTTGGTCCACGATTGAGACAGCATCACACGTCTTTTCAATCTCATCAAGTAGGTGAGAAGAGATGACAACCGTTCTGCCCTCGCCAACAAATGCTCGAATCAGAAGTCTAAATTCCATTATTCCAGCAGGATCCAGGCCGTTCATTGGCTCATCTAGAATCAAGAGCTCGGGGTCAGTCAATAGGCATCGAGCAATTCCTAGACGTTGTCGCATCCCCAATGAATACGACTTAACCTTGTCTTTTGATCGTTCGCCCAGGCCGACCCGTTCGAGCGATTCCCCGATTCGTTTCTCCGCTTCGGGTCCGCGGACTGCTGCAGCGATGCGTAGGTTTTCTAGCGCTGTCATATATTCGTGGAACCGAGGTTCCTCTACGATTGCTCCAACCTTAGCAAGTGCCAGAGAGCGGTGTTCGGGGACTTTTTCGCCTAGCATCCACATCTGCCCGGATGTGGATGGCGTAAGACCAAGCAGCATCCTTATCAGAGTGGTCTTTCCTGCGCCATTGGGGCCAAGATAGCCAAAGGCGACGCCTCTAGGTATCGTAAGATCAACGGAGTTAACTGCGATCTTGTCACCATATTTTTTAGTGAGACCTTCAGTTCTCACTGCAAAGTTGTTTTCCATGTTAGATAAGTAAAGTCGCCATTTTTGATTCGACCAATGATCCAAGGGATGATTTCAGGGCTCATCCGAAAGTTGTGGTTCGATAAGTTGTGGTTCGATAAGTTGTGGTTCGATAAGTTGTGGTTCTACCAGGCTTTTCGATAGTCCTCGCTCACTCTTAGATGACCATAGATGACCATAGATGAATAGTTCGTGCCCCTAGGCGGGCAGACATGGTAACTCCGGCATCTTTGTTTACCCCAGGTTCTGGCCTATTAGATCTAAACAAGTCGATGCGAATTGGAGATGGCCAAAGAAAACAGAATCGGCCTTGTGGCATCTCCCCTTTGCAATTGGCTCTTGTTCTTGTTAGTTGGAATCGCAGTGCTAAAAGGTGGTCTACAACTTTTGGATGACAGACAAATCGTTCTTAGAGAGATCTAAATGGCGATCGGTGATTCTTGCTATCACTTCTGTCGATTTATTGTTAGTGGTGATTTAGCATGATTTTGTTTAGTTGAACATCCATGTAGTAGTTCAGAGTCAATAGAGTTGGTTTGAGGTGGTCTGAGTTGACTTCCTTCAAATCACCTAGTGATCATTTTCTCGTCTCGCCAAGGCAAAGATTATTGTAACTCCGGAAATTATTTTGAACCTAATATAGTTTTGTTATTTGAAGTAATTAATGATTAGACATACATCTTTCAACTCAAGACCTTTGGACGAATGGCCAAGTAGGCCCCTTTGGGGTTGAGTGAAGTTGGAATATTACCAAAAAGAGAGGGAAATAAGTTTTGCCCGAGGGAAACAATCTTTCAGGAAATCCTTTTGAGGGTGAGACTGAACGCGATGCTAGGCCGTTCGAGCTTCTGTCTAGGATGTCGGGCGTGTTGAAAACTCTTCGGGATACCAACATAAAAGAGATAGTAGGAGATGTTCCAGAACCTTCGCCTCGTCACATTATTGCACTCTCTCATATCGTGATATTCCAGCCAATCTCAGTCTCTGACCTAGCGGTACATCTTCACGTCTCTTTGGCTACCACTTCGAATCTGGTGAGCCAATTGAGCAATGGAGGGCTGGTGGATCGAACTGAAGACCCCAACGATCATAGACGGACGTTGGTAACGCTTTCTAAGGATAAAGGAACTGTAGCTGCACAATTGATTCATCAGCGAATGGAACCGATCATAGGCGGCATCAACAAGATGGGAAATGATCGATTTCGAATGTTATGTGAACTTTTGGATGAACTTTTGGAAGGGATAGAGTCGAATCCACGCAATCCTACGGTGTTGGATCGGGAGGTGGAGACTTGACAATCCAGGGTAGATAGTTGTTTTTGGATTATCGATTATTCGCCAAATTTTAGAGTGAGTCATCATTTGCTAATAGGAGTAATATGCAAAAATTTTTTAGAGGCTTAGGCCATTTTTCGGTAAAGTATCGATGGTTTATCATTGTCTTTTGGATCGCTGGCACTTTTGCATCGATTCAGTTCTTGCCGTCGCTTGGTTCGGTGGTTACCAATTCCAATAGGGCATTTCTTGCATCTAGCTCTCCCTCGATACAGGCCGCTAATTTAGCGTCGCCATTTCTAAACTCCAACGACTCCCAGGTCATAGTGGTTGCACAGACTAGTCAAAGTAAACTTTCCCCAACAGATAGGGCTGCATTTGTTGCCGTTCTGGCTTCGATGAAAAAGGAGCCGACAGTACTTTCGGTTAAGGTGGCAGGGGTTTCGCCTGACCAACGTGCTATCCAGGGAGTGATAATCTCAAAGACTGGTCCATTTGGTGCCACGGGTCTAAAGACACTAGTGGGCAACCTGCGTTCTGCCATCAAGGCAACACCTGTCCCGAGTGACCTTTCTGTTCACTTGGCAGGACAGACAGCGGTTACTGTTGATTCAAACTCCGGTAACAGCGCTGGTCCAAGCAATGCTCAGAACTACTCAGTTCTGCTGGTTGTAGTTATTCTTCTCATTGTCTTTCGTGCTGTGTTGGCTCCGTTTGTAACCCTGCTTCCAGCTGTATTCGTAGTACTAGCTGGAGGTCCAATTATCGCGGAGGCCTCCAAAGCTGGATTTACGGTATCATTTGTCACCCAGCTTCTCTTTATTATTTTGATCATCGGTGCCGGAACTGATTACGGTCTTTTCTTGGTCTTTAGAGTGCGGGAAGAGCTTCGTCGCGGACTAGAGCCTAAAGCTGCCGTATCTAGGGCGCTTGAGAAAGTCGGAGAATCTATTACCTTCTCTTCGGCGACGGTTATCGCAGCGCTTTTGTCCTTGGTGACTGCCTCTTTTGGCTTCTATCGGGGCCTCGGCTGGCCGCTAGCTATCGGCGTTGCTCTGATGCTGATCGCAGGCCTTACTCTATTGCCAGCGATTTTAGCGGTTCTGGGTCGCGCCGTCTTTTGGCCAACCTCGACTCGTCCTGGAGAACCAAAAGTAGGACTCTGGGGACGGATTGCAGCGAGGGTTGTAACTAGGCCTGTAACTACATTGATCATAGGTCTCGTTATCTTTGGTTCTTTGGCGGTTGCATCATTTGGCAATTCGCCATCTGGGTTTGCCTCGGCAAGCACCGCTCCTAAGGGCTCTGACTCTTACTATGGTACTCAAATCCTAAACAAGGAGTTCCCTTCATCGAGCTTCAATCCGACGGAGGTAATCTTCAAGTTCAAGAGATCGGTTTGGTCAAATCTATCCAATATAGAGGCTATGCAAACCGATCTTTCGCACCAGTCGACCTTAAAGTCTGTGTTTGGTCCCTTCAATGTGTTAGCTACCAAATTTAGCGCAAGCCAGCTAAGTGCACTGAATGCACAGTTGGGTTCACCAGCTGGACTGCCAGCCATAGAACCGGCAAACCTATCAATTCCTCCGAAGGTATATCAGGCGTATCGTAGCGAGTATCAGTTCATCTCCAAAGATGGAAGAACCATTTTATTCGTAACAAGTCTGAGCGCTGGAAATGCAGCTTCGACCGCTGCGCTGAATGCTACACCGTTGATTCGCTCTCAGGTGGGAGCGGTTGCGAATAAGTTCGGGGCTGAAAAATATGGAGTTGCTGGTCTAGCTCCAGCGGCATACGATATTGCATCTTCGTCGAGTTCGGATCTTGTCAAGATTGTTCCAGTGGTCATCATCATTATTGGTGTTCTGCTAGCTTTAGTTCTACGAAGTGGTGTGGCGCCTCTTTATCTGATGATCTCCGTCATTCTCTCGTATCTTGCCGCACTTGGGGCTGACGTTATTGTCTTTATCTACTTCGGCGGAAATAGCGGACTCAACTTTGTCTTACCCTTCCTATTATTCCTCTTCCTATTAGCACTGGGAGAGGACTATAACATCTTGGTTATGACAAGAATCCGCGAAGAGGCCCAACATAGAGATCTTCGCTCTGCAGTGAAGGTCGCCCTAAATGCTACTGGGTCGACTGTGACATCGGCGGGAATGGTCCTAGCTGGTACCTTTGCGGTTTTGGCTCTCGCCCAACTAGGAAATTCCCAGGTAGAAGAGATTGGCTTTGGCCTTGCTCTTGGAATCGTTATGGATACCTTTTTGGTCCGAACTCTCTTGGTCCCTAGTGTTGTGGTCCTTTTGGGTCATTGGAATTGGTGGCCATCTCATCTTTTCAAGGAATCACACTCTGACCTCGAGGCTGCTAGGTGGGAGGCTGAGCAAGCTGAAATGGATAACCCAAATGAACCAAGCGGCGATGTGACTATCGGCGTGAAGTAAGTTAGCTCTTTGACCAATAGTCTCGGCTTTGTTGCTCATTGGATGATGCGATGGAGCCGAGACTATTTTCATCTCAAAAAGGCGGGATTTTTGTCGAATCGGCACTTGTTCTGAACCGTTTTCGGCCCTATCTGTTGTTTGCTAGAGTCTAGTCATAGCGACTTTTAAGAGCCGATTCCCTGGTCCTATTAGAGCTTCACTCCGATAAGAAATCGCATCGCTCGGCCAAATCTCTGAGTTAATCGTTTAATATGTCATGAAGGGCCTCGAAGGACATTCCCTAGAAAGGACGTCATGTCAGGAAGTGTAACCACACGAGTAATCGGTTCAATTGCAGAGGTACTAATTACTAATCCTGAGCGCAAAAATGCGATATCGCAGGATATGTGGGGTCAACTCGACGATAGTATCCGCCTCGTTGACTCGAATGATTACGTCAAAGTGGTCATAGTACATGGTGGCGATGGCAACTTTGTGGCCGGTGCTGACATCTCTGAATTTAAAGACCTGCGTCAAAGTGGCCAAAGCTCGCATACCTACGATGAAAATACCGAGAAGGCACTTTTGCGTCTTCGTAGGACCTCTAAGGTGACCATCGCTTTGATAGAGGGATATTGTATCGGAGGGGGTGTCTCAATCGCTGTAGCTTGTGACTTTAGAATTGGAGCAGCTAATTCGATCTACCAAGTTCCCCCAGCTCGTTTGGGAATTTCCTACCCCCTTGGTTCGCTCTCGCGCTTGGTTGAATTGGTTGGTCCGACTAATGCCAAGTGGATGATCTTTACCGCGGCTCGCCTAAGTGCAGTCGAAGCGGAGTCGATCGGACTCATTAGGAGCGTCGCTTCGGAAGCGATTTGGGAATATGTAGATGATCTTGCTCGCCAGATTTCCGAGAATGCACCCTTATCTATTATGGCTACTAAGCGAGTGATTGAGGCGCTTAGTAATGGCGGCGACTCTGTGGCTGATGTGGCGAACGAGATGAGCGAAAAGACACTCTCATCGAGAGATTATCTAGAGGCGCTAGAGGCTTTTTCTCAGAAGCGACAGCCAAAGTTCGAAGGACGTTAGATATCTTGGGCCATTTTTCTTAGCTCTTTTGATAAGACTTTGCCCATCGCGTTTTTAGGAAGAGCATCTATTGCGATAAAGTCTTTTGGAACCTTATAAGGTGCTAATTGAGCTTTTAGAAGATCTACCAGATCTGAGGTTTTCAGTGGGAGGCTCCTCCAAACTATGAATGCCACTACTTCCTCGCCCCATATCTCACTTTGACGTCCGACCACTGCTACCTCTGCTATTTGTGGGAGAGCGCGCAACTGATCCTCGACCTCTCGTGGGTAAACATTAAATCCGCCGGTGATAATGAGATCCTTTAGGCGAGCATCGATAATTAGATAATCATCTTCATCAAACCTTCCGACGTCGCCGGTCGCAAACCAGCCGTTGGCAAAAGATTTTGCTGTAGCTTCTTCTTGACCGAGGTACCCCTGAAAGACGTTGGGACCCTTGAGCCAAATCTCACCTCGGTTATCGATTCCAACGCTGACTCCACATAGCGGTTTGCCTACGCTACCGGCCTTTCTAGCTCCGTCGAATGGATTGGAGGTGTTCATCACGGTCTCTGTCATTCCGTATCGCTCCAGGGGAGGTTGTCCCATTACTTGGTCTATTTTGGCGAATGTTTGTGGGGAGAGCGGGGCAGATCCTGAAACTATAAGTCTGAACTTTGAAAAGTTACTTGATCGAGAGTCTCCAACTAATCGTCCATAGATCGTTGGTACTCCAAAAAAGAGCGAGGGCCGATGGGCCGAGATAGCGCTAAAGACCGCTTCTAGATCAAATTTTTCTTCTAGTACAATCGACGATCCAACTACCATTGAACCGATCAACCCCACTCCTAGACCGTGCATATGGAATAGGGGTAAGGTTAGGAGTAGCCGATCGGACGACTTCCAATCCCATGCCACAGATAGCCCTTGTATCGAGGAGATGAGATTGCTGTGACTCAAAAGTGCGCCCTTGGGGTTACCTGTTGTTCCTGAGGTATATGCACATAGGGCTATATCAGAAGGACTGCCACTACAGGGAAGGGTCGTTTGTCCATCTACATTTATTTTCCCATACGGAGACTCGCCTTCATAAAGGCTGGACTGATCCGTGCCTCGTCTATTGATTTCATCGTAGGTGATTAGAGATATGGAGCTATTCGTGGTCGGAAGGTGCGATCCAGGGCCAATATATGGATCTTTGTCAAAGCGGAGTTTGGTGATGAACTCCAGATTGGGTTGATCAATTGCATCGCAGGCGAATAGGGCGGGACGCACGTCTTTCAAGATGTAAGTGAGCTCTCGTTCTGTGTAGTTGGGGTTTATCGGAACGACTACCAATCTCAGAATTTGGGCTGCAAGAAAGGTCGTGGCAAAAGAAACTGAACCTCGTCCGCTGAGGGCAATTCTTGATCCAGGCGTCAAATCGAAGGTCGAACTTAGCATCTTGGCCTGACCTTGTGCAATTTGATAGAATTGAGCCCCACTTAACCAGCCAGTTCTGGCTGAATGGATGAAGTTCGAATGGTTTTGCTTTAGGTTGAGCTCGCTTATCGAAGCGATAGTTAGATCGAGTGGGTCAAAACGGGTTTCATTGGTGACTATCTTGATAAAGGATGGAGATCCGTCGTTATTGAGTGGTGGCACTTCTTTATTTTAGTTAGGCACCATTTGAGGACGTGATCAATCTGCCTATTATTGATTGACTGGTATATTTTGATCTGGCAGAACGAAGGTGCCATCTTGAATGAACCGGCAATTGATATGCCCTTGCATCATTGGCCCGTTGAGCACTGGGCCAAGAACTGTGCTCTGTGGCGCTCTGGTAAATCAAGGCCTCTTGCATTGGCGGCCTTTGGGGTTATAGAAAGGGATCGGCCGAGGTCTCTTTGGTAAGGGTCAGACCTCTGGTGCTAAAGCGGAAAATCTTAAATAGAGTTGGTGAAATTTTGCCTTTTGAACCATTGTCGAGATTCCACGAGATAGCCATCTTTGCGAGTAGTGCCCTCTGACAAATATGGCTTGTGCGTCTCTATATTGCGGATTATTCCAAATGACCTAGAGATATTTGTGAGCCAAGTGGTGACGTTTGTGGCTAAATTTCAAAGAGGCTGGGGGTCTCAAACAAAGGCCGAACGAGAGAGAACTCAAGTTCTTGGTGCTCGAGCCATTTGTAGCTGATGATCCTGTTACATGTTCGGCAAAAAAGAGAGATTGACTTGTATGAAAGCCATAAAGATCGCCTCCAAAGTTTGAATGTTAGAGGCGATCTTTATGGAGATTTTGAATTTGGTAGTCTTAGATCAACGCCGCGGCTTCGCTTAGAACGCCCCTTAGGATTCCGACTATGTCGTCTATCTCCGACCTACCTATGACTAGTGGAGGCGATAGTTGGATGACGGGATCACCTCTATCATCGGCTCGACAGATCAAGCCTTCCTCAAAGAGCCTTGGCGTCAGAAGGCCACGAAGCAGTCGTTCTGATTCGTCGTCGCTAAAGGTCTCCTTGGATGATCGATCCTTGACGAGTTCGATTCCGTAGAAGTATCCAGTTCCTCGGATGTCACCTACGATAGAGATATCTCGCAACCCTTCAAGAGATTCCCTAAAGTATCCCTCGTTGGCTAGTACATTTCCTAGGAGGTTTTCGCGCTCGAAGATGTCAAGATTGGCTAGCGCAACAGCACTTGATACTGGGTGACCAGCGAATGTAAAGCCATGTAAGAAGGTATTGGTCTCCTTTAGATAAGGCTCGATAATTCGATCGGAAGCTATTAGAGCGCCGATTGGAGAATACCCCGATGTCATACCTTTGGCGACAGTGATCATATCAGGTACAAAGTTGTATTTTTGCGATCCGAAGTAGTGGCCCAGACGACCAAAACCGCAGATTACTTCGTCGGCTACCAGTAGCACATCGTATTTGTCGCAGATTTCTCGAACCCGATCGAAGTATCCATCGGGTGGCGTGAAGCATCCTCCGGCATTTTGAACCGGCTCAAGAAAGACAGCAGCTATTGTATCTGCCCCTTCGTAGTTGATCATTCGCTCAATGTCGTCAGCGCAGTGAAGAGTACATGCAGGTGAATTCGCACAATCGACACAACGGTAGCGATTTGTGTTGGCCACCTTGAAGGTGCCGGGTATTAGTGGTTCAAAATCAGCTTTTATGCCGGCTAAACCAGTGATAGAGAGCGCTCCCATAGTGGTGCCATGGTAAGAGATGTTTCGGGAGATAACCTTGGTCTTTTTTGGTTTGCCGGTTAGTTTGAAGTATTGCCGAGCCAGCTTGAAGGCGGTTTCGACAGCTTCACCGCCGCCCGTGGTGAAAAAGACGCGATTTAGATCTCCAGGAGTCAACGAAGCTAACCTTTCGGCAAGTTCAATCGCTGGAGCGTGTGCGTAACTCCATATGGGGAAGTAGGCAAGTTCGCTAGCTTGTTTGGCCGCCGCTTCGGCAAGTTCGTGACGACCGTGTCCTGCTTGAACCACAAAAAGACCAGCCAAACCATCGATATAGCGCTTCCCATGGGAGTCCCAAACGTAGCCGCCTTCTCCCTTTACCATGATGGGAATTTCTGCTTCGTTATAGGAGGAGAGACGTGTAAAGTGCATCCAAAGATGACGGCGCGCCATTTCGGATAGCTTGTCGGAATCGAATTTACTGTAATTATTTTTATCGTTCATCTTGCACCCCAGGCATATGATTGTTTTTCCAGTCTCAAATAGACAAACGTTTCCAGCGACGAGACGCCGGGAACGTTTCGAATGGTGTCATTGAGGATTTCCATCAGGTGGGCATCGTCTTCGCAGACGACCTCAGCGAGCAAGTCGTACCGACCTGCACAAACTACTACGTAGTCAACCTCCTTTATTTTTGCAATTGTCTCTGATACTTTTCGAAGGTCTCCATCGGCTCTTATACCAATCATCGCTTGGCGTGTAAAACCAACCGAAAGAGGGTCTGTCACAGCCACGATCTGCATTACATTTTGGTCGATAAGGCGCTGAACTCTTTGGCGAACGGCTGCCTCTGAAAGGCCAACCTCTTTCGCAAGAGTTGCATAGGAACGGCGACCGTCAATCTGTAGAAGTTCAATCAGCTGTTTTGATTTGTCGTCTAAGGTAAAAAGTCCTCGACTGTCATTTCTTAAAGGTTCCACATTTCTTGTTATGGGCGCTACTGCTCCCCCGCCGCCTCTCACCGGGCGTAATGCTCGTTCCACTTTGATTACTCCAAAAGATATAAGTTCATGGAAAGATATGATTCCAACAGTTCTGTGCGCAATTGTATCGCGAATTGTTCTTGGAAAAAGATCGTTACGAAGGATTCTTACATTTTTGGTATGCGTATTCTAGCGATTCCGAAAATTTCTGTCCATTTTTATGCGTTTTCCATACTTCGACCGCGTTTTCAATGTAGTTTAGGCAGTGGATCATTGATGATACGACGGAGTCGGTGCCCATTTGGTTACGGATCGGTTGATTTATTTTTCTCGGCGGCAGCAGTGGTGGATATTTGTGGTTGTGAACAATACGATTCCTACCGCGGAGCTGTTGGCTTGAGTTAGAGGTTATTCCAATTTACCGTATTTGAATGTGCTGGTGGATCTGGCTTTATTTCATGTGATTGCTTTCTGGTGGTGTCTTTGATGGTTAGGGGAGTTGAATGCGAGTCCTAGTGATAGGTGCTGGTGGCGTTGGGGAAGCGATTGTAAAGATTTCTTCCAAGTTCGAAAGCTTTAGTTTTATTTGTGTCGCGGATATCGATGAGGACAGGGCGCGATACGTTGCACGACAGACCAATCTTGATGACTCCGCGGTTGCCTATAGCAAATTAGACGCGAGTTCTGTGACGGAGATAGTGGCTTTGGCCTCTGCTTTTGAGATAGATGCGATTATGAACGCCTGTGACCCGCGTTTTGTAATGCCGATCTTTGATGCTGCATACGAGTATGGATGTACTTATGTCGATATGGCAATGTCGCTCTCTAAGCCACATCCGAGCGATCCCTATTCTAAGTGCGGCGTAATGCTGGGGGATGCGCAATTTGAAAAGGCTAACCTCTGGGAGGAGAAGGGGCTACTTGCTTTAGTTGGCGTTGGCGTCGAACCCGGACTGAGCGACATCTTCGCGGCGTATGCGAGCAAGCATCTTTTCTCACAGATCGACGAGATAGGGGTGAGAGATGGAGCGAATTTGGTAGTGGAGGGGTACGACTTTGCTCCGACATTTTCAATATGGACGACGATTGAAGAGTGCCTCAACCCCCCTTTGATCTACGAAGCAAATAAAGGTTTTTACACAACGGAGCCATTTTCTGAGGCAGAGGTCTTTGACTTCCCTGGCGGAATTGGCCCAGTCGAATGTGTGAACGTAGAGCATGAAGAGGTTGTGTTGATTCCAAAATGGCTCAAAGCAAATCGAGTTACCTTCAAATATGGCCTTGGCGATGAGTTCATATCAGTCCTAAAGACCCTTCATAAACTTGGGCTGGATAACGCGCAAAAGATAACAGTGGGTGAAGTCTCAGTCTCTCCTCGCGATGTCGTAGGTGCATGTTTGCCCAATCCAATAGATTTAGGTCCAATGATGCATGGAAAGACTTGTGCAGGGACGTATGTAAGTGGTCTCGATAAGGACTCTAAAGCTAGGGCAGTATATCTTTACCACGTCGTGGACAATGACGAGACGATGGCGAAATGGGGATGCCAAGCAGTCGTATGGCAGACAGCGATAAACCCCGTAATAGCACTGGAGCTAATTTCTAGTGGGGTATGGGCCGCGAGGGGAGTTCTAGGACCGGAGGCATTTGACCCTGATCCATTCCTAGATTCCCTGGTAAAACATGAATCGCCGTGGGGGATGCGTGAGGAGATTGTCTAATTAAATGTTGTTTTTTTAGGTGATATTACAGGAAATTCAAACTATAACAGGAACGACTTACTCCCAGGATTAGCTGGTCTTGGGGTATAATTCGAATCAATTAGGAACAAGGAGCGCAAATTGAGCGAGTCTAAGGAAACTATCAGGAACTTTATTGCGGGCAAAGAGGTCGATGCTCGCTCTGGTTCCACCTCAGATATTATTGATCCATCAACAGGTGCGGTTTATGCCAGTGCACCCCTCTCTGACGCAAGCGATATTGAGCTCGCCTGTCAGGCTGCGGCAAGTGCGTTTGAAGAATGGGGGCAGACGACGCCCTCGGAGCGATCCTTGGCGCTTTTTAGGATTGCCGATGCCCTAGAGGCGAATGCTAAGGAGCTTGTTGAGATTGAATCCCGTAATACAGGCAAGCCCATTGGCTTGACTATTTCGGAAGAGATTCCTCCGATGGTCGATCAGATTCGCTTCTTCGCCGCAGCAGCTCGTAATCTTGAGGGTCGCTCAGCAGCGGAGTATATGCGTGACCATACCTCGATGATCAGGCGCGAGCCCATAGGAGTATGTGCGAGTGTTACTCCATGGAACTATCCAATGATGATGGCGGTCTGGAAGTGGGCGCCTGCTCTGGCTGCAGGAAATACCATGGTTTTGAAGCCATCGGATACCACACCGATGTCAGCGCTCTTTATGGCCAAGGTCATGTCAGAGTTTCTTCCGGCGGGAGTATTCAATGTGGTTTGTGGCGAACGCGATACGGGGAGGGCTCTTATCGAGAACAAGATACCGCAGATGGTATCTATTACCGGTTCGGTCCGTGCAGGCATAGAGGTAGCCCAGACGGCTGCTAGAGATCTAAAGCGAGTCCATCTGGAGTTAGGCGGAAATGCACCTGTAATAGTCTTTGACGATGCCGATGTCGAGAAAGCTGCCCAAGGGATCGCTATTGCCGGCTATTTCAATGCTGGACAGGACTGTACTGCTGCGGCACGTGTGATGGTGGGATCTAAGGTTTATGGTGACTTTGTGGCCGCATTGACTGAAGCCGCTAAGGCAACTAAGGTCGGCAAGCCTGCTGACGAAGCTGACTTTGGTCCTTTGAATAACTCAAATCAGCTCTCTAGAGTGATGGGACTGCTTGAGCGATTACCAGATCATGCCCAAGTTGAAACTGGCGGCGAAAGGGTTGGCCAGGACGGATACTTTTTGACTCCAACGGTAGTTAGTGGCCTTTTGCAGAGAGATGAGATCGTTCAATCTGAGATCTTTGGACCAGTAATTACAGTTCAAAAGTTTTCCGATGAAGCCGAAGCCTTAAAATCTGCTAATGATGTTGAGTACGGACTTGCATCGTCAGTTTGGACCAAGGATCACGGTACGGCCATGCGAATGGCTAAGTCGCTGAATTTTGGAGCAGTATGGATCAATACGCACATTCCTCTTGTTGCCGAGATGCCACATGGAGGTTTCAAGCACTCCGGGTACGGAAAAGACCTGTCAATGTATGGTTTTGAGGACTATACGAGGATCAAGCACGTCATGAGCTATATAGGAGGATAGACCCTGCTTGGCCATAAAATCAGGGCCGAAAGAGTTTTGGGCTATGAATTTTCCAGATGGGTCTTTACTCGAAATTTAGTCCTTTATCAAGATGGCATTTCTGGAACTCTGGGATCGTCTAACCTCACGCACAAAAATCCTATCTGAATGAGGTGATCTTTGAACTTACTTCGTGGTGTAACACTCCAATTGGAGTGTTACACCACGAACCTCTAGTTGGGCTGTTTCGAATGCCGTAAGCTATTCCTATAATGGCCCCTAAATATGGTCTGTAAATATAGCCAGTTGGAAACCTTTGATTGTCAGGGAATGCCACAAATACGAGGTCGGCCCTAGCGGAATCGATGAAGAGTGCCGATAGGCAAAAGATTTCTACAGATCTCTATTTCGCGACAGCTGAACTCCTTAGATGGCTTTGGAGATGTGAAAATCAATGGAGATGTGGCTGTCGTCGAGTTCAAGAGCCTCCTAATTGGTTCGGCCAATTACTTTTTGGATTTAAGCGATAAACCTTCGATAGCGTCGAGCTTATTATGCCACTCTTGCACCAGTGCAAGAGTAGTTCCTGCCGCTAATTTTGCTGACGAAGAGATTGAGCTTTAGCCATTGGCTTTTGTTATCTCTGGATTTTTCCTACCATCGATAAAACCCGTCATATCTCCATTGGATCGGGAGGAAAAGATGGTTCGGCTGGCGATTAGATAGTTTGTGACCCATGAGTGTAAAGTCACAGTTTTCGCAGCGTCAAAGGCGATCTCTGGAGCAACTCCAACAATCCTAATCAATAGATTGCTCTGCATGGGTGGAAATATAACGCCGGTTTCTGGCGATTCAATAGTTGCAAAGTCCTCTTCGACCCAATCTCTTCGTCGGAGATGAGAGTGATGGCATCGCTTGGTTTCGAATCTAGGGTAAGGTTGACGCTCGGAACTTTATTTGCGTTCGAGTGGAGTTCCACCAATTTTACAAAGGTACCAAAGGCTGATTGGGATGGTGCTCTGTCGAATTTTAGGTAGAAGTGAGCGGATGCATCGAGTGTGAGTAAACCTTAGCGTGCCTGTGTCAAAATCTTGCCCATGGCCGCCCCTTGGAATGATGCTCGATGAAGTGTCAATGATCCTAAAGTTGGAGTTGGCCCTGTCGTGCTTTGTCGCCTCACGCTAGATTTCTGTGAACAATACAAAGGCCGCCCTTGGCCTCTTGAGGGTTGCCTGGCTCGCTCGGACATTGTTTTAGCTATTACTTGGTTTCGCCCACGGTCCATGGGCGACTCTGATTGCAACGAGGAGATAAGTTCGACCTTGTCTCAGGCGGGATGGACCCTGGGATTTTGACAATGAGCGACCGTGAAGAGTTTTCGCGGTCGCTCATTGTCGATCTTCTCTATCAAGGGAGCATAAGTTAGAGATTTGCTTTGATAGCAGCTTCAAATGCAGCGAGTGCCTGCGCAACTTGGCTCTCATTGATGATCAGAGGTGGCATCCACCGAATGACGTTATTGTAGGTACCGGCATTCATAAGGATTACTTTGCCATTTTCGCGTGCGTGTCTGAGAATTTGATTGACAAGTTCACCGTTTGGTAACCCAGTTGCTGGGTCGACAATCGTGCAACCTAACATAATTCCAAGGCCACGTACGTCGTTTATGATTTCATACTGAGCTTTGAGTTCTTCTAAACCTGATCTAAGTTGAGCACCTCTTGCCACCACATTTTCAAGAAATCCTTCAGATCTCAGGATGTCAATTGTTGCCAGTGCTGCGGCGGCGCCTATTGGATTTCCTCCGTAGGTTCCTCCGTGGCTGCCTACGGGCCAACGTTCCATGATTTCATAGGATGAGCCTATCGCCGAGAATGGAAACCCAGAGGCGATACCTTTGGCCATTACCATAATGTCTGGCTCTATCCCGTAGTGCTCGAGTGCAAACATCTTGCCGGTGCGCCCAAAACCTGACTGAACTTCGTCAGCGACAAAGAGAATACCCTTTGCTTTGGCTCGCTCATATAATCCTTGGACGAAGGCCTTGGGCGCCGGGCGATACCCTCCCTCGCCTTGTACTAGTTCAACAACTACGGCAGCGGTTTCGCTCGGGGCGGTCTGTGTTGCTAGCAAAAGATCGAAGTTATCGAGGGCCCTCTTGACTGCTGCCGCTTCGTCAAGGCCACTGGTGCTTGGATCGGGAAACTCTGATACGAACACTCCCGATGGAAAAGGAGCATAACCAGCTTTGTAACCAGTTTTTGCCGTCGTCATAGCCATGGTTTGAGCAGTTCGACCGTGAAATGACCCTTGAAATACGATTATGTGGGGCTTTTTGGTCGCTGCTTTGGCTAGTTTGACTGAACCTTCGGTAGCTTCAGCTCCGGAATTGGAAAAGAAAAAGGTATCGATCGATTGAGGCGTTATTTCATTTAACTTTTCAGCTAATGGCTCAAGAAGGTCGTGCTTGTAGATGTTCACTTGCGCGTGTATGAAGCGGGCGGCTTGATTAGTAATCGCTTCCACGACCTTGGGGTGACAGTGGCCGGTCGAAGTTACAGCAATGCCAGCTGTAAAGTCTAAGTATTCTTCACCACTTTGGGTTTTAACTGTCGCCCCAGAGCCGCTAACAACGTCTAGCCCCGTTAGTTGGGACCACACTGGTGACAGATGAGATCTTTGAGTCATCTTTGTTTCTCCTTTTGTCTTATGCCACCATGGTGGCAATTTTGTTGAAGGCGTACTAGGGGCCATCGATCAAAATGCTTTATATTTTCGAAACCGTTTAGGGTTCGGCCTAGAGGGTAATTGGTCTGATCTTTAGTTCATTGGCCGGTAAGTCGATTGAGAATCGTCGCCGTTAATGGTTGAGGGAGTCCTTGATTTTCGTATTTGTCTGACTGAGCTGCTGCCCATAAGCCAGCGTTTACACCTAGGTATCTAAGTGGTTCCATCTCCCATTTTCTTGCTTTGTGATTTACGATACAGAGTTCGCTTAGATCGCTTTTTTTATTGAGAATAAGATCCGAAAGTGTCCTGCCAGCGAGGTTGGATGTAGTGACACCGTCACCTACGTAGCCTCCAAGGCTCGCAATACCTCGTCCTAGGTCGAAACGAACAAATGAAAAAAAGTCGCGGGGAACGCCCAGCGGACCACCCCATTGGTATTGGATTTTGGTAGCGCGCAATGATGGGAAGAGCTCAATTAATGCCGATTTTAGGTTGTCAAAGACGTCACTTTGATAATCAAACTTAGGTGAAATGGTTGATTTAAAGTGATAGGGAGCTCCGCGACCACCAAAGACAATTCGATTGTCGGCACTTCTTTGGCCATAGACGATCAGATTGCGTTCGTCGGCGAAGGTTTCACAGTCCCCAAGGCCGATCTCGGCGAATTGCTGGTCGGAAAGGCGTTCTGTTGCAATCATAAGCGAGTATATGGGCGTTGTCACTCGAGATTGCCCAGATAGGAGTGATCGGTATCCCTCGAGGGCATCGATTGCCACTTCGCACTTTATCCCTCGGCCATTCACTTGAAGGTCATGTGGACCAATCTTTGTCACCAGTGATTGTTCATAGATTTGAACGCCCATTCCAAGTACTACTTGTGCTAGGCCTCGAGCTAGTTTTGCTGGGTGAATTCGAGCACATTGTTTCGTAAATGCGCCGCCTAAAGTGTCGGTCGCATTGAGGCGTTTTTGTGCTTGAGCGCCATCGAGCAGTTGTACGTCTTCGCCAAATCCGAAGTTTTGCTCAGATTGAACGAATGCCGAGGCACGATCGAGCTGAGCCTTATTGCGTGCCACCATAATGGTGCCGCCCTTGTGAAAGTCGGCTTCTATGCCTTCGCTTTGAGTGACCTTGCCGATCTCGTCGATCGAGTCATTGAGAGACCGATATAGGGCGATTGCTGACTGTCGACCGTATCGATCTTCAATGGCTTGTTTAGATGAGGCGAATAAGCCCGAAGCCCAGCCCCCATTTCTTCCAGAGGCGCCAAAGCCAGCGAATTTTGCCTCAAAGATCGCGATTCTCAATGAAGGATCGGCTTTTTTGAGGTAATAGGCGCTCCAGAGACCGCTATAGCCTCCACCAGCAATTCCAATGTCTATCGTCAAGTCCTTGTTGATGGGATTTGTGGGAACGATTGGATCAAGTTGCGCGAGCCAAAGACTCTTTGGCGAAGGCCAAGTTAGCATTTATTGACCTTAAAATCCTAAAGATTCTGAGACGGCCTTATAGACGATCTTGCCCTTGGAGACATTTAGTGCCCCAGCGAGTCGTTCTGAAGCAGGGTCCCTAGCAAGGTCTACCAGTCGCGGTGCAACGGCAGCGCTAAGTGCCCTCGACGATGTGCGCGGGTATTGGCCAGGTACGTTAGTTACGCAGTAGTGGACCACTCCGGAATCGACAAAGGTTGGATGAGATAGAGAGGTCGGACGTGAGGTCTCGATGCAGCCTCCTTGATCGATTGCAAGGTCGACGGCCACTGAACCTGGCTTCATTGATTCAATGTGTTCCCGAGTGATCAATTTAGGTGCTTTTGCACCTGGCACGAGAGCAGCGCCTACGACAAGGTCGGCGTTTTTCACAACTTCAGCTATCGCCATTTCGGACGATGCCAAAGATGCGGTAATTGTCCCTTGTTGTTGTAGCTCGTGAAGTCTGGCTAGATCAATATCAACCCCTGTGACTTCGGCATCCATTCCGCGAGCTCCTCGAGCAGCCATAGTTCCAGCTACTCCCATTCCTACCACGACAACGCGCGCCGGAAGAACACCAGCCGATCCGCCAAGAAGAGTTCCTGAACCGCTCGCTAGGTAATATGCACCCATGATTGCAGCCGCCCGGCCTGCAACTTCGCTCATTGGAGCTAACAAAGGAAGGCCCTTAGGATATGAGAGAGTCTCAAATGCAAATGCTTCTACTCCAGAGGACATTAGAGCACGCGCAAGGTCTGGTTCTGCAGCCAAATGTAGGTAGGCAAATAGGTGAAGACCTTCACGGAAGTACCCCCACTCACTGGGCTGGGGTTCTTTTACCTTGCAAACTAGATCGGATTCCCAAACGTCGGCTGCCGTAGGAACAATTTTTGCTCCGACTGCTTGGTAGTCTTCATTGGTGAAGCCAGCGCCAACTCCCCCATCTTGCTGGATACGGACTTCGAAGCCAGCCGATATTGCCATCTTGACCGCAGATGGCTCAAGCGCAATCCTTCGTTCGCCGTCTTTTGTTTCGGCTGGAATTCCGATTGTGCGAATCATATTCATCCCCTTGACGAATCGTCACCATGGAAGGCTCTGACGATTATGTACCTGTTATTAGTGTCGACGAAGAGGGTGCGCGCTGATGCGCAACGCTTTACGTCTCAACTTAATCAAGGCTACACCAAGTGATGTTTCAGAATTATGAAGATAGGCGCGGCTGGTCGCCTACGATATTGGAATTAAATACAAAAGGGATTTCAAAAATTGTCTTTAATTAGAATTTACTCCCCAAGGCAGTTACCTAAGGTCTGGCCCTATTATGGAGGATTAAAGAGGCGTCTAAGGGAGTCGGAAACCAAGATGGACGACGGTATTATTAGCCCATCTTGGTTGGTTCATCTAATTTTTAAGGAGAGTTCCTAGGTCTGACTTAGCCGTTTATCGGTCCATCTCCGTTAACTAGGCTCGAAGGAGCACGGCCACTTCGATGGGCTAGAAATTCACTTGCAATGGCAACTGCAGTTTCTGCGGGTGTCTTAGCGCCAATGTCAAGTCCTATAGGTCCATAGATCATCGACACTTTGCTGGGAGCAACACCTAATTTTATGAGTGCTTCGTTTCGAATCGATTGGGTATGCCTAGACCCAAGTGCGCCGACGTAAGCCCCGTTGATCTCCAACAGCTTTGCACACAAGGGAACTCCAATGGCGTGGTCATGACTCAAGACAATTAGCGCATCGTTGGCTCCGAAACCCGAAATTATATCCATTGCGGTCTCGACCGTATCCGTTATACGGGAGGTGATATTCAAAAGAGAAAGCTGCGCAGCAATGGCCCTAGCTAGCTCAGAGTCACCGATGATGGCAGCGGTAGAGGGTGGAGAAAAGACTTCAAAGTGAAGCTCTAACCCCTCGATAGTCTCGGTGGTAGAGACAGACCTACGGTGTGTAACTAATTCTACAAGGCGCTCAGATGTCTTAGCATGGGCAGGAGTTTTTTGAAAGTCGTCGTCGAATCGAGCCTTTTCATTGAGTTGCGCCATTCCCAAGGTAACTACCGAGTCATCTGCGATTTGTGAAACCACGCCAACGACATCTCGTTTGGATATGGCAAGGATTGACTCCAGCAAAATCCCATTGATAGGCTGAAGAGCGACTCTTGCGCTACCTCCACATGCGAGACCCGCTGCGACTGCATCGCGATCACCGAGATCGATATTCTTGAGAATTCCCTTGGATGAAGTCGCAACGAGGTGCCGTGCAGCCTCTTCGATTTCGCGATCCATCGATCCAAACATTAGAGATCCCAGCTTCAAACGCGAGCCAAGGGCAAGAAACTCTCCGGATGTCCGTCCTCCGAAACCACTCATAGATATAATTCGCGCCAGAGCAACCGGGCTCTTGGCATTCTCGTCAATAATAGATCGGGCGATTAGATGCTGTTCCAATGGTTTACTCCTGAATTGCTGGGTCGGTCATGAGCATATACGCCTTGAAGTTTTAGGGGTTTAGGTTATCCATGATCAGCTCTTTGAGCTCTTTTGCGATGCGAAGTGATACTGGCCCAATGGCGTTGTGTAGAGGTGTTTCATCGACGTGGGTGATGGATTGAGCATCTCTTAGGGTTGAGGCAAGGAAGGCTTCGGAGGTGCGACTTGAGACCAAGGTTGAGATAGGGACGTCCATCTCTTTTGCGCCAAGATATTCAATTATAAGATCTCTTGTAACGCCAGCCAAGCATCCCGATTCAAGGGTAGGGGTAATCAACTGCCCATCAACCACGAGAAAGATATTAGAACCTGATCCTTCGCATAGGTCGCCCTTTGTGTTTGCAAAGATGACTTCGTTCGATCCCTGTGAAAGCGCCCAATCGAGCGCTACTACATTTTCTGCATAGGATGTTGTCTTTAGCCCCGAAAGAACGCCTCGTTCGTTTCTGGGCCATGGAGCTATCGATACCCTGGCAGTCCGTGATAGTGGAGCGAGTGGACTTGCCGCCACTACCAAGAGCGGGGATGCGTCTTTATCTCGGTCGGAACCAAGTGGCCCATTTCCAGCGGTGTAGGTCACTCTTACCTTTCCAAATGAGATCTCATCCTTGGCCACTACCTCAAAGATAGCTCTTTCAATTTCGTCTAAATCTGGAGGTGCGAGTCGTATTCCCGCGACTGACCGAGCTAGCCGCTGCAGGTGGCGTCGTACGGCAAAGGGGGTTCCATCGTAGACCGCTAGCGTCTCAAAGACTCCATCGCCGGTTACCAGTCCATGGTCATGAGCTGAAACTGCAGCATCATTCGTTTCAAAAAGTCGACCGTTGATGTACGTGTGGCTCATGGGAGTCTCTGCTTTCTAAATCGGGATCCTCAGGCGATTCTATTATTGCGATAGATGGTGATTAACAACTCTAGCTGACGCGAGATAGCGCGGTCTGTCGTTGGAGAGTAATTGATATCTGTGAAGTTTATCGAAGCCCGAATTCGCCTTGTTGGGAGGCTTTGGTGGGATCTGAGTGCTACGAGCTAAGGTGGCGGTCAGGTGAGCTATCTTTCAATAGCTAAAAATGAGCCGTAGTCTCACCGATCTAGAATTCGATCCATAGTTCTAAGCCACATTGTTGTGTTTTTTCATTTCAAGGTAGGACGACCTAAAGGCGCAGTATAGAATGTTCTCCTACACGCGAGGCCCCATCGTCTAGCGGTCTAGGACATCACCCTCTCACGGTGAAGACACGGGTTCGAACCCCGTTGGGGCTGCCACTATTGCCAATATTTGGATTATCTTGAATGATTCAGAGCGCCAATCTATCGAGCTTCATTGATGCCATTTTCGCCCGTGCCATCACTAAAGGCGGCTCTGTGGTTTGGCGAAGGTCAAATCTCTGATCTCTTTAAATGTCACTCGACCAAATGTTACTCGCCAGGACTACCACACTTTGGTTACCACACTTTGGCAATTTCACCAGTTCGTTCTTGGGTGGAGCATGAGTGGAATCTGCATACGTTTCGACACGTATTTTAGATAATCTCTACTATTGGAAGGACTCTAATTATTGGAGAGACTTTGATCGTGCTGACTTTTTGTAATATCACCTTGTAATATCACCTTGTAATATCACCTTGTAATATCACCTTGTAATGTTTGTCTTTGCAAGTCCAAGACCTAGGTATTTGGCCAAAGTTAGATTGGCCAAAGTCAAAAGCTCGGGGGGGAGGACTCGAACCCCCAATAGCAGGGCCAGAACCTGCTGTGTTGCCGATTACACCACCCCCGAAAGGCTTTTAAACAATCTAATGGCCAAACACTAGCTTCCGTGTCTGAGAACGCTAAGGAATTTGAATCCCACTAATTTTGCCATCTCAATTGCGACGGCCTCACGCAAGTAATAGGTTATCGATGACAGACCGCGTATGGGTGAGGTTCGTGTAGGCGACGATATGTCCGAGATCCCAAGCTGAGAAGCGATTAGGTAGACCCGATATTCATGGAATGGATCGGAGACAAATATTGCATTAGTGGCGCCGAAAGATTTGAGCGTTTTGCTGACTGCCACCATTGTCTGGTAGGTGTCATTTCCGGTAGCGTCGGCGATAATATTTGCAGGCGGTATCCCGAGCGAGATTAGATAGGTTCTACCGACACCGGCTTCGGTGTAGAGGTCCCCGTTCTGAGAGCCACCGGTGGTGATTATGGTGGTCGCGAATCCTTGTCTGTATAAGAGTGCCGCATGGTCCAGTCGTGCTTTTAGAACGTTTGAAGGGGTTCCGTTAAATTCTGCGGCACCTAAAACTACTTCAATCTTTGCTTTTTGAATGAAGTCATGGTTTCCGAAGGTGTAAATTTTCCCCAATAGAACCAAGAAGATTATGAGTGGAACTCCAACAATCAAAAAAAGTAGGTAAAGGACGGATTTTTTTGCAGTAGTGCTTTTCATCTTTATCTTTAATTTAGTGAGCCACTCTGGGATGGCTTCATCTTTAGATCTGTGCGTTTAGCCGATCGAGAACCACTGACTTTCCCAGGGTTGACCAGGTCTCAAAGAGCGGAAGTCCAACCTTTGTCCCAGTAGTTGCAACCCTAATTGGCGCTTGAAGCTTTCTAAGGGGAATATCCAGAAAGCTAGAGCAAGATCTGACGGCTAGTTCGATCGTTCCGGCTTCGAAGGGGTCGGCCTCGCTTAGCGCTTTAATCACAGCCTCAATTATCTTTTGTGCATTTGGGTTGTCTTTAATCTCTTTTTGCAGCGCTCCATCGTCGAAGGTAAGTTCTTCTTCGAAGATTGGCCGAATCAATTCACTTACTTCAGCGAGCAACGAGACTCGTTCCTTAGCGAGTGCGGCCACTGCCATAAATTTTTCAAGGTCCTCTTTAGACCCCGTCCACCAGGTATTTTGTTCAATAAATGGAATAGACAGTTCCATGAATTCCACGTTGTCGAGTGCACGAATGTAGACCCCATTGAAATGGGCAAGTTTTTTTTCATCAAAGAACGAGGGGGAGTGACCGACATTTGCCATGTCAAATGCGTCTACCATCTCTGAGACGGTCATGAATTCTCTATCTTCTTTTGGACTCCAGCCCAGGAGTGCTAAGTAATTTAACATTGCCGGAGCTATTATTCCCTGTTTGCGATAGTCCTCAACGGCGACTCGATCACGTCTCTTTGAAAGTTTTTGCCTTTTCTCGTTGACCAATACGGGAACGTGTCCAAAGGTTGGAGGTTGTTTCTCTAGAGCTTGAAAGACCAAGATTGCCTTAGGTGTATTTGGGAGGTGCTCTTCAGCTCTAACCACATGAGTTATTTCCATGTCGATGTCGTCCACAACGTTTGCTAGCACAAAGAGTGGGGCGCCTGAGGATTTTACCAGAATAAAGTCTTCGATATGGTTGTGGTCAAAGACGACTTCGCCTCGGACTAGGTCAATAAATCTAGTTTCTCCAGGTTTGGGCACTTTGAACCTAAGCGCACCACCGCTATCTGTACCAAGTCCGCGATCTCTGCAAAAACCATCGTAGCCAGGGGTTGAACCTGCCTCTTTATTTCTTGCGTCGATCTCATCGCGGCTGCATAGGCAATAATAAGCAAAGCCATTTTCAAATAGTTCATTGGCCGCATTTAGATAAAGGTGGAGTCTTTGACTTTGGCGATACGGCCCTTCGTCCCAGGTAATTCCTAACCACGAAAGTGCGTCACAAATGCCATCGACCCACTCTTCCTTATTGCGTTCTGAGTCTGTATCTTCAATTCTAAGAACGAATGTTCCCGAAGAGTTTTTGGCGAGCATCCAATTGTAAAATGCCGTTCGCGCTCCTCCTACGTGGAAGTAGCCTGTGGGCGATGGGGCGAATCTAACTTTCATATAACAATCTGAACTTTCGATGTGGCGAGCCATTTCTTTGTCTGGACGTTGGATGGGTGTCCAAGCGTTGTTGTCGAGTTAGTCAGGCTTGGTCCTGACAAAAGATGGCGCGTGCTTACTACCATAAGCTTAGGCGAATGAGAGGTCTTTTCAATTGACGATTTAACCATGTCTTGGGTTCAAGCCTGACTGAGGTGAGATAATGAGAAGATAAGGTTGAGAAAAACAGATTGTGGAGTGAGAAATGAACGGATCGATATTAGGTACGCGAGTTATTCGTCTAGAGGACCCTGAACTGCTGAAGGGCAGGGCCACATATGTCGACAACCTAGAGCACCCCGGTGCACTCTATTGCTACTTCGTTCGCTCAACTGTAGCTGCGGCCAAGATCGCCTCTTTAGATGTCGCAAGGGCGAAAGAACTTCCAGGTGTTAGGGCCGTCTTGGTTGCTTCAGACTATGACATTGAACCTTTTGTACCTTTCTTTCCCCTCAATGAGCACCTAAAGCGTCCGGTTTTAGCTAGTGGAGTCGTGAAGTTTGTAGGTGATCCGATTGCAATGATTATTGCTGCCGATAGGTCAACTGCGGTCGATGCATCTGAACTGGTCGAAGTGGAGTATGAGCCCTTGGATGCTGTTGTCGACATGGAAGATGCTCTGAGTATCAATGCCCGTCAGATTGATCCGGAGGTTGCCAGAAATCTTGTTGCTTCAGTTGTAGGTGGCAATATCGATAATCCTCTCAATGGTGCCGAAGTAGTCGTACGGGGTAGATTCGAGAATCAACGGATGTCGGTTGCTCCTATGGAGCCGAACTCCATTGCTGTCAATCCAGATGGAGATGGCGACGAGGGGATCACGGTTTGGGTGTCAACACAGATGCCACACGTCATACAGACAAAGTTGTCTTCGATTTTGAGCATTCCAAAGGACTCTCTAAGAGTAATTACCCCGAATGTCGGCGGCGGTTTTGGCGGCAAGGCCGGTGTCATCCAAGAACACGTAGCTGTCGTGGGCGCCTCTTTGATGTTGGGCATACCACTTCGATGGATGGAAGAGCGAGGTGAGAACCTGATCTCGATGCAAGGAAGAGGTCAAGTTCAATACGTCGAGATGGCGATCTCTAGGGATGGACTAATTCTTGGACTTGATGCTCGAATGGTGGGCGATGCAGGCGCCTATGGCGGCTTCGGCGGCGGCTTAGTAGCTGGTTCGACCCGTTCGATGGCTCAAGGGGTCTACTCGATACCAAAGATTCGCTACAAAGCAGCAGTAGCCTCCACGAATACTCCCCCAATTGGAGCACTTCGAGGAGCAGGAAGACCTGAAGCGACTGCGTTTCTGGAGCGAATTGTGGACATGGCGGCGGCTGAGATCTCGATGGATCCGATTGAATTTCGTCGAAAGAATTTAATCTCTTCCACCTCTTTTCCGTACCAGAGCGTGATGGGACCACTCTATGATTCAGGAAACTTTGTTAAAGCTCTTGATGCCGTGGCCGAGGTCTCCAAATACCAAGATTTGCGTCGCGAGCAATTACGACGTCGGCAAGCTGGCGAGACTGTGGTGCTTGGAATTGGGGTTAGCTGTTATGTGGAAGTGACTGCTGGCGGTGGCGCTTCGGAGTACGGTGCCGTCGACATCACTCCCGATGGAGGGGCAGAGATTAGGGTTGGAACCTCGGGCCATGGCCAGGGTCATCCAACTACCTTTTCTATGTTGGTTGCAGATACCTTGAAGATACCCCTTGAAAAGATCAAATTTATCCAAAGTGACACCAAAGAGGTTCCCAGAGGCGGTGGCACAGGCGGATCTCGTTCACTGCAGCTAGGCGGTTCTGCTGTAAACGCGGCAGCTCTTCAGGTCTTAGATGTCGCTAAGAATTTAGCGGCGTCACATTTTGAAGCTAGCGTTGATGATATTATCGTCAGCCAAGAGGGAACGATAGGCGTTGCGGGAAGTCCCAGCCACTTTTTGTCGTGGACAGATTTGATGGACGTTGCCAAGCAAGCCGGTGTTGAGCTCGCATACAGGGGAGACTTTAATCAAGCCGGAGCAACTTTTCCCTTTGGGGCGCATGTGAGCGTGGTTGAAGTTGATCTGGAGACTGGCCTTGTTAGGCCGATATCACACTTTGCTGTGGACGATTGTGGGCGTGTTTTGAACCCTCTAGTGGTTGAGGGGCAACAACATGGTGGAATTGCACAAGGCATAGGACAGGCCCTTTATGAAAAGGTTTACTTTGACGCTTATGGCAATCCCCTAAACAGTTCATTTGCAGAATATCTCGTTCCATCGGCTGCGGAGATGCCAAATTTTGTTGCCTCGAATACCGAGACACCGTCTCCTTTGAACCCGCTGGGTGCTAAAGGCATCGGTGAGTCTGCAACGGTTGGGTCAACACCAGCGGTACAAAATGCGGTTGTGGATGCCCTCTCACACCTTGGAGTTCGACATATCGATATGCCCATGACTCCCGAAAGAGTTTGGCAGGCAATTTCACAAGGAAGCAACGGGCCATTATGGTCAGAACCGCCCTCTATCTTTAGCGAGATTAAAAAGTCGGATTCTGGCTCGGCTCCAGAAGAGGTTGATATCTAGTCCTGCGGTTTTAGATAGTCTTTGAACAGCAGTTTTGATAATTTAAGATTTTTGACTTGTCTCCTTGGTCTACCTCTTGGGTAAACCAAGGAGACTTCGATCTTTTAGTGGTGTTTTTGCTCTGCTCAAGGATTTGCCAGGCTATTAGCTAGTTCAGGCTTTCTCTGAGCTAGCTAATAGGTTTGTCGAATTTACTTTTTTTTGTAGTCGTAAAAGCCTCGACCAGACTTTCTACCCATTAGGCCAGCTTCGACCATTCGCAACAACAGGGGTGGCGGAGCGTATAGGGGCTCTTTGAACTCTTGATAGAGTGAATCGGCAACTGCCATAGTGGTGTCCAGGCCGATTAGGTCACAAAGTGCTAGGGGCCCCATTGGATGAGCGCAACCCTCAACCATTCCGGCATCGATATCCTCTGCTGTGGCAAATCCAGATTCCATCATCCTAATTGCAGAGAGAATGTAAGGAATCAGCAGCGCGTTTACGATGAATCCGGCTCGGTCCTTTGACCTAATCACTCGTTTGCCTAGCGTATTCTTAGCAAAATTGGTAGCCGATATAGCGGTTTCATCAGAGGTTAAAAGTGAAGTGACAAGTTCGACTAGTGGAAGTACCGGCACTGGGTTGAAAAAATGGATTCCAATGACCTGTTGGGGTCGTGACGTGGCGACGCCGAGTTTCATTATCGGTATCGATGAGGTGTTTGAAGCCAAGATAGCCGTTGGCGACTCTACGACCTTATCTAAGATCGTGAAGATGTCAATCTTGGCCGATTCATTCTCAACTATCGCTTCGACCACAAGGTCCCGATCAAAGTGCGCTGAAAGATCGGTCTCAAAATGTAACTTAGCTAGGGTCGCTTCAACGTCACTTGCTGAGATCTTTCCGTTTTTCGCGGCACGCGATAATGAGGATTCAATTCGGCTTTTGCCGCGCGTCAATGACGCTTGGTCTGCCTCTGTTATCATAACGTCTAATCCTCGACGTGCCGCTACTTCGGCGATGCCTGAGCCCATGAGGCCGCAGCCAACTACGCCTATTTTCTCCATATCTTTTTTATTTCCCTTCGAAGTGTCTAAAAGTATCTGTGGTCTAGGTGTTTGGGCGATTTATCCCAGAATCTTTTTAGCAACTACCACTCTTTGGATTTGGTTCGTTCCCTCGTAGATTTGCGTTATCTTTGCGTCGCGCAAGAATCGTTCCATTGGAAAGTCAGTCGTATATCCGTAGCCTCCCAATAGCTGAAGTGCATCGACAACTACGGACATAGAAGTGTCTGATGCAAACATCTTGGCCATAGCACCTATCTTTGAGAGCTCGTTTTCTGGGTCAGAATCGATCAACGAACAGGCTCGATAGACCAAGCCTCGCGCAGCTTCGATCTTAGTTGCCATATCTGCGACCATGAATTGAAGGCCCTGAAATTCTGCGATTGGATGGCCGAATTGATTTCTTGATTTTAAATATTGGGCGGCATAATCGAGCGCACCCTGAGCTATTCCTACGGCTTGGGCCCCAATAGTTGGTCGCGAACGATCTAGCGTTCCCATTGCAATGTAGAAGCCTTGTCCTTCATCACCTATTCTGTTTTCAACGGGGACCCTTACGTCTTCGAAGATGACCTCACCGGTGGGAGAACCACGCATCCCAAGTTTGTGCTCCAACTTGGCAACTTTTACGCCCCATTTCGCTTCTACAACAAATGCTGAGATCCCGCGATGTCCTTTAGTGGAGTCGGTTTTGGCAAATACGGTATAGGTATCTGAGATTCCGGCATTGGTTATCCAATATTTTGCACCATTTAAGATGTAAAAGTCACCATCGCGAACCGCTGTTGTCTTCATCGATGCTACATCGGACCCCGCATCTGCCTCCGACAGTGCATATGATGCCTGAGCCTTGCCCGATGCTACGCTAGGAAGGTATTTTTCTTTTAGATACTTTGATCCCCAGTTGATAACTGGAATCATTCCTAGTTTAGAAATCAACATCGTAAGCGATGTGGAGCCACATACTCGCGCAAGCTCCTCCACCATTATCGCTTGGGTTACGTGGTCGGCGCCACTACCTCCATACTCTGATGGAACGCCCAATGATGGAAGTTCCATGGTTAGACACTCTTTGTAAGAGTTCCATGGAAAGGTCTCGCTTTTGTCAACTTCAACTGCATGGGGTGCAATTTTTGCTTCGGCAAATTCTCTCATTATTGAGGCGAACTGCCGCTGTTCTTCGTTTAATTGAAATACACTCACAACATTAATCTTGCCACTTAATCGGATCCGAAACAAAATTGGTAGAAATTTTCGACAATAGCGCTCCAGGTAGTTGCAAATCGTTTGATTCAAAACATCTTTTATCGATTCGTAGTAACATCTCTAGATAAGAGGTAGGTGCTGCGAGCCGATTAGGTGGCGATAGATGCGATCGCATCTTTGCTAGATCCAGATCGGAAGTTTTAAAGCACTACCGTAAAATCGGAGCCTTTGATAACGGGAGCATGAATGTCAGTAATGGATCGATCCACCGAAGTAGATCAGGATCAAGTGAATTTGGTTAAGGAAAAGCTTGATCTGCTTTTGACAGAATTTCCTCCAGAAAAAACTTCTGCTCGTGATTTTTGGGGCGCTCAATACGACCTTGGGTTGGCTTGGGTTCATTTCCCAATAGGCCTAGGGGGTCTCGGGGTATCTCCAGCCTTAGGAGAGATGGTCGCATCTACCCTAAGAGCTCGTGGCATCCCTAATAATTTCGCTCGCAATCCCATCGGAATCGGAATGGGAGCTCCGACACTAGCAACTCACGCATCGGTGGAGTTGGCGTCAAAGCTTCTCCGCCCCATGTTTACGTGTGAGCATATTTGGTGTCAACTCTTTTCGGAGCCTAACGCCGGAAGCGACGTAGCGTCACTTTCGACAAAGGCTGAGCGAGATGGTGACGAGTGGATTATCTCAGGCCAAAAAGTTTGGACGACTTTGGCTCACGTCGCTCGTTGGGGCATGATTGTGGCCCGCACGGATCCAAGCGTTCCAAAACATGCAGGAATGACCTATTTTGTGGTAGATATGGAGTCTGACGGGGTTGAAGTCCGACCACTTCGCCAGATGACTGGAGAGGCGGAGTTCAACGAGGTCTACTTTAATAACGTTCGAATCCCGGATTCTCAGCGCCTAGGCGATGTGGGTAGAGGTTGGAATGTCGCTATCACAACCTTGATGAATGAGCGAGTTTCAATTGGCGGAAACGTTATGCCAAGGGGATCAGGTGCAATATCTGAGGCCCTGAAGGTGTGGGGTGATTCAAGCAATAAAACCAGCGGCCATCGAGATGAATTGATACGGCTCTGGGTGGAGGCTGAGGTCAATCGGCTCACCAATATAAGAGCTGCCCAACTTCGAAGAGCGGGAAATCCAGGGCCAGAGGGTTCGGTGGCTAAGTTGGCTTATGCGGAGCTTAATCAAAGGATCTATTCATTTACCATGAATCTTTTGGGTGCAGGTGGCCTTGAATATTCGAGTTACGAGATGATTCGTCCAGACTTTTCTGGTGTGAATATGAGAAGCGAACGGGATCTTCCAAAGATATTTCTGCGTTCGCGCGCTAATTCAATCGAAGGTGGCACTTCTGAGATTATGCGCAATATCTTGGCCGAGAGGGTTCTAGGCCTTCCGGGTGACCCTCGGGTGGACAAAGATATCCCCTGGAGCGAAGTGCCTAAAAACTAACTTATTCCGTAGACCTCGCATCTATTTAGAGACGTTGGCATCAAATTTCGCGGCTCCTATCGATACGCTTGAATGGAGCAGCGAGTAGCAACTGATATAAATTAAATAGAAAAAGGCCACGAAATCTTAGATTTCGTGGCCTTTTTCTATTTAGAAATCAATTAATCGTTTTTTGACTTCTTCGAGAAGCCGTCAAAAAACAAGTTCTGATGCTATAGTTAGTTTCTGCTCTTGTTGGAACGTAATCTAGATCGTTCTTGCATTGAAAGAGCAACCTTTCGCAATCGAACCGACTTAGGAGTCACTTCAATGCATTCGTCTTCAATTATGAATTCAAGTGCGGCTTCTAGGGTCACTGGCCGTGCAGGAGTCAGGCGAACTAGTTCTTCCGCAGTGGAGGATCGAACGTTTGTCAACTTCTTTTCCTTGGTGGGGTTGACGTCCATGTCGTCTTGGCGTGAGTTTTCGCCGACGATCATACCTTCGTAGACGTCCTCGGTCGGAGAGACAAAGAGCGATCCGCGCTCTTGTAGATTCAACAGCGCATAGGAAGTGGCGACTCCAGTTCTATCGGCGATCATTGAGCCGCTTAGGCGGCTTCTGATTTCGCCAAACCATGGTTCGTAGCGATCGAATGCATGGTGGATCTGTGCCGTGCCCTTGGTCTGGGTTAGAATCTCCGTTCGAATGCCTATCAATCCACGAGATGGTACTGAATAGATCATCCTTATCCAACCGGTTCCGTGGTTTATCATCTCTGCCAAAGTTGCCTTGCGGGTTGCGAGGATCTGTGTCAGAGGCCCAAGGAAATCTTCAGGTGAATCAATCTCAAGCTGTTCGACCGGCTCGTGAACTTTTCCATCGACGATCTTTGTGATTACTTGTGGCTTTCCAACTGTCAGCTCGAAACCTTCGCGGCGCATTATCTCGATCAAGATGGCGAGAGCCAATTCGCCACGACCTTGGACCTCCCAAGTGTCGGGTCGTTCAGTGTTGAGAACTCGAAGCGAGACGTTTCCGATCAATTCCTGATCTAGTCGGTTCTTTATGAGACGAGCAGTTACCTTGGTGCCTTCGCGTCCAGCAAGTGGCGCCGTATTAACACCTATTGTCATGGATATAGATGGTTCATCCACTAGAAGGAGAGGTAATGCGACTGGGTTTTCAAGATTAGCTAGAGTCTCGCCTATTGTAATGTCTGGAATTCCAGCGATTGCTACAATTTCACCAGGTCCGGCTGTTTCAGCGGAGCTACGTTCTAGCGCGTTCGTGATGAAGAGCTCTGAGATCTTTACCCTTTGATTGGTGCCATCCCGGCGGCACCAGATCACATTTTCACCCCTTGACATCCTACCGTTTATGATTCGACAAATTGCAAGGCGACCTAGATATGGACTTGCGTCAATGTTGGTAACTAGAGCTTGGAGGACTTCGTCTGAGTCATACGTTGGAGGAGCAACGCGTGCAACGATAGTCTCAAAGAGGGGTATGAGGTTTTCCCCTAGAGTGTCTGGCTCTGGAGTTGCCCATCCGTTTTTACCGGAGGCATATAAAATTGGAAAGTCGATCTGTTCTTCGGTGGCATCTAGGTCTAAAAAGAGCTCATAGACCTCGTCTAGAACTTCCTTCACGCGTGCATCTGGTCGGTCTACTTTGTTGAGGACCAATATCATCGGCAGATGCTTTGCGAGTGCTTTTCTAAGCACAAATCGAGTCTGAGGAAGGGGCCCTTCGGCGGCATCGACTAAGAGTAAGGCGCCGTCGACCATTGCGAGTGCTCTTTCAACTTCGCCGCCAAAATCGGCGTGACCTGGCGTGTCGACGATGTTTATCTTGGTCTCACGAAAGGTGATGGCTGTTTGCTTTGCGAGAATGGTAATTCCCTTTTCGCGCTCTAAATCCATCGAGTCCATGACGCGGTCGGTCAGCTCAGCGCGCTCGCTAAATGCGCCGCTTTGTCGCAACATTGCATCGACAAGTGTTGTTTTGCCGTGGTCGACGTGGGCAATTATGGCAATGTTACGTAAATCGTTTCTTATAGGCACAAAGAACTCCGGGAAGCTATATTAGGAGAGAATGGGGGAGTCGGTAGACCTTTTGGGTCAATTAACCTAGGTTAGCATAATAGGAAATCTCGCCTTTCCTGTAGATTCCGTGGTCACAGCGGTGGGGCTGCGAGAGGTTTTGGTAGTGACCTTCTATTGATCTATAGGTGCAGTGCGCTGAAATTCTCGTTCTACGTCGTCCCAAGTGAAACTGGGGCCGGAGGATCCAGACTCCTCATCTTTTGCAGCTCTTGCCAGAATTATTGCAGCTATTGACCAGAAAACTATGATCGAAATTATTTTTACTGTTCCCCCTGCTAACTGCTGGTCGGCAAGTGGGCTAATTCCTATCTTTTTGGCTTCATGCGAATATGGATTGTACATCGAATGCCTTGCGAAGATCAAGACAATGGCGGGGAAGGTAGGTAGCAGTGATTGAACGAACAAGAAGGCAACTCTTGCGATCGACCCAAGACCTCTCAGGCCAGGAAGAAGATTGAGAGCCGTAAACCACATCATCGCCGCACCAACACATTCAGCCATGTGGAAGAGATTCCAATATAAAGCCGAAGAGGTCTCCCAGGAGACTACCGATGGGACCATTGAGGCAATTACAACGCTGGAAAATGCGATGGTCGAGATTATGGGGTTGGTGGCAATTGAAGCAAGGCGATCAAGTTGGCGAGATCGCGTAATTTCGGCATAAAACCACTTTGGCAGACCCAATAAGACTAAAGGTAGGGCGGCCAGCAGAAGAATTGAATTTGAGACAAGGTAGACAAAGAGGGAGTAGTGACGCGCTAAATCTCCAATTGGCCAGCTCAGGGCTATAAAGCCAAGTGCGATGCCCGAATAGAAACTAAGTACCTTTCGACGCGATGTATGCGTTAGTGCAATAAGGGTGAGGTTGGAACCTCGTGGGATTTTATTAGTGGAGGCGCGCTTTTGTCGCTTCCAAGTAGCTACTGTAAGCGACACTGGATAGAAGATAGCTAAAAACAGTGTTAGGGCAAATACAAAGAGATGGAATGTGAATGTCAAAGGGTTGTGCTTTATCATCTCGATCCAAGTTCACTCGCTAAGTACGATAGAAGCAGGGCTTGTTCCCATCTATGAACATTAAATAATTACCTTGGAATAAGATGATACATCATATGGTCCGCTAGTAACCCGTAGTTGATTTGGTCTTTAAATCCAGGGGACAAATTAAGGTTTTGTCAACGCCTATCGAAATGACATGGTTAACTCCGGTGGAATTCTCCAGGGCGTGAACTAGAAGATTATAATCCCGAAAATTCGAATGTTAGACATGGCGCCCTGTTGGCTTTTCCTAAATTGCTAAGTTATGAATTGATGGTTAGCGAATTTCATGAGAAGTTGGAAGTTTAGACTCTGAGAGTTCGGAGATCCTGCAATCGTTAGGTGTGCTTTTGATCTCCCAAGGGGTCAAGTGAGTTGGCATTTTTTTGCCTGTCGATAGTACAGCAAGTTTAGACGTCGTAAAATGAGGCTTTTAGGTTTCATAAAAAGAGCGGTTTATGGGGATTTATTTAAAGGGTAATTGTGGCATCTGTACCCATTTGGAAAATATGTTAATTACTTGATTGCAACTCATCCTGGACCTGGGCCAAAAGGAGTTGTCCTAAGAGCTACCAATCCCTTCTCAAATGGTGTAAAAGTATCGTACCAAGCTTTGAATTGTTTGGTAGCATCAATTGATAATGAGCACTTCAGACCCTTTGAGCAGACTTTTAAATCTATATCTTTTGTTATCCAATGCAAGTCGGCCGCTCTCTCTGGCTGAGATCACCGATCACATAGGTGGCTTTCCCGACTCACCCGAAGCACGACGGCAGGCTTTTGAACGCGCTAAGCGAGACTTAAAAGCGCTAGGACTTCCAATCACTACGGTCGCTCATCCACAAACTAGTGGCGATGCCTACTTGGTAACTAAAAAGGAAGAGGCTCGAATTGCACCGATGCTTAATTTAGATGAGGCTTTCGCGTTGGCCGGTGCCATGGCCTCGGTGCAGTTTGGCAACGAGAGTGGGCTCGATTCAGCGAGAAAACTGGGCTGCGTTTGGGAGGGTGAGCGGATTGAGTTGGCCTATGTCCCTAGAGTTCCTCTCGTTTCACAGTTTTTTGAGGCAATCCAACGTTATCGAGTGGTGAGGGCGAGATATCACAACATCGAGCGGCGTCTTCTTCCATTTGGAGTCTTGTTTCGTTGGGGCACTTGGTACTTGATCGCCAGAGAAGAAGGCCAATTGCTCGTTAAGAGTTTTCGAATTGAGAACTTTGATCCTGATATAGAGATTACCTCCGAGGAATTCGACCCCGGAGATCGCGTAGATGTCTCTACTGTGCTTCCCGAAAGTCCGACGTCGGTTCGATGGGAAGATGAAGAGATCGTCGAGCTGGAGTTTCCTCAAGAGATTTTGAGCATTGTAATCGACAGGTTGCCTCAATTGGTTGTAAATACAATCGACAATAAAACGGTGCACGCCTCGGCTGCGATCTCTGGATTTGGTGCATTTGTCTCGATTTTGATCGAATTTGGTGATCAGGTTGAGTTGGTAGCTCCACCACGTGCTAGAGGGAGAGCCTTCGATCTGCTAAGCCGTTCGCTGGAGTTTCAAACAGTAGTTTTAGAAGAAGAGACTGAATACATAGAGGAATATCAAAGTCTCATCGCCGCCGAATTGTCACCGTCCACCAAGAAGGCTGGACGTGAATCTGGAACTTCAAAGTTCAAAAGGATAATGTCGCTTTTGCCCTGGTTGTATCGAAACCCAAATACTACAACTCAAGAGATCTCCTTATTGTTTGGAATTCCCGAGTCGGCAGTTGGTGGACTTCTAGAGACAGTGGCCTGTTGTGGTCTGCCACCTTTTACGCCAGATCAACTGATAGAGATTATCGTTGATGGCGATGAGATCACTGCCCGCATCTCTGAAGACTTTGCTAGCGGTCTAAGGTTGGGTGCTACCGACCTTTTTGTTGCAGCTTTGAGCGCCAAGTTGGCCTTAGCCCATGGGGATTTTGTTGGTCAAAAGGAACTTACCAGTGCAATAGGCAAGATATTTGATGTCTTTGGGCTCGATAGCGATCTCAGCGACTCCTTGGTCTTAGACGTAGAGGGTACCAGAAATCTCACAGAGATCCGTAGGGCTCAAGGCGATAAGAAGTCGCTTAGATTTGGATACTTTTCTTTGACCAATCAAGCTTTTTCAGAGCGACATGTCGATCCATTGCGCCTCTTTGTGCGTGATGGCCATTGGTATTTACTTGGATGGTGTCACAGCTCTGAGGCTTTGAAGACTTTCCGATTGGATCGTGTGGCGGAGGTGGTCGTTCTTGACGAGGCGATTTCCGTTTTTCCAACCGACGAGGAGTTGAATGCAACAGACTTTAATTTCGGGTCGGATCAAGACGTCGATAGCGTTCTTTTAGTCATAGACTCCAATAGTTCATGGAGGATCGCAAGGATTCCTCATCGAACAATTCAAAGTACGCGTAATCCAAGTTATCTAGTTGCCGAAGTTAACATAGTCTCGAAGATCTGGTTGAGGAATTTCGTAGCTTCTTCCGTGGGTGACGTAAAGGTTATCTTTCCCAATGAGGTTGTCGCTGGTTTACGAGACGCTCTGTTCAAACTGCGCGGTCGCTTTGGTTGATAGCGTGTGGCTTGGTCTTTTATACCAGCGATTCATCCCGTGCATGGGTATTTTTTTGAAACCACGGTCAATTCATGGTAAATGAACTGATTGTATTGATATTAGGATACCTCTAAGGTTCCGAGACGCCTCGGCTACGAGGTCCAAAGTGAAGCATTTGAGTAATTTCGCATTTGTGGAGATCTTGAGGTTGGTGGTATGGATCATCAGTTTTGGATCGGCCTTGAAGTTAACCCGATGGAGATTTTTTAGGAGTTTGAGTTGAGAGATAGAAGCATTTATTGTGAAACCGTCAATTTCCCCGGATTCAATGGTGACATTATTGAAGGATATTTGGCTAAATCCGTAGGTGAAACTTCGACAGGTTCAGTAGTTGTGATTCATCACATGCCTGGTTATGATCGAGAGACGAAGGCGATAGCGCGGCGAATAGCTGATATGGGTTTTAACGCCCTTTGCCCAAATCTACACTACAGAGATGCTCCGAAGGCGCAAAGTGATGACGCAGCAGCAGCCAGTCGTGCCAACGGCGGAGTTCCCGACGATCGCTTGATTGGCGACGTCGCAGGGGCAAGCGAGTATTTGCGATCGCTCGATAATTCCAGTGGCACCATGGGTGTAATAGGTTATTGCTCGGGTGGTCGTCAAGCATTTCTCGCGGCTTGCAACCTTGACTTTGATGCAGTTGTAGATTGTTATGGCGCATTCGTTGTAAATTCGCCTGCTCCAGAGTTTCCAATTCGCGTTCTTCCCGTGGCGGACCAAGCTGCAAATCTTAGCGGTGCGTTGTTGGGTTTATTTGGGATCGAAGACACCTTCCCCTCTCCCGATGAAGTAAAGGAACTTGAGAGAATCTTGACATCTCTTGATAAGGTCCATGAGTTTCACACCTTTGAAAATGCCGGTCATGGATTTTTCGCTGCCGACCGTCCCAGCTATCGTATAGAAGCGGCAAATAAAGGATGGGTTTTGGTTGAAGAGTTCTTCAATCGAATGCTTTAGGAGGTTCGCAGATGTGTACCTATATAGTTGAGACTATACCTGCGAAGGGTAGCGCTAAGAGTACAAAGGGGTGGATCGACGTCGATCGAGCGACGGTCTCGTTTGACCACCCGGTACATGCCATGACGCCGCATACGTTGAATATTGATGTTACGAATTCTAAGATGGATGCATCCTATCGAGTCGCCCTCGAGCTGGATGCAAATAGTGCTCGAAATTTAGCCAATACAATCTTGGCAGTACTTGAGGAAGCCCCGCTCGCGCTACAACAGTAACTTAGATCGATCTGTGTTCGTGGTAGGCACCTCAATTCAAATGAGCCGGAGGCTAACCAACCGCTAGGGCATCTCGCGGTTGGGGCCTTTTGTCTTCTGGTAGGAGTTGTAAGCGAATCGGCTCTGAGTGGGCTTTTGTGGATAATCTCTATTTTAAATTACATATCTCGGGCTTGGCTTAGGGTACGCTTGTGGTTTAGCTTTTCGTGTGCGACGTTGTCAGATTGTGCGTTGGCTCTATTGAAGATCCCATTTGGTTTATTTGTATAGATGTTAAGACTTTGGCTCCTTTGGATTTTCGAGTCGGCTTGTGTTGTATTATTGAGATGGCGGCTTTGATTTAACGGCCATTGAGACTAAAACGCTCCTGGAAAAACCACTAGATATTCATACGCCCTATGGCCTATTGAAGTCCTTATTTGTTAGATAATTGGCAATTGCCCAAGGTAACGATCGTTATTCGTGCGGGGTGGTTTTGATGCCAATTATCGTTTCGGGTCGGGCTGCTTGTGACTTTGGATATTTTGAGAGGGAAAGCCGTGCCCTCTCTACAACAGGCGCTGGATCTATTTGTTTGGAACCTACGGCTATGGTGGGTCACGGTCTATCGAAAGTGCCCAACTCAATTTTTGAAAGTGAAGGCAATTTTTCAATCGGATGGCATGATCCGAAGCTAGATCGAAGAAAATATAAGGCCTTCGAGGTGATAGTTCCGGCCCCAAAGTGGACTTCTGTGGCGCTGGGGATCTCGGATCTTACCACGCAGGGTGCACTCATAAGTGCGCATAGGAGCGCGGTTGCCACTGTCTTCCAGGAGATCACCGCTAACTATCTCTATATAAAGCGGACCGTTCAAGGAGTACAATCCTACGAACAGGTCAAGGGGTGTGGCATTGACTTTGTGCATTTGATCTCAAGGTCGTGCGATCCACACCTGCATTCGCACCTTTTGATTGCAAACTCCGCTCTAGATTCAAGTGGCACCCCTAGAGCTTTGATGGCAGATGGCATTCAATATGCATCCGACTCTCTGGAGGTGCTTTATTTGAGTACCTTTGAGAGTGCTCTGAGCCGAGATCCTAGCCTTGATTTGCAACGAGTGGATTTTGATAGATTGGTTGTCGATTCCAAGCTATTGGCTACGTCGGGGATCTTTTCGGGACGCTCAAATCAAATAGATACTTATTCGACGCAGCGTGGATTTCGTTCGAGATCGGCTCGAAAGGTTGCGGCATTTGCCACAAAGAACGAGAAGCCCCCCGAGATCTCGTTCGATCTGATGGTGGATAACTGGAAGAATGCTGCCACGGCTCAGCTCGGCATAATTCGACAAAAGAACTTTTTCTCCATGGAGATGCCAAAGATTTCTCCACCGAGGGGTTATTTCCAAAGTGATATTGACGATGTCATCTCCCGGATAGACGGTCGAATTACCCGTGACGGTTTGGATATGACGTCGTTGATGGGAAAGTTCTACTACAGAAAGGGTGAATTGGAGATCCAAAAAGCTTCTGAGCTTAGCTATATCTTCGACTTCCATATCCCAAGGTATTCAGATCAAGCCTTTATTGAACTCTCTCGAGATACCTTTTCTTCTTTTACCTTAGATAAGAAGATGGAGATCGGAGATTCCATTTTGGAAGTTGGCCAAAATCATGGTGGCCTACCGGTGAGCGCTCGTATATATGACGCAAAGGCGCTAAATGGTGCCATTTCATCTGGCTTAGATCCTTCTAATGAAGTGCGGAAATGGTCTTTTATTCCACTTCAAGGTGATGCAGCCGGTGTGATAACCCTAGATAACGCGTTACGAGAAGCCAAAGCGTCGTCGATGACAATTTATTCATTTGAGGATGACTTTGGAGTAGGTCCAAAGATCCTCGGTGAGCAAGTCGTCTCCTGTATAAGAAGGATCGGGGTTGATGATCTTGAGGTGATAAAGAGGGGGACTTTATTGCTCTCGACAAGAATTGAGCCGGGACACTTGGAGGCGATCTTCGATGCGATCGATAAGGGATCACAACTAACGATCCTGCAAGTGGACCAGCGTCGCTCGAGTGAGCTCTCGGGACTTAGCATAGGTAGGGGATCGAATTGGCGACGTTTTTTGAGCCAGATGGATGCCAATTCGATGGATGACAACACTTTGGAGCTATCAAAGTCGCACCATCGAATGCTAAATTCAAAAGCGGTCGCTCTCAACTTTGAAATAGGTGGTTCATCGGTCGTCTATTATCCTAGTCTTGGCGCCCTCGTCGAAGAGACTTCGACAAGGGTTGCTGGCTATGTCTACGACAACACTATCGTTGCCTCGGAGAGAGGTAGATCTGCGCCGTTACCAAAGGTCATTGAAGTAGGAAATAGATACAACTTGGATACCTTATCCAAGTTGACCTGGCAAAAGATTCAAGAGATGGGAGACCACGACCACTTGGAGAGCGCATCGCTGGTGCGTCAGATCAAAAATCACTCTGCGAATGAGCCTCTTCTGTCCTACCAAGAGGTCTGCTCGGTTCATTCTTATAGCCAAGAAGCTAAAACAAAAGAATGTGCTATGCCTCCGGGATATGCCACATTGGGGTACTTTACGCACTCAGACTTACAACGGATGTACTCCAGGAACAGTGATCTTAGTCAGACTATCGATAGTCAAGCGGGGCTGGAGCATTCTGATTCTAATTATGAATTGCGAGAAGCCACCGGCGATGGCCAGCGCTATTATCTCACCGATCCCATCTCCAAGTCGATCCCTAGTCGAGATAGTGAGCTGATGTCAAGAAGGATACTTAGTGGCGTTGGAGTCTTTTCTAAAAGCGGCTATCTTCCTCGTGCGAAAGGCTTTTATGAAGGAATTACAACTGTCAATTTGTTGCCAAATGATAGTCAAAATCTTGTGGCCTGGTCGTCAAAGCCGAATCATAAGGAGTTGAGCATCGGAGACCTATTCGAAATTAACCATGCCAGGATCGCTCTGTCTGGTGATACGGATGGCAGCAATGGGTTTATTATTAGAGATGAAATGCTCATCGAAATGAATCATCGTCTTCACGATGTGATCTTATCTAAAGCAGCTATACCACTTATTGACGACGATTTTGATGGCAATAAGATGCTTGATGACCAGAGTCGTACCGGCGTTCGTCTTGATAAGATCCTTAGCTTGGTTGAACATTCGCTCAACGATGAGGGAAAACAAACTCACCAATATTCGCATAGCACACAGAGAATGCTAAAAAATTCACGTCGCTTATTGACGATGCAAATTAGATATAATGAAGAAAAAATGGAGGAGGATTTAGCCGATGATTACATGCATAATAGTTCAAGATTTAAGGTGCGAAATCAGCGTCTTAGCTCCATTGGACGAAGGTCGAATTCAACACTAGGGATTTAGCTCTTATGCCGTCGAAAATATGAAAATGCTTTCCTGTAATGTGTAGCGTCGCCGCGGCCTTGATAAAAAGGATAAAGTTCGATATATTTTAGTTGCTCGATGCTCAGATTAACTTGTGTGATGATCGAGCCTCTAGCGTGTAAATTTGTGCGACCCCGGATGGGTCGCTCGGTTGAGGGGGACCAAAAGTTGCTTATTCAAATGAATGTCTTAGATTATCTCGAGCGTGCCGCTCAGGTCTATCCTGATCGCATAGCGATAGTGGACGAGCCCAATGTTGCAAGTTCGATGGGAAACGTAACTTACGGAAGCCTCTATAAAAGAGCTAGAAATATGGCAAAAGTCCTAGAGGATATGGGCATAACCCAGGGGGAAAGGGTAGCTATATTTTCTCCCAATGCTGGCAAGATGATCACAGCACTTTATGGAGTTAGCGGGTACGGTAGAATTTTAGTACCTATCAACTTTAGGTTGACCGTTGAAGAGGTTTCCTACATAGTGGAACATTCAGGTTCTTCTATTTTGTTGATTGACCCCGAGTATGAGGAGCTTCTAGCGGGAGTTCAGGTGAAGTCTAAGATCATCTTGGACGGAGTTCAAGATGAGCAACTCTTTAGAGAGCTCCCAGATGACGCTGTGGGTCCGACCCCATGGAAAGCAGACGAGTCATTTACATGCTCGATAAACTACACCTCAGGTACAACTGCCCGACCGAAGGGAGTTCAAGTAACCCATAGGAATATGTGGATGAACTCGGCAATCTTTGGTTGGCATGCCATGGTTGATGACAACGATGTATACCTTCACACGTTGCCTCTTTTCCATGTGAATGGTTGGGGGATGCCTTATGCGATCACCGGTATGGGTGGAAAACATATAGTCCTTCGAAAGGTTGACGGCGAGGATATTCTTTCTCGCATTGAAGAATACGGCGTCACTCTAATGTGCGGAGCACCTGCTGTGTGGGCTGCAGTTTTGACGGCTGCCGAGAAGAGGCGCGCAAATGGGGTTGACATTCCTGGACGTGGACTTGTCCGGATTGTTACTGCTGGTGCGCCACCTCCATCTAGGACGATTGAACGAATCGAGGTCGAGCTTGGATGGAAGTTTATGCAAATCTATGGCTTGACAGAGACATCGCCGGTTCTCACTTTCAATAGTCACCGTTTTGAATGGAATGATAAGCCAATCAGCGAGCGGGCAAAGTTGCTCTCTAGAGCAGGTGCGCCTGTCATTGGCACCAGTCTCCATATCGATCAGAACGGCGAGGTTCTTGTAAAGGGTAATCAGGTCTTTGAAGGATATTGGGAAAATCCCCAGGCCACCGGAGATGCCCTGGAAGGTGGTTGGTTCCACACCGGAGACGGCGGCTATATAGAGGATGGCTATCTAACGATCTCTGATCGCAAGAAGGACGTGATTATAACAGGTGGGGAAAACGTGTCGTCAATCGAGGTTGAGGATGCAGTCTTTCAGCATCCCGAGGTTCTAGAGGTTGCGGTCATTGGCGTTCCGGATGAGAAGTGGGGGGAGACCATCAAGGCTCTCGTCGTCTTGAGGCCGGATTCTCAAGTTACCGAGAACGAAATAATTGAGTTTTGTCGAACCAAGATGGCACACTTCAAATGCCCAACGACAGTTGAATTTCGAGGCGAACTTGCTCGGACTGCCACTGGTAAGCTTCAAAAGTTCAAGCTTCGAGCCCCTTATTGGGAAGGCAAGTCTCGTCTTGTGAATTAATACCGAATGAGATCATAAGGTATAGTTTTGTAAGTGGTATGGCCACAAGCAACTAGGCAATTGATTTTAGAGATTCGATAACTATGAATTGATTGGAATGGGCTGATTTGGCTCATTCCAATCAATTTTGATTTTCATTTAGAATTCTGTCACAGTGGTATCGCGATAGCGATCAAGTCTTGATAGAGTCTTGTAAAGCTGCTTTGTAGAATGGGCGGAGTTCTTTTTGGTTGCGGTACACCTCCGCGGTAGCTGTTATCTTCTAAGTCGCGTTTTTGCATCTGCATCATAGGCACGGAATGACTCTACCAACTTTTAATCTCGAATTAGGTGAGGTTGCCTAGCGGAATATCGTAATCTTGAAAGGCGCAATGTGCCAATGCCCTCTTCGAACATGAAATCCTCGTTATTTCAAAGCGCTAATTAGCTAATAATCAAGCCTATCGAAACTATGTCATGGCCATAGAGGCTAGGTTTTGATTGAACCGTAAAACTTTTAAACGTCAGATATTGCAGGGGCAAATACCAAAAGATCAAGAGCGAAGTTGCGGCGCACTTTATGCTATTGAACTTTTGGATGTGCTGTTTCCTTAGAGCAGTCGTTGATAGTCATGGATTCGGACTACAGCTTGACCTTTAGATATCGTTGATAATATGGAATTCTTCGCCTAGTGAAACCCCTGCTTTGTCTCCCACTTTTTCGGCCATTGCAAAGACAAGTTTCTCAAAGCGAGTAACTTCATCTGTGGATTCGCCAGCTATTTCCATCGATGTTTCGTGTTGGGATTCGTGACACATTAAGGCATCTATCTTTGCTTGAACATACTCGGGAGTGAGTGGCTCGATATAATTGGGTTCGTCTGCCTCAAAGAGCAGTAGATGCGAAGGCCGATGATGGCTTCCTAACTCCTTTAGAAAGTGGGGATCACGAGCTGCCACTACCGCATCGGTAACGATAAAGCCGGTGTTTCTATGGTCAGGGTGAAGACGATAGCGCTTCCATGGATCGTGGGAGATTATGGTCTCTGGTTTATATTTGCGAATTAGGCTCGTCACCTGTGCGATCCGCCGTGCGGTGGGCGTTAGTTCGCCGTCGATGGCATCGAGAAACTCTACTATTCCATTTGATGTGAGTTTATCGATTGCGCGGTGCTGTTCTTTTTGACGACGGACCGCAAGCAAGTGCTGGTTTATCTCTGGGTCCCAGGTTCCTTTTGCTCCATCAGTCATGATTACAAAGATGATTTGGGCACCTTGAGCTGACCACTTGGCCAAGGTGGCACCCGCGCCGAACTCGATGTCGTCAGGGTGTGCGCCAATGGCCATAGTTATAGCTGGTCTTTTTATCACAGTTTCGATCTCAGGCCTATTTCGAAGATACGTTGACGTCAAGGTTTTCTCGCTTTCTGAGTTTTAGAATTAGAACTTAATCATCATTTATGGCCAAGAACTGACAGTATCGTTTGAATGCGCTCGTGCAAATCAGATGGTAGTTTTGGATCGTCGCGTATAAGTTTTCCAAGGGAGACGATATCGCCTTGGGTGTCTATGTCATAACAGGGGTAAATGCGTTGTAAAACTTCGCATTTTGCGCCACTTTCTTCAATAAGTGCCCTGTGGGAAGCCAGTGAAGATCGACCGTATGAGAGCTGAATCGATAGCGGTAGGTCAAAGGCCATTACATTGGTTCCCTCATGATTGCGATCCGTAATGATCGCAAAGTCTCCATGGCCAAGAACGTCTAGAACGTCTTGGTGTCGGAGTAATGGTATATCTCCGAGCACAATTGCACATCGACGATAGCCCTGTTTATATAGCAGATTAGTTGCCCCTCGAAGAGTGGTATTGAGATCTCCATTGTCTTTGAGGGTCGAAACACCCAAAGAAGTCGCCCAAGCTTCAACTCCAAGATCGCTAGAGATCACGAACCTTTCAATGGGAGATGCGGCATCGAGAATGTATTTGGCGATTATACGTATTATTTCGGCTTTAGATTGATAAGGAATAGGGCCAAGTCGAGTTTTGCCGTTCGCGAATGATCTAATAGGGATTATTACTGCGAGGCCACTGAGTTGATTTTCTTCATTTGGATTTGCTAGGGCCATATTTTCTTCACAATCTTCGAGCATATGCTGCTCGAATGCCACCGCGAACCCCGCAATGCCATACCATTAATGTTATCGAAGAGGAGTGCGCCTTGGGCTTGGACGAACTGCCAGTAAGACTCGTGGAGATGTTGCGGGAACGCGGGGTCCGTGACAGCGACATTCTCAATGCCTTAGAAGACGGCTCGATTCACTTTCTTGCTGTAGATCAGTTGTTAGGGCCGCCATCTAGCAGAATCTCTGCGAATCAAATTGCAAAAGCAACGGGCGTCGAGGTCTTGGTTTTGCGGAGATTATGGCGAGCACTGGGTTTTAGGGATTTTACGAACGACGAGATGGTCTTTACTGAACTCGATTTGCAGGCTGCTCACTCACTAAAAATTCTTTTAGGTGAAGGTGAGCTGCCTCGTGAAATAGCTCTTCAGCTTGCTCGTGTAATGGGATCTTCGATGGCGCGCTTTGCTGAAGCCGAAATCGTCTCATCCTCTGCCTTTGGAGCGCTGGGGGATGAATTTGGTGAAGTGGACCCGATATCCTTAGCGGATCGCTTTACTCGCTATAGCGCCAATGTAGTGCCAGCTGTGCCTCAATTGCTTGTCTATACCTGGCTGCGCCACCTGCATGCGGCGTCGCGTCGGGCGATGCTTGCCTTTGATAACGGAGCACAGAATGTGGCTGTCGTCGAGCTGGCTATTGGCTTTGTAGATTTGGTGGGTTTTACGGTTATCTCTCAGCAACTTAGCAATGAAGAACTTGCGAAAGTGGTGGGTCGATTTGAGCAGGTTAGTTTTGACAGCGTAACAAATGCTGGTGGTAGAATAGTCAAGATGATAGGCGACGAGGTTATGTTTGTCGCAGAGGACCCAATGGCGGCATGTGAAATTGGGCTTAGACTTGCGGCTGAATATCGCAGAGATTCGCTGCTCTCTGAGGTGCGTGCTGGAATAGCCTTCGGAGAGATGCTCTCTCAGGACGGAGATTACTATGGCCCTATAGTAAATACCGCTAGTCGGATCGTAAATATAGCGGCGCCAGGTACGGTTTTGATAACCCGAGAGGTTGCTGATCATGTTCGAGATGAAGGCGATTTTGTCTTGCGGGCACTGCAACCTCGATATCTCAAGGATATTGGATCTGTTGAGCTTTACGTCATTAGGGATAGTGGGCCGACTTCCAAGGTTGCCTTGTCGAGTTTGTGAATCAGGTTGACTTCATAGACTCCATCTGATCGGTATTTGGAGGTCGAAAGGGTCGTGTGTGATAGATCTCACTACTGGTAGATATTTGGATGGATTGAATGACTCGGATCTTGTAATTGGGGTCGACGAAGTGGGTCGTGGTTCTTGGGCTGGGCCGCTGAGCGTTGGCGTTGTCGGTATCTCAGCTGGGGAGTTACGGGCTCTTTTGCAGGGTGACCCGCTAATTGGGTTGATTGATGATTCAAAAGTGTTGTCGCCATCGAAACGCGAGATAGCTAATGAGGCGATTTTGGAGGTCTTTTTCGGATCAGTTGGGTCGTGTAGCGCTAATGAATGTGACCTATACGGGATCTCGAGAGCACTATCCCTTGCAACATCGCGTGCATTGGAGTCGTTGGGGAAGAGGCCAAAGCTCATTCTTTTGGATGGCAGGGTGGACTTCGTGGTCTCGCCGGGATGTCGAGTAGTTCCTCTTGTAAAAGGTGATTCCCGATCTCTTTTGATCGGCGCTGCAAGCATTGTGGCCAAAGTCAATCGAGACCGGTACATGGTAGTTATCGACGATCAGTACCCATTTTGGTCTTTTTGGAGAAACAAGGGCTATCCTTCGATACAACATCGTAGGTCATTGAGGGTCTATGGACTGTCGGCGATACATAGAGTTAGCTGGAGTTATGTGGCAACTATGAAACTTCAATGTGATTGGTCGCCGCTTGGTACCTCTCGGGAAGATCACCTACTTGAAGGCTAAGGACCCAAACGATTAATTTTACCTAGGGCATACTTTTCATCTATATGGCTTCAGTGGTGGGCCCTAGATGGACGTCGGTAACGATATTATCTCCTGTCGGATCGCGGATTTGAATTTTAAATTACCAACGTGGCACTGCTGTTGCGCGTTCCAGCCCTAAGGAGATTTTGGGTGATTTTATCTTCGGAAGTCTCAGATGAGAATCGATAAGGGTAATTGCAATTAACGAGTCATTATTTGGTCTGCGACCTTCTTGGATGTGAAATTGACAATAGATTGATATGAGATTGGATCTGTGTCGGTTTGCCAATTGTGGTGTTTTGGGCATAGAGTTGTGAGGTCGGAAGAGTTTTGCTCTTTTGACTTATTTTTGTGGTTTGGGACCACTTACTTAGGAGGTGATTGCGACGTCTAAAAATTTTGACGTCGTCGTGATAGGGGGTGGCCCAGGAGGCTACGCAGCAGCGCTATACGGTGCGAGCGCCGGTTTGAGCGTATGCGTAGTCGAAAAGGAAAAAGTTGGTGGGACATGCCTTCATCGAGGTTGCATACCAGCCAAAGAGTTCCTAGAGAGTGCCGCCGTTTTTCGCGCCGTAGAGTCAGCTAAGGAGTTCGGGGTTCTTACGACACCGCCTTCGATCGACTTCTCAATAACACAGAATCGCAAACAGAGAGTCGTAGATCAGCTCTGGAAAGGTCTTTCCGGCCTTATGAAAGGTCGGAAAATCGAAATCATCGAGGGCTTTGGTGCTTACATTGGTGACGGTAAGGTAGAGATCGACGGTGGCGAGATTGTCACTGGGGATTCTATTATCTTGGCGGCGGGTTCCGTTCCTCGTACGATACCTGGCTTTGAAATAGACGGAGAAGTCATTATTACCTCGGACGAAGTTCTGGCAATGTCTGAGCTGCCCGAGAGCGTGGCGATTATAGGTGGCGGAGCCATCGGTTGCGAATTTGCGTCAATGATGTCAGATCTCGGCGTTAAGGTAACTATTTTGGAGGCCATGCCCACTCTGCTTGCGGGATGTGATAAAGATGTTGCAGATGTCGTTGTTAGATCCTTCAGGAAGCGTGGGATCGCAATGCACACCGGAGTGGCCGTCACTGGACATGCTCCCGGGGAGAAGGGGACCAACCTCTTCTTCGGAGACGGAAGTAGCGTCCATGTCGACAAGGTTATCGTCTCAGTGGGTCGACGTCCATTTAGCGAGAAGCTTCTTGGAGGCAACTCATCTGTAAATCTTGATCAAAGAGGATTTGTCCAAACGGATGAATATATGAGGACCTCTGAGGAAGGTGTTTTTGCAATTGGCGACTTAGTGGCTACTGCACAACTTGCTCACGTGGGCTTTGCTGAGGCCATAGTAGCAATCAAGACCATTCTTGGAGAGCGCACGATACCTGTAGACTACGTCAATGTACCATGGTGTATCTATACACACCCAGAAGTAGCCTTCGCGGGATTGACAGAGGAAGCGGCTAGAAATGCCGGTTACGATGTCATCGTCAAGAAGGACCCATTCGGAGGCAACTCACGTGCTCGGATTATAGGTGAAACCGAGGGCGTTGTGAAAGTTGTTGCGGAAAAGCGCGCCGATGGAAGCGCAGGACGTATCCTTGGGGTTCACATGGCTGGCCCATGGGTAACAGAGCAACTGGGGATGGGTTATTTGGCTGTCAACTGGGAAGCAACAGCTGAAGAAATTGCACACTTTATTCAACCGCACCCAACATTGTCCGAGACATTCGGCGAAACGGTAATAGCTTTAACAGGAAGGGGTCTACACGTTGGCTGAGATCTTAATGCCACAGCTTGGCGAAACAGTTACAGAAGGCACAATTACAAAGTGGCTAAAAAAAGTTGGTGATAAAATTGCCATCGACGAGGTGCTCTTTGAGGTTTCGACAGATAAAGTCGATTCGGAAGTACCATCTACGGCCAGCGGTTATCTAACTTCGATCTTGGCTGAAGAGGGAGACACCGTAGCGGTAGGAACTATTTTGGCAATCGTTGGAGAATCCAGCGAGGCTCCTGCTCCGGCTCCTGCTCCAGCTCCGGCTCCGGCTCCTGCTCCAGCTCCAGCTCCGGCTCCAGCCCCAGCTCCAGCTCCAGCCCCAGCCCCTGCTCCGGCTCCAGCCCCAGCCCCAGCCCCTGCCCCAGCCCCAGCCCCAGCTCCTGTGGCCGTGCTAGGAAATGTCGAGGGATTGGTTCTCTCTCCAGTTGTGCGACGCTTGATTGATGAAAATTCATTGGACGTTTCGCTTATCAAGGGATCTGGTGCAGGAGGTCGAATTACTAGATCTGACGTTCTGGACTATTTGGATCAAGTCGCTCGGTCGCAATCAGCTCCGGCTGCACCGGCTGCACCGGCTGCACCGGCTGCACCGGCTGCACCGGCTGCACCGGCTTGGGTAGCTGCACCAGCTCCAGCGCCGCGTCTTCCGGAGACTATTTCTCAGGTACCTCAGATCGTAAATCGCCAGCCAATTCATGCTGACGTTTTCCCGCCTGCTACCGCTGGAGCTCGAGATGAGATTATTCCGTTTAATAATATTCGACGACGCACAGCAGAGCATATGGTTCGATCTAAGGCCACATCTGCTCACACGTTAGTTGCTATCGAGGTTGACTTCGAAGCGGTAGATCGAGTTCGTGCATCGCTCAAGGAGGCCTTCAAGCGAGAAGAGGGATTCTCTCTAACCTATCTTCCTTTTGTCGCAAGGGCGACAGTGGAGGCATTGCGCACCTTTCCTCGGTTGAATGCATCTGTGGGCGATGATGAACTGATCGTCCATCATGATCGGAATCTTTCAATAGCGGTAGATCTTGATCTTGAGGGTCTGATAGCGCCAGTTATTCATGGAGCTGATCAAAAGAGACTTACAGGGCTAGCTAGAGATATCAAAGATTTGGCGACTCGAGCTCGAACTAAGAGATTGAGTGCTGATGATTTGGCTGGTGGTACTTTTACAATCACCAACCCTGGTCCCTATGGAACCTTTATGACGGCTCCGATCATCAATCAGCCACAAGTAGCAATTCTCTCAACCGATGGTGTCAAGCGTAAACCCGTAGTGATTACCCTTCCAGATGGATCTGAGAGCATAGCGATTCACTCGGTTGGCATTCTTGCGCTTACCTTTGACCATAGGGTAATTGATGGAGCCTACGCGGCTGCATATCTAGCGCGAATGAAAGAGATCATTGAGACTTGGAATTGGGCTCAAGAGTTCTAATTTTTTAGAACGCTCCCTATTGGGTATAGAAGGGCAAGTTTCAGTCTGTTGATTCGGGGGTGTGGATCACTGACCTTAGGTCAGTGATCCACACCCTTGCTAAATTTTAAAAGTAAATCTAATTTTGAAGATGGAGTTGTAGATGTTAGAGGTTCGTTGGTTGTCGAAGGTGGCTTATCGGGATGCTTATACCCTTCAACACGGCTTATTTGACTCTGGGAAAGCTCAGCATCTACTACTGTTGGAGCATAATCACGTCTATACCCTGGGCGTTAGGGCTGATATCTCCAATATTCTTGTAGACCCCAAACAAGTTGGGGCTGAAATGGTTAGGGTTGACAGGGGCGGAGACGTCACCTACCATGGCCCGGGTCAGCTCGTTGGCTATACAATTTTAGATGTAGCTACGGAGCAAAATTCAACCCCTAATTTTGTCGCGAAGATTGAAGATTTGATAATCGCAACTCTAGATAAATTTTCAATTGTAGGACAGCGAAACCCTGGCTTTCCGGGTGTATGGACGATCTCTAAGGATGGTAGTCTCAGAAAGATTGCGGCTATCGGGGTTCGAATCTCTAGGGGACGTTCGATGCATGGCTTCGCGTTGAACGTAACTACAGATTTGGAGATGTTTTCTAACATTGTTCCGTGTGGTATCAGCGAATACGGGGTTACCTCGATGCAAGCCGAGGGTAGTGTCTGTCAAGTGGAAGACGTTGTTGGCGTGGTGGCATCTTTGGCGCCTAAAATCTTTGGTTTTTCTGAGGCATCTTTCTACGGAGCTTCTTCGTCTGATGGCTATTCAATGCAAGATCCAAACTTGGTGGATTCAATCATTAAGGTGGCACCCAAGGTTGATGCCATGGCGGAGTCTCGCTCTCTAGATAGAAGACTGGCGAGCGCTGGCGTTGGGACCGCAGAGGGAATTTCGATTTCAAAGACCAAACCTGAATGGATTAAACTTCGGACCAAGATGGGTTCGGAGTATCAGGAACTCAAGGAAACCATGAGGGGCCTAAATCTGGTAACTGTCTGCGAGGAGGCCGGTTGTCCCAATATTTATGAATGTTGGAGTCAAGGGACCGCGACGTTCATGATCAATGGCGAAGACTGTACTCGAGCATGTGGATTTTGCCTCGTCAAGACCGATCGGCCGCTACCGCTCGATCTTGACGAACCCCGAAGGGTTGCTTTGGCCGTTGAAAAGATGGGCCTTGATTTTGCCGTCGTTACTGCCGTGGCTAGGGATGATCTTAGTGACGGGGGAGCAATTGGTTTTGTTGAGACGATAAACCAGATTCGACGACTTGGTCGAGATATCGGGGTCGAGGTTTTGATCTCTGACTGCAAGGGCGACGAAGACGCTCTAAGTGCCATCTATAAGGCAGCTCCCGATGTATTGAATCACAATATTGAGACCGTTCTTCGTCTCCAGCGGGCTGTGCGACCCCAAGCGAGCTACGCGCGCAGTTTGTCGGTTCTCTCAGGTGCCGTAAAGGCTGGTTTGGTTACTAAATCAGGGATTATCGTAGGGATGGGCGAGACGATGGATGAGCTCAAGGCGACCCTTAGGGATTTGGCTAGCGTTGGAGTCTCGATTGTAACTATTGGGCAATATTTGAGACCGACCAGAAAGCACCTTCCAGTTTCGAAGTGGTATACGCCCAAAGAATTCGCCGAGCTGAAATCATATGGGGAAGCATTGGGGATCCGACACGTCGAATCTTCGCCAAATACTAGGTCGTCTTATCACGCCAAGGAGGCGGGACTTGGTATCAAGGTCTAGCTGGATGATGGGACCTACATCTGTTTTTTGCTGACTCTCGTCTATGTAAGACGGGGTCAACACTCTCTTTTTGGCTAGATTTTGCGGATATGTCACATGGGTAGATCTCAAAGATGGACGATCTCACTCGGAATTGCATAGGATTTGAATTTGTGATCTTGACTCTTTGAATCCTTGGGACTTTGAGCGATGTGATTGCATTGGTGAAACAATTTGGTCGATCTTGAACTTCATTTCTGTTCCGTCTCAAAATTTGGAGATTTGTGTCCGTGGAGATCATCTTATGTAGGAGACTTAGTCCCGACGAAACACGGGGGGCTTGGAATCTTCCGTGGATCAAGATCGAAAATTCAAAACAGCGACCTGACGCCTATTTGGTCAGTTTCATTGCTAAGGCGCTGAAGTCATTTCGCTCTAGATCTTTTAGGGCCGAGTTGGCGAAGCTGTTTCAAGGTGGTTTACCAATGGCTATTTGATGTGGCTATTTGATGAATCAGTGGGAAACTATCCTTTTTACGACGCCCATTACCTCAGCGGTCTGTTCGTTAGGGTCGGTCGGTCCTCCACCGTGGCCAATCAAGCAGTGTCTCAGATGCCCTTCTAGTAACCCGAGTTCGACTTTTTTGAGAGCCCCTTGAATTGCCGATATTTGGGTAAGTACGTCAACGCAGTATCGATCCGCTTCGACCATTTTAGCTACGCCCCTGATCTGTCCCTCTATCTTTGCGATCCGCTCAAGTAGATCGCCCTTGGATGAGGTGTAGCCCCTCGAGACTCCGACTAGCTCATTGGGAGAGTTTTCTAAATCTTCTGAGTCCATTCCGATCCTTTGTAGCTTAGCAGTTTGATAAATACTTAATCTAAGTATACACTAGGGGGGTAGGGTATATATCTTAGGAGGAAAAATGGAGACGAAATCTTACAAGGTTGAGGGAATGACTTGTGGCCATTGTGTGGCAGCGGTCAAAGGTGAAATCGATAAGGTTGCGGGCGTTTCGCAGGTTGACGTCGATCTTGAGACGAAATTGGTTGTAGTTTCGGGCGAGAAGCTCGATGACGCTGAGATCTTTAATGCAGTAGATGAAGCGGGCTACGAAGCTCAGCTGGTTTGATCTTCTAACCCTCAAGAGACGAAGTCTCGATAGGACTTCACTATCGAAAGGCAGACAACTGTGGCGGTTGGCGAAAATTCAACAATAGATGATAAGTCTATGGGCGAGAGTGTGGAGCTATGCTTAACTGGGATGACCTGCTCTTCTTGCGCGGCTCGAATTGAGAAGCGCTTGAATCGCTTAGATGGTGCGAGCGCAAATGTGAACTTCGCCACAGAGAAGGCCTCAGTTTCTTTTGACTCTTCCCTTTTGACGACGCAGGATCTTCTAGATGCAATATCTGGCATTGGCTATGGAGCGTCGTTGATTGAGGGGAATGATAGGAGTAGTGGTGAAATTGATGATGAGTCGAGATATCTAGATCACCTGAATCCACTTAGGAATCGCCTGATCATCTCGGCTATTTTGTCGCTTCCTGTCTTAGCTTTGTCTATGGTTCCATCGTTGGAATTTCAATACTGGCAGTGGGTAGCACTTGCGCTAGCAACTCCAGTATTTATCTATGGCGGACTTCCATTCCATAAAGCCGCCATCGCCAATGCGAGACACTTGACCTCGTCCATGGACACCCTCGTCTCACTTGGTTCATTAGCTGCCTATCTTTGGTCTTTGTACGCGCTGATCTTTACCGATGCGGGAGGCCCGTCTTTTCGGATGATGTTTTCGTTGACGGCCTCGATAAATTCGCATCATCCAGACATCTACTTAGAAACCGCCTCGGTCGTTATCACGGTAATTCTCTTTGGTCGCTACTTAGAAGCCAAGGGAAAGAGACGATCCACCAGTGTGCTTCGCTCTCTTTTATTAGGTAATGGCCAGGTCGTACATAAGATATTGAACAACGACATTGAGGTTGAAATCGATGTTGTAGACCTTCGTCCTGGCGATCGGTTTTCCGTACGTTCAGGGGAGAAGGTTCCAACAGACGGTGAGATCGAATCGGGTGAAGCCCTCTTGGATTTGGCTTTGCTGACCGGGGAATATGAGCCCAAGCGATTCAAGTCAGGGATGGAGGTCGTCGGTGGGTCGCTGAACGTTGATGGCTTTTTAGTCGTTAGGGCTACCAAGGTGGGCTCGGATACGGCGCTCGCAGGTATTGTGTCGATGGTTGAAGAGGCCCAAGCAAAAAAGGCCAAGGTTCAAGCCATCGCCGATAAGGTATCGGGAATCTTTGTGCCGAGCGTTATTGCAATCGCAATAGCTACCTTCTTGTTTCGAGTTATTATCGGTGATTCAATCGCACTCTCATTTTCAAGTGCGATCGCGGTTTTGGTAATCGCATGTCCCTGTGCCCTTGGACTTGCTACCCCTATGGCTATTCTGGTTGGAACGTCGCGTGCCGCGCAGATGGGTATTCTTATCCGTGGTCCAGAGGCTCTAGAGGCTGCAGGAAAGATTGATACGGTCGTTGTTGATAAGACCGGAACTCTCACAACTGGAACGATGACACTTCAGGAGATACTCCTAGAAGTTGGTTTTGATTATGACTTTGTACTTTCGATGGCCGCTAGTGCTGAAGCGGCAACCACCCATCCCATTGGACGTTTTATCGTCTCTCTCTCCGAGGAAAGGGAGCTGGAGGTACAAAAGGCGGATCTCTTCAAGTCATATGTGGGGTCTGGGGTCATGGCCCAAGTCGCCGGCCATTCTGTCGCAATCGGAAAGTTGGATTTCTGTCTAAGTTCAGGCTTCGAAATCTCCACTTCCTTTCAAAGCAAGGTTGACGCCTATATCTCTAACGTCTCCATTACAACTGGGTTGAGCCGTATCTATATTGGCCTTGATGGTATCGTCGTGGCATTTATGGCCATAGGCGATGAGATAAGGGATGACGCCTTTGAGACCCTTAAAAAGATGCGCCAGTCAAATTTAGATGTTGTTCTTTTGAGCGGTGACAATCAAGAAAGTGCTCGTATTACCGCGTCACAATTAGGGATTGAACGGGTAGTAGCTGGTGCAACACCGAGTGAAAAGGCAGACTACATTCGAGAGTTACAGTCCCAGGGGGCAAGGGTCGCAATGATAGGCGATGGCATTAATGACGCAGCTGCCCTTGCGCAAGCCGATCTGGGAGTGGCGATGGGAAGCGGATCTGCGATAGCACAAGAGTCCGGAGACATCACAGTATTTTTAGGCGGTGTCAGTGGGGCCTATTCGGCAATCTTGGTTGCGCGAGCAACTCTTAGAACCATACACACTAATTTATTTTGGGCTTTTGCTTATAACGTCGCGGCGATTCCAATCGCTATGGCCGGATTGATAAACCCGGTCATAGCTGGAAGTGCAATGGCTTTCTCGTCAGTCTTTGTCGTTGGCAATTCTTTGCGCCTTTTCGGCTTTATGCGACGCTAGAGACGATTTGCATCCTCGATGTCATAGATCTCTTTGGTAGAATCTTTTGGTGGTACCGCCGTCTCGCCAATGTGACTGGCGGTGATGTTGGGGCAATCTGTAAGTCGATATGAATTGATAGGGTGTGTTTTGATTGGTTCAGTCTCATTTTTTGATTGACAAATTATCTGACGAGGTATTTGTGAAGGATGCTCTGAGGGCCGTCGGTGATGATGGCTTTCATGCCTCAAGGTTGAACCGTCTTGAATCAACCCAATCTGCCCTTGAGGAGGCTGGTGTTGACGCATTGATTCTTTCACTTGGAGCTGATTTGCCATGGCTCAGTGGATATGAAGCAATGCCCCTAGAGAGGTTAACTGCACTTGTGGTTAGACGTGGTGTTGCTCCAGTTTTGTTCGTTCCAGAGTTGGAGGCGCCACGAGTTCGCCACTACGCGGAACTTTTTGAATTACGGCCATGGAAAGAGGGCTCAAATCCATACGAGATGATTGGATCCCTTCTTTCAAAGGCGGACCTTGTAGGGGTCTCCGATCGGATGTGGGCCTCAGCACTGTTGGAGCTTCAAAATACCTGTCCAAATTCACGCTTTATCTCTGCCTCTGGTCTTCTGAAGGGTTTGAGAGGTCAAAAGGACAGCCTTGAGCTTCTTATGCTTGCTCGGGCTGCACATATAACAGATCGAGTCGCTGATCAGTTGTTGGCTGGAGAAATTGCAGTTTTGGGTCGTTCTGAGGCAGAGGTCTCCGATGAACTCTCTAGCCGACTTGTAGCGGAAGGACTGGCCAAGGTCAACTTTGCGATCGTTGGTTCTGGCCCTAATTCGGCAAGTCCCCATCATGAGGCAGGCGATAGGATAATTTCTATTGGTGATGCGGTCGTATGTGATTTTGGTGGAGTCTTTCGATTGGGCGAAGAACCCGGCTACTGCTCCGATATCACTCGAACTATAGGAGTTGGAGACCTCGGGGGAGAATTTGTTGAACTCTATGGCGTTTTGAGTCGAGCTCAGACCAAGGCGCGAGATGAGATGTCTAGCGCGCTTTCAGGAGCAGAACTAGATGCGATTGCACGAAATGTCATAGAGGCAAGCGGATATGGCGAGTTCTTTGTCCATCGGACTGGCCACGGCATTGGCATAGAGGAACATGAAGACCCCTATATTGCCTCTACGAACTCGACTTTATTAGGGGCTTATGCTGCTTTTTCCATTGAACCGGGTATCTATATTCCTGGGAAGTTCGGGGCGCGAATCGAGGACATATGCGTCGTGGGTGAGCATATGGGTGTCTCTTTGAACCGAGCATCGCGTGAATTGAGCATCCTCTCTTAGTCATTTGTGGGCTTTTTAGAGGTTGACTTGGAGCTACTAAATTTCAAAGCAATGATCGTTACATCTTTTGGTGGGGTTCGCTTTTGTCGCTAAACCCATGGCAAAGTTCAAGGGAGCTTGGGACTAACAGTTTTAAGCTCTCTGTTGCTTTTACTTCGTGGCTTTTACTCCTTCCTTCGTCTTTACGTTTTGGTTTTTACTTTGGATGGGGCCACGATGTTAAATTGGATTTTGGCTTTTGAACAAGAGATTGCATATTGCACGGCCCGCAAGACAACCAATCTCACAAGACGAAGTAGCTAAACTTTCTACCCTCGTTGAAGGTGAACCCAAATTTGTCGTAAGCTTTTGGACAAGGCTGGCGATCTGAGTTGGGGTTTAGAGGTAGCCATTCAATGCCAAGGTTTAAGTGTGCCAAGGTTTAAATTGTCGAGAGCTAGCTTGACTTGGACTTGATCGTTGAGTTTTTGAACTTGCCTGTTCCACTAAGGTTTCATTTGAGAAATTGAGATCTATGACCCAATTCGCCAGCCATAAGGTCGGTTGAGCAGATAGCATATTTTCACCTAAGAGGGCAAGGCGGAGACGAATTTGTGCTCGATGAGGTGGTTGGCAAAGTTGGCCGCAATCTCTGCTTGAACTCCATCTTCGTCCCGGGAGGTAATATGCCATTGTTTTACAATTGGCAATGGAGGGACGTTAATTTCCTTCAAAATACCCATTTCAAGTTGAGTACTGACCGTATCTGAGGACAATAAAGTCACACCTATATCAAGGGCTACAGCTTCTCGCAGTGCCACGTTGGATCCGATCGTCAGCATACGAGGCGATATTGCCAGGAGGTCAAGCAACTCTTCGAGACTTTTGCGTGTGCCCGACTTTTCCTCTCTCATGAGCCAGGTAGATCGAGCTAAGAGGGAGGTGACGTCACCTCCAGCTTCATAGATTTTGGCAATCTCGGAATTTGCAGATGCCACAAGCATCAGCTTATGCGGGCGAACGGCTAGGGTTTTGAAGGCCATTCCAAGCGGTGGACGTCCCGCAATAACGAGGTCTACCGAGTGAGATTCGAGCAATTCGAATACTCGGGAACGGTTTTCAACATGACTGCGAATTTCAACGTCGCTTTGTGAATCTATATATGACCGTATCCACCGAGGTAGCAACGCCTCGCCTGCAGTGGTGACTGAGGCCATTCTAAGTATCCTTTTCTTAGTGTCTGACGTGGCGATAGCCTCAATCTTTGCCTTCTCCGCCATGCCTAAGATCACCTTGGCTTGCTTGTATAGAACTAAACATGCGGGTGTAGGTTCGATGTTTCGTCCAGATTTAGAGAAAAGTTCAATTCCAAGTTCGTCGCGCAAGGCATAAATAGAAGAAGAGACTGCAGATTGAGAGAGGTAGAGTTCGTCTGCGGCGCCGGTAATCGACCCGTTTTGAACGACTGCTACAAGGGTTCGAAGTTGATTGAAGGTCATAGCGCTGATTTTACCGTCTTGTTTGAGTCAAAAACCGTGCTTTTTTCAGATGTATGACTTATTGAAGAGTCTAGAGTGGGTATGTAGAGGGTGCGTGGCTCGCTAATGGCTTTCATAGTTTTCTTATAAGGCGTCCGGTTATTTCTCCCTGAAAATTCTGTAGGGATTGAGGACCGTGCGATCTATTGGAGCGGCTCTAGCGGTAACTGCGCATTGACAATCGAAGGAGGCTATCCATCAAATGGATAAAACATCAGCCGGTGGCGAAGCAAACGAACGTTATAAGTCTGGCGTAATACCCTACAAGCAGATGGGTTATTGGGAACCCGATTACATCCCCAAGGATACAGATGTTCTGGCACTTTTTAGAATTACACCACAGCCAGGGGTTGATCCAGAGGAAGCAGCAGCTGCTGTAGCTGGGGAATCTTCTACTGCGACCTGGACGGTCGTGTGGACAGATCGATTGACCGCTTGCGAGCTCTATCGCGCGAAAGCCTATCGTGTTGATCCGGTTCCAAATACCGGCGTCGGTACCAATACCGAAGCTCAGTATTTTGCTTACATTGCCTACGACTTGGATCTTTTTGAAGAGGGTTCGATTGCCAATTTGACTGCTTCAATCATTGGCAACGTCTTTGGTTTCAAGGCGGTAAAAGCTTTGAGACTTGAGGACATGAGGCTTCCGGTCGCCTACCTTAAAACTTTTCAGGGTCCAGCGACGGGAATCATCGTTGAGCGCGAAAGGCTCGATAAGTTTGGACGTCCACTTCTTGGAGCTACCACCAAGCCGAAGCTGGGGCTTTCAGGTCGCAACTACGGCCGAGTTGTCTACGAAGCGCTCAAAGGTGGCCTCGACTTTGTGAAAGACGATGAGAATATCAATTCGCAGCCTTTCATGCACTGGCGCGATCGTTTTCTTTACGTAATGGAGGCGGTAAATCGGGCTTCAGCCGCAACTGGAGAGGTGAAAGGCCACTATCTAAACGTTACCGCAGGGACGATGGAACAGATGTATGAGCGTGCTGAATTCGCCAAATCGCTGGGATCCATTGTTGTCATGATCGACCTAGTAGTTGGCTATACAGCGATTCAATCGATGGCCAATTGGGCTAGGAAAAACGATATGATTCTTCACCTGCATCGTGCTGGTAATTCGACATATTCCAGACAGAAGAATCACGGGATGAACTTTCGTGTCATTTGCAAATGGATGAGGATGGCAGGCGTTGATCATATCCACGCAGGGACAGTAGTTGGCAAATTGGAAGGCGATCCTTTGATGATCAAGGGATTCTATGACACCCTTCGAGAGGTGCGTACTCCGATGTCGCTCGAGAACGGGATATTCTTTGATCAGGATTGGGCATCTTTAAATAAGGTAATGCCAGTCGCTTCCGGTGGAATTCACGCTGGTCAAATGCATCAGTTGATTCACTACCTAGGCGAAGATGTAATTCTTCAATTTGGCGGTGGCACCATTGGCCATCCAATGGGTATCCAAGCGGGAGCAACTGCAAATCGTGTGGCCTTAGAGGCTATGATCATGGCTCGAAATGAAGGTAGGGATTATCTCAACGAAGGGCCAGAGATCTTGGCGCAGGCGGCAAAGTGGTGTACTCCTCTAAGAGCAGCATTGGATACCTGGAAGGACGTTACCTTCAACTATGAATCTACCGACACTGCAGATTTTGTTCCCACACCTACGGCAAGCTTTTAGATCTAGGGAGACGATTAGATTATGATGACCAATCCAGCAAATCGAGTGACTCAGGGTCAATTCTCGTTTCTTCCAGAACTTAGCGACGAGCAGATAATGCTACAGATAAAGTGGGCTATTGACCACGGTTGGGCGCTTAGCGTGGAGTATACCGACGACCCCCATCCCCGTAATACCTACTGGGAGATGTATGGTATGCCAATGTTTGACCTAAAGGACCCAGCTGGCATTATGGGGGAGATCAATCAGTGCCGGGCGACCTTTCCTAACTATTACATCCGTGTTATGGCATTTGGTTCAGATCGAGGCACGGAGAGCCCAACTATGTCATTTATGGTGAATCGCCCACCCAACGAGCCAGGGTTTAGACTTATGCGACAAGAGGTCGATGGTCGATCGATTAGATACTCGATCACCCCTTATGCCACGGATCAACCAGAGGGTGAAAGGTATCCATAGAGATACCCCTCGCCTTTATTGAAAATACTATTTATGACTGACGGTGGAGTGGCTGAGGTGGCTTTTATGAGCTGTTTTCTCAAAAACTCCACTATTTTTCTCTGTCACATCTAATAGATTCAAGGTGATTGGCTCAGTCGAATGAGTATTTATGAACTTAGATGGTCAGCTTGTTTGCCTCTTTGCTTGAGTGTTTGCGGTGAGGACCTCTTATTGGTGGCTTAGTGAGAAGAAAGAATTTAGATGGATGACCTTGGCGCTAATGTAAGTGACGACGAAGACAACCTCTCTCTGGGCACGGCAGATGATTTCGTTGATTTGGATGTGGTATACAAAGAGTCGAATATCGCAAGTATCTTGGAGAAGCTCGATAAAGAACTCGTTGGTTTGAAACCGGTTAAGACGCGAATTGGCGAGGTAGCTTCACTTTTGCTGGTCGATCGAGTGCGTCGTCAGTTGGATCTTTCCTCTGGCGCACCCTCGATGCATATGAGCTTTACGGGAAATCCTGGCACCGGTAAGACGACTGTGGCTTTGCGCATGGCAGAGATACTGCATCGTCTTGGATATGTACGACAAGGTCATTTGGTCTCGGTTACTCGCGACGACTTAGTGGGTCAATATATCGGCCATACGGCGCCTAAGACCAAGGAGATTCTCAAGAAGGCGATGGGGGGAGTGCTCTTTATCGATGAGGCCTACTATCTCTACAAGCCGGAGAACGAGCGCGACTATGGTGGCGAAGCGATCGAGATTCTTCTACAGGTTATGGAGAACCAAAGGGACGATCTTGTCGTGATCTTGGCTGGTTATAAAGATCGCATGGACAAGTTTTTCACTAGTAATCCTGGGATGTCATCTCGGATTGCACACCATATCGACTTCCCTGATTACACCAAGACGGAGCTTGTGACAATCGCTAAGTTGATGTTAGCTGAGCAGAACTACGTAATGAGCGGGAAAGCCGAAGCCGTCTTTGAACAATATGTACAACGGCGGATGGAGCAGCCATTCTTTGCAAATGCACGATCGATCCGGAACGCTCTGGATAGAGCCCGACTTCGACAGGCGAATAGGTTGTTTGAACGTCGAGGAGATCGCCTTACCCGGTTAGACCTAATGACTATCGAAGATGTTGACTTCTTGGCCAGTAGAATATTTTTGGAGCCTGGACCTAAAGATTGATTCGCGAAACCCCTTGGTGTTTGGAGGTTTTAGGGTTGGCTAGAGATATAGCTTCTGCGATGAGAGCTTGGAATCTAATTTACCCAAACATGATTCTATTGATTTAGGGAGAATGGTACTTTGAGGTGGATCTTTGTTCCATGGTTTGCGCGTGAAAATACCTCGAGGCTTGCTCCGATTAGCTCAACTCTTTCCCTCATACCTTGAATTCCGTGGCCGTTATTGACATCGTCGACATCGAACCCCGCTCCATCGTCGGAGATAATCGCATGTAGAATCCGAAGTTCGTAGTCGAGCCAAATCTTCAGCGATGCCCAAGTTGCCCCGGAGTGTTTGATGATGTTTGCCAGCGCTTCTTGGGTAATTCGGTAGATGGTGATCTCGGCTGCGCTAGCGAGGATCGCATCGAAGACCTCGGGAAGTTCGACGTCAACTTCGGGGTTTTTTATCGAATTGCAAAGACTTGCTAAGCCCGCCATAAGACCAAGGTCATCTAGGATTCCTGGTCGAAGGCGGGATATTGTCTCTTTTACCTCTGAGATGGCCGAGACGACGAGATCTTTGGCCGCAGTTATCTCTATACGTGAGGCGTTCATCGATTCTGGATACATTGCAGCATCTAGATGGTAGAGTGCCGAGTGTAGGAGTTGTCCAAGGCCATCATGAATATCTCTTGCGATTCGCTTTCGCTCTAACTCCGCTGCATCGATAGTGTCAGCTGCGAATTTTTCAAGTTGACTCTCGCGTCGGGCAAGTTTTTCAACGAGGGCGGCCATTTCGACGTTGCCGGCAAATAGGTTGGCGACATATTGCAGGTCCACCAAGATCGATTCGCTCTCGCTTGGCAATTCGCGCCAATGGACATTTAGGACGCCAACTACTACCTCACCAGGTCTCATCATCGGCACCGAGATCAGGAAATTGAAGTTTTCCCCCTCCAGTTCAGGCATATAACGGTATCTACTGTCCGCCCATTTGTCGGGAACAATTAAAGGTATCTTGGATTGAGCGACCCATCCCGAGATACCATCTCCAACGGCTAGGCGAATCTTGCCCCTATGGATCGAATAAGGAGGTGTCGCGCCAATCAGACTGATATGTCTTTGGTCCTCGTCTAGGAGATAGACGAAGCATACGTCTGCACCGAAAGCCCCTATCACAAGTTCAGCAACGTGATCTGCTAGCTCTTCTAGATCTGTGACGTGTGGCATTGCGTCAATAATTTGACGAAGCAAGTGATCTTTCAATGTGAACTCCAAAGACTCATCATTTTGGGATTTCCCTTATCCCTTTCAAAAGGGGCTTTTGCATTATTGTTATCTAAAGATTGCTTCGCGCATTGCAAGTGCTACAGCTGCAGTCCTATCTTTGACGCCGAGTTTGCGATAGACCGCGCTCAGGTGGGTCTTGACTGTCTCTTCTCCAACGAAGAGCTTCGCTGCGATTGCCTTGTTTGAGTTTCCCTTGGTCACAAGGTCAAGGACCTCTGACTCCCTTTGCGTTAACCCTAGGTGTGCTCCTGGCCAGAATTCACCCGAGTGAAGACGTGCCGCAGATAGTGCAACCCTGCCCGCTAGCTGAGGATCGACGACGATATCACCGTTTTGTACCCGTAGGAGTTGCTCTAGCAGTTCAGCAGCGGTGATCTGTTTGAGAAGAAACCCTTTTGCTCCAGATCGTAGGGCTTGAAATAGATACTGCTCGTCATCGTAGACAGTTAGCATGACGACCGAAACATCAGGAAATGACTTGGAGATTTCCCTGCAGAGATCGATGCCGCTGTCGTTTTTGAGACGTACGTCGGTGATTACGATGTCTAATTGGTTTGTAGTGACAAAGGCGATAGCGCTTTGTGCATCCTTAACCTTGCCCACAATTTTGATCTGATTCTCGAATCGCTTCATCATTGAACTGATTCCATCCAGAATGATGTCTTGATCGTCGACTAAAAGGACCGAGATCATCTCTGTCATTGCATCTTTAGTGTCGTTATCTTGTTCCACGTCTGTTGGTCCCATGCGAAAATAGCTAGAAAGCTACAGTTAGAAAAAATTTAAGGGCGAGATAGCCGTTACTTGCGACTTTTTCAATAATGAACACCTTATTTGATGGTACTCCTCAATGTGACATTGGTCGATCTCAGTTTGGTAAATCCCTCTTATGTGGGAAGAGTATAGGTGTTTAGGTCGCCTAGATTCTTTTCTAAATTGTAATGATCAATTCGGATTATTCACTATGCAGCGGACCGCTTTAGGCTGTGAGTTGATTAACTGTTTTTAGGAAAGATCTAAAGGTACGCAGTTTTTCCAAATAGGGGGTTGACGATGGGTGTAAAGCAGAATATTTTGGTAATCCCTTCGGTGCTACCTGCTGACTTTTCACAACTAGGTAATGCGGTTGTGGAGTTGGAAAAAGCGGGTGTGGATCGAATTCAATGGGACGTTATGGATGGTGTCTTTGTACCAAATCTTACATTTGGTCCAGATACCATAGCGTCGGCGCGAAAAGTTACGACTCTTGGTTTTGAGGCTCATCTTATGATTGTTGATCCAGATCAATATATCGAAAAATATGTAGCGGCAGGCTGTGAGCTGCTTATCATTCATGCTGAGTCAACTCGACATCTTCATCGGACTCTGGGTCGCGTGAGACAAGCTGGGGCTAAGGTCGGCGTGGCACTGAACCCGGCAACCCCTATCTGTGCCATAGAGAATGTCGTGGATTTGTTAGATCTAATCCTGATTATGACGGTTAATCCTGGCTTTGGTGGCCAGGCCTACATTTCGACGATGGAGTCAAAGATTAGCTCAGCCTATGAATTGGCAAACTCGTTTAGTCATGAAATTGAAATTGAGGTTGATGGGGGAATCTCCTCCTCTACCGTTGAGGGTGCTGTGAGTGCGGGCGCAAGAACATTGGTTGCTGGCTCTTCTCTCTTTAAACATCCCGACGGCCTTGAGGCCGCAGTGACTGAAATTCGCAATTTAGCAGGTCAAGCCAAACGAAAAGCCTAAAGACCCTCTTGCGACATAAAGCCGTTAACTAAGAGGTATGAACGTTAAACGATCGGAAAGATTTTATGACAAACGACAATGATCAACTTTGCGTAACCGCGCTAAGGATGCTTTCGATAGATCAGGTGGAGCACGCTAATTCGGGCCATCCGGGCCTTCCTCTGGGACTTGCACCTGCCGCATATACTTTGTTTTCTCGGGTGCTAAAGCATGCACCATCTGATCCAACCTGGGCCGATCGCGATCGATTCGTACTCTCGGCTGGCCATGGATCGGCACTCGTCTACTCGCTCTTGCACCTTTTTGGCTATGGACTTGAGGTCCAAGACCTCCAGGGCTTTCGTCAATTGGGTTCAAAGACACCAGGACACCCCGAATACCATCACACAACTGGCGTTGAAATGACGACCGGTCCGCTGGGTCAAGGGATCTCTAGCGCCGTTGGTATGGCCCTTGCCGAAGCTATGATGGCGAGCCGAGTTGATGCCGCAGGAGCTAAAGGAGTAATAGACCATCACACTTACGTCTTTGCTTCAGACGGCGACCTCATGGAGGGCATCTCTCACGAAGCAGGCTCTTTGGCTGGTCATCTAGGTTTGAATAAGCTGATTGTATTGTTTGACTCCAACAATATAACGATTACAGGCGATGCCACACTGTCCTGCACAGATAATATTCGAGGTCGTTTCGAAAGCTATGGTTGGAATACCATTTTGGTAGAAGATCATGAGGATCTCGATCTTATCGAATCAGCGTTCAATAAGGCTCGCGAAAACACGGGCGGACCGACACTGATTGAACTGCGGACGGTAATTGGATATGGCGCTCCTACCAAGGCGGGTAAGAGCTCGGTACATGGATCGGCCTTAGGCGCTAAGGAGATCGCGGGCACTAAAGAGTTTTACAAGTGGACCTATCCTCCCTTTGAAGTGCCGCAAGCGATCTATGACCACGCCCGCTCTAGCGTGCAAAAGGGCGAAAAGCTTGCGGCTGCATGGAGAGAACGTTATAAAGAGCTATCTAATGAGGTGCGTCAAATAATCTCTCCAGTAGTGCCTTCTCCAGGTGAGATCGCTGGGTCGATCAAACCATTTAGTCCAGATAAGGCATTGGCTACGAGAATATCCTCCAAAGAGGTCTTGATCCAGTTGAGCGAAGCTCTACCTTTCCTTATTGGCGGCTCTGCTGACTTGGCCGAGTCGACTGGTACAAACCTTGGTCTGGACTTTGTCTCATCGTCTAATTATCTAGGCAGAGAGATTAACTTTGGAATTCGTGAGCATGGGATGGCTGCACTCCTAAACGGGATTGCACTTCATGGTGGCTTTGTGGCTTATGGATCAACTTTTCTGGTCTTTTCCGACTATTGTCGTCCGTCTGTGCGCCTAGCAGCCATTATGGGCTTGGGCGTCAATTTCGTATTCACCCATGATTCCATTGCAGTCGGAGAAGACGGCCCAACACATGAGCCGGTTGAACATCTAGCAGCTCTAAGGGCTATCCCAAACCTTCGTGTAATGCGTCCAGCGGATGCAAATGAGACAGCTGCAGCCTGGGCAACCTCCATTGGGGACCCTTCGATGCCATCTGTATTAGTGCTTTCTCGACAAGGTCTTCCAACCGTTACTACACATGGTGATCCAGCTTGGGTCAACGACTCTGGAATGCAGATAATCTCCGACCCTCAAGATGCCAGAGGGGTAATCATCTCGAGCGGATCTGAAGTGGTAATTGCACTAGAGGCCGCAGAGATCTTGAAGCAAAATGACGGTATCTCGGTGCGCGTGGTCTCGGTAATGTGGCGCGAGCGATTCTTGGACGTCTATCGAGGGAGAATCGAGGCTCTAACTTCGGGACTTCCCACGCTTGTCGTAGAGGCAGGCATTCCTCTTGGCTGGGAGCCAGTTGTGGCTAGCGAAGCAGACATAATCGCTATGCATTCGTATGGCGCCTCCGGTAAAGGCTCAGAAGTCCAAGCCCACTTTGGTTTTTCGGGCGAAAAGGTTGCGCAATCGTTCCGTGAAACTTTGTCAAGAATTGAGTCGACCAAAAAAGATAGCCACGACCTAGAGTACCTAAATGCAAATCTAGTCCTAGAGCGCAATATTGTTCTAGCCTGCGTCGACGCCGCTAAGGCTAGTTTCTCAAAAGTTGGTAGGGGCGATCGCAACTCTGCTGATTCATTGGCAGTGGGGGCTATGCGAAGAGCTCTTAACAAGGCTCCAATTGCACTTGAAGTCGTAATTGGTGAAGGAGAAAAGGACGAGGCTCCAATGCTCTATCGCGGAGAGCGCTTAGGAAGTGGAGCTGGACCTACCTTTGACATTGCGGTAGACCCGCTTGAGGGTACAAATTACGTAGCAAAAGGCCAGCCAGGTGCGGTCTCAGTAATTGCTGCAGCTCCGAGGGGTACCTTCAAGTATCTGCCAGGATATTACATGGACAAGATGGTCGTTGGCTCTCGAGCCAAGGGTGCGCTTACTCTTTCGAATTCGATTGAATCTAACGTTGAAGCTCTGGCAAAGGTCTTGGATAAGTCGATCGGTGAGATTGAGATAGTTGTACTTGACAAGCCTCGCCATAAGGAGCTTATCTCGCGTATTCGTAAAATTGGAGCCAGGGTTCGTGAAATCCCAGATGGCGATGTGATGGGAGCGTTCGAGGTTCTTGTCGGTCATATCGATGCACTCTTTGGGATTGGTGGAGCACCAGAGGGCATCATTATGGCAGCTATGACCAAGGCCCTAGGCGGTGAATTCCAAGGTCAATTGACCCCCCAGAGTGACGCTGAGCGAGCTCAGATAATTTCTTTTGACGCTTCAATTATCGACACTGTCTTTGATCAAGATGCCTTGATTTTAGCAGAGCCAGTTGTGGCCATAACCTCTGTAACTGGAGCTGGCGTATTGGAACCCGTCACCTATCGAGACGGATCCCTCTACATATCTAGCGCTTTGATTCGAAATGGGAGCTATTCCGTCGTATCGCAATTTGCCTAGGTTGTAAATTCCCAGATTTGAAGTTAGGACTCTATATTTCAGGGCCCTAGGAAGATTTTAGAATCTTTTTTAGGGCCCTTTAGATTTTTGTATCCAAAATGAACTAGTACAATAACGAAAGGGCACCAATGCCGCATCGACTTGCGATGATTGAACGGGCTAACCGAAATCGTTTACGCCGACACGTACCCATGTTGGCAATCGCTGGAGATTCGGCGGTCGGCAAGACAACCCTGACTCGGGGCCTTGTCGAGGCGCTCGGCCCGGCTAACATATCTTCATTTTGTACCGATGACTATCATCGTTACGACCGAAATGAACGGAAGAATCTTCCCTTTACTCCGCTGCACCCTAATTGCAACTATTTGGAGATCATGGAGCAGCATCTGCAACTGCTCGCAACGGGTCAACCAATCCTAAAGCCACTCTATAGCCACCATCACGGGACTCTGGATCGTCCAGTTTTGTTTGAACCTAAGGACTTTGTCGTTGTAGAGGGCCTATTTCCCCTTTGGTCTAAGTTGTCGAGGGCTTGCTTTGATGTAACGGTCTTCTTGGACCCCCCAGAGAGCGTTCGACGTGAGTGGAAGGTACAACGCGACGTATCTCAACGTGGTTATACAAAAGAGCAGGTTCTAGCAGATCTTGATAAGCGTGAGCCGGAGTCTGGCGCATATATCCGCCCGCAACGAGCCAATGCAGATATCGTCATGAGCTTCGCCAAGGCTTCACCTGGCGAAGGCGAGGAGATTCCGTTGTCGGTGTCAATCCTTCTTAGGCCAACGATTGACCACCCAGCTATCTCTGACCTACTCTCATCCGATACGAGAGAGGCTATACATCTAAAGCTGATGCGCGACGATGACAATAAGCCAGTTGACGTGCTTCACATACATGGTCATGCATCCAAAGAAGTAGCGAGCGAAATAAAAGAGGCGATCTGGTCGAGGCTAGGGATCGACCAGCCTCTTCCAAGTTCGCTGGGACGAATTACAGATGAGAAGCGTAGCGAACCATTAGCGATCGCACAGCTGTACCTGCTTTATCACCTTTTGCAGGCCGCCAAAGGCTGATTGGCGTCACATGTCTTATCGGGATTTATCCCGGTTCAAATGGTTAGTCGAAGTCTTGGTAACGGTTATTTTAGAGTACTTCTAACTGTCATTTTAGAGATTGTGATGATCTTAATTTAAGCGTGGTTCTGACGGGATCATCGTTTCAGCCAAATAATTAGTCGGGTCTATCTTCGGTGAGGATGGAGAGACATCACTCTAACGGAATGATTTCTTATTGAGTAGTGGATTTGCGATCGAACCAATTAGCTCTAGATGTAAAGTGCCAGATTAAGGCGGTTTTCACCGGGAGATCTAAAAGTTGTTTCATAGGTGATTTTGCAAATCGATGGTTCGTCATGTCAATGGCTTTTCTTGCATCTCCTACCAGCTGAACGTACATAGTGGCTTTTATGTCGATTACCAAAGATTGATCGAAAGATATTCTTTTCAGGCTTTGAAGCCAAAAGTCCACTCCCCGACCAATACCAGATGGGCAATGTCATCCTGGTTTGGCGGCAGGAAGCCAACGCCATAAGCAAGAAGGCGACCATTTTGATTGTCTATTTCTTGTAATAGCCTTCAAAGGTCGTTTTGTCTTGTGAATTACCGTGGCCGCTGAAAACTAAATCTATATGGTTGGTTTTCAGCGGTATTGCCTATCTTTGAATGCCTGGTCCGTGAGCACATAGGTCCTGTTTGTAAAGAAAAGAAGGTGAGTTCACGGTGAAACCCTTCAGCGGATGTTGCCGCCTACGAGGGGATCAAAGTTTTTCGATCACCGCTAATAGAGAGGGTGCCGAATGACCGTGGTCTGCGATATCCGTGATCTTTTCAAGTCGCACGATCTTCTGATCCACAAAGGCCTCTGTGACTTCGGAGTCGTCCATCAGTAGGTCTGGATCTGATGGCCCGACTATTCCGAGCGATTCGATATGGTGTCCAATTAGAAATAGGTGTCCGCCCAAACTTATTCTCTTAATGGCCTTTTTATACAGCTCTAATCGCAAGGTTCTTGAAGGGTGAATGTTAGCAATAACGATTAGGTCATAGCTGTCATCTTGATCTAGAAAGTCAAAGATGTCGCTACAGATCGTATCTACTTTCACTCCCGCTTCATTTGCCGCTCTGGCTAATCTTTCAAGGGCAACGCTGGAAAAATCTACCGCTGTCACCTCCCAGTTGGTTTTAGCTAAGTACATTGCATTGCGGCCTTCGCCGCATCCTAGGTCTAACGCCTTGCCAGGGGAAAAGTTTGATATAACATCAGCGAGCTTGGGATCTGGTTCTGGAATCCAAAGTCGATCGATCCCTGCATAGCGCTCGTTCCACATTTGTGCATTACTCACGATTAACCTGCTTTCCAAGTTGTAGAGGTCATATGCTATTTACGCCTTTAACTGTAGTATATACTACAGATTGACCTATAGGTGCGGTGATGCCAAAAGAACGGTATATCGAGATTTTTTTCGTCACCTTCAAATCACCAAAACGCGCCATCTCTGATAATTGTGCCTGCGCCTGTTACTCATGGGTTTATCTTCTTTTACGTCTCCCATAGGATGCGGAGATGTAAAAGAAGATGTCGATAGCAGCTATTTTGGTAATGAGTGGCTCCGTGGGGAGTTTCTAGGCGACAAAGTATTTAGCTCGGGGGTGGTGGCAGATTATCGCAGTAGTTGTCTGTTCGGGGTGAAGTTGAAAGCCCTCTGAGACTTCAATGCCGATCCGTGTCGCGCCTAAGAGCGATACGAGCTTTTCATTGTCTTCTAGCTTGGGACAAGCTGGATAGCCAAAGGAGTATCGACCACCTCGGTAACGTTGGCGAAATAGCCCGAGGACTGAATTGTCGTCCTCATCTCCAAAGCCCATTTCGACCCTGATGCGTAGGTGCCAAAGTTCCGCAAGTGCCTCTGCCATCTCAACGCCAAGACCATGAAGGCGAAGATATGCATTGAAGTCACCGCCTTCAAAGAGTTTTGCTGTACGGGCCGAGACCTCAGATCCCATGGTTACCGCGTGCATTGCGATGTAGTCGACCTCGGGCGAATCATAAGGTCTAAAAAAGTCAGCTATGCAAAGGTGGGGTTCAACCTTTTGACGGGGGAAATCAAAGGTTTCAATCACCTTAGATCGGCTTTCGTCTTCATATATCAGGAGTTGGTTTCCCGCTGAAGCAGCCACAAAGTAGCCATAGGCCACTTTGGGGATTAGGCAGTTGCTCGCTTTGGCCTCTTCGAGCTCCAATCGAAAGATTGATCGAATTCTCTCTTTGAATTCTCCGTCGCTTTCACCATTTTCGGGCCTAAATCCCCATTGATTGCGAAAGAGTGCAGTTTCATTTATAAAACCTGCGATTTCGTCGATTGAAATTCCAGAGACTATTCGGGTTCCAAGAAATGGAGGCTTGTAGATCTTGTTGTCTATCGCAACTTCAGAGGACCGTATGGCTGCAACTTCTGGGAGAGATGACATCGTCTCTGAGCGCTTTGGCCCCAGTTTTCGCTCGGAGAGTTTGCGTCCAAAATCGTCATCTTGTATTGAACCCTCTCTTATTTCTGCCAACTTGTTCATGACGTCCAAGCCCTCGAATGCATCTTTGCCGTAAAAGAGACGACCTTGGTAGATTTTTCTGAGGTCTTGTTCGACGTAAGTCCTTGTCAGTGCGGCTCCACCGAGTATGACGGGAATCGATGAGAGCTCTCTGGAATTCAATTCCTCTAGGTTTTCTCGCATGATAAGCGTAGATTTGACCAAAAGACCACTCATGCCAATTGCATCTGCTTTTATCTCAATTGCCTTGGCGATCATCTCAGAGATTGAAACTTTGATGCCGAGGTTGTGTACTTCATAGCCGTTATTGGAGAAGATGATATCTACTAGGTTTTTGCCAATGTCGTGGACGTCACCCTTGACTGTGGCCAAGACGATCCTTCCCTTTTTATTGGCTTGTCCTTTTTCAAGATATGGCTCCAGATACGAGATAGCACGTTTCATCGCTTCGGCCGAGGAGAGGACGAATGGAAGCTGCATTTGGCCCGCTCCAAAGAGTTCACCCACTACCTTCATGCCAGATAGGAGATATTCATTGATAATTTCCAGTGCTGGAATTCCACTCTCTAGCGCGTCATGGAGATCGGCGACGATATTATTTTTGTCCCCATCGATGATTCTTCTTTGGAGACGTTCGGAGATGGGAAGAGACGCTAAATCCTCCTTCACCGCCGCCTTTTCATTGACACCTTCGAAGAGGTCGATAAGGGCCGAGAGGGGATCGTAGTCGGCGGTGCGACGATCGTAGATGAGGTCGAGGCAAACCTGCTTTTGTTCTGGTGGAATCTTTGAAAGGGGAACGATCTTTGATGGATGCACGATTGCGGCATCCAATCCTGCAGCAGTGCACTCTGCAAGAAAGACCGAGTTGAGGACCGTTCTTGCGGCCGGCTTCAATCCGAAGGAGATGTTTGAGAGGCCAACTATGGTAAAGACCCCCGGTAGTGACTCCTTGATCTTTCGGATGCCCTCTATTGTCTCGATTCCATCTTTACGAGATTCTTCCATGCCAGTTGAGATTGGAAGCACCAATGGGTCAAAAAAGATATCTGCCGCGCTAAGTCCATATCGATTAGTCGCTATCTCATAGATGGCTTTAGCTGCCGCTACCTTCCATTCTTTAGTTCGTGCCTGGCCTTCTTCGTCGATACAGGTTGCAACTACAGCTGCTCCATATTTTTTGGCAAGGCGACAAAATAGATCAAATCGAGTTCCGGGAGCATCTCCGTCTTCCAAGTTCACCGAGTTTAAAAGCGCTCGCCCGCCAAGGTGCTTGAGACCAGTCTCGATCACAAGGGGCTCAGTTGAATCTAAAACGATCGGTAGTGTTGAAGCCGTCGCCAATCGACTGGCGAGTTCCTCCATGTCTGCAACGCCATCTGCGCCTGTGTAATCGACGCAGAGGTCAATTGCATCAGCACCCTCTTTTACTTGATCTTTGGCGATCTCGATGCAGGTATCCCAATCACCCTGGAGCATGGCCTCGCGAAAACGTTTGGATCCGTTGGCGTTGGTTCGCTCTCCCACTGAAAAATATGACAGTTCTTGTGTGATTGGTGCGGAACTATAGAGAGAGGCGAGTGCTGGTGGTGCATCTAGGGTCACAAATTTCGGCACCTGGTCGGTGATTATCTCTCTTACTGCTGCGATATGTTCGGGTGTTGTCCCGCAACATCCACCTACGATTCGAACTCCGAGTTCGTTGATGAAGCGGTGGTGATGTCTAGCGAGTCCTTCTGGCGTTAGGTCGTAGTGCATCTTTCCGTCCACTACCGAAGGAAGACCTGCGTTGGGTTGCGCGGAGATCGGGAGTGTGGTGTTTTGATGGAGATATCGAAGGTGCTCACCCATCTCTTCGGGTCCAGTGGCGCAATTCATTCCAATTACGTCGATCCCCATCGAGCGAAGTGCGATTAGCGCGGCAGATATCTCTGTTCCTGGCAGCATCCTCCCGGTCAGTTCGACTGTCACCTGGAGTTGAATCGGAACTTTCTTGTCGAGCTTTTCCATGGCGAGCCGAGCCCCAGTTATTGCAGCTTTAGCCCCTAGAAGGTCATAGACGGTCTCTATTATAAAAAGATCGACACCGCCAACTAAAAGCCCTTCTGCTTGTAGTTGATATCCATCCCTAAGAGTATCGAAGGTCGATTGCCCGAGCGAGGGAAGTTTGGTGCCGGGACCCATAGATCCTGCCACGAAGCGACGATGGGATTTACTGGAGTAGGAGTCTGCGACCTCTCGAGCCAACAATGCACCTATGCGATTTAATTCAAAGGCTCGATCCTGCACTCCATATTCGCTAAGAACGATTGGAAATGACCCAAAGGTATTGGTCTCAATTACGTCGCTTCCAACTTCTAAGAAGCTAGCGTGGAGCTCTCTTACCACGTCAGGACGGGTTAAGACAAGATTTTCATTCAGTCCTTCCAAGTTCGCTCCGCCAAAGTCGTCGGCGTTTAGGTTCCTCAATTGAAGGTTGGTACCAGTTGCGCCATCGAAAAGTAATACTCTGGTTTTAATTGCCTCTAGATAATCGCTCATATTATTAACCTAGCCAAGATATTTGGATTACATAGTTATTTGGTAATCGTAGGAGACAACGTAAAATCGTGAAAATATATACCCGAAAAGGCGATGACGGAACTACAGGCCTACTCTATGGTGCAAGGGTCGCAAAGGATTCGATTCATATAGAGCTAAATGGCGCCGTGGATGAGGCACAAGCAGCACTCGGTCTTGCCAGATCTTTCTGTGGTAACAATAGCAAATTGAATGAGATTTTGATTGGTCTCGAACGAGATCTATGGGTGCTGATGGCTGAGGTAGCAACGCTTGAGGCATCGCGATCTAAATTGAAAGAGGGAAGTTCCAGGGTTTCAACCAAGATGGTGGAACGAATTGAGGAATTGATCGACGAAATCGCAGATTTGTTCGAGATGCCAAAAGAGTTTGTGGTTCCTGGCTCTAACCAACTTTCAGCGGCCTTGGATCTTGCTCGGACCGTGATTCGACGCTCTGAACGTCTTAGTTTGGGGTTTTGTTCAGAGATCCCTGATTCGGTCGTTGGGGTCTATCTCAATAGATTATCCGACCTTGCTTGGATCTTGGCTCGTTGGTGTGAAGCTGAACACCTATTGGCAAGGGGTTAGTAGGCGCCAATCTTTGAGGGCGAGAGGTGCGCGAATATCTTTTTGTAACTCTTGGTTAGCGGCCAAAGCTACAAAAGGTAGGTTTTGGCTCCGCCTGACCATGCCACATCAAGGCTCCCAGGGAATCAAAACCTCTCAAAATGGTTCTCACTAGCCAAGAGTTCGCAATTTTGGCTAATAAGATTCGCATAGCTTTAATTCGCATACGGTTGAGTCGTTATTGGCGAATTTATGAAAAGGAGTTGAAAACACTTGGGACAAGTTACCTATAGAGTTAGTTCGTTTAACGAAAATGGCGATTTGCCAAATTTCATCTTTGTCTCTCCGGACTCTATTAGCAGTCCACTAGAGGCTCTAGCAGGAGCCACTTTGGCCGACTACGGAGTTGATGCTCTGGGCTTTAGCGCTGGGGCAAATGAGGTTCTGATCCTGCCAAGGCTGAACAATGGGCCCATGGGGCTAATTGGTCTCGCCAACAAGGATTTAAAGGCTGATGAGATTCGTGAAGTTGGAGCTTTGATTGGGCGCGCTAGTTATGGCTTTAGCGAGGTTGTAGTTTCGACCATAGACTTTATTGCCCGGTATGGAGTTGATGCTTTAGGTTATTTGGTTGAGGGAATAGCCATGTCTAGCTATCGCTTTGACAAATATAAGAGCGATCCAAAGGAACTCAAAAAAGCATCGCTTCTAAGCAACGTAACCTTTTTGATTGGCGAAGATGTAGAGAGCTCAGATTGTGATAGAGCGATAGCTCAAGGTGAAGCAATCTCGGATGCAACCAAACTGGCGCGCACTCTAGTAAATGAGCCAGCCGGGTTTCTAACACCCACAGTGTTCGCGAAGGTGGCCGAAGAACTATTTGCCCGCGATCCTTCTATCTCGATTGAGGTTTGGGATGGTGAAAGAATTCAAAGCGAGCGACTGGGAGCGCTTTTGGGAGTAGCGGCCGGATCTTCTCAAGAACCTCGGGTGGTCAAGTTGACCTATGCCCCAGCAAATGCGACCCAAAGCATTGCATTGGTCGGCAAGGGCATAACCTTTGACTCTGGTGGTCTGAACATTAAAAGCTTCGATGGAATGAAGACGATGAAGACCGATATGGGCGGTGCGGCTGCGGTAATTTCGGCTATGTCGGTCCTTGGCCGACTAAATGTCACCAAGAAGGTGATCGGCTTTGCGATGTTGACGGAGAATATGCCAAGTGGTAGCGCAACTAAGCCAGGTGACGTTCTTACCACTAGAAGCGGTAAGACTATTGAAGTTCTCAACACCGACGCTGAGGGCCGATTAGTGCTATCTGACGGACTAACTTTGGCCTCGGAGGAGTCCCCAGACTATATCGTTGATTTGGCAACTTTGACTGGGGCGTGTGTAGTTGCCCTTGGGACCGAGATCGCTGGTGTTCTTGGAAATAGTGACGAGCTAATCTCACGCTTGATAGATGCGGGAGAAGTGTCCGGCGAGGCACTTTGGGAACTTCCTATTCCGCAACGTTACAAAAAGCACATCCGTTCGGAGATCGCTGACATGCGCAATATTGGCGAGGCTGGTCAAGCAGGAGCAACTGCTGGGGCAATGCTTCTAAGTGAGTTTGTAGAAGGTCAGAAATGGGCTCATCTTGACATTGCGGGTCCATCGCGATCGGACTCTGACCGAGGTTACATCTCCCGTGGCGGAACTGGATTCGGTGCCAGGCTCCTGTGTTATCTGCTGCTGGGATCACTGTAGTTGGTTATGACCTAGGTGATGTGACCTAGGTTGATCTTTGAACGACATCGAAAGATTGAGGCGACGACTAGTTTCTTGAGCGCTCGCATCGGCTTCAAATGCGCTAGTCAACTTTGGCACTTTCAGCTTTGATGATTTATTATCTGGCCTGAAAGTGCCAAATCGACTTTATCGATCAGTCGAGATTGACAGAACTAAGTATCTGCTTGGTCTGATCCAAAGCACGGAAAAATGCACACTTCATTGCTTATTATTTTCTAGATCGTCTCGTGGAAACAAAGCTTCTAGAGCCCGCTTTGCTACCGTAGGTTCGATCTTCCACCTGGCTAGATCCTCGATGGCCCTCTCCTCTGACTCATGAGACTCAAGAAGCGAGACGGCAATCGCTACGCTCTGATCCTTAGCCTCTTGTGTTACAGGCGTGCCGTATCCTAGAATTAGAGCTTCGTGGACTTCTTGAAGTCTGATCGGCAGTCTATTTAGTTGACGCTGACTCAACGGCGGCAGTGACCTCCTGAAGGCAAGCTGACCATTAGGAAGTAGCTTTGCCATGTCGAACTGGATGCATCGATTCACCGTTCGGGTGATACTACTGCTAAATCCCTTTGGTGATCCAAGTCCAATTTCGTAAGAAATTGTGTGTAGTGACATCTCTCGGAAGTCACCACTCAGGTCGAAAGCATACGCCATACGTCGCAGAAGAAAGATGCAGCTGGGCCCTAAAATTGGGAGCCAGAAATATTCGACGTAGTTTGTCCTAGGGTCAAAGCCAAGTGATTCCACTAATGGATCTACCCAGGTGCCTACCATGATTCTGCCGTCTTCTTCTTCAATTCCATTATTTGAAATCGCTGTAGATTCGATTTCCGATTGATTGTTGGTGTGGTCACTTGAGTCATTAGGAATGGGATTTCTATTAGAGCGGTCGACAGTCACAGGAGAACCTTTCGAATATAGGGATTGGAGGCAATAATTGCGATTGACCTATATTACATAAATAAAATCGAAATATCTTGAAATATCTTGAAATTTTGGAAATCTATTTTCCGGATATGACTCTGAAATCCAATTGAGTTACTTTTTTATCGGTGAATATCAATTTTGATTTACAGTATTTAGCCTGATTTACTTGTAAGGCATCGTTTTTTTCATCTTGTCTAATGTTTTGAACTAAAAAAATCAAATTATGCTGCGTGGTCATTTTTGAAGATGCGCGAGGGTCGGAAGCCTCCGATACTATTATTTTGGATGCTCAGTTTTTTACCTAATGGATGACGACTTAGTTAACGTTATGGCCAATCCTAAGGATTCGGATTTGCTTGAATATTTTTTGATTAGGTTAAATAAATGTTATCTAGATCTACAACGATAGGTTCCCTATTTGATATGAAGATGCAGCTAGTTATATGGATAGATAGCCAGGTCAGGGTCTTGAATGTTTGTGGAATTTCGCAAATGGACCACTGTTTGCCTTTGGGCGTTTCCGACGTAACGGCAATCATAAGTCCAAATCACCAGGTTGAGATAATTGAAAATTCATATAAAATTATAAAGAGCCTCGTTAACGCTTGAAATCATTCATCCAGATAAGGTCATCTTGATGAAGCCGCACTTGGACCTTTGATGAAGCCGATGGATCATTGTTGGCTGGATGCCCAAGGGCAATGACTCCAATAGGTTCATAGATTGACGGTATGTTGAACGCTTCAAGAAGTAGCGAACGATCCACGGGGAGGCCGAAGAAGAGATATGCGAGACCTGCATCTACGATGGCTAGCTGGACCAACATTGCCGCGAATGCTGTATCGATAGTCCAATATGGTGATGGAAAATCGCTCTCTATCTTTTTTTGCGCATATCGTTTGTCGTCCCTTTGATAGCGATCGATGTAGGCGGACTGATTCGAGAAGGGAATTATCAATACGGGAGCATTGTCAAGCCCTGCGTGGCTTTTGGATTTTTCGCGCCACTGGGGTGTAGCGACGATGGACCAGAATTTTTCCCGTGCCTCTGGGTTGGTTAGGACTAGGAACCGACTTGCTTGGGTGAATCCGGCTGATGGCGCCCGTGTCGCCGCGTGTAATATTGCCTCTAGGACTTCTTTTTCAACAGGGTCTTCCAGGAAGTGGCGATGCGTGCGTCTTTTCTTCAAAACTTCGGAAAATTCCACTGGTCTCCTTATGATAAATCGGACAAATCTCCAGGCTATTGGTCCTTATGATCTGTCACCAAGACGTCCTTTGTCAACGCTTCAAAATCCTTTGTCACCGTTTTAGAGTAGCCTTCGTTTGGGAATGTCGACTTAAATAGTAGAGTTTTATCTCGTAAGGTATTTTAGGAAGCTCAGCCAAGGAGACGACAGTGGCCGGATTTAGAGATTTGCTTGGAAGTATAAAGGGTCAGATTAGGGAGGTTTCTACCCAAGAGGCCCAGGAACTGTTTGAGTTAGGGTGGCTTGGGGTTGATGTGCGCGAAGCGGATGAAGTCGAACAGGGTGCAATCGCGGATTCTTTGTTTATTCCACGTGGAAATCTAGAGTTGCAAATCGAAGGTCGAGTCTCTGACAAGTCTCAGCCTATGGTTGTCTATTGTGCGGGCGGTGTTCGATCTGCGCTAGCTGTCCATTCGTTGACTTTGATCGGCTATGAAAATGTCGTATCGATGGCGGGTGGATTTAATCGCTGGAAGGATGAGGGACGCAATTGGCAAGTTCCAAAGGTTCTAAATGAGCAACAGCGGAATCGTTATCAGCGACATCTTCTACTTCCAGAGGTCGGAACTAAAGGGCAAATGAAGTTGCTTGAATCAAAGGTGCTTCTGCTGGGCGCCGGTGGACTCGGTTCGCCAGCCGCCCTGTATCTAGCTGCGGCAGGCGTTGGTACTTTGGGGATTTTAGATATGGATGTCGTCGATGCTTCTAACCTACAAAGGCAAATTCTCCACAATATGGATCGAATTGGAGAGAGGAAGGTCGATTCGGCCAAGAAGACCCTTTCTTCCTTGAACCCCGATGTGACGGTGGTTACCTATGATCTACGTTTGAATTCTGAAAATATCCTTTCTGTTATTGATGGTTATGACGTCATCGTGGATGGCACCGATAACTTCCCAACTCGATATTTGGTAAATGACGCGTCGTTGATCAAAAAGATCCCAGTCGTGCATGGTTCGATTTTTAGATTTGAGGGTCAAGCGACAGTCTTTCAACCCTACGTAGGCCCTTGTTATCGATGCTTCGTTCCGGAACCACCTCCGCCAGAGTTGGCGCCAAGTTGTGCAGAAGCAGGCGTGTTAGGCGTTTTGCCGGGGATTATCGGCTCGATTCAAGCCATGGAGACAATCAAGATCTTATTGAACATAGGAGAGACATTGGCAGGAAGAATATTGTCATATGATGCGCTTGAAGAGAGTTTTAGGAACTTCAGGATTCGACGAGACCCCAATTGCCCCGCTTGCTCCATAGATCCCACCGAGATCGTGATTTCGGAATACGACGAACTTTGCATGCCCCATCCATCGGCCACTACGGTTTTGAGTCTGCACTAGATTCACGGATATTACCTAATCGCAGTCCTGTTATTGCAGACTGCTTTTTTGGTCTAATTATGAATTTTTCACCAAAGCTATTTATGCCATTATCGGTTGATTCAGGCCAAAGGATACAGGCGGCCTTTGGCTAGAATCTGACAATTCACAGGGCCAGTAACTACGGCGCCAGTGGTAGAGCCTGTTTTGGCATAAAGCTGCCATTGGCCATTGGCGAAAACCAAGGTTTTGTCTTCAGCTGTGGTATCACTCTTGTGATGGCCTGGTTTTATTAGCTTTTTGACATTTATGTCTGAAGAAGTCCCTTGTATCTCTATGGGCAGATCGCTAAGACGGATCGTCGCTCTTGGTTATACGATTCAAAAGACACTAAGCCCTCAGACAATCTCTTTGGCGTCTGGCTGGTCATATGCCAACATACTAGGGACAATGCAATGAAGCAGGATTTGGTCCGAGAGGTTGCTCTTTAAATATTTGTCTTTTTTACACATCGGTGTTCGTTTGTATGTACAATTGTACATATGACTCCTCTTGACTTTGTCATTTCTCTGGGGTTGATCTCAGTTGCCGCTGGGATGCTCGGCTCGCTCGTGGGTCTTGGCGGCGGTGTGGTCATCGTTCCGGTGTTGACTTTACTATTTCACGTTGATATAAGACTTGCCATTGGTGCGAGTATTGTATCGGTTATTGCCACCTCAAGTGGTGCAGCAGCAGCCTATGTCCGGGAGAAGATGACGAACTTACGGGCCGGTATGTTTTTGGAGGTTGCGACGACTACTGGTGCAGTAACGGGTGCTTACCTCACGACGCTGTTGCCTACTCGGTTCTTGTTTCTGCTTTTCGGGGTGGTTCTTGCCTATTCAGCGGTCGCTACCTTCCAGCGTCGTCGTGCTGCGGCACCTCTTAGCGTCTCGAGCGATCGAATCGCTAACGTTCTAGAGCTTCATGGTGAGTACTTTGATGAAGCGGAACAAAAGGAGATTTCATATAAAGTTACCGGCACCAAACTTGGCTTGTTCATGATGTATGTAGCCGGCTTGGTGAGTGCTCTGCTGGGCATTGGATCGGGTGCTCTAAAAGTGCCGGCAATGGATTTGGCTATGCATCTTCCAATGAAAGTTTCGACAGCCACTAGTAATTTTATGATCGGTGTAACTGCTGCAGCTAGTGCGGGGGTTTATTTTGCTCGAGGTCAGATTGACCCCATCATCTCTGCCCCCGTTGCCATCGGAGTTCTAATTGGAGCTACGGTCGGTTCGAAGGTTTTGGGAAAGCTAAAGAGTCACGTAATTCGTTTGATCTTTGTAGTTGTGTTGATCGTCATTTCGCTTGAGATGTTGCAGAAGGGGGTGTTTTAGTTGAGGCTTACCAGGCGTCCTCCTGAGACAGAAGAACAAGCCAAGGTAATGAACGAAAAGATTCGAATGACCGAAATCACCATTTCGCTCGTGCTTCGAATCGGAGTCGCTCTAAGTGTGGCAATCTTCATCGTTGGTTTGGTGGTGATGTTTGCTCATCACCCCGCATATGCAAAGCTGTCGGGTTCGCTCTCTTTTCACTCTTTGACATCGCCGTCATCACAATTTCCGCATTCATTTAGCGGCTTGTGGAATTCGCTCGCCAAAGGACAGGGTAGGGGAATAATTGTACTCGGTACGATGGTGTTGATTATTACTCCAGTTTTACGAGTCGCGGTCGCCATAGTCTCTTTTTCAATCGAGAAGGACCCAGCTATGACTATCGTTACCATCTACGTCTTTGCTGTGCTCATTCTTTCGTTTTTTTTGGCAGGAGCTTGAGCTTGAGCGCGATAGATCGCTCAAGCCCACTTCCGCTTTGGGCGCAAATCTGTGAGGATTTGCGAGATCGAGCTGGCACGGGTGAATTTGATGGACGCTTTCCTACCGAAGAAGAGCTAGCTCGTCTCTATGGAGTAAGTCGCCAGACCGTACGTGAGGCGATCCGACGACTCGAGTCCGAGGGCTTGGTGGTTCGTCAAAGGGGACGAGGGACCAGATTGGTTTCTCGCACGGTTTTGGAGCAGCCACTCCACTCTCTCTATAGCATGGCCACGACGGTGAGCTCGCAAGGTTTTGCAGAGCGTAGCGAAGTCGTGGCCCGCAAGCGTGAAACTCCACCTTTTGAGGCGGGAGAATTTCTAGGAAGTTCAGTTGTGGATGCCATTTATATCGAGAGAATTCGCTTTGCAGGTGACGATCCAATTGGGTGGGATCGGTCCTGGTTGCCCTGGGATCGAGCGGCAAATCTTCTAGAGGCCGATCTCTCCAAAGGGGGCCTCTACGAGGCACTTGATCGCTTTTGTGGTATCAAGATAACCGGTGGTTGGGAGAAGATTCAACCAATCGTTCCATCGAGTTATGAGAGAATGCGCCTTGGCATATCAAAAGATGTGGGGGCCTTTTCGATCAACCGACTTGCCATATCTGGAAACGAGGCTATCGAATGGCGGAGAAGTCTAATTCGTGGAGATCGCTATGCCCTCGTTGCAAATTGGCCCGGTGGAGAGTCGCCAACTCTTTAGGTAGCGTTGTGGAATAATCAGGTATAATAGATTCACTACCTAAGTGTCAAGAGCGAGAAGGAGGTGCGCCAATGAAACTCGAACCTCCTAGTAACTGGCGTTCTCCAGCTTCTGCTCAGGTATTGATACACATCGGCTAACTACACAGTTGTTGCCTACGTCCACCGGTGGTCTCGTCGGATTCTGCATTGATCGACCAACCTGGACGCCAAGATCCATATCGGTTACTGAGCTTGGAGAACGCCTGCCAACAGTTTGCTCGTGCACGCCCAAGACTGCACTCGTTCCCAGCCCCAGAAGCGTCATTTGACGCGTCCATTCTCAGATTCCAGGATACCACCATGACCGAGATCATTTTTTTCGTTGCTGCTGAAGCGTTGAACACGCTTCACGGAGATAGCTATAGGAACCAGTTCCAAGCTCACCTGTTCGACTGCTCGCCTCGACACGTGTTGGAGGGTTGCCGTCGATGATAAAGATCGCCACTACCGAAGCTCTCGAGGGCACCGCCGTTCTCGATGACGCTCACCTCGGCGACATCCAGGGTGCGTTCGGCACGATCGCCCTTGGCGACGTTGCCCCTCGCCGTAACCTGTCGGCGAAGCTCAAGACACTCCTTGCTATCGTTGGACCAGGACTCATAGTTATGGTTGGCGACAACGATGCCGGTGCGTTTGGCACCTACACGCAGGCTGGACAGAACTACGGAACGCACCTCCTCTGGACCCTCCTCCTCCTCGTTCCCGTCTTGTACGTGAGCCAGGAGATGGTGCTGAGACTTGGTGCCGTGTCCGGCGTCGGACACGCTCGCCTCATACTGGAAAGGTTCGGGAAGTTTTGGGGAGCGTTCAGTGTCATCGACCTGTTCATCCTCAACGCCCTCACGATCGTAACGGAGTTCATCGGGGTCACGCTTGCGACGGGATACCTCGGGCTACCCAAGGTCCCGTCCGTGATCCTGGCAGGCGCCGTCGTTGTTGGAGCAGCGAGCACGGGGAGCTTCCGTCGCTTCGAGCGGGTGTGCCTCATTCTCGTTGCTGGGTCGCTTGTCCTCATTCCGATCTACTTGATGGTCCACCCACCTGTCGGGCAGATGGTGCACAACTTCGTCATCCCTGGTTTTCCGCACGGAGCCCAGGTCTCGACGGTCATGCTCCTCATCATCGGGATCGTTGGAACGACGGTCGCCCCATGGCAGCTCTTCTTCCAGCAGTCGTACGTCATCGATAAGAGGATTACTCCTCGGTTCATCAACTACGAGCGGGCCGATCTCTGGATTGGGATTGGGCTAGTCGTCATTGGTGCGGCTGCCATGTTTGGGTTTTCCTCTGCCGTGTTTGCAGGGCACCCGGAGTTCGGCAACTTCACGAACGCAGCAGGTGTCTCTGCGGGGCTTGCGAAGTATGTCTCTCCGCTTGCTGGGGACCTCTTTGCCATCGCCCTCCTGGATGCGAGCATCATTGGAGCCGCTGCTGTCGGCCTTGCGACGGCGTACGCAAGCTCGGACGTGCTTGGTTTCAATCACTCCCTTCACCGTCCCGTGAGTAAGGCGAAGGGCTTCTACCTCTCCTACGCTGGATTGATAGCGCTCTCAGCAGCGCTCGTCATCATTCCGGGTGTGCCGCTCGGCTTGTTGACCGAAGGTGTCCAGACGCTCGCAGGCGTGCTCCTACCAAGTGCTGTCGTCTTCCTCATGCTGCTTTGCAATGACAAAGAAGTGCTGGGCCCGTGGGTCAACGGCAGGAAGCTCAACATCCTCACGTCGGCGATCATTTGGGTGCTTGTCCTGCTGTCTATCATCCTCACGGCAAGTGTGCTCTTTCCGAGCATCACGACGATGCAGATCGTGGCCGTGATGGGTGGCGGAGTGGCAGTCGGCCTCGTTCTTGGCCTTTACGTGCTCGTGCAATCCCGTCGGACGACGATCGCTCTAGCTGTTGCCAGCGTCGAGCCAATGGATCGTCGGACCTGGAGGATGCCAGCACTCGCAACGCTGAAGACACCGGTCATGTCCACCCAGCGCAAGATTGGGCTCATGACGCTCCGTGGTTACCTCATCATTGCTTTTGCCCTCGTCGTCGTGAAGATCGTCGAGGTCGCAGTTCGCTGAGATGTCGACTGTTGTCGGCCCAGCACCACGGGGTGATTCCGTGATGCTGGGCCGGTGGCAGAAGGTCCCTTTCGTGGTTCTTGTGGTTTTTTCTCTCCCCGACTCACTCGTGAGTCGCTTCTCTGTGCGCGGCCGTTGGCGAATATTCAACTCTTTGAAGTCACCTTGTAAACAGCGGAATTAAATTGACCCACCATCAGCGATAAAAATTGACCCACCCAACAGACAATACTCTTGAGTGAATATCCACTTTCACGAAGGAGTTTTACATGCTGAAGGGTAGGCCACTTATGAACATATTTGATTTGAAGCAACAAGGTCTCAGTTACCGAGAAATTGCCCGAGAAACTGGACATTCAAGAAACACCGTACGTAAATATCTAAGAGACGGAGCAAGTTCTAAACCAATCGAGACAAAGCCACAACGAAACTCAAAACTCGATCCCTATAAGTCTGAGATCGATCGACTTGTATCTGAAGGACTTCTGAGCGTTCCGGCAATCATGTCAAGAATTGTTCCACTGGGTTATACCGGTAAAGAAAGTATCTTGAGAACATATGTCAGTAGTATCAGACCACCGGCAAAGCCAAAACAGGTAGCTATCAGGCGATATGAAACCCAACCAGGTAAACAGTGTCAGTTCGATTGGGGAATATTTAGCTATGTCGATTCGAGAGGAACAAAAAGACATATTCCCGGACTATATGTAACACTTGGACGAAGTCGCAGGAGTTATCTGGAATTTGCACTGAGTGGCGATATATACGGTCTTATAACTTGTCTGATCAATGCCTTTTTCTACTTTGGTGGACTAACCGATGTGTTTCTCACTGATCATATGAAGACCGTGGTAATCGGTGGAAACGGAAAAGACGGATATCAGTTCAACTCGCAAATGGCAGATCTGGCTAATTTCTTGGGAATATCAATCAAACTATGCAGAGTGAGACGGCCAGAAACCAAAGGCAAGGTAGAACGAGGGATTAGATATGCCAAGGAGAACTTCTGGCCTGCTAGAACCTTTAGCGATCTAGCTGATCTAAATCAACAAGCCCTTATCTGGTGTAGCGAAGCAGATAACCGGATTCATCAAAGTCTCGGTATTACCCCAAATGAAGCCTTCATAGTAGAACAGCCACACTTAGGACCACTTCCAACCCGGGAGACATTGTACGGTTTTGAAAAGAGAATCAGAAAGGTAACAGCTGATTCGTTTGTCTCATTTGCTGGAGTCAAATACGGAGTACCTTGGAAATACTCACTTTCACAGGTAGAGGTACTTCCAAAAGAGCGAACCGTTGAGATTTATTCAAACGGAGAGTTGATAGCTTCTCATCAACTTACCTACCAAAAGCGCTCGTTGGTTTACCTTCCTCATCAATACAGCGGGATCACTGCTGAAGCTGGCAGACTGGCTCCTCCGGTACTTGTAAGACAAATCATTGACACTTCAGTTGAGATCCGTTCGCTTGATGAATATGTGGAGGCTGCAAATGTTAGATCTTGAATTAGCTCAAAACCAGCTAGTAGAACTGGGTCTTGGCCATATGGCTGAACTATTAGATGCCAAGGTATCTTCTGCAACTGAAAAAGACCTTTCCTATTTGGCATTTCTATCTGAACTATTGGGAGTTGAAATTGAATCAAAAAGAAAAAGGACCTATGAGATAAGACTGCAGACCGCGGGACTGCCGTTTAGGAAGTCATTTTCAGATTTCGACTTCAACTTCTGTCCAAGTATTGATAAGGCATTTATCTCTGAACTACGTTCTCTGGCCTTTATCTCTAGTGCCACCAACCTGGTCCTTTTGGGTCCGCCCGGGATCGGCAAGACTCATATTTCTGTAGCACTTGGTCTTGAGGCAATCGCTGGTGGATTCTCTTGTTATTTTACTACATTGTCAAAAATTGCAAACGACCTTTCCAGTTCCTACAGTCCAACCAAGATGCGAAAGTACACCTCTCCTAAGGTACTGATAATCGATGAAATGGGATATAGGCCACTTGATCGAATGGCAGCGAATTATTTCTTTGACATTATCTCCGCCAGATACGAAACCGGAACCGTAATCCTTAGTTCCAATAAGGGCTTTTCCGAGTGGGGCGATCTCTTCTCAGATCAAGTACTAAGTACTGCAATTTTAGACAGACTGTTACACCACTGCCATGTAATCAACATCAAGGGCAACAGCTACCGGCTCAAGGATCGAATCAAACAAGGAATCTATACCAACCCACAAACTGGTGACAACGCCAAGAAAGGTGAAGAGGTGGAAAAATGAAAACTTCCTATCATCACTTCCGCTACCTAAGCGAACCTAATCCGGTCTCAAATGATTTCCAATCAGTGGAAGAGATACAAGTACCGAAGAGCCAATACCTATTTCATAACGTTACGGAACTATCTCAGCTGGGATCACTAGAGCGAACCCGAGAACCATTTCATAACGTTACGGAACTATCTCAGCTGGGATCACTAGAGCGAACCCGAGAACCATTTCATAACGTTACGGAACTACCTATCTCAAAGATCTGCGAGAGACAGGGGTGTGATCAAATACTTCCGGAACATTGCATAGGAAGACCACAAAGGTATTGCTCAGCAGCTTGTCGTATGGCAGCTCATAGACAGAGGAAAAGAGGCCCGATTAGAGCAGAGGTACATTTTGGTTCTGCAACTACTCGGAGTAGACCAGAGGAGCGATCCTGGATGGTCAAGTTACTTCGAGATAATGAAGAAGTGATAGTCACCTTCGGTCAAACTAGAGATAATGCAGAACGTCTTACTGCTCGGCTAAACGAATTTCTCTACTGAGATTTTCAGATACACGGTGACTTAGAAATGAGACACTTTTACTGACACCAACAACTACTATTGAACTCAATTGGGTGGGTCAATTTTAAACCGCTGATGTGGGTCAAAAAAACGTCGCTGTTTACACACCTGGAACATCCTCGAACGCTATAGAAGAGCCAGAGTTTCTCCAGCTTCAGAGGGCTGCCCTTTAGCACTACTCTCAGTTTAGGGTTGGCCATAATCCTTATGGAGAGACGAAGATGACTTTCAAATCCAGTAATGGGAGGTTGACGCACAAGTAAATCTCAAATAAACGAGGCATCTGATACCGAATTTTAGGTACATTAATGGTGGTCGCAAGGTTCAATATTGAGTGGTTGCCAGTTGTGGAATAGTCACATTGTGATCCAAATCGATCTATTGGTCTTTGGGCATCTTATTTAGAGTTGAGCTAAATGTGATGTTGACTTAATTTAATCCATTACCTCTTTAGGAAATGTAAAATTGTTCTTGGTTTTAATGCGGATTTGATGTCAACTCGACTCCAGTGCGCTCATTAGAGTATCATCTATGCCATGACTTTTGGTGATCATCGAACCGATTCTGGTATTGAAATTGACGCACTTTATGATGGCACTAATTTGGATGGATTTGATTCAGCCTCAAAATTAGGTGCTCCCGGGCAGTATCCCTATACTCGTGGGGTCTATCCAAATATGTATAGAGGCAAACTGTGGACCATGCGCCAGTATGCAGGTTTTGGAAGCGCTAAGGCAACCAACGAGCGCTTTAAGTTTCTGCTCAAGGCAGGACAAACAGGCTTGTCGTGTGCTTTTGACCTTCCGACTCAGATGGGCTATGACTCGGATCATCCTCGCGCCTTTGGGGAGGTGGGCAAGGTCGGTGTAGCTATAGATTCCATTGAAGATATGCGAGATCTACTTGATGGTCTTCCCCTCGATAGGGTGACAACCTCGATGACTATCAACTCCACCGCTTCAATCCTTTTGCTCCTATATCAGTTGGTTGCTGAAGAGGCTGGAATAGAGTCATCCAAGCTAGGCGGCACGATCCAAAATGATATCCTCAAAGAGTATGTGGCGAGAGGCACTTACATCTTCCCGCCGAGGCCTTCGATGAGGATAATCACTGATATCTTTGCCTACTGTAATGAACACATGCCTGCTTGGAATACTATTTCAATCTCGGGATATCACATTCGTGAAGCTGGATCAACTGCGGTTCAAGAGATTGCATTTACAATTGCCAACGCCATTGCATATGTAGAGGCGGCAATAACGGCTGGCTTAGAGGTTGATGAATTCGCCCCGAGGCTCTCGTTTTTCTGGAATGCGCATAACAATCTCTTTGAAGAGGTGGCCAAGTTTCGCGCATCACGGCGGATTTGGGCAGATATTATGCGGAATCAATTTGAAGCAAAGGATCCAAAGAGCCAATTGCTTAGGTTTCACACTCAAACCGGCGGTTCCACTCTGACTGCGCAGCAGCCTCAGGTGAATCTGGTGAGAGTAGCCATCCAAGCCCTTTCTGCAGTTTTAGGGGGAACTCAATCTTTGCACACCAATGGGTTTGACGAGGCCCTGGGTCTTCCAACTCAGCAGGCTGCTAAGTTGGCTCTGCGCACCCAGCAGGTGATTGGATATGAATCAGGCGTAACCGACACAGTTGATCCTCTTGCCGGTTCTTACTTTGTTGAAAGTTTGACCAACGAAGTTGAGTCGATGGCACTTGAATATCTCGCCAAGATAGCGGAAATGGGTGGAGCGATAGCGGCTATCGAAAATGGATACATGCAGGATGAAATTGAGCAAGCGGCTTATGATTACGCGCGATCTATCGACTCTAAGGCAAAGATAATTGTAGGTGTAAACGAGTTTGTCGAAGAGGAAGAGGTAGCAACAGAGGTCTTTCCGATTGATCCAGCGCTCCAAGAGGAGCAATGTGAACGTGTGGCTAAGCTACGTGCCGATCGTGACAACTCGGCCGTGAAAGAGCGACTTTCAGAGCTCTATAGCGCAGCTAAAGGTGATGCAAATCTGATGTATCCAATGAAGGCTGCGCTGCGCGCAAATGCAACATTAGGCGAAGTTTCCGATACGCTAAGAAGTGTATTTGGGATATATATTCCAAGAGGGTAACCTAGAGGCGTGAAATTTGTAATTATTGGCGGAGGACCCGCAGGAGTTGAGGCCGCGACCCACGCAGCCCGTATGGGAGCCGAAGTCGTTTTGATTGAGCGCGATATCGTGGGTGGTGCTGCCAATCTATGGGATTGCATCCCCTCGAAGGCTATGATCTCCACTGGAGCCGTTCTGGCTCTTACAAAACGGGCCGAAAAGATGGGCCTAATGCCAATTACGGCACAGATCGATCTGGACTCGCTAAAGAGTCGGGTCTCATCGATAACGGGGCGTCTCGCCGCGTCCAAGATGGCACTTTTGAAGAGTCAAGGCGTGACTATCATCAACGGCGTAGGAAGAATGGTCTCTCCAACTCGAATCCAGGTAGAGGCTGAAGACGGCATTCGTGAGATAGAGTCCGATGCAGTACTTTTGTCAACAGGCTCTCGTCCACGTATTCCAGATTGGGCTGTAGTAGATGGTCAAAGGATTCTATCGACGAGGGATGCATATCCACCGCCTGTCATTCCTGAGCATTTGATCGTCGTTGGTTCTGGTGTTACGGGCGTGGAATTTGTTCATATGTTTAGATCCTTTGGCTCTAAGGTCTCTTTGATCGTCTCACGTCAGCAAGTATTGCCCGCTAAAGACCCTGAAGTGGCTGCAGCCCTTGAGGCAGACTTTTTAGAGTCGGGGGTAAAGCTATATAAGGGGGCAAGGGCTATTGGCCTCAAACAGGATGTGGATGGCGTCTCTATTGAATGTGACGATCAGAGGGTTATCAGTGGTTCACACGTGCTCTTTGCCATTGGCTCTATCCCAAATTCAGATTCGCTAGGGCTAGACGCTGCTGGTGTTTATGTTGATCGTTCAGGCCACATTCCTGTCGATCACCACTGTGTTACTAACCTGAGAAATATCTATGCAGCCGGTGATATCTCAGGAAAGCTTCCGCTTGCCTCTGTGGCATCGATGCAAGGGCGCAAGGTGGCAGAACATGCTCTTGGACTCGACTCAAGGACGCACCGTCATCTTGATTACGAGAAGGCTGCATCTGCAATCTTTACCGAACCAGAGATCGCCGACGTAGGCTTAGCCGAGGCGGAAGCTTTTGCGCTTGGACGAAAGATTCGAGTGACTAAAGTTCCATTTGCCGCCAATGCTCGCGCCCTTATTGACGGTGATTCTCGCGGGTTTGTAAAGATTGTCTCCGATCCAGCTACTGGTGTCGTCCTTGGGGGATCAATAGTGGGCCATAATGCCGCTGAACTTATCTCGGTTATCGCTCTGGCGGTGACTGCACATTTGAAGGTAAATGATATCGTAGAGTCTGTTATGGTGCATCCAGCTCTGGCTGAGGCCCTAGCAGACGCTGCGGAGTAGTAGTGCCTTGGTCGGCCGGTTTACATCGCTAAAGCGATCGGCCGAGGGGCCAATTGCGCTTGAATTCAATCTTTATTATATATTTACAAGGGCTAATTTATCACGGGCATATTTTTAAGAGTTGTCCTAGTTTGATTACGATATGGTTTATATTATTCAATTAAATATTCGTAAAATTGGTCTGGTTTTAAACGGCATAGTCTGGCATTTTGCTAAATATGATGTGGCTAAAAGCTGAAATAGATTTAAATTAGAATATTCAGGTAACTATCATTCGAGCCGAATAATGAACTGAGTATTGTTTGATATGGTTTCGCAAGTGATCCTTATAATGGATTTTATCGAAAAGATGTTATTGGGCCAGACCACATCTATAATTTAGCAAGATGTCGAGCATGTGTCACCGGACTCGTGTCATAGTCACTAAAATTTTTCTGGACCGACTAAATTAGGCGCTGTTAGAGGAGCCTTTGGAGCAAGTTCGTAAAGGCATCTCTGCTTGGCAAATCCCAAGGATATCGATTCTATAATGAAGCAATATTGGATCGAGATGTCGCTTTGGCCTATTTTTATTTGGACTGCATCTAACTACAAATCATATCAAGACTGACACTTATTGGTGGTTTGGTTATGTGATTATGGCTGTTGGTATTTCCAATATATTTTAAATTAAAGATTTATAAATATCATTAGATGGGGAATCAATAATATTGATAGGCTAAATCTGACCTAGCGGTTGGCAGAGAGTCTTAGAAGATATTGAGATCATTCAGATGATCAAAAGAGGAGTTTTTAATAGCTTCCAACGCCAAGTTGCAAATGATCAATGTGACAGTAGCCATGGGGATGATTTATACCGATTCGGCTGAGATATTTCTAATTCGAAAGTTGCACCATAGCTCTATCAGCTCTCCTTGGTCGAGGCCACCGATAACGACGAAGCACCATCGGTGGCTGTCTTTTTAAGTTGGAAGATGAAAGCTGATGAAACTTGATTTATGGCTAGCTTCGGTTAGCTGGCCATCTGCTGGCGGAGGGCAATTCGTTTTTTACCGTTTATAAATTCGGCTCTCAATGTTTGATCCGATGCGACTGCGGCGATCGTCCTTGCCATGGCTAGAGCACCTTGCACTACTGCTTTATCGGCACTTTGGGTAATGCAGGCGGCTGTGAATTCGGGTTGATGGTTGACAGCAGGAAGAGAGTCAATGCCAAGAATGGGATGAATTGACGGGATGGCCATTGAAACGTTCGCCATGTCGGTTGATGCCCTCATGGCTGGGGTTGGGGAGGTTGAAATCGTCCTTCCAGAGGCAACTGCCTCTCTTCGGTAGATTGCAGCTAATGTTTCATCAGTTATGAACTCGGAGTATGCCTCAAATTTATGAATGAATTTGAGCTCTGATCCTGTTCCGATTGCGCCAGCTTCAAAACATCTCCTTATGCGTGGAACTAAGGTTTTAAGTTGATTTAGGGTCTCTGCGCGAGCGATGTAGTCAGCTGCTGTCCTCGCTGGAATGATGTTGGGAGCCTCTCCTCCATGGGTAATGAAACCGTGGATCATCTCACCCGGATAGAGCGACTGGCGCAGCAGTCCGATGGCAACTTGTGAGATCGTCATTGCATCTAAAGCATTGATGCCAAGTTGAGGAAATGCTGCTGCATGAGATTCTTTTCCCAAGAATTCAACTTCTAGATGCTGAGCTGCTACGCATGGCATTCTATCAAATTCGCTTGGGGCTGGGTGAACCATCATTGATAGATCTATTGATTCAAAGAGGCCAGCATTTAGCATAAGAATTTTTCCGCCGCCACCTTCTTCGGCAGGCGTTCCCATTACGGATAGTTTGAGGCCAAGATCTTCTACTAAAGGTGCGAGGATCAGTCCAGCCCCAATTGCGGCAGCTGCAATTATGTTGTGACCACAGGCGTGGCCGACGTCAGGAAGCGCGTCATATTCTGCACAGATAGCTACTTCCAAGTCTCCATTGCCGATCGTAGCAACGTAAGCGGTCTCCATCTCTGCGACTCCGAAAGCCACGTCATAGTTGGCGTTTGAGAGGATGTCAGCTGTCCAGCGAGATGCTTTAAATTCTTCGAATGCCACTTCGGGGTTGGCATGGATTTTGTGGGAGAGTTCTACTAAGAGATCACCGATCTGGGCAGCAGTGGAGTCAAGTGCTCCATTGATTTGAGTTGACACTTTTCCTCCGAGTTGTCTGTGACACTTAGAGATTATACAAGACTTAATTTGTGGTCATTCGCGCCAATTTTAGATCCTGACGTGAGTCTCTGGCTCTTTTGGGAGATCAATTCAGGTATATGAGAAGATGGCCCTGAATCTCCTTTGATGCTCTCAAAGGCCTTTGGGACCATCTTCTCTATTTATTTTTAGCTTGAATCGTAGCGATCTGCGAAGGGGTATCAGCTAGGAGATTACAACGACAATATCTCCGGTGCCAACCGTATCTCCTGGTTTAACCTTAATTTCGGTTACCTCTCCAGCCTTATCGGCCAAGATTGCATTTTCCATCTTCATCGCCTCTAAGATGCAAACGGTGTCACCCGCGTCAACCTTGTCCCCAACGTTGACTGAAACTTTTACGATCGTGCCCTGCATTGGAACGGAGATCTTCCCGGAACCACCAGTGGCGCCGTGTGCATGCGATCTCGATCTAGGCGAAGCTGCACCCTTTCTTCCAGGTGCCAGAGGGGCAGATGCTACAGAGGTTGCTATCTCAGGGAGGTAGAGGCGAACGTTGATCCTCTTACCGTTGACTTCGGCTGTAACATCTCGTGCCACGACCTCATTGCCTTGATCGTCCGTCGAAGTAGGACGTGCTACCTTTAGGGATTTTAGTTCCTCTACACCCTCAACCCATTTGGTTGAGTGAGTCGCATTTATAAAGTCAGCTTTTTCAAGAAGAATTTGTTGTGCTGGAATTGTAGTAAGAATTCCTTCAATTTGAATTTCGTCAAGAGCTCTGACCATTCGTCGCCGTGCTGACTCTCGGTCTTTACCCCAGACTATTACCTTACCAACTAGGTTGTCGTAAAATTGAGATACCGTATCGCCTTGAATGTATCCTGCATCCAAACGGGTCGCAAAACCGTTAGGTGCGGTGAACTTGGTGATAGTTCCCGGTGAAGGTAGAAACTTTCCGCCGGATGGGTCTTCTGCGTTGATCCGGATCTCAATGGCGTGTCCGGATCTCTTTATTTGGTCCTGAGTGATACCAAGAGGTTCCCCAGCTGCGATTCGGATTTGAAGTTCTACTAGGTCAAGAGAGGTGATCGCTTCGGTAACTGGATGTTCGACCTGGAGGCGCGTGTTCATCTCTAAGAAGTAAAATTCTCCGTCTTGAAAGAGAAATTCTACGGTACCAGCGTTTCTGTAACCACAGGCTCGTGCGACTTTGATCGCCGCCTCTCCCATTCTTTGGCGTACAGAGTCATCAAAGTTAGGTGCAGGAGATTCTTCAATAAGTTTTTGGTGGCGACGTTGGCATGAGCAATCTCGTTCTCCGAGCCAGATCGCATTACCAAAGTTGTCGCAAAAGATCTGCATTTCTATGTGACGTGGCCAAGTTAAATATCGTTCGATGTAGCTCTCAGAGCGTCCAAACGCTTTTTCTGCCTCTCTTTGGGCAGATTCTAGTGCTTGAGCTGCCTCTTGTGGCGAGTTGACTACGCGCATTCCGCGTCCGCCCCCACCGTAGGCTGCCTTGATTGCCACGGGCCAACCGAACTCTTCTCCAAAGGCGATGACTTCGTCTGGTGATTTGATGACTTCTACCGTGCCAGGAACGCCCTCGACGCCTGCTTTTGTAGCAGCGATCCGTGAGGAGATCTTGTCGCCCATCACCTCGATAGCCTCGGGAGGTGGCCCTATAAATGTCACTCCGATCTCGCCAATGGCTCGTGCGAAGTCAGTATTTTCTGAGTAGAAGCCATATCCAGGGTGTAATGCGTCGGCGCCGCTAAGCGTTAGCGCATTGAGGATTGCATCCGTGTTGAGGTAGCTCTCGGCCGCTGTTTGTCCGCCTAAGGCGTAGGCCTCATCGGCCAAGCGTACATGTAAGGCTTCTCGATCTAGCTCGGAGTAGACAGCCACAGTGGCAATGCCCATCTCCTTTGCAGTGCGAATCACCCTTACCGCGATCTCGCCCCGGTTTGCGACAAGAATTTTTTTGAACACCGGTATCCTTTCATTGCGCTGACCAATCATTTTATGGTCTAGTTTCGCATGTATGGATTATACGATACAACTTGACCTCAACAATGGTTGGAAATTAAGACACATAGAAAGTATTGACTCCACAAATACCGAGTTGAGTCGTCTTTGTGCCATCGAAGATATTCCAGAGGGAATGGTTCTAAGCACTAATCATCAAGAAAGTGGTAAAGGCCGTCTTGGGCGGAGCTGGATCGACGAACCTGGCGACTCTCTGCTCTTTTCGATTCTGTGTCGTCCCGGAGTTCCTCTAGATGATTATTTTTATGCCACCATGGCTATGTCGATCTCTGCTTGTGAGGTATTGCAGGACTATGGGGTAGTCGCCGAGATCAAATGGCCCAACGATATTTTAGTGGGAGGTGCCAAACTCTCTGGGATGTTATCAGAGGTGGGTGAGAGTAAATCCGGAAGATTCATGATCATTGGAATGGGCATAAATGTTAATCAGGACCATAGCCGGCTTGAGGTTCTCAAGCGTAACGCGACTTCGATGGCGATTTTGACGGGGAATCAACTGGATCTGTCAATGAGACTCTTGCTTGCCAGCCGCATTGTCGAGGCCTTTGCTGGACGATATCTACCTATGAGCCAAGGAGACCCTGCGCCGAAGGTTCAGATATTGCGACAATATCGCTCTAGATGCGTGACCATTGGTTCGTTCGTAAGGGTGGAATTGAACGATGGTGAATCGATAAGTGGCAACGTATTGGATATATCGAATCAAGGCCATCTGTTAGTCGAATTGGACTCCTGCATTAGGACAGTCCAAGCAGGTGATGTACACCACGTCTTTCGCTCTAGCTGAAGTCGCTCCAGATGAAGTAAAGCTTGCTTTCATTTGTAAATCCACTTTTTTGACTGGGGCGGATTTGAACTGACTTAGTTGGAACAAACTCAAAGATGAGGCCATGGTGGTGAATGTGGTTTTGGAAGTTAAATTGTTTGGTCGATTCTAAAGCGATAGGCTTTAGGACTATGGACTTTGAGTTAATGCACCACCAAGAAGAGTTTAGAGAGCTGATCGAGAGCTTTGCGGCTAAAGAGATCGCCCCTTATGCTGATCTTTGGGACGAAAGGGGTGAATTTCCCCTTGATACAATCCTTAAGCTTGGCGAGCTGGGAGCTTTTGGGATCACTTTTCCAGAGGAGTTTGGCGGCTTAAATTTAGAGTTCTCGACCCTTTGTATCGCTATTGAAGAACTTGCTAAGGTGGACTCTTCCGTCGCTATCACCTTGTCCGCGGGCGTTGGCTTGGGCGCGAATCCGATTTTTTCATTCGGTTCACAAGAGCAAAAGATGAGATATTTGCCTTCGATGTGTGAAGGTAAGGCTCTAGGAGCTTTTGGCCTTACTGAGCCGGATGCAGGTTCAGATGCAGGAGCAACTCGAACGAAAGTTCGTTTGGACGAAAAGACCAATGAATGGGTTATTAGCGGCTCAAAGGCTTATATCACCAATAGCGGAACACCGATAACCTCTGTTATTACCGTTACGGCCCGCGACGAGGACGGGGTGAGCACGTTTTTGGTTCCTAGTGGAACTCCGGGCCTGGTCGTTGAGCCTTCGTATCGTAAATTAGGCTGGCATGCATCTGATACCCACGGCCTTTCTTTGGATGAAGTTCGCCTTCCTTATGAGAACCTTTTGGGTGCAAAAGGCAGAGGTTTTGCGCAATTTCTTTCGATATTGGATGATGGAAGAATCGCAATAGCTGCTTTGGCGCTTGGACTGATAGAGGGATGTCTGGTCGAATCCATAGAGTATGCCAAGACTAGAAATGCATTTGGCGGACCAATAGGACGTTATCAAGCGGTTGCTTTCATGTGCTCAGATATGGCCACTAAAGCGAGCGCAGCGCGTCATCTGGTCTATCATGCTGCTTGGCTCAAAGATAATTCCAAGCCATACAAACAGGCCGCGGCGATGGCAAAACTTTTTGCGACCGAGGCCGCCGTCGAAGTTTCGCGAAGTGCAACCCAAATCTTTGGGGGAGCAGGTTTCATTGAAGGCAATGCTGTTGCGCGCCATTACCGTGATGCCAAGATCTTAGAAATAGGAGAAGGTACCTCGGAAATTCAAAGGCTCGTGATAGCCCGTAGCCTTGGCTTGCCCCAAAAGTGATTATTATCTAAAGCGCTATGACGACACTCAAGGGACTCGTGCTTGCGGGCGGTACTGGAACACGCTTGCGGCCAATAACCCATACTTCTGCCAAACAATTAGTTCCCTTAGCAAATAAACCGATCTTGTTCTATGCTCTTGAATCTCTGGCCGAGGCCGGAGTGGTTGAGGTAGGAATGATAGTTGGCGAAACCCGCAAAGAGGTCATGGCTGCAGTTGGCGATGGCAGCGACTTTGGATTGAAGGTAACTTATATCCCCCAGGAGCAACCACTTGGCCTTGCACACTGTGTCATGATCGCCAAGGAGTTTCTAGGTGACTCTCCTTTTGTCATGTTCTTAGGGGACAACCTCATAAAAGACGGAATTGTAGAATTTGCCAACAGCTTTCGTGAGCGTGAGCCTGGAGTGTGCGCCGAGATCTTACTTGCAAGGGTCCCTGATCCTCATAGATTTGGCGTGGCCATTTTGGATGATGACGGCCACGTAAAGGGACTTGTGGAAAAACCAAAGGTGCCGCCGTCGGACTTGGCGCTAGTCGGGGTCTACTTCTTTGACACCTCGGTTCACAAGGCTGTCGAATCAATAATGCCATCTGCACGTGGGGAACTTGAGATTACTGATGCAATTCAATACCTTATAGATTCAGGGGCCAGGGTCTCCAGTAAGCAGATTTCAGGATATTGGAAGGACCTCGGACAGCCCGAAGCTCTATTAGAGGGTAACCGCCTTGTTCTTGAAGACATTGAAGCAAATACCATGGGAGTGGTAGATGAACTTTCTGTCGTTGAGGGGCGGGTAATCATCGAAAAAGGAGCGACAATTCTGCGATCGCGTCTTCGAGGGCCGGCAATTATAGGACGTGGAAGCGTCTTGAAAGATTGCTTCATAGGGCCATTTACCTCCATCGGGGAGGATTGCCTGATTGAGGCAACGGAGATTGAAAATTCGATCCTTTTAGCCGGGACTACTGTGGATGGTATCCAGTCGCTCGAGGGGTCAGTGTTGGGCAAGCAAGTAACGGTGCGCCGGCGCCAAGCTCGCCCGATAGCTAATCGGCTCGTGGTTGGGGATCATTCGATCGTTGAAATCGCTTAGCTTTGCTTTAAATGGAGCTTTGATAGCGGATTTCTGCGCTTAGTTAGGCTACCATAGGCCAGAATTATTTTGGAAACAATACCATTTAGGATGGAAATTTAATGAATATTTTAGTGACTGGCGGGGCTGGATTTATTGGATCCAACTTCGTTCGATACTGGATGAAGGCACATCCCGCCGATACCATCGTTGTCTATGATTCATTGACTTATGCGGGCAATATTCACTCGCTCGACGACGTCGCTACTTCTTTTCATTTCGTCAAAGGCGATATTGCCAATAGCGATCTAGTCTTTGAGAGCCTCAAGCGTTTTGAGATCAACGTCGTGGTCAACTTCGCTGCTGAGTCTCATAATTCTTTGGCTATTTTGGATCCAGGTCGCTTCTTTCAAACGAATGTTATGGGTACTCAAGGACTTATGGAGGGTGTGAGGCGTGCTAAGGTGGATCGCTTTCACCACGTCTCCACCTGTGAGGTCTATGGAGACATGGATCTAGATGAAGAAGGAGGATTCAAGGAAGACTCTCCTTACTTGCCTAGGACGCCTTATAACGCCTCTAAGGCTGGCGGAGATCATGTTGTTCGCTCCTATGCGTTGACCTATGGGGTCCCGATTTCAATAACGAACTGCGCTAACAACTACGGCCGATATCAATTTCCTGAAAAGGTGGTTCCGCTTTTTGTTACCAATGCAATTGATGACCTTCCGCTTCCGCTATATGCCTCGACCTCCAATAGGCGAGAGTGGATACATGCCCTAGACCACTCCAAGGCGATAGATCTCGTCATCAACAAGGGGCGCGAGTTCGAGACCTATCATGTAGGTACTGGCGTTGAAAAGAGCATTCTAGACATTGCGGACTTAGTCGTCAAGCACCTTAATAAGGACGAGTCAATTAAGACCATTGTTCCTGATCGTCCCAGTCACGATCGACGTTATCTGTTGGATTCGTCAAAGATTCGCCAAGAGCTTGGGTGGGAGCCTGAGATTGAATTTGACGATGGAATTGCCGACGTAATTGATTGGTATGTTGCAAATAGAAGCTGGTGGGAGCCACTGAAACTTCGAGCTCCTGTCGTAGAGGGCCCTGGCAGCAGCTGGATATCGAAGTAGTATTTCACTCCTAATCGGAACTTATTTTCTCTGGCACCCATTGCTACACATTGTCAGTGGCTAAAGTGCCAAATGATGTCGTCTTTTGACGAATTGGATTGAGGTCATATTGAGACTTTTAGTGACAGGCGCAAAGGGTCAGGTTGGCTCGGAGTTCGTTGAAACCGTTGCTCAAAAGGAAAGTTCATGGGAGGTTTTGGCGACCGACAAGGATGAACTTGACTTTACCAACAGAGTTGAGGTATTTGGAGCGATCGACTCCTTCTTGCCAGATATCATCGTTCACTGTGGTGCGCTGACGGCAGTGGATCTTTGCGAGGATGAAGTCGAATTGGCCTATTCCATCAATGCAATGGGGACACGTTTTCTAAAGCAAGGCGCACGAAGAGTAGGAGCTAGTGTCTTCTATCTCTCCACTGACTACGTCTTTAATGGTCTAGGAACGACACCCTATAGGGAGTGGGATGCGCCAGATCCCTTGTCGATCTATGGAAAGTCTAAGTTGGCTGGGGAGTTGGAACTTGACTCTAGCGACCTGATAGTTCGCACAGCCTGGGTTATGGGCAAATACGGCAATAACATCCTAAAGACGATGATTCGCCTCGCTAAGGGCCAAGGAGATGTTACCTTTGTCGATGATCAGTTTGGGATACCCACGGTTGTCACAGATTTGGTCGATGTTATGATTAAACTGATTTCGGATCGACAAAGTGGGATCTATCACGTCACAAATTGCGAAGTGACCTCGTGGCATGACTTGACTAAGTTTGTCTTTGAAACCTTAGGGGCAAATCCATCGCGAGTTCTACCAATTGCCACAAGTCAGTTGGATTCTTCGCGCAAAGCTCCTCGACCGGCCTATTCGGTATTGGATCACAGCGCCCTTCGTCTAGGAGGCTATGGAGAGACTCCAATCTGGCAGGAGTCTGTATCTTGTCTGATAGCTCAGTTGCGGGATAGCTATCTCTAGCCCGCTGAATCTTTATGAGATGGAATTTTAATTTAAGGCCCAAGTGATATGTCATCTCCAAAGATAGCGTCGATTGTCGTCAACTACAATACCGGCTCGTTGCTGTGTGATTGTATAGGCGCCCTGTTGATGGGGCCTAGCGAATTGATAGTCGTAGCTGATAATTCAAGTAGTGACGGATCGATGGAATTGATAAAAGAGAAGTTTCATAATGAGATCGATACTTCTAGGTTGGTCCTAAGATCCATGGTCGGGAACTTGGGTTACGGGAGAGCAATAAACGAGGTATCAAAGGACCTTTTGGGTTTTGACCTCTTTATCTGCAATCCGGACTGTGTTATAAGCGGTGATGCGCTTTTAGAGCTCTCCTCGTTCAAAGAGCGAACCAATGTCGCCATAGCGGGACCACTTATAAAAAATAGCGATGGAGAAATCTATCCATCGGTGCGTCGCTTCCCGTCTCTGGCAGTTTCGGCTTTTCATGCCGTCCTTGGACAACTGTGGCGTAATAATCCATTTTCAAGGCGTTATCACTCTATCGAGAACGAGAGCGTTGGAGATGATCGATGGATTTCGGGTGCTGCGATGTTGATCTCAAGCGACCTTTTTAGAGAGGTTGGTGGCTTTGACGAACGTTATTTTATGTTCATGGAAGATGTAGATCTCTGTCGACGGATAATAGCAAAGGGATATGATATTGGCCACGATAGGGAGGCGGTAGCTATTCATTATCAAGGAAGATCGTCTAGTTCTCGACCATATTTTGTGGCCTACATGCACCACCGTTCGCTTTTGATCTATTCGAGTTCCACGCTTTTGGGGTACAAGGCTTTGGCTCTACCTTTGGTGGGAGTCGGTGTCGTCCTGCGATTTTTGATTACGATTGCAGTGACGAGATACAGACGTTTTTTAGAAGGTAGGACCCTTTAGTCGACTAAAAGACTTGAAATTTATGCTATTCGCCGATGATAGTCAAGGGATTTATTGTGGCTAAGCGTCATTTTCCCCTCAACGGCTAGAGTGGTAAGGGCTAAAAATCTATTCGGAGTGAGTCAAGAAATCATATGTCAAAGCAATCCGTAGGTAAAAGAGTGGCGAGAGCGGCCGCAACTGGTGGCAGTAGGTCTAGGCGCGGCGCTGTACCTATTGGTTTCTATACATCCATAGCATTAGTTGTGGTGGTGGGATTCTTCGTGATCGGATATTCGCGGTATCAACGACTCAATCCAACAGGAGCAAAGGCTGCGCCTCCCCTTGTGGGTACAACGTGGCACGTTGCACTTGGCGTCTATGACTGTGGAACTTTTTTACCTAATCTCCCAGCCCAAAAGAATACAACGAAGCTCTCATTTTATACAACGGGCAATGGCTTGATAACTGTATCGCCTAAAACCAAGTTGGATGAGGGCTCTAATGCCACTTTTGGCAAGTTTGTTCTGAATTATTCAGGTCTTTATGTCTCCTCGTCAAAGGTGACCTATCCAGGACATGCCTCCTTGGCAACAGGTCAAACATGCAATGGTAAGCCTGCTTCGATAAAGGTAGAGACTTGGTCTTCACTTTTGGGTAAAGGACAGATCGTCACCGGAAATCCTGCAAATATTGTATTTGGAAATCAGCAGCTCATAACTGTTGGTTTGGTGGCAAATGGTAAGTCTCTTCCAAAGCCAAATTCTACTAAGGCGCTCGTAAACCTGCCTGTAACACAAGCACTTGCTACAACCACAACTACTGCGGCTCCAGCGACAACTGCGGCTCCAGCGACTTCTACGACAAAGGCACAGGGTTAGCAAAGAGTTTTCCAAAATACAATTTCCACACCTTTGTCTTGTGAGAATGTGAAGTTCAAGAGGCGTTTCGATATTGTTTTTAAAATTTCTAAGGGTATGATGGTTCTACAAGGTCCGCACCCGACGCTTCGGCCTTAGGTGGCGCAAGGAGGCATGTTGCAAGCAGTTGTTCTAGTCGGAGGTATGGGTACGCGCTTGCGTCCACTTACTCACGAGATTCCAAAGCAGATGCTCAAAGTGGCCGGTATAACCATGCTCGAGCGAGTTGTAACGAGGCTTGGACAAATTGGAGTTGACAGGGTCGTACTTTCGCTTGGCTATAAGCCTGACGTCTTTATCAAGGCTTTTCCAAGCGGTAAGGTTGGCGGGGTGCCAATTTGTTATGCGGTAGAAGAGACTCCACTTGACACTGCAGGAGCCATTAAATTTGCAGCCGAATACGCAGGGATTGACAGCACATTTCTAGTTGTAAATGGCGACGTTCTCTGTGATTTTGACTTGGAGACCTTGGTTAGCGCCCACTTGAACAATCGTGGTTTGGCAACTATTGCCTTAGTTCCAGTTGAAGATCCTTCGGCATTTGGCGTGGTGCCAACAGATTCGGCGGGTCGAGTACTGGCCTTTATAGAAAAGCCAGCGCGCGAATTAGCCCCATCAAACTTTATAAATGCAGGCATTTACGTGCTTGAGCCCCAAGCTCTGTCGTCGGTGGAAAGCGGGGAGCGCGTTTCCATAGAGCGAATGGTCTTTCCTCAACTTGTCTCAGATGGCCACCTATTCGCTGAGCCCTTTGAAGGGTATTGGGTAGATGCCGGCACGGTGAGTAACTTCTATTCAACTTCCATGCACTTTCGAAGGATACTTGTGGGGGCGAGTGGAGGCTCCATCTCCTCCAAGGAGTCTTTGTTGGTTGGCAAACTTCCAAAGGGATACACGGTAAGTGAAGACTCTTTGATCGCTCGAAATGCCAGAATAGCTGAGTCCGCAGTGATTCTTCGCTCCATAATCGGTGACGGGGTGGTTATTGAGGCAGGGGCAGTAATAGAGGATTCTATTGTGATGGATCGAGCAATCGTGGCTTCATATTCGCGAATAACCGATTCAATAATTGGCGATGAAGTAGAGGTTCCACCCGAGACGATCGTGGAGGAGCTCTCAGTCCTTGCACTTGGCTGCGACATTGGTGCGGGCGAACGTCTAAGCGGTCAAAAGATTCCGAGCTAGATGGATCGGGTCATGGTTACGGGTGGTGCGGGATTTATTGGCTCGCACCTAGTCGAGCGGCTATTATCCCAGGGATTATTTGTCGACATCGTGGACGATCTCAGCACGGGTCGCCTAGCAAATTTGGCATATGCCCGAGCTAAGTGGCTAGGCTCGCTGGCCTTTCATCAAATGGATGTGCGTTCTGCGTCGATGATTGAGTTGACTAAACGTAAACGTCCCTCGGTCATCTTCCACTTGGCGGCTCAGACTGATGTAACTTTCTCCATGGATAACCCCTTAGAAGATGTGGCGGTGAATCTAGGTGGTTCGCTCAGGATCCTTGAGGCAGCACTTGGCGCTAGTTGTTCTAAAGTTATCTTTGCCGCATCTGCAGCGATCTATGGGGATCCTCCAGCTGATCTTCTTCCGCTGGATGAGTCTGTCTCACTCGATCCAATCTCGCCCTATGGTGCTTCAAAGCGGGCAGTCTTAGACTATCTGGATATCTATCGGCGCAACCACGACCTTGAATATACAGCTTTGGTTTTTGCCAACGTCTATGGTCCCCGCCAAGGGTGTTCCAGAGAGAGTGGGGTAATCTCAACCTTCATGGAGCGAGCTTTGGCCGGCCGACCCTGTACTATCTATGGCGATGGCAGCCAGAGTCGAGACTTTGTTCACGTCGATGATGTGGTAGATGCGCTAGTCCGCTCGATTGACAATGGTGGTGGCCTCGTCTTGAATATTGGGACATCCATAGAGACGACGATCGCTAGGTTGCATGAAGAGATCGTCCATGTGACAGGGAGTACACTTCGTCCAAGGCTCCTGCCCAAGCGCGAAGGTGAGATCCAAAGGAGTGCCTTAAGTGCAGTCAAGGCCGAGACTCAACTTGGTTGGCATCACTTTACCTCGTTAAGTGATGGATTGATGGATTTAGTCGATTGGTATCGATCTAACCCTGATGAATTTGTTCATCGGCGAATCAATAAGGCTTCAAAGGAGAAGTAATCGACAGGGAGGCTTGGTCAAATTGTGGCAAGCGAACCTCGACTATTCTCTAAGTCTATTACTACCTAAGCTGACTATTACCTAAAGAGATCTTCTCCGTAGGGTCTAATTATCTCGTCCTTAACTGAGCCTTCACGGAAATGGCTCGGATCTATTCCTCGCACTATAACAACGGGAATAGCCCCTGACTTTGGCTTTGTGAGTTCGGCGGTTGCGGCAATTTCATCCACGATAGCTATTTCCGTAGCCACAAGGGGGCGACCGTTGCTATCTAGAGTACCCCTCAAGTCAGAGATTGGACCTATTCCAGCTGATCCTAGGGCTATATCTGTAACGCCGCGCCTCCAAGCTCGGCCAAAGGTGTCACTTATAATTACTGCGACATCTATTCCGATAAGTGCTTTGATTCGATCTCTTATTCTTCGAGCTGAGCGATCTGGGTCGGCAGGTAGGAGACAGATCGAACCATCTGGCATATTGGATTGATCTATTCCAGCATTTGCACAGACGAAGCCGCCTTGGGTCTCTGTGATCACAAGCTGACCCCTTTGGCGTAGGACGCGTCTTGATTCACCGATGATGATTGCATGGATCTCTTCGGGCGTGAAGCCGTCATTAGGCGCCTGAATGATGCGTCCCTCAACTTTTGAAACGATCTTCGAGGTAACGACGATAACGTCATGGTGGTTCAAAGTGGTATTTTGAATGACGATATCGGCTATGGGATCGCCCTTTTTGAATTCGGGTAATCCGTGGATGGCTATGGCGGTAACGACTCCACTTTGATTTGGATCCATAGTCCTATCTCTCATATGATGTTAGGGCCAAAGCCGCTAATGATATCTTTGAATCAATAGTGGTCATTATGGTATTAGTGGCGACCACTCTTACCCCTAGGGACTCGATCTGATCGATGGAATTTGAATCGATCAGATCGATTATCAACCTTGAGATGTAATCGCGATAGTATTGGGCAACCCCAAGGGCGCTAGCTGGATACCCAAAGGCTTCAAGAACTTTATCTGCCGGTCCCTTTAACGCCTTACCGTCCACTATGGGCGAAATCGCCACCACGTCGCTTCGACGTCTGGCAATTGTCTCGGCGATCTTGGGAATTGCAAGAATTGGTCCAATTGAAAGTATTGGGTTAGATGGTGCGATTATGATACGTTCTGACTCTTCAAGTGCCTCTATGACACTTGGGCTCAGGCTCGCACTCTTAGAGCCCACATAGAAAACGTCTTTTACTATTGGCTTATGTTGGTACTTTACGAAGTACTCTTGGAATGAGGTGCTCTCGGTCTCTCCGGATGGGTGAACCAACTCGAGCTTTGTTCGTATCTTGTCGTTAGTGGCAGGAAGTAGCTTCAATTTCAGTCCGGCATTGTCTGAGATCTCTTTGGTAACTTGTTCGAGCGTGGCACCCTCTCTGAGGCGTTCGCTTCTAAAGAGATGAGTCGCGAGATCTAAATCTCCCAATTGGAACCAAACCTTGCCACCTAGGCCCTTTAGGCGTTCCATGGTACGCCAACTTTCGTTGGCGAGGCCCCACCCGGTTTGGTGATTTACCGCGCCTGAAAGGGTGTAGGTGATGGTATCCAAATCAGGGCAGATGTATAGGCCGTGCATGACATCGTCATCTCCGACGTTGGTGATCGCGACTATCTCTTGGCTTTGATCCAGTGCGATAAGGCCCTCTAAGAATTTGGCGGCGCCGACTCCGCCGCAAAGAACTGTAATCATTTGTACGATCCTATTTGAACTAACGCAAGTGTAATCCCCTTTCCCAAGGGAGGGGTGGTTCACGAAATTGTTGATCTGATAGTGACATTTTGAGCTCTATTGACCCACGAACTACATAAAACTTGGTGGCTAGAGCGCTAATCTTTCGGCCAACGAGATCTTTGCTGCCATGAATTCTTCCTCGATTCTAGTGACGAGCTCGGCTGTGGTTAGGGCGGCTTTGACCGAGCCTATTCCGTGACCGGCGCCCCATATATCTTTCCACGCCTTTACATTTGTACCTGAACTTGAAAAATTCATCGTCGTTGCGGACTTAGCTTCCAGGGTATCTGGGTCTAGCCCAGATGCCAATATCGACGGCTTGAGATAGTTGCCATGAACTCCAGTGAAATGGGAGGTGTAGACGATATCTGAGGAGTCTGAGGCTGCCACCATCTCTTTGTGTGGCGCCGATGCATTAGCTTCTGTGGTGGCGATGAAGATTGAGCCCGCATATCCAAAGTCTGCACCCATAGCGATTGCCCCGAGAAGTGAAGCTCCGTTTCCGATAGCGCCTGATAGCAGTAGAGGTCCGTCAAAGATTTCACGTATTTCAGAGATTAGAGCCAACGGTGAGGTCGATCCGGCGTGACCGCCGGCTCCAGATGCAACCGCGATTAGGCCATCTGCCCCTTTTTCCAAGGCTTTTTCGGCAAATTTTTTATTTATGACATCATGAAAAACGATCCCCCCATATTCATGGACTGCGTCAAAGACGTCGCTTCTAGCACCTAAGGAAGTGATGACGATGGGCACCTTGTGCGCGATTGTAACTTCCAAATCTGCATCTAGGCGATCGTTTGATCGATGAACTATCTGATTGACAGCAAATGGGGCAATTTTGGTGTCTTGATCGCTCTCTCCCCCTACTGCGAGTGCCTCTTCGATCTCAAAGAGCCATTCGTCAAATTGTGAGGTTGGTCTTGCGTTTAAGGCTGGAAATGACCCAACGACGCCACTTTGACATTGAGCGACCACGAGTTTTGGATTTGATATTATAAAAAGTGGCGCGCCGATAAGTGGAATTCGTAGAGATTGAGTAAGTCTTTTGGCTATAGGGTGCATTTCTTTGCTGGCTCCTTTTGGTTGCTTGAAAGTATCTTCTGGCGCGATCTTACGTTGGCGGAATATTGTTTGATTCCAAACTACTCTATCTGACACACCCCAACATGTGGTTCGTAAGTGGCTAGGTGATTTAATTAGGTCGGACTTGATTGTTTGCTAATTCAATTTAATTTTTCAGTTGTAACCTGCAGCTAAATAATTACTTAGAGAGATTAGATAAGGAGTTACCCGGATAGCTCCTATGGCTCAGGCCTTCACCAAATTTGAAGCAGCGAATTGATGCAGAACTTTTATCTGATGAATTCCACGGCTCTTTGGTGAACTGTGATTCGAATTGGTTTTAGAAGTCAATAGATTCGCTATTGCGGTAACTTCTCACCCAGACTCATTTTTTTGCATTTATTTGAGCGCTTGTGAAATTAGCTCCTCATCTCTTGGCAATCGGTCTGTTTGAGCTGTCAATTGGTAAAGTTAGTGGCGTTATGTCGGCCTCTTAGAACAGGCGAGGTTCAATTTGTCTTTTTTGACTAGGTGGGCGATTATCTTTACGTTACTAAGGTTTTGCGAACGAGATTGTAAAAGTCATGATAAAAGTGGGATTTGATGCCACGCCATTGTTGGGGCCTAGAACCGGAGTCGGGGAGTTTTGCTCTGGAGCAATTCGCAGTCTCGATTCCCTTGAAGGGGTTGATCTAAGGACATTTGCGGTTACGTGGAGGAATAGAGGTCGGTTGCCAGCCGCTCTAGGCGGAGTTGCGCCGTCAAAACAACTACCAATGCCCGCCCGACCGCTTCAGAAGCTCTGGTCGAAGGTTAACTTCCCTCCAATTGAACTCTTCGTTGGGAGCCTAGATGTAGTTCATGGATCGAACTTCGTGGTACCTCCTAGCGCGAGGGCCGCCAGAGTTGTTACGGTTCACGACCTTACGCCACTTTTGTATCCTTCTTTGGCCGAACCTGCCACGCTAGCCTTCCCCCGATTGGTGGGGCGGGCGATAGAAAATGGCGCTTTGGTCCACACCCACAGCGAATTTATCGCTGAGCAAGTTGTTGAGTATTTTAGAGTTGATCGTGAACGAGTTATAGCAGTGGCACCTGGTGTTGCTCAGCTTCACGAGCTGGCGGCGGGGTCAGCTCGTGTGAGTGACGATCACTTTGATCCAGCCCTAGAAGGGGTCGCATTGAATGGGCGCCCGTTTGTTTTGGGTTTAGGCACGATTGAACCGCGGAAAGACTTTCTAACTCTGATTGGAGGATTTGAGGTTGCCGCACGGGCAAATGAGGATTTGATGCTCGTGATCGCCGGTGGTCCGGGATGGGGATCCGACGAAGTTGAAGAGAGGATTTCCAGGTCTCCATTTGCGGATCGAATAGTTCTACCGGGTTATGTAACTTCTGCGATGCGCAGATGGCTCCTCTCAAAAGCGTCGGTCTTTGTCTATTCGTCAATCTATGAGGGTTTTGGACTTCCGCCCATTGAGGCGATGACCATGGGGGTTCCTGTGATCTCCTCTAGGGCGGGATCTCTCCCAGAGGTACTTGGTGACGCGGTCGATTATTTCGATGTGGGTGATGCGAATGGTCTTGGTGAGAGGATTGAAGTAATGACGAACGACGATCGATTAGTTGCGCAGCTTCGAATTCGTGGAACTGAGCGCGTTGGTAGATATACCTGGGCAAAGTGCGCTCTAGGGCTTAGAGATATCTATTTGAAAGCTATTGAGGTCCAAAAGAGTTGAGGCTTTGGAGATTGAGACACAAGAGAGGGGCAATGTGGCGAATCTGACTCAAAATGGGCGACTCCTTATTATCCCAGAGCAGCTACACGCCATAGTGCCGGGTGGAATTGGGGCCTTTACTCATAATATTTTGGCTGAGTTGGCCCCACTTCTGATTAGATCAGGGGTGGATTGTGAGATCTTTGGATCCAAATGGCAGGGATCGTCACCGGATCCATTTGGGGAATACGGAGTCAAGTACTCCAATGCCATTGTCCACAACCGCATTCTCAATCGACTATGGGACTATAGCAACTTTTCGACACCAAAGGGTTTTGATAGGTTGTTGAGCCTTTCCATTGCAGGACCCCTGCGAGGTGGCCCAAGTTCCAAGGTTTATACCATCTATGACCTAGCTCATAGAATCGTGCCTGAGACGTTGACTCCTCGTGGAGTTGTTTGGCACGAAGCTCGACTTCAGAAGATTTTGAATTCAACTTCTTCTGTTATTACAATCTCTAATCGATCTTTGGACGACCTTGTCGATGCAGGCTTTGACCGAGATCGAATTACTCTTGTTCCGCCTGGTTCGGACCATCTGCCCATCGCCGACCTACTCGGAGCCGATGACCTGTTGCGCAGGGTCGGAGTATCCTCCCCGTTTATTTTGTCTGTGGGCACGATGGAGCCTAGGAAAAATCTTCACCGGGTTATAAAGGCTCTTCAAATGGCTCGGCCGCTTCTCGGGGGTGAGTTTCCTCTGGTGGTAGTTGGTCCTAGTGGTTGGGGAGAGGCCATAGCGCCCACCAAGGGTGTCCACCTCGTTGGTAGGGTGGACGCTTCGATACTGGCCGGCCTTTACCAACGGGCGAGCGCCCTTGTCTATGTTCCATTTTTCGAGGGGTTTGGCCTTCCACCGATTGAGGCGATGGCATCTGCTACCCCGGTGGTCGCATCCTTGTTGCCCTCAACCTCATCTGAGAATTCTGTAATAGTTGACCCATATTCGATTGAGGATATCTCAAGAGGAATCGTTGAGGTAGTGACCGATTCGAAGGTTTCTTCTAGGGTCGTTCGTGAAGGTTTGATCACAATTTCTGCCATGAAATGGTCGCAATCGGCCTTGACTATAGGTAGGCAGTTCTATGGCATATAGAGAGATCGCAGGAGACCGAATGATTTATGAGATAGAGCCAAAGGAATATATTCAATGGAGGGGCTGATCTCGATCGACCTGAGTGCAATTCCTAATCGCCTAACTGGCGCTGGCCGGTATGGCATCGAGATGCTAAAGGCAGTATTGGATCAAAATGACCAAGAGACACTTTCGTTTCTGGGGATTACTAGAAGCGGTGATGGCGATCGTATGACGGCTCTGATTCCGACTTTAAGGTTTGCTGAGTTGGTGCCAAATGGTCGCGTTAGTCGCTTAGCCTACGAACGCCTATTCATGGCTTCGCAACTTCGGCGAAGAAATGTTAAATTGCACCACGGAATTCACTATACTTCGCCAGAGCCATTTGGTGGAAGAGTGGTTGTAACGGTTCACGACACAACCTTTATCGATCATCCAGAGTGGCACGAGCGCACTAAAGTGGGCTTTTTTCGTCATGCAATCGCTAAGGCGGCCAAGCGGGCAGATGCATTGATCTTCCCATCTCAATTCGCCAGAGACCGCTTTGAACTTTTCTATCCTAACAGTGGGGAGCGAGTGGTCATCCCTCATGGAGTGGACGTAAGTCAATTTGGGGTAGTCTCTTCTGAATCGATTGCGGTAACTAAGCTAAGCCATGGAATATCAGATGAATACCTCTTTTATTGTGGCACAATCGAGCCGCGTAAAAATTTAGGGCGCATCCTTGATGCCTTCGCATCTACAAAGATCCCCGGCCTTCAATTTGTTATTGCAGGATTGAGTGGTTGGCGAAATTCGAAATTCTTTGCCACCTTGGAGCCCTTCGTGAAGAGCGGTAAAATCAGGGTTTTGGGATATGTCTCTGACGCCGATTTGGGTTCGCTCTATGCCGGCTCGGTTGCAACACTCTATCCCTCTCTCGAGGAGGGATTTGGCCTTCCGGGTTTAGAAGCGTTGGCTATGGGGTCAAAGCTGATAACGTCAGTTGATTCTGCGATGGCCGAATATGCAAATGAATCGACTTATCTTGTGAATCCCTATGATACCGATGAGATCGCTAAGGCGATAATAGGGGTCTATGACCACTTCGGTGGTGGTGAGAGGGATAGATCATTAGGCCTTAGCTCCAAGGATGAACTCCTAGCGAAGTATTCATGGACCATAAGTGGACAACGGCACTTAGAGCTCTATCGTAGTATTCTATCAATTTGAAATGTCGGGGGAGAATTTGCGCGCGCTTGTAACTGGAAGCAGAGGATTTGTCGGACCATATCTCCTGGGGGAACTTCGCCAAAGAGGAATTGAAGCCACGGAGTTGACGCCTGATAGCGATATCTGTGACTTTGAGGTCATTAGTTCTGAAATCGAAAGTTTTGTTGATCTTGGTGGCGAGATGGTGGTTTTTCACCTTGCCGCATTGAGCCATGTCGGAACCTCCTGGCGCGAGCCAGAGAGGTATCTGTCGATAAATGCTGGTGGAACGCTCAATATTCTTAGAGCTATCGCCACTAGGAATGTGAAACTTCGTTTTGTATATGTCTCTTCTTCGGAGGTGTATGGCAACCATAAAGAGCTTGACAAGGTGGACGAGAAAGTCTCGCCGATGCCGCTTAGCCCTTATGCCGCTTCGAAGCTATGCGGGGAGACCTTTGTCCTGCAATATGGTCGTGCCTATGGGCTGGATGCGATAGTTGCACGCCCGTTTAATCATATTGGCCCCAATCAATCGGATAACTTCTTAGTCGCTGCGATTGCCAGGAGACTTTGCCAGGCAAAGCGCGATGGAGGCTCATCGATTCCCGTCGGTAATCTTGATGCAGTCAGAGACTTTCTGGATGTCCGTGATGTGGTTCGAGCGTACGTCGATTTAGCCTTAAAAGGAGAGGCAAACAGCCTCTACAATATCTCGTCTGGTCGCGGAGTCATGGTCTTGGATCTTATAAATCGCATGATTGACCTTTTGGGCGTTGAGATAAAGTTGACCACCGACCCCACCTTGGTCCGACCGGTTGAGGTTGCGCGACTAGTTGGAGATAGTTCAAAGTTGATTCGGGATCTTGACTTCGAAGCGAAATTCAGTCTCGACGAAACCCTATTAGATGTTCTGTCATATTGGCAAGATCGCCTATAGCCCGATTTACGCTCTTTGATAGGTCGTTGCGTGCCACCATAAGACGCTGGAGTCCTAAAAGAGCAAAGCCTACGGTTGAATACGTCAAATCCTTTAGTTCATCGGAAGGGCTTTTGGCCATTTGAACCTCACTTTTTGTCGATCAGTAATCCAGAAATCAATTTTCCAAACAAATTTATGTCCTTGTTTGCCAGCATAACTCAAACAAAGCACTTTCGCTCCCCACTTTGTGTGGGCATTGGCGAATCGACAAGCTAGCCTATTTAGTTCGATATGGCAGTTCCGCCTTTAGTTGTAGTAGTCATGGTAGCCAATGACCCCGGTGATTGGTTCGAAGAGTCGCTTCAAGCAATTGTGGCCTCAGACTACCCGAATTTTTCAGTAATTATCGTTGACAACGGTTCAAGAGTGACTCTCGCCCAAAGGGTGGGGGCATCGCTCCCAAATGCTCTTTTTCTTCGAAACGAGACAAATCTAGGTTTTAGTGCTGCAGTGGATGCTGCGGTGAGGAATGTTACCTCAGCGACATATCTAATGATATGTCACGATGACGCGGCGGTAGCGCCAGATGCAATTTCAATTATGGTCGAAGATGCACTGCGGATGAACGCCTCGATAGTGGCTCCAAAGATCGTTAGCTGGTCTTATCCTGATCGAATTACCTCATTGGGTTTTGACGTTGACCGCACGGCAGCATTGCGATCACGAATCGACGTTGGCGATCTCGACCAGGATCAGTTTCCTATCGTTGAAGAGGTCTTTGCGGCTCCGGGTGCTGCGATGTTGGTGCGATACGATCTCTTTAATGTTCTGGGCGGCTTCGACCCTGAGATCTACCTCTTTGGCGAAGACGTGGAGCTCTCCTATCGTGCGCAATTGGCTGGGGCTCGCGTAATTGCATCTTCTTATGCCAAAGTCCGCCACATGGGGGTCTTGGTCAATGGTGTTGATGGCGCCTATGTCAATTCGAAGTTTCAACCCATAAGGCGTAAATTGCGTCGCGCCGAGCGATCCTATTACGTTCGTGCAAATCAGATGCGATGCATAGTAAACAACTCCTCTGGCTTTGCTCGTCGGTATTCAAAGATCCAACTTTGGCTGCTTGCACTCTTAGAGGCTGCATATTTCGCAGTTTCTGGCCGATGGCGTACCGCTAGGGCCATACTGAAAGGCCTCAGGGACGGAGCAAAAAAATCACCGACTCAATCGGTTCGATGGGAGGTCGGTGCTCAGTCGCGTCTTTTAGATTTTAGAGATATGACTCTAAAGTTGGCGCGAGGATCGGCTCGATTGTCGGCTTTTTTTGCGCATCAGAGGAACACACGTGCTCAAATTAGGTATGAAGTTGAGCGGTCAAAACGCAACGATCGAGGCGCTTTTTTAGAGAAAGAGAATCTGAGCGAAGACGCCATCGATCCTACATCTTTGGCGACGCGATATGTACAACGTAGGTTTGCTCGCGTAATCCAGGGTCTGATCCTCGTCTTTATACTTGTCGCGGGGCGCCACGTCTTGTTTTCAAATCTACCTGTGTTTGGCCAGTTTGAGCCATTCCCACATGGGACAAGTCTGTTGTCTGACTTCTTTTCAGGGTCGTTGTCTTCCTCTACAATATCGCCTACCTCAGTTCCAGCTGGCTATCTATGGTTGGGCGTGATCGGAACATTCTTCTTTGGGGCAACCGGTCTCTTCTATCACCTTTTCTTGATTGGTTTGGTTGCAACAGGCCTCTTCGGCGCCTTTCGACTGGGTGCACGATATCGCAACCCGCTTTCAGCTTCGATCGCTATGCTTTCGTATTTTTCAACTGGAATATTGACTGGACTGATCTCAGTCGGCACTCTCTTTGGCCTCGTAACGTTTGCCTTTGCACCGTGGATTTTGGGTATCGTATTGGATTTCCAAGAGGAGTTAGCGCCTGGTTCGAAGATTCGTGCTCGATCGTTCTTTAGAGGCGCATTCATCGTCGCTATAGCGACCTCTATCGCGCCGGCTTTTTTTATTGTATTTTTGATCCTGACGTTGGCGGTGATAGCGTCGACTGTCTTTGAGCGCCATTCGATGGCTCAAATTCGATCGATGTTGCGTTTTCTTTTTGGTATTGCTGGGGTCGCTTTAGTCGCGAATGCGACTTGGTTTTTAGGATACATCCATTCGGGCGCAACTGTGGCGTCTCTATTTGGGGCCGAGCCCCCCTTTGATTTAGCGGTTCGGTCGATCTTTGACTTCTCAGTTTCGGGAGGAGCGATGATTAATTCGTTTGCCATCCTCTCGCTTTTGAGCGTGATACTTTCCCCCATTTTTACAAGAGGTCTAAGAACACGTCGGTCGATCCGAGCTTTGATTCTTGCGATCGTCTTTGTCGCTTTTATCATAGGATCTAATGGTGGTGGCTTTGGGTCGGATCCGATTCCCCTCGCCTTTCTTATGCCGTTCCTGGCGGCGATCGTCGCATATTCAACTGCTAATGGCGTAGATGGCCTCTATCGAGACCTCCCCAGAGAGACCTTCGGAGTTCGTCAAATTGCCGGCGCACTTTCAGTGATTGGCCTTTTGGTGGCTTCATTTGGGGTGGGAGCTCCCATATCAGGTGGTCGGTTGGGTCTGCCTGTGAGTGGCTATGGGTCTACATTGGGATGGTCTACATCATCTAAGATCGCATCTTCGCGCCTTCTGTGGATTGGAGATCCAGCTGCAATTCCAGCAGGTAGTTGGTGGTTTGACTCAGGTGTCGGCCTAGCAGTGACCAACTCTCATAGCCTGTCTTTTGAGAACGTCTACACACCGATTCAACTTGGCAAGTATGGGGGTGTTCAAGCCGGTTTAGCTCGAGCATCTTCTTTCGAGACAATTCGGCTGGGATCCTATCTTGCGAGTGAGGGCATCGGAAATCTGATCTATCCGCAGTCTGGGGTATCACCTGCTGTTGCTCGGGTGACTCTTACGCTTTCAAGACAGAAGGACTTGATCCAAGTCTTGACCGATCCAAGCGTAACAGGTTATGTCGTGCATGGTAGGAAGATAGCACACTTCCCATCTCCTCATGGCCCGTCTGCTTCATGGCCACTGTTTTTAGGATCTTTCGAGGTCCTAGTTTGGCTTGGCTTTGTTGACTTAGTCTTTGGTGGCGGTTTTATCTCGTCTCGGGTTGTTACTAGGGTAAGAGTGTCGCTAGCTACCCAAAGGGACCAAAGAAACCAAGGTGCATCTGGAATTGGTGAGAATACCATTGAGAATCCAAAATCCGATCTAGAGGTGCATAGATGATTTTTCAATTGATTCAGTGGAGACCTTCGCCTCTTTTTCACCTAGAGACGTTGTAGTCGTGGATTTCATAAGAAAGTTTTTTCGACTACATAGACGTGAGGGTATTGTCGGCATTTTCTTGGCGGTTTTGCTGATTGGCGTCGTCTTTGCTAACAGTGCATCCAGCAGGGTGCTAGTCAAACAGTCGCAGTTCGTACCTTCTTTTTCGGTCTCTCCGGTCGCGTCTGACTCCTCAACGTGGTACTGCTCGCTTCCTCAGGCTAAGTATTTTGGCAAGAGATCGCTCTCTTTGGTCTTGACCAATACTTCGAAGTTTTCTCAGACTGCTTCAATATACATCTATAGCAAAAACGCTAAGGCCAAGCATCTGAAGATGAAGATTCCTGGAGGGTCCCTTAGACGTTTTGGAATGCGTGGACTTTATAAGAGCGCAACGGGGGTTTCAGCTGATTTTACAGGTGGAGCCGATCTGGTCTCGCTAGTTGCCTCCCTGCCCAGCAGTAATGCCGAAGGATTCTGTCAGCCATCGCCTGGCCCTACCTGGATCGTTCAAGGTTTTAATACGGTCTCGGCCTCTAAGGGATTTCTGTCGATCTTCAACCCGTTCGCTACGGATGCAATTGTAGATATTAGCTTTGTGACACCGACAGGGCCAGTTGATCCAGGTCCGCTTCAGGCTGTAGTAGTCCCAGCATTTTCTTCGATCGACGTTAGATTGGCCGATTGGTTTCAAAATACCCCTGCAATTACAGCCTCAATTCAAACTCGAATCGGAAGAATTGTAGCCGGTGGCTTCGAGGTGCGCTCAGACTCAAAGGCCAATGGGATGGTTTTTGCGAGTACTACCCCTGAGATCTTTGCAAACACTGACTTTCCACTTCTGGTTCAGACCGCCAACCAGAGCGTCGACTTGAATTTGGAAAACCTCTCTTCAAGTCAAAAGAATGTGTTGATCTCAATCAAGACTTTAAGTGCTCAAACTACTGTTAAGGCCCCGGCGATAGGCCATGGGGCGAAGGTATCAACTATTTCCGAGACAGTTCCGCCTCAGAGCTCTCTTGTCGTCCCATTGAAGGCGGTGGCGAGTGTACCAGTGGGCTCTTTTTTCTTCGTTCGAGTTCATTCGAATTATACGGTGGCTGCGCTGGCAACTTTGGCCGGTTCGGATTTAGGTCCCCTGAATGGGTATTTCATTGAGAGTGGCTATGGTAGTTATTGGCCCTCGTGGCTCTCGATGCTTGACATAAGCCCCTTTGGCGCCAAGTATAACCAACTCGCGCTCTATTATGGAGGAGGTCAGGTTGTCTCTGCAAGGGGTTCACAGACAGCGCTATTTTCTAAGGCCTTCGTCGATGGTCAGGCTCCCTCCTCAAAACAGAGTGGAATTGACGCCAATGCCGGCATTGGCGTTGTCCCGTCTCCATCGAGCGTGCAGCTATTTCCAACCACTAACTCTGTTGGCTTTCCCGATCTGTTTACCCTTCGATCTTCGGCACCGACCGAGATGGCTCTTGCCTATGTCACCCCCGATGGCTCTATAATTCCAATTCCATCTATTCCTTTGGACTGAATTAGGTTCGGACCCCTGGTGACCATGATGAGCTATCTCTTTAGGATTATTCAAGGTTCATATCTTTTCGCGACTTGGATAAGAAGCTGATCAGAATGCACGAGTTGGCTAATTTAATCGTTTTGCCTTGTGGGATATGGCAAGGCGGCCGTAATGTCTCATTTTAGACTTATTGGTTTTTCAAATCTATATGGCAAGATCTTTGAAAAACGAGTGTTTCTTGTGGATGGCAATTGGAGTCGGCGAGGGTCAATTTGACTTTTGGTCGCAATAATCTGGGATCTCTTTGATAGGTGGGTCAGTTCGGTCCAAAACTTTTATTTCGGCCCATTTGAATCTTCGATCTAACCTAGCATGGATCTATGGCTAGATATGGACTTACAATTCCCTTGGATCGAATTCCACTCGGGGAGCAACGTGAAGCAATTAGGCGACTTCGTGAAGTAGGCTACGAAGATCTATGGAGTGCTGAAGTCGGCCAGTATGATGCATTCACGCCGTTGATTCTTGCAAATGAATGGGAGCCAACTTTCAACTTGGGCACCGCTATAGTTCCAGCCTTTACCAGAGGGCCAGCGACTATGGCAATGTCCGCAGCAGCTTTGGCCGAACTAGCACCGGGACGCTTTTACTTGGGAATTGGATCTTCATCAGATGTAATCGTCTCCAAGTGGAATGCATCGGAGTTTGTGCGACCCTATTATAAAACGAGAGATATCGCCCGCTTTTTGCGAGAAGCTTTTGAAGGTGGGAAGGTGGACCGGAAGTTTGACACCTTTGAGATCTCGGGTTTTCGCCTTGCTCAACCGCCTACCGTGCCACCCAAGATATTGATAGCTGCCCTGCGGCCTCAGATGTTAGCTATGGCGGGTCGCGAGTCAGATGGTGCAATAATTAATTGGCTATCGCCCGCGGACGTTGCCAAGGTCGTTCCGTTCGTAGGCGAGAATAAGGAGATTGTGGCTCGCATCTTTGTCGCTCCGGGAGTTGAACGGAATCTACTGTTAGACGCGGGGCGAAGAGCTATAGCTGCCTACCTTAACGTGGGTGTTTACGCAGATTTTCATCGATGGCTAGGCCGTGGGGAAGCTCTGGAACAGATGTGGAGACTATGGGATAGTGGCGATCGAAAGGGTGCCTTGGCTGCAATTCCCGAAGAGATAGTTGACCAGTTAATAGTGAGTGGGACGCCGAGTCAATGTAAAGCTCGCATAGCGGAATATTTTGGCGCCGGGGTTGATGTAGCTGCACTTGCCGTTCTGCCATTCGGTATTGATACCTATGAAGCGGCTCTATCTTTGGCTCCTGGCTCGAGCGAATAGGGGGTCGAGCCCCATCGAAGAGAGATCTCTTTTCGAGACTATTCTTCTTCTCTATTAAAGAGAAAGTGAAGAAATACGTTTGAGAAATAGAGATCTAGGGTTTATTGGGAGCCAACCTAGATTATTGCCATGACAAAGCGGTTTCACTGTGGCTGGGACCGCTTTTAGTCGATGGTGTTGAATGCCTTCGCCCAGAGGGCCTCATAGCCAACTTCTTTTAAAGCTAGATTTGCCGCTTCGAGATACCCTTGGGTGTCACTAGGCAACTTTGTGGTTCTTTCTAAAAGGGCGTTGGTTATTGCATCAACGATCTTGAAGTGTTCTAGCGTCACATCTAGGCGCAGTATTCCGTAGATATAGTCCATGTCCGAGGTGGAATTCAAATCAGGGTATCTTGATTTAGATCCATAAAACCGTACCAATGACGAACATACCGTGCGCGGCGAGAAGGAGCGATCTATAAACAATGTAGATGGCGGGACATTTTCACCTTGTTTTGAATCGGATGGAACCCCTACAATTGCTTTCCATCCGTTTGGATTTTGAAGTCGTTCCCAGGTGGTCTCTACAGACGGTCCATCAGTCCACGCGAGGGTCATTGTTGCTTGATCAAAGCTATATTCGTTATTTGAGTTCTTAGTCAGATCGATAACCGCGCTAAGAAATTCCTCTTTTGACATTGGCTTTCTGCGTTTAGGGAGCATATTGATAAGCATGGCTAAGTTCGCGCCTTTGGCTAGAGTGGAAACGATATCTACCAATGATGATCATAGCCGAAGTTTACTTTAGTTAACTGGCAATGACCCTGTACCTCATGAGTAGAGTTCCGTGGTCTTCTAGGATTGACAGAAGTTCTAATTCGGATCCCGGGATCTGCTCTCCAAGTCCCAAGAATCCACCATGGGAAGATATCTCTAATTTGGGAACGATTGTTAGGGCGATTTCATCTATAAGTTTGTGTGAAAAGGCCAGCTTCAAGAAAGATGGACCACCTTCGAGCGTTATGCGGATGAGATTGTTTTGTCTCAGCCATTTCCGTAGTAGGTTTAGGTCTGGTTCTTTTTCTCCAAGAAGAAGGAGTTGTGGTTCGACGAGGAAGGTGCGTAAAAGCCCAGCGCATTGTGATTTTTGAGAATTAGATGTCACTAGAGTTATTTGATCTTTTGACTCAATGAGCTTGGAGTCACGAATCTTATTTAGATCTCTACCTACCACGACGAGTTGTGGGGATGTGTTGATTCGCCGTAGGTGCATGAGCGCATCGGGTGTCTGTGGTAGGGATGTATACTCTTCGATGATTGCGGTATTCGCACCAATTACAACCGCGTCGGAGAAGGCGCGAATTATAGAGAAGACTTTTCGGTCTGCATGTGTGGAGAGGCCTGCTGATCGGCCGTTTTTTTCAATTGACCCGTTTAAGGAAGAGACCATATTGGCTCTCCAGTGGTCACCATCGATGCAAGTGATCGGTGCATAGATCTTCTCAAGTGATCCTATGGAAGCTTCATCACTTCCGATTATTGGTGAGGCTTCGGGGAATATGAGATTCATGTTGAAGGCGCCTCTTTCTTCTATTTTGATAGTCCTAGACGATTTGTTATGAATGAGGAGGACTCTCTATCGTATACCAATAGAGCGGGGTTTAGTTACCCTTTTGGATTGGCTCAATATTTATCTTTCAATGAGTTATTGCGAGGTCATTTTTTGAAGGTTTTAGATCGGTGCGGCGACGCGCTCTCCTTCGTCGCGAAGTTGTGAGAGGCGAGATAGTGCTCGGCCGAATTTCTTGCGATAGCCACTCGATAGAATTGAAGCTGAGAAGAGGCCATTTAGGGATGTGTCTCCGATCATAATTGGTATTCCATGCTCGTAGGCACGATCGGTGAATGTTACAAATCGCAGGCCGGCAGCTAATGAATCAATTGTCTTAGCCTCAGTTACGATTACGAGAGCTAAGCCCTCTAAAAGGCGGGAATACATAATTGGGTGTAGCCTTGTTAGGGCTTCCAGTAGACCAAAAAGGCTGTCGGATGAGACTGCGCTTTGGTTGGGCATTGAAGCCGCCATCGTTACCAGGTCGTCACTAGAGCGCGGTTCATCTTCGATATGAAGCTCGGTTGCTCGATAATCGGGGCCGTCAATGGTTAATACCTCAAAGTGGGCGGCTAGCCCTTGAATCTCTCGAAGGAAGTCGTCGGCCGCAAAGCGTCCTTGTCCCAATTTGTCCGGTAGCGTATTGGAAGTCGTGGCGATGTCGACCCCTCGGCGAATTATTCGATTGAGGAGATTAGAGATAAGGACGGTGTCGCCTGGATCGTCAAGTTCGAATTCATCTATTGCCAGGAACGATAGTTCGGATAGCTTTTCGACGGAAGCCTCAAAGCCAAAGGCTCCAACTACGTTCACTAAGTCAACAAAACTTATAAATGCTTTTGGTGCAGTGCAAGCTTGCCACATCGATCCTAAAAGGTGTGTCTTGCCAACACCGAACCCTCCATCTAGATAGAGGCCTTTCCCCGGTTTGGGCTGGGCTTTTAGGCCCAAGGAGCCAATTACTGTTCGCCTTGGCATTTTTGTCTTTGTCAATATGAACTCGCTAGTGACCTTTTTGGCCAAGCTCTGACTCTCGTAGTTGGGGTTCGGGAAATAGTTATCAAATCGGGTGTTGTTAAAGCGCGATGGTGGAATTAGAAGGTCGAAGGCGGCCGTTACGTCGAAAGGAACATCTCGTTTGGCAATTGAAAGCAAAGTACTCCATTTTGAAAAATATCAAGGACCTAGATCTGTGTCACTTTTTGAAATTCGATACTAATCTCAGTCTAATTTTAGAGATCGACAATACTTCTAGGCAAAGCAAAGTAGCACAATGATCCGACCAGTGTGGATATGGCAGCTTTGTTCTGATGCGACTAGGTGGAAGTTCTGGCTCAAAACTAGCAATATTACTCACGATCGCCAGCCTTTTTCAATATGCGCTTCACTAAATAAGCTGGTATCTTGCTTGAGTGGCCCAACTGATGTGCTGACCAATATTTCAATACCTAAACCAGGCGAATACTTTTGGCTTTCTCGTCAAAACCCCATATGTTTTAGTGATCAAGAAGGGAACGCGATGGTATCACAAGCTTACTCTTGGCCCTATGGGCTCGATGATGCAAGGCGAAACTGCCAGGGGTCACTCTCTTTGATCGTCCAAACTTCAAGACCTTAGATTCCAATGTCTCACATGTCAACGTTGAGCCACTTGGAGTTGGCTAAATCTCACAGAGCTATTGTGGTCAAAGAAGGCAGGTAACTTGGTGAGATTCTAAAGAAGCGGAGTTTTCCGATCACATTTGGACTACTATCTGCCATCGTTTGCCAAGATAATGATATTCCAATTTAGAAACGAAAGATGATCACCTCTACCTGTACCAATCGTGGGGTAAGAACAAAACGCAAGGCGCTTAGAGGGTTTGTGGCCAATTAGAAAAGTGCCAATACGAATGTAGGGCCGATCTAGCTTTGAGATCGGCAAAACTCCAAAAGAGATGGTCGGCAAATAGGACAAAGAAATGCGCCTTGGTGATTATTGGGTTGCAAGATCATCTACTTGTAAGAAGGGAACTCTCCATTCAAGACAGGCACCTTTGAGTGTCTGAGAGGGACGGAGTTCTAGTGTGCCACCAAGTTCGAAGGCGCGTGCCGCCATATTTTTTAGACCTTTGGAGGCCGCCGAACCGGATGGATCAAGTCCCACGCCGTTGTCTTCAACCACAATGACTAGCTGGTTTGAGGCTGAAATACTGATCTGTACTTGGGATGCTCTTGAATGCTTGGCGATATTAGAGATAGCCTCTCTAAGGACCGAGAGGCCATTGGTCGCTAACTTATTGGTTACCATTGTGTCAATAGGTCCGGTGAAAGAGACGCTCGCTTCAAAGCCTAAAACTGGATGCAGCTCTTTGGTAAGTGCTAGAACCTGTGCGCGGAATGAGTATTGTTGGCGAGTCCTTGTCGTTTCGAGCGCAAAGATGGTGGCTCTTATCTTTTTAATCGCCTCGTCTAGGTCATCGATTGCACCTTGGATGCGCTCGTTTGCATCCTCCTCGGCGACTAGTCGTATCGTGGCTTGGAGGGAGAGTCCTATTGCAAAGAGTCTTTGGATTATTTCGTCGTGGAGTTCCCGGGCAATGCGTTCTCTATCTGCTCTGAGTGCGAAGTCGGCGACTGCTGAATGAAGACGAGCGTTCTCGATTGCAATTCCAGCTGCTCTCGCTAGATATCCAGCAAGTATTTCGTCTTCTTGGTCGAACTCTGAATTGTCGATCTTGTTAGTTAGATAGAGGTTGCCGAAGTTGCGCTCCCCGACCATGATGGGAAGTCCGAGAAAACTCGTCATCCTAGGGTGCAACGGAGGAAAACCGAAGCTATCGGGGTGTTTTTGGAGTTCGTCAATTCTCAGTGGTTGCGACTGCGAAATCAATAGGCCAAGGACTCCGTGGCCCTTGGGACGGTCTCCAATCTTGGATTCGTCAGTTTCGTCCATACCAAATGTAATAAATTCAACCAATGATGTACCTGAAGGATCGAGAACGCCTAATGCGCCATAGCGCGCATTGACTAATGTCGCACTTTCGCGCACGAGTGTTTTTAGAACTACCGTAAGCGATAGATCCCTTTCGACAACTAGAACTGCGTCCAAAAGATGCCTTAGCTTTGAAACATCTTTGATCTTGGATAATGACATATCTACAATTTATCTTAATATTAATCTATGTAAGTTACTAATGCATTCGGCCCCCCCCTCATGTGCCTAGTGGAATAGGTGGATTAAGTCGTTTTATAGCAAACTAATTGACCAAATTGTAACCCGAGAGCCTTATGCAGGGTGTCTTTGCGGGCCAAAACCACCTTTTTTGGGCGAGCAACGAGACCTCAACTGCTGTAGGTAAAGACCCCAATTATCGTGGCAGTGCAATCGGGGTTTTGGGTAATTCAAGTCTGTTTATAAATTATTTACTAACTTTGGCTATAGTATTGCCACTTTCTCTTTTGAATTTTTTGGCAAAGGGGGAGTGGTACAAAGCGTTGGGGAGATAGATGCAGAGAGTCGTTAAAACGGTAAATAATATTGAGTTCTCACAGATAGATACCGTTGGTAAGGTCCCAGATTTGACCAACGGGGGTAGATTTACGGAGATTCCTCTTATTCAGCGAATCGACCCCATCTTCAAAGGTCGCGCACGTTTTGTAGTTGGAGCTAAGTTGCAGCCTGAGGTTAAGGTTGATGTGAGTGAGCTGACTAAGGTCGGGGGATTTTGTCCATTCTGTCCTGGTGCATATGAGAAGTACACCTTTCCGTTCCCAAGTGAGATGGTTGCCGAAGGAAGGATACGCGTAGGAAATGCACTAGTAGTCCCCAATATTCTTGCTTACTCGACCTACTCTTCAGTTGGGATATATGATACATCTAGGCACTTTGTGCCTATCGACGAGTTTGACCATAGTGTCGTTGGCAACGCCTTTTCGGCGATGGTTCGACATGCTAGGGCTATTAGGGATTATGACCACAAAGCGGTCTATAGCTCAATCAATGCGAACTATCTGCCTTCTTCGGGAAGTTCGCTCATCCATCCCCATCTGCAATCTTCCCATGACTACATGCCACTTAGCCATCAGGGCCATTTGATACAGGAGATGGCGTTGCACAAGGAGCGATTCGGAAGAAGTCTGATGGAGGATCTGGTCGAGGCCGAGATCCATCTTGGAGAGCGCTACGTCGGTTCAATTGGAAATGTTGCGTTTTTTGCCCCTTTTGCTCCATCAGGCTTTCGTGAGGTTTGGGGCGTTATTCTTCGACAAGGTGATATACCTCAGATAGATCCGATCGATCTATCTGATCTTGCTCTTGGAATTTCTAAGATCATCTCGGCATATGCAAATTGGAACTTATCGAGTTTTAATTTCGCGTTGACTGGGGGCGGCCCTGATGCTAGAGAGATTTCGGCGAATCCACTCTTTAGAATCGTGGCTCGATCGAACCCAGAGAGTTATTATCGATCCGATGTGACCTATTTTGAAAAGCTCTATAGCGAACTTATGGTCGATGTCACACCTGAGGAGACCGCTAGCGCCCTGCGGGCCTTTTTTTGAACCATGCTATTTGTTTTGAACCATGCTATTTGGCGAAAGATGGGTTAGCGCGTGGCAAATAGATCTGGCACAGGAGGGTCGTCCTTAGTTATTGCCCTGGGTGCCGAGCAAGATTACTCTTTAGCGGATGCGCTTTTAGTTATCAGTTTTTGGCGGTGGCCGCTTGCTTTTGATGTTCCTTATGGTCAAAGAGGTACCTAGTGGTTGCCAATATGGTGATGACAATGGCACTTGCAACATATATGCCAGAAACTAATACGGTGTCACTGCCGGCAGTGATTCCATGTACAAGGATTAAGCAATAGGCAGCGATTGCGAAACGATGAACCATCTTCCAGTTGAAGAGCTTGGTTCTTACCTTTAGCCATGCGGTGAAACCTACTGCTAAGCACAGGTAAAGAGCGACAGTCCCAAGAGCTACGGGAATTGGCCGATAGGCTGACTTGAGGGGTACGAACGCGCCCAGCAGGCCGACCTTGGCGAAACTGTCAGCGATTATCGAGCTAACGTGCAAAAAGAGGAGCACCGATCCAACCCCGGCAAGACTTTTGTGAGCTGAATTCAATGTAATTATATGTGGGAAACTCTTTCGTTTGTTGCGTTTGGGGTGGACCATCCATAGCCCGACTGCAACCAAAAGACTCGTTATTATTACTAGCGCTAACCCTGTGCCTCTAGCTATTAACCATGGCGCAAGTGTCGGCTTTGCTTTGGCGCCTAGCCAGTGTACTAGCTCAAAGCCTCCTACAACTGAGACTGAGCCGACGATTACCGCGAAAAGTATAGATGGAGAATCTTCTTCTATCTCTTCAAGACTATTTTTTTGATCATCGTTGGTCGAAGTGGCCATATTTTCCTACTTGTATCGTGGGTATTATCGACTTGAGGGATTAGCGAGATAAGTTCTTATCGACAAGAAGCTAATGCATAGCAGTTTTATTTCGCAAGTCCGACGCTATATGCAAAATAGGGGAGCGATATATCATGGACTGCCGCGATAGGAACTGATGATTGATCTTTGCTTCGAACTTCCATTGACCCAGCAAACTTTTTTGAGTAGAGAATTTGTTTTTTCGAGGTGATCATGAATGCGCTAATCTTCCGAAAAGCTGCTTGCTCGAGGGCTTTCTTGGAACCTAGGAGAAAAAGGCTCTTGGACCAAACCTCAGCATGTGCTGGGTCTTTTCCAATGACACTTACCGAGACTAAGTCCGAATCCGAGGAGTCCATGGTAGCTGGATCGATTAAGTGGTGTTTTTGTGTGCCGTTTAGGCGCCATGATCGTATCTTCGTGGATGAGGTAGCGACAGAGTTGTTCCCTAGACGAACCATTAGTGGGAGGTTTTCAACAGAGAATGGATTTTCGATATCAACAAACCAAGGTTCCTCGGGGTAGTTCCCGACAAAGGTTACGATATCTCCTCCGGCCTCAATCAAGTGGGGTGAAGATCCAGAGAAATCCTTAAGGAGCCGACTTAGATTCCTAAGTGCAAGCCCTTTGCCAATTCCGCCAAAATCTAGAGGAGGTCCATCTTTTAGGAGCAGATCATGATCTAGGTCATAAAAGATCTCTTTCTCCAAGGCATTCAATCTTCGGGAAGTTGTCTTTGAGGAGGTGTCTTTCATGCTTGATGGGTCATTTATCTCGAGGTCCATCAATTCGAAGCTAACCAAATACCCGGTTTTTTTGAGCGCTCCTAGGATTCTTGGCTCAAAGAGTCCGCTTGTGACTTTATTCGAGCTAATTGCCTCGAAGATCGCCGTCTTGAAGTATTTCGATGGATTTTCAAGAAGGGAGTATTCATTCAAAATCGACAATTCTGAACTATCTCGAAAGCGGCTCCAGGATTGTTCCATCTCTTCTAATGCAATTGATGTCGATTTAGATAGAGAATCCTTTTGTGTTTCGGTAATCTTTGCTTGAAAATTAAAAATTGATCCCATGGCACGAATCGTCCACTTTTGAATTGGCCCTGCGACTGGTTTATCAGTCATCCCAGGAGGCTTGCCCTAGTGGTTGCAGCAGGAATTTGAGCAGTCGGGATTCTAATCACCGGCGCTGGTGAGTTCGCTGATGGCGTTGACGCGCCGCCGGCAGCTCTGGGAGCAGATGTGGCTTGTGAATTTTGAGCAGGAGATGCGAGAGGGCCGAGAGTCGGTACGGGTGTATTTTGAATTTGAGTGATTCCATTTTGGATTGCACCTATAGCACTTTGGTTTCCCGCGCTTTGATTAGCCACCCCAGCAAGTGCATTTGCGGTCTTGTTGACCTCTTGGGCTACTTGATTGATGGACGCGGTAGCTTTTTGGGCGGCCGCTGCTGCGGCTTTAGCGCTAGCGCTAAGGTTGAGCGGATATAGGTGTGTAGGCGTTGATACGAAGTCAACGCCTACATGAGCTCCGATCACCGAGGCTGGTGCGATTATCATGAAGGGAACAACACGTCTCGCCGTATTTTTTATCTTGGTATTTCTCTTTTTGCGAGCCTTTTCGTCCAGTACTTTCCTCACAGATTAATTGTCTCCACCTGAATCGCCGCCCCCATCATCTGACTTGTGCGAGGAAGCCTTGGTGGTAGCAGCCGGTGCGCCTCCCGAAGCCGTCGGCGATGAAGCGACAAATTGTGTTATGGGTTGAGCGGCCACCGAGGCGGATGCCGCTGCTCTCGCGGCTGCAGCTTGAGCTTGAGCTTGAGCTTGGTTTTGGGCGGCAATGGCTGCCTGACTGGCAGCAGCTACAGCTGCTTGCTTGGCGGCAAGTTGACTTTTGGTCTGGGTTAATTGCGCTTGTACGGCTTGTTCTTGCTGACTTAGGGTGCTTATTGCTTTTTGAATGGAAGCTACCTGGGCTTTTTGTGCTGCAACGGGGTCGACTGGTTTCGTTGATGCGGTATTGGTGCTTGAAAACGAGACCTGCGCTTGATGCAGTGCTAATATTGCACCTAGTCCACCTCCAGCTGAAACTAAAACTTTAATCGGGTTAGAGACTTTCAAATTGCCCTCCGGGTCTTACCTAGTCGATTGTTTCGACCATTTTTGGTCACATATTGATTGTCGTCGACTAAGAGCCTTTAACCATGAGCGTTAAGTGAGAATTTTCTAATGTTTTTGAGAAGAATAAAGAAGAATAAATGAATTCTCTTTCATGATTTATTTCTTGTACAGAATTAGATAATTCAGGCTAAATGCATAAAGTTCTAATCAGGAGAGTCCGAAAGGTAGTAAGTGATTGATTTGATCAGGATTTTAACTATGGAAATTGGTGAAAGCAACTATTAGCGTTCGGAGGAATATTGACTACAAAGTACGGGCGGGGTTGGGTGTTGCAGCACTATTGGCACTGGTGGGTTCGCTCTCGGTTTTTCTAGACTCTTTGTAGTTAGCGTTATCGGTTGCCTACTACTGCACCAAATCAGAAGGTCTTTCATCGCAGGTCTTGAAGATGGAGCGCGACTTTTACAACTACGACGATCAGATGAATAAGGCTGTATTGGTAGCGGCAACCTCATCCAGCCAAGCTCACCCGAACTCAGCTGATCTCCAAGACTGTACCTCACTCTCAAGAGGCGAGGACTCTAATTCTTAATGAGTTAATGGCTTCGCTTAATCTGGCTCCTAGTCATTCACTTTGGTTACTCTTGGACCGTGTAAAGCGCGATATTAACTCTGATAATCGATATAGCGAGCAGTTCATCGCTGATTTGGGCGCTGACGAAATTCAACAAGCTTCATGCACCCAAACGCTGGGTAATCTTTAGCCGTTAACTGACATCATGCCAGCAATGGCTACGGTAGAGAAGGAGTCAATTGCTATATCTAATAGAGCCTTAGCGTCGATGGTCACAAGTCAAACTGTCGACATCGCAATGGTAGCGATAGATGCGGTCCTATTGCTTTTCTTGCTCGGATTTCTTAATGTTGGATATCGAAGGGTTATTCATGTCCCGCTGAATGATCTATCTAATTTTCTGGGGGAACTTGCCAATGGCAACGGTGACCTTGGGGTCAACTTGGACAACTCTAGATGTGATGAGATCGGGGAGATTGGCTCTACGTTCAATCGTTTCAAGGATAAGATAGCGGTGACAATCGATAGTGTTGTTGACTCGATCTTTTCGATAATGTAAGAATCTCGAGCAATCAAGGAGACCTCGAGCACTATCGGTGCTAGTTCGAATCAGACCGCGGCGCAATCAGAGGTCGTCTTAGCTTTGAGCGAAGGTGCATTGAATTGAGTTGGTTCGGTTTCGATAGCAACCAAGGGGATGAGGGCTTTAATTGGAGAGATCGTTCCCGGGGTGGCACGTTCAGCGGGTGAGACTTCTCGGTGTGGCTTGGAATGCCGCTTTAGCATCTGCAAATCTTGAAAAGGTCCATGATGTTCTCGCTCGGCCAGCAGGTCACTTCAAGACCTCGAAGAGTCTCTCTGTGGAAACAAATGATAATTCACACCAAGAGGCAGCTCTTCGATTTAGGTTGGCGAACTCTTAGGCGTTGAATGCAGAGATCGCTAGCGTCGGGTTAGGCTGATCCATAAAGAAGCATCGGCAGAATCATTTAGCGCGGCTTTGTGGGCGTATGGGCCTTTATTGTTGTTCTAAATGATTCTGACGAACGGGGCAGATTAGACCTATTTTGAGATCTGTTCCTGGTATTTGGCCATGGAGGTAATCCATTTCTGAGTGTTGTTAGCACGGAAGCTGTAAAATCCAAGAACATCTTTATGCGGCAAGATTAGGAATTCTTCTGCCTTTACTGCGGCTATTACAACCTCGGCTACTTGTGAGGGGTCGAGGATATCGCCGGCATCTAGAACTGCTCGCTGTGCAAGCGACTCGGCCTTTGAAGACGCTGTCCTGTCGTCATCTGGAAAGAGCATGTTGGTACGGACTCCCATGGGGCATAAAACGCTAACTCGGATATTGTCTGGCCGATGGTTGATCGCTATCCATTCTGACAGAGCAACAGATGCATGTTTGGTTACTGCATAAGAGAGGGCACCAAGGTTGGTGAGTAAACCAGCAGCGGACGCTGTATTGACTATGTACCCTCCTCCGTTAGAGATCATTGCTGGCAAGAGTGCCTTTGCCGTACGGACTTGAGCCATAAGGTTTACATTCCACGAAGTCTCCCAATCCTCCTCTGAAGTTTCGAGATCACCTGCAAACGAGACGCCAGCATTGGAAAAGAGTATGTCGACGACGCCATGGCGCTTGAGAACTTTTTCACCAAGGTCAGCTATCGCCGAAAGATCTGTCAGGTCGATCGTCTCTGCATATGCTGTGGTTTTGGTTTCTCGTAGTTGACTGACTGTCTTTTCGACATTTGCGGTGTTTTTATCGACACAGATAACAGCACTGGGGTTTTCCATGCCGCATGCTAATGCAATAGCACGGCCAATACCTGATCCAGCTCCAGTTACAAGGACTACTTTATTCTCAATTTCCATGAGCGAATGTTATCGCGCACAACTCAATCGCGCTTGATAAATGACAAATCGCCCACGTTGATTTATAAGGTGGTGCGATTTGTCATAAAAATGGGGTTTAAGCAATCCTATCGAGCAACGGTTGTATGTTTCACTTCATTTAGCTCTGGATGGTTGAAGATCTGATCTAGAACTCTTTCGATGATGGTTGTGGATGATTCCGAGGAGCTGAGCGGTCTTGTCATAATCCTTACAAATGCAGCTTGATCGTCAGAGAAAATTGTGGGTACGCCGAATATTTTGAGCTCTTTGACTTGGGTTTCATGGAGTTTCTGCACCTCTCTCGAGTAGGTGTGGTTGTCGAGCTCGCTTTGGATTCGTGCGGGGTTAACCCCATGTTCTTCAAGGAGATTTGCGATTTCGCCGAAGTTTTTTAAGCTCTTGGCCTGTTCGTGCCGAAGGGCGAATAGTGCTAGGTGAACACTTGGGAACTCTGTGGGATAGAGTTTTGAGACAATGTAGCCAACCTCGTTTGCCAAAAGGTCATCTGTTTTGTCAGGGTCTTCCCAAATAGATGGCTCGCCTTCTTCAACGTGAACCTGTGACAGATTGAACGGTATGAAACTGACGTCAAAGTCGGCCCCCTCTTTGAGGGCGGTTACAACGTGCTCGTTCATGTTGCGAGCGAAAGGGCATCGATAGTCGAAGTTGACCGAAAATTTGGTTATTTTTGTCATATGTTTCTAATCCCTAATTGTCCCTCTAATATTCCCCAAGGAGTAGGTCGAAGCCTGTAATCACTCCGAAATCTCGGCTGAATGTCAATTTAGATTCCACGAGATTAACGTCTACCCAAAGGCATTCGTCAGACTCTTCATTTTTTGTGAAATTTTGCACGAGTGATTTCATCAAGAAATAGTGCACTTCTTTTTCTAGGTCGGTTTCTAAGGGGTATTTGACTACTTGAGTTTGGTCTTGGACGATCTCTGCTTTAATCCCGGTCTCTTCTTCAACTTCGCGTAACGCAGCTTGTGCTAGCGTTTCGCCAACTTCAACTTTGCCCTTTGGTAGCGTCCAGTCATCATAACGAGGACGGTGAATTAGGCAGATCTCGAGCGACCCGTTAATTCCTTCTCGGAAAACCACACCTCCGGCAGCTGTAATCATTGAACTTCTTTCTGTTTGGTAATTGTTTAGATATTGTTTTGTCTCTGAGGGCTTAATAATGAATACCCAACCTTGTGTTGATTGGATTCAATCTATTTTTATACTTTTTGAGATCGGAAATACCTTTTTGACCAGCATTCCATAGCCTATGCCGACCATGGCGCCAGCAAGAACATCAGAGGCATGGTGCATACGAACGTGAATTCGTGAGGGCGCAATTAGAAGTGCGAGACCTAGATAGATTGGCCATAGACGATCGTTGTCACCCAGAATAATAAGACTAGTGAACGCGGCGCTCGCATGGCCCGATGGAAATGAACTCGTCAGTGGTTGGCGTATTTCGTGAGGGCGTTCTCCCTCCCATTCTGGACGCTTGCGGCGAAATATTGTTTTAATCCCCATATTCACAAGTACTGATTCAGCCAAAAGCGCAAAAGCTGCCCTGGTGGCATAGCTGGCGCCACCTTTGCGTACACCTCGTGCTGCCGCTAAGGTAAACCAAATCAATGAGTGGTCCGCGACGTTGGATGCTGCGAATAGGATTTGATTCGCAGCGGGAATATCCCGCAAGGGAAGAAAGAACTTGTCTATTCGTTCGTCGAACGGTGTAAAAAATTCTTGGATATCAATCAATTCGATTCCTCAATCAATTATTTTGATTTAGTTATTTTCGCAGCGCTTTTTATTGGCTACGTGTGTTGCCTTGAAATCACTAATTAGCGCTAGGCTTCCACCCTGGGCCGGACACAGTTCTTGATAGTGGCAGAAACGACACATTCTAGATGGCCGTGGTCGGAAATCTTCCTTCTCGCAGGCGTGGCAGACGGCTTTCCATATTGCCTCTGTCTTGGATTCAAGTCCTCGTAAAACTTGATCTGTAGGGGTGGCGACGATCCGCGTAGCATCCTTGAGATAGATAAGTTGGACGCTTTTGGGTCTGGTGCCTAATACTCTTTCGCACAAAAGCGCGTAGAAATATACCCCCGTCAGACGTTCGTTTTCTTGGATTTGCCCAGGCAATTTACCTGTTTTGTAGTCTGTAACAGTTAGTGACCCATCGTCATTGAGGTCTAGACGGTCTATAACTCCCCTAAGTATCGTGTCGCCGAGCGTAGTTTCTAGACGCAATTCGGTTGCGATTGCATTTACATGTGATGGGTCTTCGGCCTCAAAGTCTTTGAGGACTAATGCTATAGTCTCCTGAAACAGAGCGTCGCGACCGGCTTGACTATGGCCGGGTCCAAGAATGACCTCAAGACTATTGTCAACAAGGGACTCATTCCAGACTTGCCGGACGATTTCAATTGCTGTCTTTTTAGTCCGGTCTTTGGGCTCTATCTGAAAGTACATTCGCTCAAGAACGGCGTGGGTCAATGTACCGCGAATTGTCCAGAGGGTAGTGGGCTGAGGTAGTTTCTCAATGACGGACAAACGAAATGCTAAGCCGCACTCCTTGAAGGAGCTGACCTTCGATGCGGTAATCGAACCTGGTACCTGTAAACCCATTTTTAGAACTTTTCAACTGACTTGCTATGGACTTTAACGCTACCAGAACAGCGACCTTTAATAGTCGTCAATACGAAAGTTGGAAGTTTTGGAATGGTACTATCCAAAACTGTTGAAACCACCCCACGGATATACGGGTGATTCCTGGCTCAGGCTGCTTGAATGCCCAGCGGACACTCAGCTCTTATGCCATCAATACCAGCCGCATTCAAACCAGCCCAGACGACTATCATGGCCGCAGAATTCTTGTCCCTTGAATTTCCTAACCCACAAACATAACAGGAATAGGTTCGTTGGGACAATGCTAAGCGAGTGCTTGGTTCTCGCAGTGCAGCTGAAGCAACCGATAGTCGTCTACCTTGGATGGAGGGGTTGTGGGCCTGAAGCGTGCTTCTAATTCATATAAACACCAGTCTGCTCTTGGCTACGCTATGACAGCATCATCTTTCTTCTTAGCCATGGTTGTCTTAGTGAGAGATTTTGGTTCTAACTCTTCCATGGCGGCCTGGTCGTGGTTCATCACAAATAACTTGGCGTAGTTACATGATTCAACTTGTCGTTTTTGTGCGACGCTGCGATAAGCCTTGGCGGCATATTTTTCTTGGCGCATCGGTAGCCCTTAGAAGTTGATCGTCCACTCTGGGTTTACGTCGAGCCATCTTGCGTTGATAGCGAGAAAGAGGGATCTGGGAGGTTTTTGGTCTTTCAGGATGAGGAAAGTCGTAGGTGTCATCTGTTATGGTAGCAATCTCATTTACTACCCAATCAATCCCTATGATCGCTCCGTTCTTGGGGAGTGGCTCGTGTTTCACTTAGATGACGAAGCTCACTCACCAATCACCAACTCCGTCTTGAAAAGTTCCTTAGAAAAGACGGCTCAGATAAAAAAGGACGCGACCAGACCGGGTGGACGATATTGCCTCCAGCCAGATGTGAGGTTGCCCATAAATAATGGACACATTGACTACGCCGCCTTGGCGGACTCCAATAATGTTAGTTCATAACCAACTGGTGAGACGTTACCGATCTTCGAGTACCGCCTTTTATGGTTATAAAAGTCCATGTAACTCCTAATCCCAGCCCTCAATTCGGACATACCTTCAAATACGTGCCGGTAAAAGTACTCGTGTTTGAAGATCGACCAGAACGATTCAGCTGTTGCATGGTCGTAGCAAGATCCAGTTTTATCCATTGACCGGATAATGCCATTCTGTTCACAGAGTTCCACGACGCGACGATCGGTGAATTGGCTCCCGCGATCGGTATGGAAAATTGCGCCTTGGATATCGTCTCCCCTGAGGGAGATTGCCTGCTGGAGTGCTTCAATGACAAGGCTTGTCCTCATGTGGCGATCGACAGAATATCCAAGCACCCTGCCGGAGTGCTCATCACGAATAGCACAAAGGTAGGCAAATCCCTCTCCAACTCGCAAATAAGTGATATCCGAGGTAAGAACGGCATTTAGATATCCCTTGTCGAAGTCACGTTCGACGAGGTCACTGGGATAACAAGCCTTTGGATCAGCGGTAGTGGTTTTGACTTTGAATGATCTGGGGGATATACCCTCTATTCCAAGATCTCTCATCCGAGTTGCAACGCTGTTTTTACTGATTACCTCCCCGCGATCGTGAAGCTCAGCGGTGATTCTTGGAGCGCCATAAGTTCCATTAGATTCCCTGTGAATGGAGAGTATCTTTGCCTCAAGGTCATTTCTAGCCACCTTGGCATCGGCTGGGTTCTCTAACCGATGTAGCCAGGCATAGTAGCCAGATCGAGACACTTCAAGTAGTCGCGCCATTCGTGCTATCTCAAAGTTAGCGCACTCCGCTTCCATCAGGGCAAATCTTTCTTGTTTGCTTGCTTGGCTGCGAAGTACGCGGCTGCTTTTCCCAGGAACTCATTATCTTTTTTGAGCTCTGCCATCTCACGACGGAGCTTTATGAGTTCTCTTCTTTCATCAGCGCTCAGTGGTCCTTCATTGACACTAGAAGCTGCCTCTAGACGTATTCGTTCATCTTTTACCCACCTATATAGAGCCTCTTGGGAAATAGATAGCTCACTAGCTACCTCTGGAACGTTCCTGCCGGAATCTATAACTCGATGAGCAGCTTCAGTCTTGAACTCAAGGGTGAATTTACGCCTTGTTGCTCCCATGATGACATCCTTTCTACCAACAATCTATGTTGGCTTAACAGGTGTCCACTAAATCTGGGGAACCTCAATGTAACTGTAAGAGGTTATGCCTATTTGTTGTTGATCTGGTGATCGGGTTTGTCCTGTTCCTTTTGTTCTGTTCTTTGAGGGGTATCCACTCCTTGTGCGGTTGAAAGCCTTTGACCTGGCTTGTCCGAAGTCTCAAATGGTCTGTTGCCGGGTAACTGAGGAAGCATTTGGCAAACACTCATTTTCGCATCGCCAATGGGTGGGGTCTTTACACAATTTTGCCGGCCCACACTAATCTTGTTCTCAGGAGTAGATGTGCTAAAGGCTGCTTTGGACTCTTGAACACAGCGGCTCCAGACCCATCGGGCACTGTCTCATTCAGCACTGTCTCGTTAGGCACTTTCTCATTCAGCACTGTCTCGTTAGGCTTGCAGTCTTGACCCAGCATCTTTAGAAATAGGCAATCGGTAGTTGTACCAGATGGCGGAAGAGCCAAGTTTGCGTGATAACACTTCGGTGTATAGCTTGCTCATATGGAGATCAAACCCAATAACAACCCAATAACAAAAAATTGTCTAGCGCTGTATTTATCATGTTCTAAGTACGACAGATCAATTACCGACGATGATCTAAAGTAAGGCACTCATCGAGCCTTAGCTCGAGGAAATCATTACTCAGCTTTGCATCACGAAGGGGCCAAAGAAGGGGCCAAAGAAGGGGCCAAAGTGGACTTTAGACCATGGCCAATCAACTCCATCTCCTCGTTAGTGTCGATCCCCAGTTGTGGAATATTCACTATGGCATCGATCCTCTCGTCAAAGTAGATCAAAGCTTGGTCGTCTCTGAGGCTGCGCATTGAGTTGCTAAGTCTTGGCCACAGCCTCGCTAGACCTGTAGCTAAGACTTAGTCTTCGTCACTAGGAGTCTTCGTCACCCCGCTAGAAATCATCAAGCAGTAGGTGGCTAATCAGCGCAATGTTTGAGCACAGTTGTAGGCGCTTCGCCCCGGTGGGACGCTATATCCCCAGGGCTAAAACCAGGGGCATTCCGCCAAATGCCACATTCTGGTAAAAAGGTCCATCCGGATTGAATTCGCGGAAGGTCCTTTTTGCTAACACCGAGACGTGGTTTTACTCCGATGGTGGGGTGCTTGCCTCTTGAACCCTGGGTGTCCTGGGTGGTCGTCGCGTGGTTGATGTCCGAGTAGTTGACCGTGTGGTTTTGGCTGGCGGCTCCGACGTTTTGGTCGATTCATCAACAGGGTCTTCGGCGATTGGAGCCGAGGCACGGCTTTGTTGAATATCTTCTTCGTCTACGGAGATAATTGCATCAGGGGAAGAGGTAAGGTCTATTTCAACCTCTTTCAAAGGCGCTGAATCGCTTGATGTAGCAGGATCTTGCTCGATTGAAGTGTTTTTGGATTCGACTTCACTATGGTCATTGCGTGGGTGATTCTCGTTACTTAGATGACCTGCGGGTTCTATCGATACTTCTCTGTTTGTCCCTGAGGCTGACTCTACCTCGATGCTTTGGCTCTCTATTGAAATTTTGTCAGCTTGGGCTGAGGAGTGAGTTTCAACCGAGTAGAGATTTAGGGCCTCAACAGAGCCTTCCAGGGATTCCAAATTAGAATTTATGGAGACAGTAAGGGCACTTTCCACACTCGTGACGCGTCGTTGAGCATCTTGGAGAAGTTCTAGGAACCAGCCTCGAGTTCTTGCGAGCGTGTCTATGTGGCCTCGGACTTCGTCTGCACGAATTTTGAGGTCGGAGAGAATTTCTGTTCGCGTTTCCCTCGCAGAGGTAAGTAACGAGGTGGCTTCTTTTTGGGCATCAGCTAGGATTCGATCCGCACTCCTCTGGGAGTTTGAGATGGTCTCAGAAGCGAGTTGATTTGCACGATCTAAAATCTCCTTGGCCAATAATTCTTGCGCACCTAGTCGTTCGGCTATTATCTGGTCAGCTTGGTCAATTTTTGTTTTGGCTTCTGCCTGAGCGCTTGTAATGATATCGGCAGTCTTGTCTCGTGCTCTAGAGAGCATCTGGCTGGCGAGAGTTGATGCCTCCTCTTTTTCCCTTTTTGCTTGGCTCAGAAGTTCGTCAGCCTGTGATTGTGCTTTTTCTGTTTCAGACCTGGCTTCTGCCTGAGCGCTAGAAATCATTTGTTCAGATTGATTCTGAGCCTGAGAGAGCATCTGGCTGGCGAGAGTTGATGCCTCCTCTTTTTCCCTTTTTGCTTGGCTCAGAAGTTCGTCAGCCTGTGATTGTGCTTTTTCTGTTTCAGACCTGGCTTCTGCCTGAGCGCTAGAAATCATTTGTTCAGATTGATTCTGAGCCTGAGAGAGCATCTGGCTGGCGAGAGTTGATGCCTCCTCTTTTTCCCTTTTTGCTTGGCTCAGAAGTTCGGCGCCTTCCGCCTCGGCCTTTTCTTTTATTGATTGGCTTGCCGTTACGGAATTGGAGATAATAAATGAAACATGGTCCCCGAGCATTTTTGCTGCCATCGCTTCGTCCATTGGCAGAGGGATTGGTTCTGGCCGTGAATTGGCATCGTTTAGTTCTGCTGTTACTTCGGCTAGTCTTTGCTTTAGCTCGCTGATTGTCCGGTTTGACTCTGTCAAGTTTGTTTGAAACCGTTCCAAGGATTCGCGTACATCCTCAGGCGAATATCCTCGTCGAACCGTGCGTAATCTCGCGATTATGGATTCTGTTGACGCTGGCTGGAAATCATTCCTCGATTGATTCAATCGGGACCTCTCTTTTTTCCTAAAATTACTCTTATAGTATATTTAGCGCACTTCGACCGCGTTCAATCTGGGATTTTGTAAATTTATTAAAAAATACTGAGGCTAAGGCTGTATTTATGACATTATGGTCAAATCGTTTGCCTTTGCTGACTTCGGTTCGATTTGCAAGTGGTCGTTTTTGCTGGGAAATTGTGGCCGGCTTCAAGGTAAGGATCTCTACCCCCAGGGTAAGTATTGCTAGAAAACGATTGCCAATCAAGAAGTAGTTTGTAAGAATTTGGTGAAATAAATGCGCTAAATTTTCTTTAAATTTCCGGTTCGACCCCGATCTATCGAACAATCAAAGGATAAAAGTGGTCTATGAAAGCATGCTTTGTTTGCTTTTTGGGTTTGCTCGTTGGCCGCTCGGGGTTTGAATGGCGAACTCGATCGCTTCTTGTTACTTTGAATAAATGGGCAGGTTGAGATCGCTGGAGTATCAAGGTTTGGCGCTTTCTGCACCGAGAGAGGCTTTGTCTTTATCTGGTGGTCCAATCACACAGCGAGCAACGAAAATCTCGGTTTTAGCCACTGACTGTTGCACTACATCTACATTAATGTCTCGATTTCTATGGATATAGAGCTTTGACATTCAGTTTATTTTATGCAATTATTTTCCGCCACTGGGTGGTGGTCCTGGATCGATAATATATGAAAAACCACATTAAAGAAAGTCGGTAATGTAGTAAGCCACATATCGTGACAATTTGTGCTCACTTAGCGACATTGAGATAGTTATTTCTGACCTTCAAGTTGCCCAGATTGGCCTTTTCAAATGTTCCGCAGGCACCTTGTATTGTGAGAATAATCGAGAGATTTGACTCTTTTGAGTTGGGGCATTGAATAGCTGATTGACAGGTGGCGCCTTTGGAAATCGTTTGATGAATGGCTCTTGATCTTGAGATTAAACGTTGTCTAGCGCTATGTATGCTCTTGGTGGGGTTAAACCACTCAATGCAGACAAATTTGACCGAGTTCTGGCTCTGTGCGATTGGAAATTTGTAGTTCTCCTGGTCAGGTCTACTATATAACTCCACCTTTGAGTAGGACTCTTCGGCTAGTCGGATGTGGACTTTTAGTGGTGCATTTGTCGACGGCGTCCCACAACCAAGATGGTTTCCTGCATGTGGGACTTGATCCCATATAGAGGGTCCTTGACTTTCCAAGTGCGAGTTTTTTGAGATCAAGGTAGGTTTTGCTGGTGAATATCTTGACTTTTCAATTTCGGATGCTGATCCACTTGGCGGTTCACTAAGCGATTAGATCAGCTGTGTTCTTTTTAGCCTTGTCGGATCTGTCGTACCTGACTGATGACTGCCAGTTCGATGGGAGACTTAGAGTAAGTCCCAATGGTATGAATATCGTACAAGTGCCAGGAGCATTCTGGAGGCACACTAAACGCCAGACAAGCTTTTGGAGTTAAGATGGGGTGCCTTGCTTTGACTTCAGGCCAGTTTTAGTACAAGTTTGAGTGAGTGCGGATAGGAATTCAGGTTTTTGTATTGCATCCTTATTTTTGCATTGAGGACCTAAAGCTAATAAAGCGCATCTTTGGATGGCGCATTCTTGTAGCGATCTGGTTTAAAGTATCGAACTGATAAAAGCCATATTTTAAGGAACATAAAACGTGCTTGCTTTGTCTTAATGCGATCGAATCAACTTGCATATGCTGGTTGCAATGCGAAGGTATTCTGTCTCGACACGTCTCTAGAACAGATGTTTTATCAGAATGATGCATTATTAAACATACTTATCAAGTTTCGTAAGTTTCGCCTTCACCGAGACCAGATTGGAGCTAATCCTTAGTAGAACAGATGTTCTACTAAGGTGGCATGGTGGATCTCTCAGGCTTTATGGTACGCTTCGCTTCAAAGTAAGCATGTGAAGATCATTTGATCAAATTGCTATTGCTATGAGGGATTTAGATGCTCAAAGTGTAACTTCGATCAATTTACTTTAGTAAGGCCAAATCATTTCAAGAAATGCAGCGTCTCGAGCTCCACTTTTTCAATGTAAATCTTTTCACCGTCAAACTAGCGTTACCTCCAGAACCATCTTCCATCGAAGCCATATCTCTTTATCCAAGTGGTTCTCCGCTATCTATCTATTGTCCAACGACAAGCGTGGTCTTTCGGCTACTACCCCCTAGCCATCAGAGCCCCTGCTAAATTCGTTCAAGTATCTTATTCGACTGGCTGGTTGATGCTAAATAAGCTACCTAAGGCAATGGCTGAGCGTAATGGCTGAGCGTAATGGCTGACCGAAATGGTTTATATAAACTTGGAGGAAACGTCCAGGTAGATGAGTTCTTTTTAGGTGGTGAGAGCCATGGCGAAGGCTAAAGAGGAAAGGGAACAAAACAAACCAATGTCCTAATTGGAGTGTCGATTAGCAATGGTGCTCCTACTCATTGCTTCATGGAAGTAATCAAAGATACCACTGCTAAATCACCCAAAGATGTTTTTGTGAGACGTTGAGATTCTAATACCAAGCTGATAAGTGATGGTAACCCAAGTTACGGGTATGTGCTGAAAGACCTTGGACTAGCGCACGGGTTCACTCTATCCAAAGACGAACAAGCACATGTAACATTCAAATGGCTCAAGATCCTAAATTGGGAACTGCAAGAAATTTATCGACGGAACATACCACGGAGATGAGGAACATAAGCAACTTATGCCTCGAGGAATTCGCATACCGATTCAACGCAAGGCACTTTGAAATGTCATTGGTCGAGCGACTTCTCAATACATGTGTGTTTGCGTCTCCCCATCCGCTACTCCGCGAATCTGATTCCAAAATGGCTCTTGCTTACGAAACTTGATAAGTATGTTATTAAATATGTACCTGCTAGAGACGAAAGTTGATACCCCTTGTAGTCAAGGCAGAGGCTTTTGTGAAGATGGCATTATCGCGGATGTCCATTGGCGAATCCGGTAGTTTTTCGTGTGATACGGAAGTGAGTCAACCACTCCGGGGAAATTTGCTCATCTGTTTGGGACGGCTGCGATTGGGACTGGACCAACTTGATTTTAAGCAGCCGTAGGAGATAAACCCTCATAAGGGAGTGTCCCGCATTGTGCGACTCATCGGAATTGATTCATCGAAGATCGGCTTTGGTTCTCCCCCTTTTAATATTCACTCAAAAAAAGGGGGGCAGGTGTTAATGGTTGAGGATTTCTTTGACGTAGGAGTCTTCAGATTTTGAGCATTTTGGCGAACTGCAAGGCTGTGTCTAATTAGTTTCTTGTAAATCGAACCAATTTGTGATCATCTTTGCGACCACTTCAGGCTTTTCGAATGGCCCAAAGTGACTCATTGCCAATGCCATTTCGACCTCGGATCTTTTGGCTTTTTCTCGTAGGCGCTCCATGTAGTTGAGATCAAAGGCGTCCGTAGTCTCACCTGAAATAAACAGCATTGGTATTTCAATCTTTGGTAAATTGGAATACGCTTGATTGCATGACGCCCAAGCGTAGATTTCGGACTCTATCTCCCTTGGGCAGGTTAGCTCCAATTGGGCATCCAATGTTCGTTTGAGACCCGTTTCCAGGTATAAATCGATGCAGGTTTGATCGAAGCTAGACATCGGGAACTTTGATTCAAAATTTGAATGCGCTTCCCTCCTCGTCCCAAAGTGTCGTCGGCGTCGTTTGGTTAGAACCGATAGGTGGTTTGAATAATCTGGCTTTGAGGAATTACCTTCAATCGGTACTACCGGCTCGAATAGGGCTAGCCTTTTGAAGAGACCGGGCGAGTTTGCCTCCGCTAGAATCAGAGCAGCACCTCCGTAGGAATGACCAAATCCCGCCCACGAATCTCCACCTAAAACCTCGATCGTTCTTTCGATATCGTTTGCAAAAGTTCCCCAGTCAACGTTCAGAGAATCGCCACCGCTTGAGCCGCCATGATAACGTGCGTTGATACCAAAACAGTGGAATTTTGACCTAAGAGCAATGGCCAGAGGAAGATACATTCGAGCATTGAATCCTGTAGCGTGGGCAATTAGAAGGTTGTGACCTTCTCCTCCGAAATCTTCCACCAATATGGATGCGTTGTCGCTTCCGGCTACTTTTGTTATTTTAATTTCATCATATCTTGACATTATGCTTAAAGAAATCTACTTAGTTGTTGGAACTTCCGTTTCATTCTAGGCAAGGTAAGCCGGAACTCTCAAGGTTAAAAGGGTTCTCAATCTTTGAAAATTCGCATTTCAAATGCGTATTGTGCGACAGATCGTCAATGGCCACTAGTGTAACGTCGTGGAAAATTTCATCTCAAGTTCGGGAATTCTCGCTATATTTTTGCTCATGACCGCGGAATCGGCTTTGATACCGATACCCTCTGAGGTTATAATGCCTTTTGCGGGCGCTCTTGCTGGGTTAGGCAAGTTGAATATCGTGATGGTTATTTTGGCGGGTACTTTTGGCAACCTGATCGGTAGTTACATTGCATGGATTATCGGTCGAACTGGCGGAAGGGCGTTGGTGCTTCGAGCCGGTCGCTACGTGAGGATCAAAGAGGAAGATCTTCACAAAGCCGAACGTTGGTTTGCCAGACGGGGTGATTCTGCAGTTTTAATAGGGCGAATCCTCCCGTTGTTCGAACCTTTATCTCTCTCCCGGCAGGTGCAGCAGAGATGCCCCCGGTGCGGTTTGGTTTATTCACCTTCATTGGCGCACTGCCTTGGTGTGCTGCCTTGGCTGGATTGGGCTATGGAGTGGGATCTAATTGGACTCAGTTTTCTTCATACGTTAAATATGCCGGATATTTGATTGCTGTGATCCTTGTTGTGATCATCGCAAGATTTTTCATTGCACGATTTCGCTCTTCGGGGAATCAAATAGCCAAATAGCCTATTATGATGTAGTTTCCTCGGGAGTGGCGCAGCGGCAGCGCACCTGGTTTGGGACCAGGGGGTCGGGGTTCAAATCCCCCTCCCGACCATTTGACTTGAATGCTGAGTTTTGATAGAGGTTATTGTTCGAGCCCATCAGTACGGGCCTCGCATTTTTAATCTAAGTTGATATCCTTGCTGCTATTTCCTTTTACTATCGCTTCGCAATCTTATCTAGATTTATGGTTAGCGAATTTATTTGTTCGGACTCGGGTAATCTTTTCGATAGAAGATTTATCATCGGCTGTTACGCGGGGTCTTATCCGTGTAGTTGGTCGATGTTGATAGAGAATCGACTTGTGACTCTATTGGATTTGCGACGCTGCAGAAAAATTCAAATACCTCTCGGAGTCGAGATTAAACGATTGCTCTTCGAGTTGTCTGGCCAAGGTCTGATTTCCCGCCCGTTAGGTGGATAAAAGTTTCCGTCTAGTCCCCCCCCCTTTTTTTTTATAGATGGTCGGCTAATTCTCTTGTTTCTGGAGATCGTTAAATAGGCAAATTGTCGCTTATTTTTTGAGCTTCAAAGTATCAATAGCCCCATGAATAGGATATCTATTGTTATTTATGGGGCTATTGCGTTGATTTGCCAGCCCTTGCTATGGAGCCAACGATCTCACTCGTATTGCGTTCATTTTCAAGTAAATGATAGTTTGTGAGAGTTCACCCAAAATGTAGAAATATCGCTGACCTGTTCATAGCTCGTTGATTTGAGCCCTTGAGCCCTTGAGCCCTTGAGCATTGGCTGATCCTCTATCTTTAGGGCCTAGGTGTCGCCTTATTGCCAATACCAGCAGATCCCGACTTTTACTTTTGTGCAAGACTTAATTGTTTGGTTGCTGGCGGATGTGTTAGATTAATGTCTTCAAATGACAATTTTGATCGAATAAGAGCGCAAATCCCGCCTTTAAGGACAGCCTCGAGCGACCATTAATTGCGCTCCCAAAATAAGACCGCCACACCCTCGGCGCATAATACATAATACAGGTATCAGTATTCGTGAGGCCTTGTAACCGCAAGAACAGGAACTGCCCGTTCTTGTTCGTCACTCCTTCGATGCTCGCTATGTATGGAACCTAGTTCTAGAACAACGCAGATGTGAATGCGGCCAAAATTAACTGCCGCAGGGCTTGGTGTCACAGAGCACAAAGGGACATCGCATGCCACGTCTACCAAGACACAGCCACAGCGACCCAGTTAAGTGCACCACCACGCCTAAAGTTGCCTAAGCAGCTTAGGAAGCCCCGTCCATAAGGACGGGGAGGATGTCACACTTTTGAATCGAAGAATTATAGACGATGATGTGTCGGGGCTATGGGATAGTTCGGCTAAGATGGTGTTTCGCATTGCGGGTGTAGCTCAATGGTAGAGCTCCAGCCTTCCAAGCTGGTGGTGCGGGTTCGATCCCCGTCACCCGCTCCAAAATGGAGCTCGACTTTGTTTACTGTTGGCTCCACAATTCGTTTTCCCATTGACCCCTGGCCGTTTTGTTGGCTCTTCTGTTTCTACCGGGGTGGAGTACTCGATTTCATACGCGGTAAGACTCTTTATCTAGCCCTAGGTGATCTTGTTTATCCGATACGTATCGGTAGTTCCCCCTGGGTGGTTAGATGTCGTCACACTTATATTTTCTCCTCTAACGCCTCTGAGTCCAAGAGATTGACTTTTGGAGTTGAATTGTTTTCATGGTGGAAGTCCTAAACTTTGCGGTGGACCTTTAGGTAAGAGGGTCGACTGTGATAGCGGAGGATTGATTCGTGGGTTTGTCAATTGGAATCGTTGGGCTACCAAACGTTGGAAAGTCAACGTTGTTCAATGCGTTGACCCAAAATGAGGTCTTGGCGGCTAACTATCCGTTCGCGACAATTGAACCAAATGTAGGGGTCGTCGCTGTGCCTGACCCGAGACTTGACTCCTTAGCGTCGCTTTATTCAAGCAAAGAGATTGTTTCGGCGATGGTTACCTTTGTCGACATAGCTGGAATCGTCAAAGGTGCGTCGGTTGGCGAAGGGCTCGGTAACAAATTTCTTGCCTCTATTAGGGAGAGCGATGCAATCTGCCAAGTAGTACGGGTCTTTTCCGATCCTGACGTAATCCACGTAAATGGCGAGATATCTCCGAGTTCAGATATTGAAACAATCAATACCGAGCTTATTCTTGCGGATCTACAAACAGTCGAGAATAGGCTAGTCAAATTGGCCAAAGAGGCCAGGAAAAGGCCAGAACTCGCTCAAGCTCTGTCGGCCTTGGAAAAGGCGCAAGAGATATTAAACTCCGGTAATACAATTGCTGGGGCAGTTGGCTCTGGCAAACTAGACGCGACATTCCTGAATGATCTCCATCTTTTGAGCGCCAAGCCCTTTATCTATGTTTTTAATGTAGATGAAGATGCACTCTCCGATTTAGAATTACGTGCTCGCTTGGCGGCTATGGTTGCGCCTGCTGAAATTGTTGTGCTATGTGCCAAGATAGAGGCGGAACTTTCGCTCTTGGATAAAGACGACGCTGCGGAACTCCTAGCTAGCTTTGGTCAGGTTGAGTCAGGATTGGTTCAACTGGTTCATGTTGGCTTTAGAACTTTAGGGCTCCAAACGTTCCTAACTGCTGGCCCAAAGGAGTCTAGGGCGTGGACGATTCATATTGGCGACACTGCCCCCCAAGCCGCAGGTACCATTCATACTGACTTTGAACGCGGCTTTATTAAGGCAGAAGTAGTCAGCTTTGAAGATTTGATGGAGGCTGGGTCTATCGCGGCTGTTCGATCCTTAGGGAAGGCTCGGATAGAAGGTAAAGAATATATTATGCGTGATGGAGACGTAGTCGAGTTTCGATTTAACGTTTAGATCCGTGGCGAAGGGTTGTCCTGGATCTCTAACCGTGAGAACTTTTGAGGTGCAGCCATTCGAAGCGTACGTGAATAATTGGTGGGATCAGAGCCCAAATTGTTTTTCGGATAGTCAGATAGATTCTCTAAGGCCTGGTGGATGGGTATCTGCTTGTTGTCGAGGGCGTTGTTTGTCGGCACGGAGACAATTGCATAAGTTGATTTTTACCCGTTTTGGATTTTAAGCTCCGCACTTAATGCCGAATCAGGCATAGTAACTGCATTCGGAGTCAAAAAAATACCACCTGAAAGAGTCGATTTATGAATTGCGCGATGGCCTCCTAGGATAGTGAGTTCTGCCGTATTCAACTGAACAGCTAATGAAGCTGTTTTAGGGTTGTGCTGGAGTGGCTCACAAAACGGACGTTTATGGACCTTGGCGGTGCGAAACTTTTCGAAGGGTGAACGGCCGCTTGGCTCTTCAGTGCTCTGAGCGTCTTGGCTCCTATCTCAACATTTCTTGTATATGAGCGATTTTTATTCCGCCTAAATGATAATTTGAGCGGCAGAACTTGAGTTCGATTAAATGGTGATCGAAAGGGCTATCCAATAGCTTTTGGTCGAAGTCATCATGGTTGGCAGATCCTGGAATTTCTAGTTAGAGAATGTGATGCGCATCTTCAATTTGGGTTGAAAATCTAATTGGGATCAAAGATAAGACCAGTTTGGAGAAGATGTTTTGACCATTGGTGAACAGGTTCACTTATTACTTTGAGGGATTTCTCGTTAGCTTTGTTATTTTTTGATCAAGATTCGTTACAAAAGTAGGTTTTTAGGGCTCTCATTTCCATAACCTATAAACGCCTTGCCTATAAATGTCCTTAGATTGCTATATTCGCGCTAGTTTGGATATCATATGCATTCTTCAAGCGAGCTACTCGAAAATAATCAAATTAAGCTTCTCGTTGAGATCTCCGAAGAGGAGTTGCTCCCAGCGGTAGAAGTGGCCTTTCGTAAGGTCTCGTCCCAAATTCGTATGCCAGGATTTCGCCCTGGTAAAGCCCCAAGAAAGGTCCTTGAGTCTAGGCTTGGTGCTGGTTTTGCTCGTATGGAAGCGATCAATGAGAATAGCAATCGTTGGGCCGAACAAGCGATAATTGAGAACGAGGTTGAGCCGATATCGGCGCCAGCGGTAACCGTTCTAGAAGGCGAAGAGGCTGGTCCTCTGAAGCTCGATGTTATCGTAGAGGTTCGCCCAACTCTAGATCTCGAAGGTTATGGAGATCTAACTTTCGAGGTGCCAGCAGGCGAGGCCTCAGAGGATGAAGTCAACGAACAGATAGATCGACTTCGGGAGGCACTGGGATCATTAGAGGATTCAGACGGTGCAATATCCCAGGGATCAGTTGTTACCGTAGATCTAAGCGTCACCTCTGATGATAGCGAAGCACCGACGGATATCAGTGACTATGTCTATAGGATTGGCGCGCCAGAGCCTTTTGAAGGCTTGTCTGATGCCCTTCTAGGTAAGGCCGTTGGCGAAAGTTTCGAATTTGTATTGACGGATGTAACTGACGAGGATCAACTAGACGATCTAGACTTCGACGATCTAGAAGCAGAAGATATTTCGGAGGAGTCCGTTGCTCAAGAGCCCGAATTGGAGCCAGTAGAGAACGATTTCGAGAAAGCATCGACAATCGTCAAGGGTGTCATCAAGGAGCATCAGGCTCTAGTAAAGCCCGAGTTAGACGATGCGTTTGCCTCTGAAGCCTCTGAATTTGAGACACTTTTGGAGCTACAAGAGGATATCAAGAGGAATCTCGATAACTATCACAAGTCGATGCTTAGAAATACTTGGCGTCATGTCGTAACGAACAAACTGGCTGAGATCGCTGGATTGGCGCAACTTCCTTCCTCTTTGGTAAGGATGGAGTTTGAGAATATGTCTCACAACTTCGGACACCGGATTGAAAATAGTGGTCTATCTTTGGCCAAATATCTTGAGCTTGCAAACTTAACTGCCGATGAATTATCTACTCAAATCGCAGCTGAAGCTATTGTAGAAAGTCGATTTGACTTGGTGTTTAGGGCTCTGGCGAAGGCTGAGGGCTTGAACGCAACGCCTGAGGAGATCGATCTAGAGCTGGGCAAGATTGCTCTGTCGAATGGCGTGGACATTGAGGATGTTCGTGTTCGTTTGAGTGAGGCCGGTCAATTGGTTGGTTTGAGAGTGGAAATTGCAAAGCGAAAGGCCCTCGACTGGTTGTTTGAAAATTCGAAGTTTGTGGACGCGAATGGAAACGAGTTGAGCCGATGGGACGTAACTGGTGAAGTTGCTCCATCTTCGATAGAGGTCTCCACAAAGGAGGCCGAGGCTTTGGAAGGATCCGAGACGGCAGATGTCGAGGTAGAAGAATCGGTTGATTTAGAGTTAGTAACGGAAGATAGCGAATAGATCGAGCGCTTTGAGCGTTAGATGCTGTAGACGAATCGCCAAGTTGTAGGAGGCTAAGTGAAAGCATATAACTATTTGGTACCGACCGTAGTTGAGTCGTCCAGTCGCGGCGAGAGGTCCTACGACCTTTATTCTCGGCTCTTGCGTGAGCGAATCATTATCTTAGGTACCCCAATTGACGACGCAGTTGCAAATTTAATCTGTGCACAGTTGCTCTTCCTTGAGTATGAGGATCAAGAGAGAGATATAAATCTATATATCAACTCTCCAGGTGGCGACATCACTGGTCTCTTCGCCATCTATGATACGATCAGATTTATCAGGCCGGATGTATCAACTTTTTGTTTTGGACAGGCTGCTTCTGCCGCGGCTGTTTTATTAGCTGCCGGAGCGAAAGGCAAGCGTTACGCTCTTCCCCATGCTAGGGTTCTGCTTCATCAGCCTTACGGAGGCGTTGGTGGACAGGCAACTGATATTGAGCTTCAGGCCAAAGAGATATTGCGTATGCGAGATATTCTCAACGAGATGTTGGCTTCGGATACAGGACAAGATGTTGAGCGGATTTCGCATGATACCGATCGAGATTTCATCTTGGATGGACCTGGGGCCCTGGAATACGGAATTATTGACGAGGTCTTGGCTTCGAGGCTCGCTATTGAGACAAGGTCCATCGTCAACTAATTATGGATGTGGCTATCCTTGGATCTCCCTTGGTTAGCCACGGTGGCCAGTTGGGGCTAGGATAGATTCCCTAGGTTGGAGGAAGTGGGAGTGGTCAAGTACAGTGACGGCCAAGAGGTCGTAAAGTGCAGCTTTTGCGGAATGTCTCAGAAGCAGGTACGCAAGCTGATTGCTGGCCCGAGTGTTTACATTTGTGATGAGTGTATTCGGCTTTGCGTTGATATTATCTCGGAAGATGAGGGTGTAAAGACCGATCTTCAAGTCGATAAGTTGCCTACGCCCCAAGAGATTTCATCTTTTCTTGATCAGTTCGTCGTTGGTCAGGAACGCGCCAAGAAGATCCTCTCTGTTGCGGTTTATAACCATTACAAGAGAGTTCAGCAGAGTTCAACCCTCGATAAAGAGGTCGAGCTTTCAAAGTCGAACATCTTGCTGTTAGGTCCAACCGGTTGTGGCAAGACGCTACTTGCGCAGACTTTGGCTCGCATGTTGAATGTGCCTTTTGCCATCGCTGACGCGACAGCTCTAACAGAAGCAGGTTACGTTGGAGAGGATGTTGAGAACATCCTTTTGAAATTGATCCAAGCTGCTGACTACGACGTAAAGCGAGCGCAGACCGGCATTATTTATATAGATGAGATCGACAAGGTCGCTAGAAAAGCTGAGAATCCTTCAATAACCCGAGACGTCTCTGGTGAGGGCGTCCAACAAGCGCTGCTAAAGATTTTAGAGGGTACCGTCGCCTCGGTTCCGCCACAAGGTGGTCGAAAGCATCCTCATCAGGAATTTATACAGATTGACACCACAAATATTCTTTTTATTTGTGGAGGTGCTTTTTCTGGATTGGAACGGATTATTGAGTCGCGAATTGGTAAAAAGACCATAGGTTTTCGCGCTGATCTTTCTAACGATCGATTTGAAGCTACCGAGCTTTTTCATTCCGCACTACCAGAAGATCTTTTGAAGTACGGTCTTATTCCAGAGTTCGTTGGACGGCTGCCAGTAGTTGGGGCAGTTTCGAATCTGAAGCGTGATTCGCTAGTTGAGATTCTTGTTGAACCTCGTAATGCGTTAGTCAAGCAGTACCGTCGCACCTTTGAGATGGACGGTGTGGAACTCGAGGTGACAACTGATGGTCTTGAGGCGATTGCGGACCTAGCCCTTCTGAGAGGGACAGGAGCTCGCGGATTGCGAGCGATCTTGGAGGAAGTACTTCTGGATGTAATGTATGAATTGCCATCGAGGAATGACATTCAACGTTGTGTAATTGACGCAAAGGTGGTCTCTTCAAAGGCGGCTCCAACTCTTATTCCAAAGGAGAAATCGACCGAGAGGCCTCCGCGTTCTAGGCGAGCCTCTTAGCGAATTGGTTAATTTCTTTCAAAGGCGGTGCGCACTTGTGGTCTAAGCACGATGCCTTGGCGTGGCTTGATTCGCATGCAAATTTCGAGAGGTCGCGGCAATTTGAACGCCCACCTTCGCTGGAAGGCGTTCGAGCGGTTCTTCAAGCACTTGGGGTTAACAAGGATAGTTTTGAGATCATCCATGTAACAGGAACAAATGGTAAGGGTACCGTTTCTCATATTGCTTCCGAACTTCTTTGCGCTATGGGTCGGCGTGTTGGTCTCTTTACCTCTCCCCACGTTCACATCTTGAATGAAAGAATTCGAATCGATAATATCGCTATCGATGACAACCTTTTGATCTCTGAATTGTTGGTAGTCAAGGGCGTAATTGAGCAACTTGGCCTTGAGCTTTCATGGTTTGAGATAGTGACAGCTCTTGGACTGTCAACTTTTTACGCTGAAGGTGTAGAGGTGGCAGTGGTTGAGGTGGGCATTGGTGGCACTTGGGATTCCACCAATGTTATCGATGGCGACGTTTCTGTTATAACGTCTGTTGGTCACGACCATTTGGAGCTTCTTGGGCCAACTCTGGCCGATGTGACCCGTAATAAAGTTGGCATTATCAAAGCAGGCTCAGTTGGTGTGGTCGCGAGTTTGGATGCCGACTTGATGGAGATTGTCTTCGAGACTCAGAATGCCGGATTGGCTATAGTTGGTCGGGATATTCTGGTTTCAAATCTCCGACCGGCCCTGGGAGGTTGGCAGTTCGATCTGGTCACGCGACGTTCGCTCTTGGACGATCTTTTTCTATCTCTTCATGGACGCCATCAAATCTTCAATGCAGCCTTGGCAATTAGTGCGGTGGAAGAGTTAGAGGCCAGATCTATCTCGCAAGATCTTGTGCGTATGGTTCTGGAGTCGGTGGTGATGGCCGCGCGGATTGAGGTTGTATACCGATCTCCTCTTGTGATAGTGGATGGCTCGCATAATCTGGAGGCGGCCAGGGCTCTCGGCGACTCTATCTGCATCGAATTTGAGGGTGTGGAGCCGATTGTGGCGGTTGTGGCCATGTTGGAGGGTAAAGATACCGAGGGTTATCTACGCGAGATAAGGCGTTTCTGCGGCACGGTAGTGGTGAGTAGTACTTTTGATGTGCGCTCGGTTTCTATCCAGGACCTTTCTGAGATTGCTACTAAGGTCGGATTAGAGGTGGTTCTATCGGAGAATGTACCGAGCGCCGTATCGATTGCTATGAATTTAGTCGGGGACGTTGGTGCCGTGGTCGTATGTGGATCCTTTAGAACCGCGGCTAGTGCGCGAGAATTTCTTATATCTTGATGCTCCAAGGAATTGCATCTTTGTGATTCAGGTAGTTATGGGCTTCGGACTTGTAAACTTGTGGGCTATGAATTCAACCTTTTTTATGTGTAAGCCAGATGCAGTGGAACGAGGGCTAATTGGTGAGATCATTCGCCGTATCGAAGCTACAGGATTGAAGATTGTACGAGCGGAATTGCGTGTGGTAGATGAAGCTACCGCAAAGGCACATTACGCGGAACATGAAGGCAAGCCATTCTTCGGAGAGCTGATCTCATTTATAACCTCGTCGCCAGTCTTTGTAACCGAGATTTCTGGACCTGATGGGACTTGGGAGATCGTTCGTAAGTTGATGGGAAAGACCAATCCGGCCGAAGCTGCACCTGGCACTATCCGGGGGGATTTGGCGACTTCGATCTCAGCTAATCTCGTGCACGGCTCCGATTCGGCAGATTCAGCCCGCCGTGAGCTGGCTAATTTCTTCCCAGTTCGCTAGGACCAGTAGTTGATGTTTTGATTTGTGCAAATGCTCATTAGACTGTTTGTTATATCGCATATATTATCAGCGAACACCATTTAGGGCATTTGAGGCCCTAGTCGGATAGACCCTCTCTTTTTATTTACATAGCACCACGGAGGATTCCATGGCATTCGGAATTTCATTTGGCAGGGACATGGCGGTTGACCTAGGTACCGCTAACACGCTCGTTTACGTTCGTGGTAAGGGGATCGTTCTGAACGAACCCTCAGTCGTTGCAATTAACACCAAAGATGGTCGGCCGCTAGCGGTCGGCGTCGAAGCTAAGAGGATGATTGGGCGTACCCCAAGTAATATCCAAGCGATTCGCCCTCTAAAAGACGGCGTTATCGCTGACTTTGAGATCTGTGAGAAGATGCTTCGGTACTTTATTCACAAGGTTCAATCAAAGCGCTTTGGTAAGCCTCGTATGGTCATTTGTGTTCCGTCAGGTATTACAGGGGTGGAACAACGGGCAGTTCAAGAAGCTGCCGAATATGCAGGCGCTCGTAAACCCGCATATATCATCGAAGAACCAATGGCGGCAGCTATCGGTGCCGGCTTGCCAATCCATGAGCCGACTGGCAATATGGTGGTCGATATTGGTGGTGGTACAACCGAGGTCGCAGTAATCTCCCTTGGCGGTATCGTTACCTCAAAGTCGATTCGAATAGGCGGCGACGAACTAGATGAGGCAATAATTGCCTATATCAAGAAGGAGCATAGCTTAGCTCTTGGTGAGCGGACCGCTGAAGAGATGAAGATGGCCCTTGGATCGGCGACTGTTCTAGAAGAAGAGTTTCAAGCAGAGATTAGGGGCCGCGATCTCGTAACGGGCCTTCCAAAGACGATATTGGTCTCCACGCAGGAGATACGTAAGGCGATAGAAGAGCCTATAGCTGCGATTGTTGATGCAGTAAAGTTCACCCTTGATAACACGCCACCAGAACTTGCCGCAGATATTATGGAGCAAGGAATTGTTCTAACTGGCGGCGGCGCACTGCTTACAGGTCTTGATAAGAGGATCCACGCCGAGACGGGTATGCCTATCGTTGTGGCAAATAATCCGCTTCAATGTGTAGCTTTGGGATCTGGTCAGTGTCTAGAGGAGTTTGAGGCACTCAAGCAAGTGCTGATTTCAGCTAGTAGTCGATAGGGAGCCAGCAAGCCAAGGTGGCTACTCAAATATTTAGACGCCCTCGTATCACTCTCGTTATATTAATTTTGGTTTCGATTTCACTGATATCAGTGAGCTATAAGAAGACACCGCCATTTATAACTGGAGCGAGAGGATACGTTCGCGACATAGTTACGCCGATAAGACAAGGTGCCACTGCATTAGTGACACCTATCTACAATACGATAATTGGTGCTTTTGACTACTCGTCTCTCAAGGCTACCAATCAGAAGTTGGTAAATGAGATAGCGTTGATTCGCAATCAAAGAGTTGTAGATGCTGGAGCGGCTAGGTCTCTTGCTCAGCTCTCCAAGCAGTTGAAGATACCATATGTTGGCAATATACCTAGTACTCCGGCTCAGGTTATCTCGGTAACTCCTACGAATCTTCAGATGAGCGTTGAGATCGATAAGGGAACCTCTGATGGAGTTGCCATTGGCAATCCAGTTGTCTCGAATCTGGGTTTGGTTGGGCGAATTATTCAAGTGTCTCCTAGTTCTTCTACTGTACTTTTGCTAAACGATCCAAACTTCTCCGTTGGAGTGCGTTTTGGCAGCGCTTCTCAATTGGGACTTGTAGTAGGGCAGGGGGGCGGTCAGAAGTTGAGCGTTCAACTTGTGGATCCAGGTACAGTCCTGCCTGTCGGAACATTTATGTATACCAGCGGATTGTCCGGCGAGATCTTCCCGGCAGGAATTCCGGTTGGGTCGGTCTACAAGGCTTTTACTCCTCCGGGCGGACTGCAAGAGCACGTGGAGCTGACACCTTTAGCATCGCTTTCTAATTTGAATTACGTTTCAGTGCTTCACTGGCTGCCAGGTGTAAAGCTGCCATGAACCGTAGCTCTTATTATTTCAAGCTGCCATTTATAATTCTGTTGATTGCAGGGCTTCAACGTTCCCAGTTGGGTACTTTGACGATTCAGGGGGTTCACCCGGATCTTTTATTGGCTGGCGCGATAGTCATTGGATTGATCGAGGGCCGCGAGGCTGGTGCTATTGCTGGCTTTGTGTTTGGCCTGATAGCGGACTCGTTTGCGTCAATTCCCTTTGGTGTATCTAGTCTGGTATATGCGACCATCGGATACTGTGTAGGCCTCGTAGAAGTTACTTCAATGCCGGATTCGCTCATAGCTGAGGTTCTTATCTCTTTGGTTGGTGGGGCAGTTGGAGTGGCCTTCTTGGAGGTTGTAGTCCGAATTTTAGGTTTAAAAACTACGCTCAGTGCTAAGTTTTCGGTGGCGCTGATTGTTGTTGCAGCGGTCTGTGGAATCTTCTCTTTGATAGGGGTTCCGCTATTTCGCTGGTTGATTAATTTGGGATCAGGAGATCGACCACCGAGTCGACGTAGTTCGCGAAGTTTATGACTTTTGAGAAAAGGGTCGAATGAGTTTTTTTGATTCAGAGGAGCCAGGTCGGGGGTCACTCTCAGATCGTAGGCGAATACGAGCAGTTGGTTTCGCCGTATTTGCTCTGTTTGTTGCTTTAATCGCTCGTTTGTACACCTTGCAAGTTTTGCAAGTGTCGACGTATAGGTCGCTTGCCACTCAAAATCAGGTTAGGTCTGTGGTGACATCGCCGCCTCGTGGCCTAATCGTGGATAGAAATCAGAATTTACTCGTTGGGAATCAGGTCGTCGAGTCCTTGACGGTGGATCAAACGATAGTTACCAAGTCCCCATGGGTTCTAAAGAATATAGCTACTGAGCTAGGTGTTCCCTTGGCAAATATTCAAGCAGCTTACAACAGTCCCCAACAGAGTCCTTATGCTCCGGTTTCGGTTGCTTATAACGTTACGAAGGCACAGATAATTTATATCAAGGAGCATCCTTCTCTATTTCCAGGGGTTTCAAGCTCACTTGGCACACAGCGGGTCTATCCAGAGGGAACCACTGCATCTCAGGTTTTGGGGTATGTGCGACAGATCTCCGCCAGCCAATTGGCACAATATGCGGCTGCCGGATATCAGGCCGGGGATCAGATTGGCCAGGCCGGAATTGAAGCAAGCTATGAGAAGTACCTTCGAGGAGTTCCCGGCAAGAAGACTTTGCAAGTTAATTTTGCTGGCAAAGTGGTTGGAACTCTTGCCAATACTCCACCAAAGCCGGGTGACAACGTGGTTTTGAATATGGACTTGAACCTTCAAAAAGCAGTAGAGAGTGCGCTCTCAAGCCAGATTGCCAAGTTGAGCCATACCTACGATCCATATCGTCATCAATACTTCACGAATCTTTCCGGTGCTGCTGTCGTTGAAAATGTCAATACTGGGGCTATCGTTGCTATGGCATCGTATCCGACCTATAATCCTTCAGTGTGGGTCGGTAACATATCTCAGGCGGCGTACAACAAAATTACCTTACCCCAATACGGTGATCCGACTTTCAATAGGGCTATTGCTGGTGAATATACGCCAGGGTCGACCTTTAAGTTAGCTACCGCCTCTGCGGCGCTCTCTTCTGGCTTGATCTCTCCATATTATTACTATAACGATACGGGAATCTTCAATATCCCCAATTGTAAAGTTGGAAGCGGCCTGTGTAGCTTTCACAACTCTGGCTTTGAACACCTTGGATCGATCAATGTAACAACAGCTCTCACCGCCTCTGACGATATCTTTTTTTACAATCTTGGCTACATGTTTTATGCAAATACGCAGACTTACGGCACCTCTCCAATTCAGAATATGGCCGCTAAGTATGGGTGGGGCTCGCCAACTGGGGTTGATCTTCCAGGAGAGGCAAGTGGCCTCGTGGATTCACCCGCTCTTAGGGCTCTATTGCATAAAAAGTATCCGAAGGCTTATCCCTATAGCTCCTGGTATACAGCAGATCAATTGGAAATGGCCTTTGGTCAGGGTGAGACCGTGATTACGCCAATTCAAATGGCGAATGCTTATGCAACCTTTGCCAATGGCGGTACTAGGTATGTTCCACAGATGGTAGCCGGAATCGTAAATCAGAATGGGAAGGTGGTCAAGACCTTCGCTCCGAAGGTTGCCGCCAAGGTACCCCTATCGGCTGTGGACAGAGCTGCGATGTCAGCCGGCTTTGCTGGAGTTATTTCGAACCCCCTTGGAACAGCTTATGGCACCTTTTCTGGCTTTCCACTTTCTAGTTATCCATTGGCAGGTAAGACTGGAACGGCTTCTGTTACAGGATTGGAGCCAAATGCGTGGTTCGTGGCCTACGGACCACTTCCCAAACCACAGTATGTTGTTACAGTAGTGGTTGATCACGGTGGTTTTGGTACAAGTGGAGCGGCACCTGTTGTTCGTACGATCTTTAACTATCTTCGAACTCACACCATTCCCCCCGTCACATTTGGCCAGCCTCATATTCCAGCCGGCGCTACTACCTACGCTAGATATGGCATCAAGACAACCCCAACAGCTACAACATCGACTACTGGCGTGGGTGGAGCGTCAAAAACTGGTGGCTCTGCTACTGCCCCAGCTACAACCACCACAACGAAAAAGGGCTAGTTCGTTTTTGTTTTTTGAGATCTTCCAATCTGTAGATCTTCTAGAGTCTGGAGCTTTCAAATGAACTTTGGGCGGCTCGATTGAGGCTTACTTATTCTTTGTTGCATCAAGTAACCGACTACGCATTCAATGGGATACTCAAGAGTGGGCTAGACTGTATGTAATGGATTTTCCCGAATTTTGGAAATTGATTGGTGTGCGGTATATTCCTATGGCATTAATAGCTATAAGGTTCTCGTATTCTATCGGCACAATGTCAGTATCTGATTCCCGTGGGAGAACCCTGAATTTTTCCGAGCGTCTTTGCGACGGAGGTAAAAGGTTTGACCGATCGAGGACCGTGAGGCCTTCGAGCACTGAATTTTCGACATTAGGTTTAACTCGATTTCCGTTCCTTGGCGCTAGATCACACTTAGGAAGTGCAGGTTTTAGATGTCAACAGGTAATAATCCAGAGGAGAGTTCAAAATCTCCCCTGATCCCACCGCCGATAACGGTTGAGCATCAGCGAACGAGCCAAGATGCTACTAACGCTCCATCTCGTTCAAATAATTCGAATGGTCAAAGGCCAAGATTAGAAGGGCAGGCGACTTCGGCGTCCAACCCACAACCAAGGCGAAGCCGAAATCGACGTCCACAGGGTCCTAGGAATGCGACAGGGCAGACTGGCCAGCCGCCACAGAGCGACTCGCTCGAGGTTCCAGGCAATGTAAGTCCTAAGACCGAAAGGCCAAATGACAGGCGACCAAAGCGCGTCCTTCCGCCAAAGGCATCAAATGAGGCTCCTCCCTCTTCGAATCTTCCAAATCAGGATCGAGAGCATCGAACCCATCTTCCTCGTTTCGCAAGAGCCACCCCTGAAAGCACGGAGCTATCGCCGTCTGCGCCACAAAACCCTGTGCGTAGAAAGCGCGGCCCCAAGTCAAGGCAATATGGCGTCGTAGATGAACCAGTGCGATATAGCGTTGATTCTCAGCTGGCAAATGAGACAAAGACCGATACTCGTGGAAGTCGCCGGGCCAACCAACGAATTGGTCGCTCGAGAAATGGACGGCCGCTAGGGCGGTACCTAATGTGCGTTCACAAGGCCGATGATTTTGTCCAGATCGCAGTACTCGAGGGACGAACCTTAATTGAACACTATGTCTCTAAGGTCGGTCAGGATCCCAATGCGATAGATGGAAATATCTATCTGGGCCGTGTCACAAATGTCTTAGCGGGCATGGAGGCTGCATTTGTTGACATCGGTACAACCAAAAATGCGGTGCTATATCGGGGCGATGTTCGTTATGACCGTGACGATTTAGTTGAGGCTCCGTCCCGCGAGGTAAGAATTGAGCATCTTCTACGTCCGCGACAAGTAGTTCTTTGCCAAGTCACCAAGAACCCTATTGGGACCAAAGGAGCTCGTCTTACCCAGGAGGTGTCGCTTCCTGGGCGATTTGTCGTTCTTGTGCCAAACTCGGAGAGTTACGGTATCTCAAAGCGATTACCTGACGACGAGCGTCGTCGACTTCGGCGTATTTTGGGCGAACTGAAACCGGAAGGTTTTGGAGTAATTGTCCGTACTGCAGCAGAAGGCGCTAGTGCTGATGAGCTTGGGCGTGACATCTCTCAACTTGTTGAGATGTGGAAGGCTATTGAAGCCAAGGCTAAAGTCGCACATGCACCAACTCTTTTATATTCAGAGCCGAACGTTGCGGTTCGAGTAATTCGCGAGGAGTTCAATAGAAACTATAGAGGCGTGATCATAGATGATGCAGATATCTATGACGAGGTTCACTCCTATGTGGGGAGCATCTCACCTGAGTTAGCTGATCGCGTAGAGTATTATGATCCAGCCGAAGCAGGACTTCCGCTCTTTGAAGTCCATCATGTTCACGAACAACTCCATAAGGCGATGGACAGGAAGGTTTGGTTGCCGTCAGGTGGTTATCTTATAATCGATCGCGCAGAAGCCTTGACTGTGGTTGATGTCAATACAGGTAAGCACGTAGGAACGGTCTCTCTGGAGGAGACAATACACCAAACGAATGTTGAAGCTGCAGATGAGATAGCCCGACAATTGCGACTGCGCGATATTGGCGGAATCATAATTATTGATTTCATCGACATGACTGTTGAGGTCAACAAAGAGGACGTTCTTAGAGCTCTCAAAGGTTCGCTTTCGCGCGATAAGACGAAGACTCAAGTATATGACATCTCCTCGCTTGGTTTAGTAGAGATGACTCGCCAGAGAGTCTCTGAAGGATTAGTCGAAGCGCTCTCAGACGCCTGCCCTACGTGCAAGGGGCGTGGGATGGTATTTCTAGATGTCGAAGTTCTCTAGATAGTCACTAGACTGTTCAACCTATGTATGCAGTTATTAAGTCCGGTGGCAAGCAGGAAAAAGTTTCGGTAGGCGAGTCCGTGCGACTTGAGCTACTAGATGGTCTTATTGGAGACTCCGTTGAGTTCAATCCAATCCTTGTCGTTGATGAAGAAAATGTTGTAAGCGGTGCCGCCGCAGCTAACTCTGTGGTACGGGGTGAAATTGTAGGCTTCGCTAAAGGACCCAAGGTGGTTGGCTTTAAATATAAGAATAAGTCCAACAACCGCAGGCGCTTTGGTCATCGTCAAAAGTATGTAATGGTCAAAGTTCTCGAGATCGCAAAGTAACTATTTCTTTGGGCCAAAAGGTCTCAAATGAAAGGTTTTAGGTCGTTTTTTGACCTTAATAATAGATAGGAGTTGAAATGTCAAAGACTAAAGGTGGTGGATCTACTAGAAACGGTAGAGACTCTAACGCCCAGCGCCTTGGTGCGAAGGTATTCGATGGTATGACCGTCACTGCAGGGTCGATTTTGGTTCGACAACGGGGTACTCGGTTCCATCCTGGAATCAATGTTGGCCTTGGTAAGGACGACACTCTATTTGCTATGGCTAACGGCGTAGTCAAATTTGGCGAGCGTAAGGGACGACGTCTAGTAGACATCGTCTAAACCCACTAGAGGTATTTTGGTCCATGGCGACCGACGCTAATTGATGAATGAACCTCGGTTAGACCCGAGGTTCATTCATTTTGAAAGGAATAGTATGTCAGGTTTCGTCGACAAGGCCCAGCTGCACGTCAAGGCTGGTGACGGTGGTGCGGGATCAATATCTTTCCGCCGTGAAGCTCACGTCGATAAGGGCGGCCCTGATGGAGGCGACGGTGGTGACGGAGGAAATGTTGTTTTGCTTGCCACTGACGACATGGTGTCGCTCTTGACGTTCGTCGACCAACCCTTTCGAAAGGCTGAGAGCGGCGTTCACGGAATGGGCAAAGCTCGCCATGGCCATCGTGGCAAGGAGCTGGTTGTTCGGGTTCCTACCGGTACGGTAGTTCATGACCTCGAAGGCTTAGCTCTTTGTGATCTCTCTCTTCCCGGGATGCGTTATGTGGCAGCAAAGGGGGGTCAAGGCGGGCGAGGAAATGCACGATTTCTAGCCAATAAGCGTCGTGCTCCTACCTTCGCAGAACAAGGCGAGAAGGGCGAGGAGTTTTGGTTCAACCTCGAATTGAAGCTTCGTGCCGATGTCGCGCTGGTTGGTTTTCCGAATGCGGGTAAGTCAACTTTGATCTCGGTTATGAGTCGCGCCCAACCAAAGATAGCTGACTATCCATTCACTACTTTAAAGCCCAATTTGGGCGTCGTGCGTTTGGGCGACAGCTCTAATTTTTCTGAATATGTTGTCGCTGATATTCCAGGTTTAATCGAAGGTGCCTCAGAAGGGCGTGGACTTGGCCATGAATTTCTCCGACATATCGAACGGGCCCGCGTTCTTGTTTATTTGTTAGATGGTCTTGAATCCCAAGGTAAGGCTGTGTTGGATCAATACGAGATCCTCCAACAAGAGCTTGGCGCATATATGCCAGATCTCTTAGAGCGACCCTGTGAAGTAGTCATCTCTAAGGCAGATACCCTTGATCCAGAGATAATTGCGAACCCAGGTGACTATTTCGGCGTAGATGCGGATTTCGTTATCTCCGCGGTCACAAGGATGGGGATTTCAGAGCTAACAAAGGTCTTAGCCGAGAAGGTGTCCAACGCCAAAGAGGTCACGCCAATGGATGCTACAAGCGATGAAATTGTTATAAATCTCTCAACCGAAGGCTATAGTGTCGATCGTGAGGCGCCCAATCGATTCAGAGTGTCAGGGCGTGCAGCAGAGCGAGCGGTAGCTCTATCTGATGTGACTACGCCTGATGCTAGAGAATATATCCATACGCGACTATATCATCTCGGGGTATATCGATCTTTGGTGCGAGCTGGAGCTACCGATGGCGATGAAGTGGCTATCGGGGAGTTTGAATTTATATATTATCGCGACTAAATGGCTCGAGAACCTTCGCCAATATGGCTATGAGTAACTATTGCTACTTTGCAAAATGCGATCGCGAAAGATTTTAGATCTGCTTTTGAAATCCGATCGCACTATTTATGACTTACTTGATTGGTACTTGATTGGTAAAAGTGTAGAGGTTTGATCCAAGGTGAATTTGGTTGTCAAGATTGGCTCGTCATCTGTTACGACGGACGAATTTGAGATAAATGAAGCGACATTGAATTCGCTCTGCTCGCAAATAGTCAAGGTTTCCAAGTCGGGCCACAAGGTAGTCGTGGTTACTTCAGGGGCTATCGCTATTGGCTTAGGGATGCTTGGCTTGACTGGCGATAGGCCGACGGAGATGGATCTCCTCCAAGTGGCATCTGGCGTAGGTCAAGGGCGTCTTTTTGACTATTACGCCAAGCGCTTTAGCCTCGAGGGCTTGCTTGCGGGGCAGATCTTGCTCTCTGGTTCAGACTTTATGGAACGGCGACAATACCTATCGGCTAAAGCTACTCTTTCGAGAATGCTTGAGATGGGAGTTATCCCGATTGTAAATGAGAATGATGCGATCGCCGATGACGAAATTCGCTTGGGGGACAACGATCGAATTGCGGCATTAGTTGCAGGTTTGGTTGGTGCCGACACTTTAGTTCTTTTGACCGACCAAGATGGTCTGTTTTCTGGCGATCCACGGATTTTTGAAGACGCCACCTTGATTGAACAGGTTGAAGAGGTCTCAAGAGAGTTGGCTGCCATGGCTGGTGGTAGAGGGACGACTCGCGGCAGTGGTGGCATGATGACCAAAGTGATGGCTGCTAGAATTGCGGCCTGGTCGGGAGTTGAGACTTTGATCACCTCGGCTTCAAATGCAAGCTCACTAGATGACGCTATTGAACGAGTTGCTGGAATAGGTACTTGGGTGGCCAAGAGCAGGCGCCGATTGGCGGCTCGTAAATTATGGATTGCTTTTGCGCTTCCAATTGATGGTTTTGTAACGATAGATGAAGGTGCACGTAGAGCGATTACTCAAGGTGGCTCTTCTCTCTTGTATGTGGGAGTCAGAAACGTCGGCGATTCTTTTGAAGTAGGATCAGCAATAGAGGTGCGAGCACTCTCTGGAGAGGTGGTCGCTAAGGGCCTGGCCCGGATCTCTGGCGTCGATCTCTTGAGGCTTATGGATGCTGATAAGAGTCAACTCGGCTCTGAGTTCTCATCGGTCTTGATCCATAGGGACGACCTTATCGTTCTTGAGTGACCTAAGTTCCCATGTTGTCGCCGTTCCATGGCTCATTTTTGGTTTAAATTGTTTTTGAGCAGTACGTGGCTGGAAATTGGATCTCTATGTTGGAGATTTCCTAAGTTCGCCCATATTAATTTGGACCACTTGAACCGGGCCGCTTAGGTTAGTCTTTAATGGTATGGAACCAAGTGAAGAAAGAGATCTATCCTTAGAGGAGCTCGCCCAAGGCGCAAAGAGTGCAACCCAGGTAGTCGCTACGGCTTCCACAAGCACCAAGAATGCTGCTCTAGCCATGATGGCACAAGAAATTTTGGCCCATAGTGATGAGATATTGGCTGCTAATGAGATCGATCTCAAAATGGCTAGTGAGCTCGGTCTCGCCTCGACTGCTATCGATAGATTGAGGCTGGATCACAATCGAGTATTGGCAATGGCCCAACAGATAAAAGAGATCATTAAATTGCCAGATCCAATAGGGCAAGTAACGAGCGGCTATCGATTGGCTAATGGACTTAATGTTCGAAAGGTTCGTGTGCCATTGGGGGTTGTCGGGATTATATACGAAAACCGACCCAACGTTACTTCCGATGCGGGCGCACTTTGTCTTAAGTCCGGGAATGTCGCTCTTTTGCGAGGATCGTCTGCTGCAATAAATTCCAATCGGGTGATAGCAACACTGTTGCGGGGTGCAATTGGTGAAGTTGGATTGAGCCCAGATGTTATAACTTTGATTCCTTTCACCGATCGTGCCTCAGCTGGTGAGTTCATGAGGTTGAATGGCAAGATTGATCTTTTGATCCCGCGAGGTGGTAGATCTTTGGTCGAGGCTATAAAAGAAAATGCCACAGTGCCATATGTAATTGATGGCGATGGAAACTGTCACATCTATGTCGATGAGAGCGCGAACATTGAGATGGCGATCGAGATCATCGAGAACTCCAAGGTACAAAGGCCCGGTGTATGCAATGCGGTAGAGACTGTTTTGATACATACAAAGATTGCTCGCCAACTTCTAAGCGCATTGGATGAGAGGCTCTCATCGGTTCAATTGCGAGGTGATCTCAATACGACGGCTATCGTTCCGCGGGCACTTTTGGCGACGGATGACGATTATGCGAATGAGTTTCTGGATTTGGTCCTAGCGGTGAAGATAGTTGATGATATGCCCGATGCGATCGACCATATCAGGCGCTTTGGAACCGGTCACTCAGAAGCGATTATCACTGAGAGTTACGCCAATGCAAATTATTTTTGCGAAAGAGTTGACGCTGCTGCAGTTTTGGTAAATGCATCGACACGATTCGTAGACGGTAATCAGTTGGGACTAGGTGCTGAGATCGGAATTAGTACTCAAAAGCTTCATGCTAGAGGGCCAATGGGCTTAGTTGAACTCACAACTGAGAAGTATGTGATAGAAGGCAGTGGTCAGGTTAGATCCTGATTACATAATATTTAGAAAGATGCAATTGAATCAGGATTATATATCAACCGGACAGGAATTTAAGACTATCGAAATGGTAGATGAGGCCCTATTGGGGGCTAAGTACCTCTCCAACAGGACGATTTCAACTACTGTATTTCTATCAATAGTTCTTCGCAAGCCAATATTAGTTGAAGGACCAGCGGGAACCGGTAAAACCGAGTTGGCAAAAGCTCTCTCGAGCTCGTTGGGTGCCGAACTGATTCGCCTCCAATGTTATGAAGGTTTGGACGATGCTAAAGCCATCTACGAGTGGAATTATTCAAAGCAGTTGCTTAGGATTCAGTCAGCACAAGCCTCGGGTGCTTCGGCGGAGTGGGATGAAGTAAAGTCCGACATCTTTTCAAGTGAGTTCCTGCTCTATCGCCCATTGCTGAAGGCAATAGTTACATCGGCCCCCGCCGTCTTGCTGATCGACGAGATCGATCGGGTCGAGGTTGAGACCGAAGCCCTATTCTTGGAATTACTTTCAGATTTTCAGGTCACCATACCTGAATATGGTACGATTAGCGCCACTCGTCATCCGCTTGTAATTCTGACGTCGAATAATACTCGCGAACTCTCTGAAGCCCTAAAGAGACGATGTCTGTTTTTGCACATTGGCTATCCTGACCGTGATCGCGAAAAGGCTATTTTGACTATGCGCGTTCCTGGGCTTTCAAGTGCGTTGGCTAATTCGATAGCTGATTTCTTGGCGATGCTTCGAACATTGGATTTGAAGAAACATCCATCTATCTCTGAGTCGCTAGATTGGGCTATCACTTTGATGACACTAGGGGCGACTGAACTTGAACAGCCAATGGTGATCTCAACTCTCAATGTCTTATTGAAATATCAGGCTGACATTGAAAAAGTATTGTCTAAGGTCTCCTAGGTTAGCGCTATGTTTGATCAGATCGTAGACTTTGCAGAGACCTTGCGCCTTGCTGGTGTTCCCGTTTCAATGACTGAGGTGGTTGATGCAGGTAGGGCAATATCGGCAATAGGTGAAGTCGACAGAAGCTCCTTTCGGGTTGCCCTTTATGCCACCTTGGTAAAGGATGAGTCCCATAGTGAAGTCTTCGACCTTATCTTTGATGTCTTTTTTTCAAAGAGATCAAGGTCTTCTTTGGAGATTGAAGACCCTCATGGTCTGGCCCCAGACCATGAGGGCGAGGGTGACGACTCCAAGGGATCGGAGATTCAAGGGGCGCGCGACCAAGGGGACTCCGGAGGTGAACTGCGCAGTTGGATCATAAAGGCGCTTTTGGAGAATGATCGTGCTCGGCTGTCGCGTTTGGCACGCGGAGCGGTAGCTAGATATGCAGGTATGGAGCCAGGACGCGCAGTAAGTGGTGTCTACTATACCTACAGGACCCTAAAGCAACTAAATATCGAGATGATCTACGATGCGTTACGAGAGGCGCGATCTGGCGACTTAGATGGTGGCAAGATGTCAGACGCAGTCGTTGAAAACGATCTACAAGAACTATTATCCAATCTTCGCTCTGCAGTCGCTGACGAGGTGCGCCAGCTATTAGTTGAGGATCGTGGTGCCAGAGCGGTTGCTAAGACTATGCGACCTACGCTTCCAGAAGATATCGAATTCATGCAGGCATCCCGTGATGAGATAGCTAAAATTCGCCACGCGATAAATCCTCTCGCGAACAAGCTTGCCGCACGTTTGGCTCGGCGACGACGCCTTGGCCATAAGGGCGGCTTAGATTTTCGCAAGACCTTTCGCGAATCATTGGGTTATGGCGGCGTACCTATGGCGTTGAAGTTTCGTTCACCACGGCCCTCTAAGCCAGAGATATTTATCGTTGCTGACATTTCGGGCTCCGTCTCGTCCTTTGCTCGTTTTGCGCTGCAACTCGTCTACGCCCTCTCTGAGCAATTTTCGAAGGTGAGGAGTTTTGTCTTCATCGACGCTTGTGACGAGGTTACGGCCTACTTCGATGCTGCCTCCTCCATCGAAGATGCTTTGCGAGATATAAACACCAAGGCCAATGTTGTTCACATCGATGGCCATACCGACTACGGAAATGCGCTGTCGCAATTTGAAGAGCGATATGGTAGATCGATTAATAAAAAGTCGACCATAATCATCTTGGGAGATGCCAGAAACAATTACCATTCCTCGCGTGCGGAATTGTTGGCCAAGCTTAGGAGAAATGCAAGAGCTCTTTTTTGGCTGAATCCAGAGCCCTCTAACTATTGGAATTCTGGAGATTCGATCATCTCTGAGTACGCTAAATATTGTGACAGCGTAGTTGAATGTCGGAATTTGCGTCAGCTTGAAGAGTTCGTGGATCGTCTAGGTTAGGTTTTCTTGAAGATTATGAACCTAACCTAGAAATCTTTGACCGGGAGTATTTGAGGGCGATGGAAAAGGCTAAAGGGTTCATCGAGCTTATCTTGATTCGTCACGGGGAGTCGCAATCCACCTTGGATATGGTTGTTGGGGGACATCTTGGCTGTAGAGGCTTGAGTTCATTTGGGATGACTCAATCGCTTGAGCTAGGGGAATTTTTGTCTTCGAAATTCTCTACAATCTCTTCTTCAAGGGTGGTGGCCTCGTCGATTTTGCGAACAACTCAGACTGCTCAGTTAGCGATTGGGATCGATCCAAGTGTCATAGAACGCCTCTGTGGCCTTTGTGAGATAGATCCAGGAGAAGACGATGGTAAGGCATGGGCGAACCTGAGCTTGGTGGAGGTCAAAATTGACTCTGCGATTGGCCCGGGTGGCGAGTCAATCGTGCAAATGTACGACAGGGTAGACCTCTGCTTGGGAGAACTTTTGGCGGAGGCTAGTAACGCACTTTTGGCGGCGGGACAGGACGCACGCGAAGGTCCGACCTTTGTATTTACGCACCGAGGTCCAATATCTAGTGCTTATGCAATATGCAAGGGAACCGGAGTTACCTCTCTCAAACAATACGTCATTGAGACCGCAAGCGTTCATTCGCTTTTGGTCTGTCGTGACTCAATTGAGGGGGCTAGAACCCCTCGTCTTTCGAGCTTTTTAGGTGCAAATATCCAAGAGATATATCCAGTTCACGCCAGATAGGTTTTGTGGCGATCAACAGGATTAATTGAGATGCGAAGAGATCCATGTGATCCGCAGCGCTTGATAGACAAGGAGATTGTAAGAGTCTTTGTGAAGTGTCGACTTGCCATTATTATAATAGACTGGGCGAAATTTGGTTGAGGATTTGGTGTCTACTATCAATTGCAATGGCGCTAGTCATAATCAATCATTTTGAGTACCGATATTCCTAGGTAATGACACATTTCAAAGATCGGGATGAGGCAAATCCATCTATTGAATCTTTAAATGCGCCCAATGACTATCAATTGCGAAAGATGCCAGTCTTATCGCCTATTATTTGTTATTAGTTGTAATGTCTTAGAATCCATGAATATCCATAAAATTGCTGGATAAACGCAATCAATCTATCCATCTATCAACCACCCAACCAATCGCTCGCACAGAGAGCTTATTGTCCGGCCTCAAACAGTGGAGTCCTCAAGAGTAAAGTTTTGCTATACGATTCAAGGTGGCAATTATCGATCTTTGATTCGTTTTTGGAGCTTTAGTTAGTTCGAGCATCTTTGGGCTCCTAGCGTTGCGATAGTCGAACGTTTCGGTGACCCTGCATCTGGAGGCATCTAGCTCTAAAAGTTCATAGCGCCAAATGTGATGGCCCCAATGGCGCCAAGCGATGACGCGCCCCTCTTCGAATTCAACGACCTCATTTGTAATACGGTAAGGAATTCCAAGTTTCATTGACATTGAGAATTTGGCTCCTAGGTAGAGACGGTCTGGTCCAGAGATGTTACCTTTCACCGAATTCGAGCCGTCGAAGCTTGAATGCTTTTTGGGTTGGGCCAGTAGATCAAAGACGTTTGACGCGCTTGTGTTAACTTCTATGGACTCTGATATAACTCTATTTTTCATCTAACTCCTCCGACTGCGATCTTAGGAGGATAATGAGGGTTCTATTGACTTATTGGCACTTTATATTAAAGAGTGCGGTGGTGGCTCACTTGCTTTTGCTTTGCGACATAAGATTGAACTGCAATGTTTGCCCTAATCGATAGCTGTGGTAGGTTGTCCATCTCAATGATAGGTACGCTAATTTCTTGCCTTAGAGTCTTTAGTGGTGCCAGCAATAGTCCACTGTTGAAATTCACTTGGCGCTAACGACCTAGCTTGGACCTTTGGAATCTCTTATTTTGCAAGTTTTTCCACTGAAGTATCTTTTCCAAGATGTAACTAATGGCACGAATTATCAATGCAAGCTAGACCGTTGCTTTGCGCCTAAATTTATGGGTAGCCTTAGATCGCCCTCTGTGTGGAACCTAGCACGAGTAGTCTACGTCCATACCGTTTGGAAGCTGACTTTGAATGTACCAAGGGATACCTCCGGCGAACGGATTTAGGTTTCCCGATGGATTCGTGGTGGCTGTACACGCGGCGCTTCCGCTTGCAGAGTAGAACCATAGGGGTATTGGACCACCTTTTGCCCCCGCTATTATCGCCCCGGCTCCGCTGGTTGTGCCAGTCGTGATCTGTGCGTACATCCCTGCATTCCCTGAGTAAAGGCCGACCACAACGCCGGTCGAACTTAGGTAGTCAGCGGCACCTTGTATAGCGGCTACGTTTAGGGACGGAATCTGGCTCCAATAGTTCGTGGCACCCTCAACGTCGATCCACCATATGTTGGAAGTTGCTCCTTGGCTCGAGGCAGCCGCATAGGAATATTTTGCGGCGTTGTATCCATAGTTGTAAGCCTGAGATGCAATATCAGTAGTGCTCTTTGGCCCGACAGAATAATCGGTAGTTGGGGTGGATGGGTTCCAGGTGGGATTCGACGTGTTTCCTGAAATCGGAAGTGCTAAGAATGTGTAGAGCTGATAGTTGTTTCCCGCCCAGGAGGCTTCTTTGGTAATACAAGGATTGGTGGCGGAAAATGGCCAGCCATTTACTTCTATGATTGCGAACGTGCCAGTGGCTGGAGATGCCGTGCTGGCGCATTGGAAGTTGCTAACGTCAAAGCCAGTAGCCCCAGAGGCTGTCGCCACAGTTTGGTTCGAGGTGTTGATTCCAATGATTGGAGAAGTTAGTTGTGAACCGCCTTGGGATCCGTAATAGCTGGCATCCCCAAAGGAAAATATCCCACCGTCAGAGGCGACCAACCAATATCCTGCTCCAGTTGGCGTTGCCTGCATGCCCACTATCGGCTTATTGAGTTTGATTGCACCGGTTGAGCCATGGAAGGCCGCATCCCCAAAGGAAAATATCCCACCGTCAGAGGCGACCAACCAATATCCCTTGCCATCTGGTGTCGAGGCCATCCCCACTATTGGCTTATTTAGGGTCATTGCACCGGTTGAGCCATGGAAGGCCGCATCCCCAAAGGAAAATATCCCACCGTCAGAGGCGACCAACCAATATCCCTTGCCATCTGGTGTCGAGGCCATCCCCACTATTGGCTTATTTAGGGTCATTGCACCGGTTGAGCCATAGAAGGCTGCATCCCCAAAGGAAAATATCCCACCGTCAGAGGCGACCAACCAATATCCCTTGCCATCTGGTGTCGAGGCCATCCCCACTATTGGCTTATTGAGTCTCATTGCACCGGTTGAGCCATAGAAGGCCGCATCCCCGTAGGAAAATATCCCACCGTCAGAAGCGACCAACCAATAGCCAAGGCCATCTGGAGTGGGCGCTGAACCAACAATTGGTTCAGCAAGCGAAAGGGTATGGGCATCCCCAAAAAATCGATCCCCACCGTGTGTATAGACGGTTCCGTTTGCGCTGATTAGGCGGTATCCGGATATCGTTGTTGCTGCCGTGAGCTTTGCTGTGTGAAACAGCTTTTGTGGGCTTGCTAGCCGGCCAAGGACGTGGTGTGGGGATGCCTGTGCTAGACCAGCGCCTGCCACCAGCGCGCACGAGCCGATAATTGCTTTTGCGTACTTTAGCTTTGTCATAGTGGAAACTCCGCATCCAATTTTCTAAGTTGATAATTGCTTTTGTCATGGTTGAGGAAGGAAGTCGAGCGCTTTAAACCTCACCCAGAGATGTTTTTATTATGTTGCTTGTATCGACCAAAGCGCACATTACTGAACCTACTAGCGGTTTAAATCGATGATTAATCCATTTGAGCTGGAATAATTCGTGATTTTTGGGCAGGCTGTGCCATCACGTGTATAGCTTGTCGTTGCGCAGTGGTCTGAAATAGCACCCGGAGTGGCAGTATTAAATGACCATCCAAGTGTTCATGGTGACAACATGTCGGCTGTGTCAGTCACCTATTAACATCTCCGCAACCCGGTAGGCGAGATCTAAACTCTGCCTAGCATTCAATCTTGGATCACAGATAGTGTTGTAGGCGGTATCTAGGTCCTCTTCGTTTACCGTGGCTGAACCACCGAGACATTCTGTCACGTCTTCGCCGGTGAGCTCCACGTGGAGTCCTCCGGGCCATGTGCCAAGGGAGCGATGCACTAGAAAGAATCCCCTAACCTCGTCAATTACTTGCTCTAGGTTTCGAGTTTTAAAGCCATTTTCTGAGACAAATGTGTTTCCGTGCATCGGATCACAGGACCAAATGACGGGATGGTTTGCTTGTTGAACCGCGCTTATCAGCTTGGGAAGTACTGATTGGACCTTTTCTGAGCCCATTCGAGAGACGAGGCTAAGTCTGCCAGGTATCCTCATGGGATTTAGTTTTTCACAGATTTCAATGACTTCTTTTGGTGTTGCACTTGGACCTATCTTGCAACCGATCGGATTAGAGATACCGCTAAAGAATTCCATGTGCGCATGATTGAGCTCGCGAGTACGTTCGCCGATCCAAATTGTATGCGACGAAAGATCCAGATAGGTTTTAGAGGTCCGGTCATATCTGGTCATAGCCGATTCGTACCCAAGCAGAAGAGCCTCGTGTGACGTCCAAAAGTCGACTTTTCTAAGGGTTTCTTCCCGTTCAAGGTCGATACCACAGGCGGCCATGAACTTTAGAGCCCGCTCAATTTCAGTGGCCACCGCGTCATAGGCTTGGCCTTCGGCTGATGATGCGACGAACTCTTGATTCCAGGTGTGCACCCTGGAGAGGTCTGAGAAGCCGCCGCGTGTCAACGATCTCAGTAGGTTCAAGGTGGCACTCGACTGATGGTAGGCCCTGAGGAGTCTTTTGGGGTCGGGTCTTCTTGCGTCGATCGAGGCTTCATCGTCGTTTACTATATGCCCTCGAAATACCGGAAGCAGTTGGCCGTTGATTTTTTCCATCGGAGAGGATCTTGGTTTTGCGAATTGGCCCGCTATCCGGCCAACTTTGATTACTGGAACCCCTGATGAATAAGTTAGAACTACTGCCATTTGCAAGATGACTCGCAACTTGTTTCTTACTACGTCGGCTGAAAAGTCGTTGAATGACTCCGCGCAGTCTCCAGCTTGGAGCACGAAGGCTTGACCCTTAGCCGCTTTAGCGAGCTGGCTTTGGAGCTCTCGAATCTCAGAAGGATAAACTAAAGGCGCGTAGCTGCCCAGTTCTTTTTCTACCGCGTCTAATTCGCTCGGGTCGTCCCAATCGGGTTGTTGGGCGATCGGGAGTCTCCTCCACGAGTCAGGCGTCCACACCGATGTCTCCATATTAATTTACCTCTAACCCAAGTTCCATATTTTTGTCAACCGCTCTTTGAGTAAGCCCTCCGGCATTTTCAGGCGTTTGCAATTGACCCTCTAATAAGATATTCCGAACTTTCCTCGACATGGAATTAGGATTCATCATGTTGATTCCAATTGTGAAATAATAAAGCTTTGGATATTTTCTACTTATAGGATATGGCCAAAAGCGACTGAAGGGTAACCTCGTGCGGCATTTAAGGTTTGGCGTTCAAGTTTCGGAATTGACGACCGATATTGAATCTTTGGTGAAGCTTGCTCAAAGAGCTGAAGCCCTTGGTTTTTCGTCGATCTTTTTACCTGACCATCTTGGGGGCGATCAGTGGTCACCGATATCTGCTCTAACTGCCATTGCGCTTGGAACCAAAGAGATCTCCTTGGGAGCACTTGTCTTTTGCAATGACTATCGCCACCCGGTCGTTTTGGCTCAGGAACTCGCTTGTCTTTCAGTGATTAGCAGCGGTCGACTGGAGTTTGGCTTAGGGGCCGGGTGGATGAAGGCTGATTACGAGAGAGCTGGCATTGCAATGGATTCACCGAGCAAGAGAATCGCACGCCTTGAAGAGGCTTTGATAGTGATGAAGGGGCTCTTTTTGGGCTCTGCCTTTAGCTATTTTGGAGAGTACTACCAGTTGGAGAATGCTAGCACTATTACAATCCCAGAAGGAATGGCTCCAAAGCTGATAGTGGGCGGAGGCGGCAAGAAGATGCTAGAGGTCGCTTCTCGCCATGGTGATGTGGTTGGAGTCAACGTAAACTTGGCATCTGGAGCTGTGGGGCCTAGCTTGGTTGCTGAGGTTGGACCGAATGCTTTTGATGAGAAACTTAAATGGGTCAACTCCTATATGGGCGATCGCATAGGTGAAGTTGACCTACAGTGCCTCTCCTTCATAGCTAAGGTGGGTCCGGATGCAAATGACTGGATTGACTCTATGGCCCCGGCATTTGGCATATCAGGGAAAGAGGCGCGAGAGATTCCAATCGTCTTGAGCGGGACCGTTGATCAGGTTGCCGAGACTATTTTGGCAAGGCGTCGCGAATATGGTTTCAACTATTGGGTAATTCATCAAAATGAATTAGAGGAGTTTGCGCCAGTGGTGGCAGCGTTACAAGGTGAATAGAGATTTGCACATAGATAAAAATCTCACCCGAATAGGAATTTTTGGTGGGACCTTTGATCCAATCCATGTTGGACATCTTGTCGCTGCGGTGAATGCCAAAGCCCAGGCTCGATTGGATAAAGTTCTCATGGTGGTGGCAAATGTTCCGTGGCAGAAAGAAGGAACCCGAGCGCTCACTGAAGCTACGACTAGATACGAGATAGTCAAGGCTGCTATTGCAGGGGTCGAGGGCCTTGAAGCAAGCGACATGGAGATAAGACGTGGCGGGCAGTCCTATACCATCGACACGGTGCGTGAGGTCGCTCGACAATATCCAAATTCTGAACTTTTTTTGGTGGTAGGAGCCGATGCCGCTGGAGGTTTGGATACATGGGAACGATCTGAGACGCTATCGGAGATGGTCTCATTGATAATTGTGAATAGACCGGGAACTCGGATCGACGCTTCTATTAAACGTTATTGGCGTACTGACTTTGTGGAAATTCCAGCACTTGACGTCTCTTCGACCGACATCAGGGCTCGAGTTAGAGATGGGCGTCCGCTAGATTTTCTTTTGTCTAGGGAGACCATAGATTACATAGCTCGGTCAGGGATCTATCGAAATAGCTGAGATATTGTCGCGCAGTATCTTGAATCGGTTTGCATGGGTGATGCTAGAATAGATTATTAGGTATACTTCGGAGGATTCTTGCTGGAAGATCAGAAAAAATTGGACTTTGACGGACTAAGAGCCGCCTTAGTGGCAGGCGAAGCACTGTCTGACAAAAAAGGTGAGGAGCTCACGATATTAGATATATCTGAGCTTAGTACGGTTTGTGACTACTTCGTAATCGCCTCTGGTAACAATTCGCGTCAGGTTCGGTCTCTAGCAGAAGAAGTCGAGGCCAAGATCAAGGTTGAATTTGGCATAGCTCCTCGATCCATTGAGGGACTTAACGATACTTCTTGGGTCTTGATGGATTACAGTGATTTTGTTGTACATATATTCATGCCCGAGACAAGAGACTTTTATTCACTGGAGCGACTGTGGATGGATGCTAAGAGGATTCAAGTCGTCTCCTAAAATCATTCAGTCAAAGGTTTCTGGCTATAGACTCCCTAAAGGTTTATTTCTGGGATCTATCTCGACACAATCTATAAATGTCGCCACGGATCAGATATTTCAAAGTACCCGAAGGCCCTAATTGACAAGTTTGGCTTTGTGAAAGCCTGCTTGTCAGTGATTGACTTTTTATCGATCTTTTTTAGTCGAATATCTATTGATTGCGTCTTGATTCTTTAATTGGGTTATTTTCCAGGATACTTGAGGGCAATTTTTAAATTATTTACGGCTGTCAGTGATTTATTTATTAGGATGGGCTTTTAAGAATTGAATTAGAAAAAGCGCAAATTACTTGCAAGTTTACAAGCAATTTGCGCCATCGATCTGTTTTTGTCGATCTACTGAAAATAGCTGTGTAAGCTATTTTCATACGAATAAAAAGTTTCAGTCACGGTTGAAATGCTTTCATGAAACAACTACGGAGCCTCGAATTCGTTTAGCTTCGTAGAAGAAGTCCATTTCCGCTACGTGGATTAAGCTATTCCATAGGTCAATACCCTCTTGTTCATTTGGCACTCGGCCAAGAATTGGCCCGAAGAATCCACGTTGAGAGGTTTCGTTTTCGAGTACAATTATCGGAACGCCAACATCGTTACCAGTGAAGCTGAGTGCATAGTCCATCTCCTTCTTTAGAAAGCTATCGAGGCTTTCATCGTCCTTAGCTTTAATGGTTGCTTCATCGAGGCCGATTTTAAGGGCAATTTCAACTGGGTTGATCTCGAATTTATTATTGTTCAAGTGAAATTCTTTTGCAAATTCCCAATAGAGTTCTGAGATGGGCAAGTTATGCTCGGGATCTGTCTTTCTAAGATTTGCTGCCATTCTTAGGGTTGGCTGAGATGCCCTAAAGTATGAGATAAATGGCTCCGTTGGAGTCTTGTCGCTGTTTTTTATTTGCAGCGAAAAGGGTCTAAAGACTAACGGTATTCCTTTCGTGTTGGCGACATTGCGAATCCATTGGGAAGCAACAAAGGTCCAAGGACATATTGGATCAAAGAAGAAATTGATCTGGTTGATTTTAGGCTGTGACAATGTGAACTCCTCGTGGCTATTTTTTTAATTGGTTCTAGCATCTCTTCCCCAAGAATAGGGCAAAATTGCTCCTAATACCATCTGTTTGTCTGGAGACGGAAAGCAATACTTCGGCGTAGTGATACTGAGTTCTTGGACCACCGTTAGGTTGCACGCTTCGATCCGTGTGCGCCTTCGATGAAGTTCTAGGTTTTGATTATATTTAGTTTTGGGTAGTTGCCATTTAGAATCGTCTTTGAGTCGTGCGAAAGGACGTTTTCGAGTAAGGTCGCGTAAATTGAACGGTAATCTACTGTAATCTTTAGATTTCCGTCCGATAGATTGGTAAGAGATGGGTATTCTCCGGCCAGCCCGCCCTTGACGCTATTCCCGTAGACAAAGACGACTCCGGCGGTACCATGGTCGGTGCCACCGCTCGCATTGACCTGAACTCGTCTTCCGAATTCCGAGTAAGCGACCACCACGACGTTGTCTGCGATTTTGGGGTGAAGGGTCGAGAGAAAGCCAGAGATCGCGCTATCAAAAATCTTCAAATCTTCAAATTGAGTGCCTTTTTCATTGGCATGAGTGTCGAATCCGGATTGTGAAACGGTGAAGATCTTGGTCGGAGTACCTGAATTTAAAAGGTCAGCAACTGTTGCAAGTTGACCGGATATCGTTGTAGGGCTTACTTTAGTTCCTGGGTTCTGTGAGATTTCCCCTAGGGCCAAGATGTCCCTGTTCAATTTCAATAGAGTGCTTGAAGCCTGAGCGCTCAATTGACCCACACCGTTGAGCTCCTTGGACGTTACCATATCCAGATAGGCCGAACCGTAGCTGGCAAATGGATCTGGGCTCGCAAGGGGTGAGGCTACAGCGCTAGCTTGTGTCGTGGCGCCCACACAAAGTGGGGGTACCGATGATCCGACTGAGAGGGCCGTCATTGGGTCAGTGTTTGTGATCTCATCGAGATATCGTCCAATCCAGCCCGTTGATGTATTGTTGTCGGTGGAGCCAGATTGCCAAATATCCATTGAGACAAAGTGTGAAAGATTTGGATTTGGGTATCCAACCCCTGGGATAATGGCCACCTTTTTTTCTTTCCATAATGAAAGGGTGTTGACCATCGCACCGTTGAGGTAAAGGCCCTGTGCGCCAAGTGGACTAACTTCGCTGGTTGTGAGAGCTAGAGGTCCTCGGGAGCTTTGATAGGTTGGGTCTTCAAAAGGAATTACTGTGTTTATTGCATCATTTCCACCATACAGTGTTGCAATGACAAGAACTCTGTCGGAGCTTGCTGGGCTCTTGATGACAACATTTAATGGGTGAGGCTGATTCTGGCTGTAAATGCCACCCGCTACGATAGCTCCAGCGCCAACAGTTCCGGTGATAGCTATGAGTTTTCGCCTAGAGAGGTGGATCTGTTCTCCTGAAGTTGACATTTTGCTTCCTTTTGCTCGGTATTGCAAGCGGTTCAGCTGGATGTGTATTCTGGGGAGCAAAGTGCCATTGCCACCAGAGCTTATGGTTTTTTTACTAAGGCCGCAAGGGCTTGTTTTGTAGATTGTGAGGCATCTGAGATCCCAAGAAATGAACAGGTACCATCTACCCTCTCTGAGGGTTTTAGGTCAGAGACGGGGGAGATGTCGCCGGCAGTGACCATCATATTTGCTACTTGGCTCGCGTGGAGGCGGTAACGGTTGAGAGCCAATAGGCGTTTTGGGGCCACCCCCCAACGTTTGGAGGATTAAATGGTACTTGACCCAAAAGGTTTAGAATCTCCATTAAAATGTTGGAGTGCGCAGTTGAGATGTTGACTTTTAGCGCCCTCATAATTCCGCCTAGGTATTCCGACGGTTGCTTTGCAAGTCCACTTGCAGCTTGGGGGCTTATGAATTCGGGGGACGTAGCGATCGAAGCCACCAGAGGTGCAATTGATCCAGTTGAGGGATTGAAAGTCGAAGCCAACCTTATTGCTATTGGGTCACGTGGTTTGATTGGATATGCCAGAAAGCTAAAGAGGCGCGAGGCTAGGAATTGGGCAGCCTGAGGTTTTGACAGAATGATCGAGATTATGTCCGTTCCGTTGAGGTTTCCGGTGTTCCCAAGGAAGGTCTTGCTGCCGTTGTCGTGTTGTTTGTTATTCAAAACGAATGCCAATGTGGTTGGGTTGAAGCCCCATCCGGTAAATGCACGAGAGGCGGCGACTACGTCGTTCTGTGAGTAGTTTCCAACTCCTATTAGAAATCTCTCCATTAGCTCGCGCCCAAAGTTTTCATTTGGATGAGTTGCTTTGCTGAGATAGGTGTCGAGCCAAATCATCATTGCCGGGACTTGCGCGACGCTGGTGGCTAGTTTTTCCATTGAACCGAGCCCATTTTGCCTAAGGGTGTTGTTCTGGTTGAGCATCAAAGATGTCAAGCCGACTTTATTGATTGCGGTCGCAAAGTGGCCGTGCCATATCAGTGTCATCTTTTCGACCAATGGAGTTTGAGATTTGGCCATCTGATTCAACCACCAGCTTATTGCGGCAGGCAACTCCTCGCCGTGAATCTTTTTCGTGAGCGCTTTGATGTTCGTGAAATTGCGGGAACGCAGCGTGGCGTGGAGTTCTTCGAATGAAGTCAGCGGTCCTGGCTGTGGCGCAAAAAAGTTTGAGGGTGAGTTCAGTGCTGTTTGTACAGTTTTATTTACAGTTGCTTGGTAGCCAATTGACATCGCCGATGAGATCTCGGATTGACTGGCACCGAAGCCGAGCCTTCTAAAGAGTTGTTCGTAAGAGCTTTGCGTCGCTGTCAATTTTTGCAATCCTTGACTCAATGAGGCTTTATTAGTCCATGATGCAATGTAGTTATTATTAAATTGTTTTGTAATTGAGTGTGATTTGTAAACGTTTTTGTGATTTGATTATCTATTCAAGTTTGCCGAGATTTTTTTTGGGGCTCTTTGATGAGTGTAGGTGAACTTTTTAGGGCTTAGCCTTTTCACCGATTGATGGCTATGGCTTTCGAATCGGCCTTTTCCGCTGGTATGGATGAGGAATATCTGAGGCCCTGTGTTCACTGTAAATTCGGAGACCAATGACCACTAGAGGCTGCATCTGAGATATCTCTCCGTCGGTCTTTTTATCCTTGGCGATCTCCTTTGCACAAGACCGGCTCTTTATATTCTTTCTAAGGCTGCTTTGTTACCTGGATTAGATGGGGTGACCGATCCAAAGCCTCAGTTATTTGTGAGGCCCATCTGAGTTGCGAGGGTTTTAGGCGTGTGGCTATAGATTGATATTTGGTGATCGAGTATCGACGATAGGGATCGATTATAGCTGTCGATCTAGTCAGAGGCTCAAAGGTGTTGTCAAGGATAATGTCGCTCATTTTCGATGACATCTGCGCCCTGGATCTTCAATTGGCCATTTCGAGCATTTGGGTGGTCGTTTTCTACTAGATTTTCATTCATCGAGGTTGGCAATTAACTTATTTAGGATGATAATGATGGAAAGATTAGCGACCATATGGGTGCAAGACGGAACGCGAGCCATCGCCGTTCGTGAGGATGATTCATTTTATTTTTGCGATTTTGACGATGTAGGTGCAATCCTAAGGTCAGAAGTTGAGATCGATGAGGTGATTTCAAGAGCCCGTCAGGGCCAACTTAACGAGGGACTTGACCCGTCTGCTTTGGCTCCATTGGTCTTGGATCCGACAAAGGTCATCTGCCTTGGCCTCAACTACTCTGCGCACGTTCAAGAGATGGGCCATGAGCTTCCTAAGTATCCAACCCTCTTTGCGAAATACTCCGACTCTTTGACTGGAGCTTATTCGGATATCGCTATTCCTGCGATTACGACATCGATCGATTACGAAGCTGAGATGGTAATTGTAATTGGGAAAAGTGCCAAGGACATAGACCCATCTCGCTCCTTTGAATATGTCGCTGGCTTTTGTGTTGGAAACGATACCTCTATAAGGGACTTTCAAAGGCGATCTTCACAGTTTCTCCAGGGCAAAATCTTTGAGAGCGCGACGCCAGTGGGACCCTATCTAACGCCTGCTAAGGACGTTGATTTTGGTAAGGACCTTTCGATTAGGAGTTTTATTAACGGTGAGGTGGCTCAAGACTCTAGAACTTCGAATTTGATCTTTGGCGTGGAGGAGATCGTCAGTTACATATCACGATTTGTAACACTAAGACCTGGTGATCTAATTTTTACTGGCACACCCGATGGCGTTGGGGCCGGTAAAAATCCTCCGGCATTCCTATCAGACGGGGACGTGGTCAGCGTTGAAATTGAAGGTTTGGGCCGCCTCTCCAACACGATAGTTCAATAGCCACCACTGGTTTTCGCCATTTCATGGAACAATTAAAAAAACAAGCCGATCACAGGGGTAAAGCGATCGGCTTGTTTTTTTGGGGTGTTTTCTGGGGTTGGGGACTTTTTTGGGGAGATTTTAGAGGTGGACCGACTTCAGCTAGCTGTGTCGATGGTGCCTTGTGAATTGTATCGGCGCGGAATTTGATAGCCTAAAACTTCTGCGGCTCGTCGGTACTCCTCCTCGGTCATTGCTCCACTTGCAAATCGTTTATCGAGGATAACCTTGGGGTCTTCTGGGTCGAATGGGGGGCTTGTGTTAACCTGCGATTGATAGCTTAAAGAGAAGTTGCGCAAAAGGAGATAAGCCGCGCAGCCAAGCAGCGCAAATAAAACTACAAAGACCCCGAATACACCAGCAATGTTCGGTCCGCCTCCGTACATACCATTATCCCAAGGCATTTATTCCTCTTTTCGCTTAGACCGTCCTAACGTCTTAACTTTGACGGGCAGCTAACTTCTAACTCTTTCATCTTTTATCTTGAAGATGTGAAAGTATTGAGAATTTGCTAAATAGTGACTTTGGATATCTTGTCTGAATCGACATCGTGTCTCATTTTGCCTGATTGATTATGCATTGCGGCGATACTAGAGCGGTCATTGGCTTCTTGATCGGCCACCTTCCAGCTATCGAGATCCTCGAATAGAATCCCAAGTTCTCGCAGGTAGGTACCAAGTTCGAGTTCGGTCATGGATTCAGTTCTAAAAACAATCTCGTACTTTGCTTTCGACGAGAGCGTAAGCGACGGATTCCCAGATACTGAGAACTTGCCAACGGCACCAGTTCGTTTCAGTGACGCGTTCCAGGTGTAGAGCGTATTGAGTGGAATTCCTTCAGCATTAGAAAGCTCGGTAATAGCACCCTCTGGAGCATTTCCACCATCGCCTAGCTCTAAGAGCTTCCTCAGCACTCGTTCCTTTTGTTCTCTTGGGTATACCTTTTTCATGACTCCTCTATCCTCGCCCTATATATGACTGTAGTAGATTTTCCGGCAAGGACTCTGAGGGCTAGGGCTAAAGAGGAAAGGGAACAAAACAAACCAATGTCCTAATTGGAGTATCGATTAGCAATAGTGCTCCTACTCATTGCTTCATGGAAGTAATCAAAGATACCACTGCTAAATCACCCAAAGATGTTTTTGTGAGACGTTTAGATTCCGACACCAAGCTGATAAGTGATGGTAACCCAAGTTACGGGGTATGTGCTGAAAGACCTTGGACTAGCGCACGGGTTCACTCTATCCAAAGACGAACAAGCACATGTAACATTCAAATGGCTCAAGATCCTAAATTGAAAACTCCAAGAAATTTATCGACGGAACATACCACGGACGTGAGGAACATAAGCAACTTTACCTCGAGGAATTCGCATACCGATTCAACCGAAGGCACTTTGAAATGTCCTTGGTAGAGCGACTTCTCAATACATGTGTGTTTGCGTCTCCACATCCGCTACTCCGCGAATCTGATTCCAAAATGGCTCTTGCTTACGAAACTTGATAAGTATGCTTTGAAATGTCCTTGGTAGAGCGACTTCTCAATACATGTGTGTTTGCGTCTCCCCATCCGCTACTTCGCGAATCTGACTCCAAAATGGCTCTTGCTTACGAAACTTGATAAGTATGAAGCCTTTTGTTATATCGCAATTGGCGATATGGATCTTACCTTGGCAACTTCGACGAAGATGTCTTCGCCCAGATTGGATACCCAAAGTGTTCCATGCTTTCCAGCACTTACAGAAACTAGCTCGCAGGGTGCAAGAGTTTCGCCTCCTTCCAGGGTAACACAGCCAAGCGCTGAGCCCATTCTGAAGATCTTTGATTCAAGTTCAAGTGATGTCATACTCACCTCCTCGCTTTATCTACACTTCGGTGTGCAAACCTATTAACTTGAGGCATTGTTGGCCAAAGTGCGAGAAGGGGTTTTAATCACCAACTATTGTGCAACGCCGTAACAGAGAAGTAACAATGTCGAATTGATCCCGAAACATCATGCTCATAAGTTGGCACCAATCGCTTTTTTGGTTCGACAGGGTCGTTGAGCTAACCAAGCGGGATTGTGGATAATAAGGAGGAAAATGCACTACAATTCCGGAGATACTGCCTGGATTTTGGCAAGCTCTGCTTTGGTACTTTTCATGACTCCAGGGCTGGCCTTTTTTTATGGTGGCATGGTTAGGTCTAAGAACGTTCTTGGAATGCTAATGCAAAATTACGTTGTAATTGGCATTGTAAGTATTGTCTGGGTCTTTCTTACCTATTCGATGTCATTTGGCACAGACTGGGGCGGTTATGGGATTATTGGTACCTTGCACTTTTTTGGATTAGCTCATATGACCCAAGCGGTACCAGGCTATACAGGAGCATCGGCACAGACTATTCCGCCTCTTGTCTTTGTAATATTTCAGATGATGTTCGCGGTCATTACGCCCGCTCTGATTACTGGATCTACAGCTGATCGCCTTCGCTTTGGACCATTTGTGGTATTTGTTTTGATCTGGTCGATCATTGTTTATGCCCCAGTAGCGCACTGGGTCTTTTCTCCAACAGGATGGCTCTTTAAACTCGGAGCCGAGGACTTCGCAGGTGGAACTGTAGTTCACATCAATGCTGGTGCTGCTGGTTTAGCTGTAGCAATGGTTGTCGGCAAGAGAAAAGGCTGGCCAAAGGAGCCAATGCCACCGCACAATGTACCGTTTGTGCTTTTGGGCGCTGGAATCTTGTGGTTTGGATGGTTCGGATTCAATGCCGGTTCGGCACTCGGAGCCAATGTTCTCTCCGCTAACGCGTTCGTGAACACGAATACCGCAACCGCAGCGGCTCTGTTGGGTTGGATCTTGGTTGAAAAGATAAGAGGTGGCAAATCAACCACCTTGGGTGCGGCCTCTGGAGCGGTCGCAGGTCTGGTTGCCATAACCCCAGCTTGTGGATTCGTCAATGTGGTTGGCGCAACGATTATCGGTTTGGCAGCCGGGGTCATTTGTTCGTTGGCAATTAGCCTTAAGTTCAAGGTTCGCCTAGATGACGCCTTGGATGTTGGCGGGGTTCACTTGGTCGGAGGAATTACCGGAGCGCTTTTGATCGGCTTTTTCGGAACTTCAACGATTGGTGGAGTGAACGGTCTCTTCTACGGTGGCGGCCTTGCTCTTCTTGGCCATCAAGCTATCGCCGTTGTGGTAGTTGGAATTTACTCCTTCGTGGTCTCTTGGATCCTCGCGAAGATCATTGATAAGACCATGGGCCTCAGGGTCAAGGATGACGATGAGCTTGAGGGTATGGATACTTCGCTCCATGCAGAATCTGCATATGAGTTCGGTGGGTCTTTGCTTCGAAGCCTCTCCGGAAGTGGCTCATCTTCGGCCCATCTTTCGGTAGCCTCAAAGGAAGAGCCAATTGTATCAACTAGAAAGATTGGTGAAATCCTATGAAATTGATAGTTGCGATTGTGAAGCCTTTCAAACTAGAGGATGTCAGAAATGCTCTTTCGAAGGCCGATGTAAAGGGTATGACGGTCTCCGAGGTTCAGGGATACGGACGCCAAAGCGGCCACACCGAGGTCTATCGTGGTGCTGAATATCAGACGCAATTCGTACCGAAGTTGAAGGTAGAGGTTGTCGTATCTGATGAAGCGGCAACCGAGATCGTTGACCTGATGGTGGAAGCGGCTAGGACCGACAAGATTGGAGATGGCAAAGTCTGGGTTGTCAACGTGGAAGATCTCGTGAGAGTCAGAACCGGCGAACGTGGAGCAGACGCTCTTTAGAGCTGATTTGATAGTTCGAAGACGTTTTAGTAGGTATGTAATACAGGGTATTTGAATAAAAGGTGGATCGCTCTGTATTGAGCGTTCCACCTTTTATCTTGGTGTTCATGAGCGGTCTTTTGAAATGCTTTGCATGGATTGGGCTCGCTTTGTAGATTAGGTTCAATCTGAGTCGTAAGATTTAGCCAAATAGTTCAGGGGATCAATTGATTTTCAAGCTTATTCGTCCCATTTTTAATATGTTTTGGAGCCCAAAGTGAGAACCCCAGAGGCACGGTCAATTCTTTTAGAGAACTTTCTCTCGGAACGTGCGAAGATGCGCCAAGCTGATTGGTCAAATCCAACGGCAATGGCCCAACTGACTGGCATCTCCGATCACTTTGTAGCTGGGCTGGCTGAGGGATTTCAGGGCGTTGCGATCATTGCAATAGGTGGCTATGGACGAAGTGAACTTGCAATCAATTCTGACCTTGACATATTGCTTTTGCATAAGCCTCGTCTCTCGGTTGATGCCATGACGGAAGCCCTTTGGTATACGATTTGGGACTCAAGGGTCGGCCTTGACTATTCAGTTCGAACTGTAGCTCAGGCACTTCGAGTCGCAGAGTCCGATCCTCGTGCTCTTTTGGGGATGCTGGATGCTCGATTGATCTATGGCGACGAAGTTCTCTTTAGGACTCTACAGCGAAAGATCTGGGAGCGATTTACCTCTCGGTTAGATCGCTATCGCGTGATAATGCATCAACAGGGTGAAGCCCGACGGGTAGAGTCGGGTGAATTGGCCTTTTTGCTTGAGCCAGATATCAAAGAGGCACATGGAGGGCTACGAGACCTCGTTATTTTGCGCCATTTTGTCGCAGCCGACCCCGATCGCAAGGTCTTTGTAGGGCGTGTCGATGAGATCGCAACCTTGCTTTTACGTGTGCGAAACGTACTTCAGGCGCGATCTGACCGAGGGCAAAATCGACTCTTTTTGCAGGATCAAGATAGCGTAAGTGCCCAACTTGGTTTTAGGGACGCTGATGAACTGATGTGGCGTATTTCAGAGGCAGGGCGTTTTGTCTCGCGTGCACTAGAGGAGTCCTATAGGGTCATAGATGCCAAACGCGTAAATTATAAGAACCTTGGGGACGCGTGGGGGTTGATACCTAAAGGCGTCTTTTCCCATGGCGGTGAGATTTGTATAGACCCAGCTTCGCTTTCGGATTTTGATGCTCAGGTGATTATTCGAATTGGGGCAGCATCGGTTTCCTTGGGTCTTGGCATTTGCGTGGATGCCCTCGAGATTTGTTCTGAACGCCTTGGGACTATCGATAAGCCTTGGGAGCCAGCTACATTGACGGCGTTGACCACGTTGCTCTCCTATGGCGAAGCTTCGATAGCGGTTATGGAACGCCTCGACCATTACGGACTTTTAGATAAGGTGATACCGGAGTGGAAGAGGGTTCGCTATCTTCCACAGAGGAACGCCTACCACACCTATACCGTTGATCGCCACCTCATCGAGGCGGGAGTTGGCGCTGGTCGACTTCGTCGTAATGTCAAGCGTCCAGACCTATTGATAGTCGCAGCACTGTTGCACGATATAGGCAAAGGACTCGATAGGGATCACTCATCACAGGGTGCCTCACTCGCAGCAGAAATTGCGATTCGGATGGGTCTTTCGAAGAAAGACTGTGAGATCGTGGTTCGCCTTGTGGAGCACCATCTTTTGTTAGCAGATGTTGCTACTAGACGTGATATTGGCGATCCAAAGACGATTCTAGACGTTGCAGAAAAGGTGGTCGATATTACAACGTTAGAGCTACTTAGAGTCTTGACAGAGGCCGACTCAAAGGCTACAGGACCTGTCGCGTGGTCTTTGTGGAAGGAGGAGTTGATCAATAAGCTGACTGAGGCCACTCGAGCCTATTTAGATGGCGGTTCGATCAAGGTCGATTCAAATCAGTTAGGTGAGCTGGAACTGGATTTGATAGCCAAATTTGATGGCGATCTTTTGATCCATAGTCAAGGAAACCAGATCTGGATAGCAGCCTCAGACGAAGTCGGCCTCTTTGCAAAGGTGACTGGTACGATGGCGCTATTGAACCTCAGCATTCTGTCGGCAGATGTATTTTCCGAGGGTGTGATTGCATTAGAGCGACTTAGGGTGATTAGCCCTTATGGGCGTGAACCCAATTGGACTAAGTTTGAGAACGAGCTTAGAAAATGTCTGGTCGATCCCACTTACCTTGAGGGGCGTTTGAATGAGAAGTCTAAGAGCGCTGCCAAAAAGCGCAAGGTGGCCGAGAGCGCTAAGATACCGCCAAGGGTTACTGTCCACGACGACTTTTCTGATCGGGCCACAGTTATAGAGGTTTGTGGTCCCGATGGCCTTGGAACTCTTCACCGTTTGACCTTTGAGATAGCATCAAAAGGGTTAGATATCCTGCATGCGAAAGTCATCACCATCGGTGATGACGTAGTCGACACCTTTTATGTAGTGGATTCATTGGGAAGACCAATTGACGATGCTCGCCTTGTTGGTGAGATCACAAAGTCTCTATTTGACGTGGTGGTTGCCGAGGGAGCTTCCTAGCCCTCGGGGATCAGATTTCGGTATCGTCTAGGATCCTTGCGATAACGGGCTCCACCGTGAATTCGGTAGGTTATGCACTATCGTATGAATTAACCGCGATGCTATTTTGGCTCCGTGATTGTCGATATCATACGTAGGGTTTAGCTCTGCCAATTCTACGAGACGTACTTTTTTGGTGGCAAGTAAGGCTCGGATAAGTCGTTCTAAACTAAAAAGAGTGACACCGTAGCTTGCTGGGGCTGAGACTGCGGGCATTACTGATGCTTGTAGGACGTCTAAATCAATAGATAGATGAATTGCGTCGAAAGGCTCGACCATCTCTATGACTTGGTGGTTGGTTATTGAATCGAAGTCGAAATCTAAAATGTACGAGCAGTTTAGTTCGGCAGCTCTCTCAAAGAGGGCTTGGGTATTTGAAGGTTCTGAGACTCCGAGGACAAAGTAGCTAAAGTCGAGGTTTTGACCCCTTCGATCTTGTTCTATCTGAGAAAATGGCGTACCGGATGAGGCCACCTTGGACTTTCGAAGGTCGAAATGGGCATCGAAGTTCACAATTGCTAAGTTGGTCAAAGTGGTGTCTGATTGATTTGCTTTTATGACGCCGAGATGTGATCCACGAGCGACCTCATGACCACCACCTAGAACGATAGGGATAATATCGTGGCCCAGTAGTTCGCATACCTTGTCGGCTAGTTGGATCTGAAGCTCTTCGAGGGATTCGTCCTTGGTGATAACGTCACCTAGGTAGTAACAAGACCGGTTGCTATGCCAGGCTAAGTTGCCAAGCTGTTCGCGAATGGCAAATGGTCCGTTTCTTGCACCTATTCGTCCATGGTTGGCCTCTACCCCTTTGTCGCATGCGAAGCCGACTAGTGCCACTGAAGATGGTTTCATCTCCTTGATTGAACAAGCGGTTATCACTTGGTGGGCACGCAGAGCGATCGGTGATTCGATGAGGTCATCTCGGCCTGAAAGGGGAGGGTTAGAAGCGATGCTGAACATAGATCTCTCCGTTGGCAACTCTTCCCCATAAAGGTGAGCCGCCGATTTGATAAGTGAGTTCGTTTGGATCTTCGAGATCCCATATGGCTAGGTCTCCTCGCAAACCTGGAGCGATCTCACCTCGGTCCCTAAAGCCCAAGGCCATTGCTGCATTTTTGGTCGTAGATCGCAATGCATATGAGGGGGTGAGTCCAAAAAGGACAGCACTCATATTCATGGCCAATAAAAGTGAGTAGAGTGGGGATGTTCCGGGGTTATGATCGGTTGCTATGGCAATTGGAATCTTGTTTTTGATCAATTTGTCAACAGGAGGGGCCTTTTTTTCTCTCAGAAAGTAGTAGGCGCCTGGAAGAACCACTGCTACGGTCTTTGAGTTAGCGAGTTTCGCAATTGATTCATCCGAGATATACTCCAAGTGATCGACGCTTAATCCCCCCAAGTCGACGACGACGGCTGTGCCATCTGTCGATGTGAGTTGTTCCGCGTGGGCTTTCACTCCAACACCTAGCGACTTTGCAGCACCTAGAAGTTGCTTTGTCGCCAGGGTGTCGAATGCAATTGATTCGCAAAAGATATCAACAGCGTCACAGAGACCAAGGGCTATCATCTCCGGTAGATCGTGGTTTAGGATCTGGTCTAAGTATCCGCCAGCATCTCCTTCGAACTCCTTTGGAATGCTGTGGGCGCCAAGGTATGTCGAGGTTATCGTAATTCCAAGATATCCATCTAATTTTCTTGCGACAGATAGCATCTTTTTCTCGGTTTCAAATTCAAGGCCATAGCCCGATTTTATCTCTAGCGTTGTAAGGCCATAGGAGGCCATTGTCTTCATCCGAGCCTTGGCACCTTCGTAAAGGTCGTCAAAAGAGGCTGACCGGGTCATCTCTACTGTTTGTTTGATTCCACCACCGCCGAGTGCGATCTCGGCGTAGGTGGCTCCAGCCATGCGGGCATTAAATTCGTCAATTCGATTACCGCCATAGATTAGATGGCTATGGCAGTCGATCAATCCCGGTGTTACGATGCGACCTTGGCAATCAATCTCAGCCTCAATTGGAGAGTCTGAGAGTGCTTCGATGAGGCCTTGATCGTCAACGATCGCCTTGATTTCTCCATCTTTTAGGATCAGGGTGACATTTCTCTCAAAGTCATAGCCACCCTCTACCGAGGTGTTCACGACGGTGGCATTCCTTAGAACTTTGGCTGGAGTCATCACCTTGAACCGCTTTTGGAGGCACGATCGATCATTGGCAGTCGAATATTGTTTTTCTTTGCGCTTTGAATTGCAGATTCGTATCCTGCATCTGCATGGCGGACGACTCCGATTGCGGGGTCGTTGAAGAGAACTCTTTCGATTCGTCTCTTTGCAGCATCTGTTCCGTCTGCTACAATCACGACGCCGGAATGTTGAGAGAAACCTATTCCCACGCCTCCTCCGTGATGCATTGAGACCCAAGTGGCGCCCCCAGCGACGGCGGACATCGCATTGAGAAGTGGCCAGTCTGCAACCGCATCACTTCCATCAGCCATCGCCTCGGTTTCGCGGTTTGGGCTAGCAACAGAACCTGTATCTAGGTGGTCCCTGCCAATTACAATTGGCGCAGAAAGCTCGCCTGATGTGACCATTTCGTTGAAGGCCATGCCAAGACGGTATCGATCTTCGACCCCGACCCAGCAGATTCTTGCCGGTAGCCCTTGGAAGGCGATCTTTTCACGAGCCATATCGAGCCAGTGGTGGAGGTGGCGATCGTTTGGAATGAGCTCCTTTACCTTTTGGTCTGTCTTATAGATGTCATTGGGATCGCCCGAGAGCGCTACCCAGCGGAAAGGACCGTAACCTTCGCAAAAGAGGGGCCGTATATACGCTGGGACAAAACCAGGAAAGTCAAAGGCTCGCTTTACTCCATATTCTAGAGCCATCTGTCTTATGTTATTTCCATAATCCACCGCTGCTACCCCGGCATCCATGAACTTTAGCATTGCCGAGACCTGATGAGCCATAGAGGCTACAGCTGCATCTCTGACTCGCTCGGGCTCCTGCTTTGCGCCCTCACGCCACTGCGAAAGGGTCCATCCCATTGGCAGATAGCCATTTACTGGGTCATGGGCGCTGGTCTGGTCGGTTACCACATCAGGCAGGATACCTCTATCGTAAAGTTCGTTATAGATCGAGGCTGCGTTTCCTACTAGGCCAATGGAGATCACCTCTTTAGCTGCTATCGCGCTATTTAGCATCTCAATTGCTTCGTCGATCCCCATCGCTTTTTTATCGAGGTATCTACTTGCAATTCTCATATCTATGCGTGATTCATCGCATTCAACAGCAATCATGCAGAAGCCAGCCATCGTCGCCGCCAATGGCTGTGCGCCGCCCATCCCGCCTAAACCAGCGGTAAGGACCCAGCGACCGGAGGCGTCTCCCAAGAAGTGTTGATTTGCAATGGCAAAGAAGGTCTCGTAAGTTCCTTGAACAATTCCTTGGCTGCCTATGTAGATCCAGCTTCCAGCCGTCATCTGCCCATACATCATCAATCCGCGCTTGTCGAGTTCTGAAAAGTGCTCCCAAGTTGCCCAATGGCCGACAAGATTTGAGTTGGCAATCAAAACTCGCGGGGAGTCGGCATGTGTTTTGAAGACAGCTACAGGTTTTCCACTCTGTACGAGCAGGGTTTCATCTTCTTCTAGATCCACTAGTCGTTCGAGTATTTCATCGTAACATTGCCAGTTCCTAGCTGCTCGACCGATCCCTCCATAGACGATCAGCTCTTGGGGATGTTCAGCCACTTGGTCATCTAGGTTGTTTTGAATCATTCGGTAGGCGGCCTCACTTAACCAGTTTTTACAGGTCAACTTGTTGCCGGTGGGTGCCTTGATTCGTCGATTTGGGTCAAAGCGGTCGGTTGTTGGATGAAGTGGATTGTTGTTTGACATGGCTGGTCCTCCTATTGGTTGACGCTGTTTGATTTAAATTAGCTGTGTTATTGTCTTTTTGTCGATCAAATAACGCCGCTGAATTCAAAGCGGCTGCTTGGGTGGTGTAATTCGGCCAGTGATGCAACTTTGCCAAAGGCGAACGTTCTTCTTCGGAGCATTAGGACTGGTTCATGTGGGACCATCTCGAGAACGTTAGCTATGTGGAGAGTTGGCACCATTGCTGTTATTACATATTCGACTCGCTGGATAGGCGCGACGGCTATTAGATATTCAGTAGGTGTGATCCTTTCGAAGTCTTGGAGTAGATAATCAGGCGCAACCTGAGGGTTGACATATCGCACTTCATATTGAATTGGGCGGGAATCGCTAAAGTGGAGGATTTCAGAGGTAAACAAAGGAGCTCCCTCCTCCAAGTTGAAGTCACGAGCCAGAACTTTCGAGGCAGGGAAGGGCCGCACCGTTTGAACTTTGGCGCTATGGCTAGCCCCTCGTTTAGATACGGTCTCTGAGATCGGCGCGATCTCGATTAGAGTCGTGTCGAATCTGCCATCGCTGACATATGTCCCAGAGCCTTTGATTCGATAGATTATCCCCTCTCCGACCAGTTCTGTAATTGCACGATTTACCGTCATTCGAACTACCCCGAACTGCCTTGCTAGTTCATTTTCTGAAGGTATCTTGCTGCCAGCGACGAGTCGACCACCTTCGATCTCGCTCAAGAGATAAGCTTTGATCTTTTCGTAGCTATATCCCGCTTCGTTGATCAAGGCAGATCCAGCCCGGAAGTAGTGGTCCATCCGGGATAGCTGTTTGCTATGACACCCTCTTCAACCATCTGTCTGGCTACATCAATATCGGGTGCTAAATAGTGGTCAATTTCGTAATGTGCCACTTTTCGCCGAACTATTTCAGTCACTTTGGCCAGAGCGTTACTGGTCTTATGTGGAGCCCGCAGGTCGATCCCCTGGGTTGCAACCAAGATCTCAATTCCAAGGATAACAGCCACATTGTTTGCTATCTCACTCAAGCGCCTAGCGGCAAAGGTTGCCATCGAGACGTGGTCTTCCTGATTTGCTGAGGTGGGAAGGGAATCGACAGATGCTGGATGGGCTAGTGACTTGTTCTCTGACGCCAAGGCGGCTGCGGTTACATGGGCAATCATGAATCCAGAGTTAACGCCACCTTCGCGCACCAAAAAGGGTGGCAGTCCTGAGAGAGATGAGTCGATTAGAAGTGCAATCCTCCGTTCGGCGAGAGCACCGATCTCCGAGGCGGCGATTGCTAAGTTGTCTGCAGCAAAGGCGATCGGTTCGGCGTGAAAGTTTCCACCAGAGAGGACTTCCAGAGTGTCAGGAAAGACGAGTGGATTGTCAGAAACCGAGTTTGCCTCAATTTCAATGATTTTGGAGGCATGGATAATTTGATCAAATATTGCTCCCATTACTTGTGGCTGGCAGCGGAGGCTATATGGATCTTGTACTTTGGCGCAATCTTGGTGGGAGAAGTTAATCTCTGATCCGCTTAGAAGCTCACGATATTTTTTAGCAACTTCAATCTGTCCGATGTGGCCCCGTAGTTGATGAATTCGATCATCAAATGGAACTGTCGATCCGGCGGCGGCGTCGACAGCTAAGGAACCGGCGACCGTGGCGGTTGCAAATAATGTCTCGATGGAAAATAGTCCATGAAGAGCAAATGCTGTGGATACCTGTGTGCCATTCAAGAGCGCTAGCCCCTCTTTGGGAGCGAGTTTTAGTGGATTTAGACCTGCGCGATTAAGACCCACCAAGGCACTAGCGCGCACTCCGTCAATTCGCACTTCGCCCACGCCGATTAAGATCGTCGCCATGTGGGCAAGGGGGGCAAGATCTCCTGAGGCGCCCACGGAACCTTTAGATGGAATTATAGGCATTACCCCAGCGTTATAGAGTTTGATAAGGGCGTCGATTACCTCGAATCGAATTCCACTATGGCCTCGAGCTAGACTTGCAATCTTTAGGACCATTACAAGTCGTACTACGGGATCTTCCATTGGCAATCCGACTCCAACTGCGTGGGAGAGGACTAAATTTTCTTGAAGAAGTTCGAGGCGGTCGTAGTCGATGTGCGTCGTGGCTAATCGTCCAAAGCCGGTATTGACTCCGTATGCTGGCTCGCCTTTGGCAGCAATGGCACCTATTGCATCTGCGGCTTTAGCAATTTTTGGTAGTGCACTTGTATCGAGAGATATCTCTTCATGTGAGAGGTTTATCCTCCGCAATTGGGCGAGCGATAGATTCCCTGGGTGAATTTCGATCATATTTGAAAATCCTGTCTAGACAACTTTAATTTAGTGTATCACTTTCAAAGTTGTCTAGACAGGATTTTTTCGGTTTTTTTATTTTTTCGTTTCGACCACTCGGTCGAGATCGCTGATCTCCGTGTAGCTAAGCGCCCTTGCGGGATCGATTCTGTAGATGTATTCATAATAATTTTTATCAAGTTCCCACTCCTTGGCTTGATAAAGTTGCAGTTGGGTGCTTTTGTGCCAGCTCTTTAGCGCTGTTGGTCGAGAGCCTGTGGCTTTTGATTGGGCTTATATCATGAGGGCGAATTCTCGTTGTTTTTATCTTTGTAAGTCGAGCGAGAAAACGCCTGGCTAGTTTTCTAATTGGATATGGTCTATCGCAAGGTAACCACATGCCTCGGAGTGTGCAATTGCGTAATTCATATCCGGCGACAAGCAAAGAGCTATGTTCGGATCTGGGTCTTTGTTGTGTTCAGGTACTCCTATCCGTGTTCTATCCCTAGTGCCAAGGCACTCCTATCTTGTTAGAAGTGTTTTTGTTAGAGTGATTTAGCTGAATCTCTAAGTAGTTGCAGCATTGCTTCAACATCGTTCAGATTGTTGTAGAAATGGAAGGATAGGCGGAGGTTATTGTTTCGATACGAGGTCCGCAAGTTACGTTCGTGTAGGAGTTGTGGCTGCAGCTCAACTGGTATCGAGACGATCGCGGAGTCTGTCGGGCCAAGACCGTACTCATTTGTGAATGCATTTGAAAGCTCCAGATTGTGATTTTTAATTGCAGCTACGCCGATCTTGGAGATTAAATCCATTGAATGTTGCGCGCCGACCCAACCGAACCAGTCGGGCGAGAGTTGATAGCGTCTTGTATCGCTAGCTAATCTAAGTGGTGGACCGTAGATGGACGTCCATGGATTTTCTCCCGCATACCAATTTGAAAATATTGGTTGTAGCCAATTCCTGGCTTCTTCTTGTACGCAGATGAATCCTGTTCCACGAGGAGAACATAACCATTTGTAGGCCCCCACAGCGATGACATCGAAAAGCTCTGAGTTGATGTCTAGCCAAGTGATCGCCTGAGTAGCGTCTAAATACGATCTCACACCATGTAGCTTGCATCTCTCAGAGAGTGCGGTGAGGTCTATTACCTTACCGCTGCTAGATTGAACTGCGCTAACGGCTGCGAGTTCGATGGAGTCATCGATTGAGTCAATGAACTTTACAAGCGGAACAATCCTGAGGTTTATTTGGCCCATTGAGGCCCGTGTCATAAAAGGGAAAAGGACAGAGGTAAAGTCTTCCATCGCGAGCAGAACAGTTCCACCAGGGCTAACCGAGGCCGCTACTTGTGCACTTGCTGTTGACACCTGAGAGATGATTCCAATGTTTTTGTGTGACGTTTTTACTAGCGATGCGAAATCTCTCGTAGCCGCTTCTATGGCTTGGTCAAAGGCAAGGATGTCTAAGTTCCCCTCTTCCCATAGTTTTAGGGTCTCGGCTATAGCTTTTGTCGTGGTCCTCGGAGGCAATCCAACAGTTGCTGTGTCGAGGTAGTGATTGGAATGATGGAAGTTGCTCTGAGCCAATTCGATCGATGGATTATTGGAAATTTTATTGTCTCGTTTCTAGAAAATACGCAAGAGCGATCGACGATGGCCTGTGTTTTGGGTAAAAGATAACTTTTTGACAGGTTAGCTTCTCGATGAATCGGTTGAAGTTGCTGGGGTCAATTCTCCACAGCCTAGAGGTTATGTCCATGTGATTCATGATTGACAGGAGAGCCGGTTTACCGCTGGATGATAAGGCCTATCAGAATTGGAGATTTGCTTCGTTGTGGCATAAGGGATTCTATCGACAAAATGGTGATCTGCCAAGACTAAAGCACTCTAGATCTGTTTTTTGAATTGCCCATGAAGACTCCGCGCGGTGGATGTCGCTATTGAATCGCACTTCGACGAGCGCCGCTGGAACCTTTGGGCCATAGGGATGTACCTTAATTATTAATTGTTTAACGATGGGGACTTAATGCTTTAGGTGATTGGCTGGCGGCTAAATTGGCCGAATTCTCGTGCTTTGCCAAAGCTGATGGATTACAGACAATCGAGAATTTTGAGTGATTTATTTTTTCATAGCCAGAGGCGCGAGTTTATCGCTACGCCTTGAAATCGAAAGGTTATTGTTCTTGATTGTAGGTAATTTTGTCTTGAATCTATCTGGTCGTTATTGATTCGGATTAGATTGCTTGGTGTCGATTGTGTAAGTGAAAATAAAGTTGGCTCGATCTATTCCCTGGACCAATGGCAATGGTAGCTTTGTGTTGAACAATCACCTTACGATGATATCCTAACGATTTAATATCTTGTTAATCTACTTTATGGGACGCATAATAGGCACATTTAGTCGTCATTGCCTGGGTGGCTTGTACCTTAAAATTCAGAACCGACTGATTCCAAGGGGGCAAAGTTTGACGCTGATCCTCCTGTGAAATAGACGACATACAGCATTTTTAACGGGGATATTCTTTTGGTTTTGGCATCTTGGAAGTTAAATGGGTTCGAGGCGGGCTTATATCTTGATTTTGGAATGCAAGAATAAAAATGCGTAAATCTTTCAGAGTATCTCCTCGGAGTCAAAATCTTTCTGATTCTACTCCAGGACTCATATCTTTGGTTGCTGCTCAATAGTAAGTTTCATAATGGCACTGAGACTTTTAGAAAAGAATCGATAACTCTATCTATAAAAGAGCTTATATCTCTATTCAACTTGTTACAATGGTTTTCTAATACATGGTTACGAGTGATTGGAATTTAGATATTTCTAATGTCAGCCCTAAAAAAATCGCCAGCGTAAGATGACTATCGGTGGCGCTGCGTTGGTCATAATTAGCCATTATTGCAACCAATCAGAATAAACCAACTCCTTCATCTAAGGTGAGTGCTTCTAAGAATAAGCCACTAACTACTACTGGTTCTAGAAATTCGCCTGTTTCTACTACTTCCAGTACATTGGGTGCTTCAACTTCGGCGACGCAGTCTCAAACGACAGCAGCTGCATCGTTGGGATCGAATTTTTCGGATGGCACCTGGGTCGTCGGCAAGCAGATTTCCCCGGAAAGCTATCAGACTTATGGAGGCTCAGGTTGTTATTGGGAGCGGTCGAGTGATTTGAGCGGATCGCTCTCTAGTGTTTTGGCGAACGGAACGCCACCGGGTCACGGCGTGGTTACTATTTTGGCTTCTGACGTTGGTTTTCAGACCCAGGGATGTGGTACTTGGAGTCCATTGGCAGCTACTGGTGCCCCTTTGACTACTTTTGGTGATGGGGACTGGGCGGTGGGAATCAATATAGCCCCGGGAACATATCAGACTTCTGGAGGCTCAGGTTGTTATTTGGATCTACCAAGTGATCATCGACTAAGTGATTATTGCTTGTCTTTGGAGATGGCTACTCTTGAATTAGATGAACTTCACGATTAAATGTGTCTTCGAATAGTTGACGTTTGCGCCTGAGCCCGTATTCTTCAAGTTCTATCTTTGTCGGTGATGTAACGAAAAGAAGGACTTGTGTCGAATTGGTCACGATTCGGCACTTTTCAACGATGCGGCTATGTGAGCGATCGAGTGCATCACCAAGACGTAAGATGGCAGCTAGTTTTGTTACTACGATTGCTCGGGCTTTGGTGAGTTCGCCAAAGGGCCCGTAATCAGATTTTGGAGTTCCACGTCTGTGGTACCTGACTATTGAGAGCAATTCATTTCGCTCATCTTTGTTGAAACCTGGAAGTCGTGAGTTTTCCAACAGGTAGGCACCGTGGCGATCATGGCCCTCGACTGAGATGTATTCTCCGATATCATGAACCAGGGCTGCTAGGTAGAGAAGTTCTCTATCTGAATCCCCGAGGTTGTGAAGGCCCTTAGTCTGGTCGAAGATCTCTAAACCTAGGTTTGCGACTTGGCGTGAATGGCCTTCGTTCCAGCCATATCTGGCGGCCACAGATGTAAGCGACGCAAGCTTGATCGACTCAGGTGATCCCTCGAACTCTGTTTCGCTTCTTTGAGAGAGTTCTCGTAGGATGATCCCTTCTCTAAGTGCCCATTCAGATGTGATAACTCGAGCGGGTTTCAGTGTGTCTAAGAGGAGTCCCAAGACCTCTGCCCCGGCTGGAAGTAGATCAATTCGCTTTTCGTCGATGCCATAGAGTTTGCTTCGAGACTTTTGATCGAGCTTTGTAAGGTCCGAGCAGATCGATCTTAGCTGTGATATAGCGATTTCGGCTTGATTTATTGAAGTGTTTTCCCACTGTGCCCGAGATGTACGAAGGAGGGCCATTCGGGCAATATTGAGGAAGCTTCCAGAAGAAAGAATAAGAGTCGTTGGGACGATTTCTGATTTTACGGTAAGTAGCTCATTGGCTAGGGTTGCCTCAAGATGGCTCCGAAGAGATTTTGAATCTATGCCAGATGGTGCTTTGGAGCTAGAAAATTGGGTGGTCAAGCGACCTACACCTACCGCGAAACTTTTGGCATAGGCGAGTGCATCTTGAGTTCCCGCAGTGATTTCCATGCTCCCACCTCCGAGATCGGCGCCGATGACCATTTCGCCATTGAAGTCAACCCCATGAGTGAGCGCATTCCAGATTAATTCCGCCTCTTTTTGTCCAGAGATTACCGAGACTTTAATGCCAAGGGTCTCCTCTAAGTCGTCAACGATGATACCCGCATTTCTAGCGTCTCGGAATGCTGCGGTAGCCAAAGCGACCATCTCGCTCGCGCCTACACCGCTGGCGAGGCTTGCCATAGTAGCAACCGTCTCTTTGATTAACTTTGCCGATTCGTTCGATATCACTTTGTTTTGCGCGACTTCATCACCGAGGCGCATCATGACCTTTTCTTTGAGTAGAACTTCAAAGTTATTGTGACCATGACCTCGTGCCACAACTAGGTGAAATGAGTTAGACCCCATATCGAGGGCGGCAACAATTACACCGGTGTTCTCTGTGGGCGCTATTTGGTTGATCTTTAGGAAACTTGGTTCGCTCATTACTGAGACAACTTAGGCGATATTTTTTAAAAGGTTTATTCTATTTCAAAATTAGTTGCGAACCTTCTCCCGAGTGGACAAGATCGATGAGAATTTTGTTTGCCTTGGGTGCCCCGATCCTTTTGGCCATCATGGCTAACTAATTCAAGAACGACTCCCATCTATCAACTCGGTCGACTAGTGTTGCTTGCTTTTATTAGAGTGTTTATGGTGATGGCCGCCTCATTCGGGTGGTAGAAGGGATTTTATGGATCTCATTGGTAATGCCAATTCCAATTTTTAATCGAGGTAGGCAGTTTTAGGCTAGGTTCGTTCAATTTGGTTCTTGCGATTTGCCACTTTGGGTGCTCTGGCCCGAGAAACCAAATGATATACAACGGGCTTGTGGAAACATTGGTTGCCATGATGTGAATTTCGCTGCCATCAGTTGAATTGCCTTTTCGGCGGTTTCATTCATTCACTCACTCACTCATCTACCTATGCATTTTACACCTGCGCTCTAGGTGGCGAATAGCCGACGATAAGCGTCATCTCTTTGAGACTCGGTGCTGTGGTGGTAGCTCAATCTCGGGTTTGTTGGTGGCCGCAAAATATCGTGGCAACAGAGAAACGATCAAGAACATGCCCTTAGCGCTGTTAGTAACCTTCTTTTTCCTGCTTGGCTAATTGGTCGGTTTGAATGAGTCTCAATTATTATTGTCCCATTTTGACGGATTGCTCTCCATGGATTGGAAGTTTTAGGCGATGCCCTGGTGAGCTTTATCACAAGTTTGCTTTGCGAAGTGTTTATTTCGATGACTTTTTATACCCGATTTCGCCTTTGGGAAAATCTCCACTTCGTTTGGAAATTAATTGGCTCCATCAGGCTTTGGAATATTTTTGATTCCGGAATAATGTTTAGTCGGAGTCGGTCATTATGACATCCATCAAGGAGTGAGCAAGTGGACAAAGTTGGACGAAAATGGACCTTTCTGACGAATCATGGTCATGTCTTTTTGGCAGTTGATTCGCGTTCGGATGCGTTGATGAAAGACATTGCGAAGGCGGTTGGAATTACCGAAAGAGCGACTCAGATGATTCTCGCAGACCTGGTAGAGGATGGCTATGTCGAGGTGACAAGAGTTGGTAGACGTAACTACTACAAAGTTAATGCATCAATGCATTTTCGCCACCCCAATGAAGCTACGAAAGAGGTCGGCGCTTTGCTTGACATCTTCAATGAAGAGATGATCGAAAGTTGACTCGATGGCCAGCATGGCTACATTGTGAATAAGGACACTCATGTACTCCCTGGTCATGGTGAGTCTTGACTTTGGATGGTTGTGTGCTTAAATTTTGGTGCCCTATTGTCTGTTTCAACGATTGAGTTTTTCAGACACACCCCGCCAGCAGGTGAAAAGCGTTATAGAGCTGCATGGTCCAGAGGTGTACAGTTCAGAGACTGGAGAGATGTGTCGGAAAGTTTGTTAGCGGCTACGAGCGGACGAAGGAAGATTACGAACCGCTTAATTTTTTAGTGAAAGTTCTAGCTCGCGCTCTAGAGATTGGGCCAAGAGATTAGCCCAAAACAAAACCCAAATAGTAGTGTTTAGATGGACGATTTCTCTAAACCTGTAACCGCTTCCTTGTGTAAAAGTTGATCAATCGGTAGCTTTCGTTATCTTGCGGTAGCGGAATAGATGTGACCTGGTGATTGCTTCGATGAATTTCTTTGAACTTATCGAAGTGGAACGAGCCTCAAGTTCATCATTGGATTCTGCGCTGGGTAGTTCATTGTTTATTACCGTTGGTAATGTTCCAGTGGTAGGTCCGTTCTTTCGATTTGCGCCGATATAGAGGAGGCCTCCAACGGGAATCGGCAGCCAGAAGTTGATTAATCGATATCCAATTACCCCAAGGATTGCAATAGCGCGAGGCGAGCCAAACCCCACCAGTGTCGAGGTGAGGACACCCTCAATAACGCCCAACCCTCCTGGGGTAATTGGGATGGCTGCTAGAACATTAGCTAATCCATAAGAGACCAATAGTGAGTCTGGATTGACGTAATATCCAAAGGCAGCCATGAATACCCAAAGCGATGCTGCGTCTAGGAGCCAGTTCAATAGCGCGAATACTATTGCACGCTTTAGGAGATCTGGATCGGATTCTAGATCGCGAATTCGAGTGGCGATTCTCTGTAGGATCGGCATTACTTTTTCCTTGGACAGGAATGAGATACGTCGTGAAACCCAATCGATCAATCTTTCAACTTTTGTCTCTCCTCGAGTAAATAAAATCAGGAGTAGGAAAAATACGGTGAAGACAACGGCGCCGATTCCGGCGGCGATTCCGTAGATTGCGTCGAACCCTCTCATTGGAATTGAGATGATAAGAGCTACCCAAAGGATTAGGTTTAGAACTACCGCGGAACCGATTCCTTGGACTGCAATTGCGAAACCGGCGTCAGTTGCTCGTATGCCACCGCCAGTAAAGAGTTTCATGGATACTCCGGTGCCTCCAGCGGTTCCCGCAGGTATCACGTGTGAAACTGCCAAGGATGCCAGGTCTATTCTAAAGATCTTGCCAAGGGAGAGCACCTTGGTGGGCAATACCGATTGTGTCAGCTTCGCGTATGCGATTAGCGCTGCGATTTCGAGACCGAGACCGGCTCCTATCCACGCTACATTCACGTTAACAAGTACGCTGAGAGACTTTCTCGCCCCGGCTAGCTGGGGTAGGACGAGGTATTCAAGAACAAGCAGTAGCAGCGCCCCTTTGATGCCCTTGATGGCAAAACGACGCAGGCGAAGACGAGACCTCCATTTTTTGGCCATGGAGGAGTGATCAATTGGATCATTGTCTTTGAAATCGCCGATTGTCTGCTCCGTTTGCTATAGTTTGGCGCCCTCGTGAATTCGTATGGCTAGATTCTCATTGGAGAGAAGTTGACATAGTTTAACGAATGCGTTGCTTTTAGCTTAATAAGTATCTATCAAAATGAAGGTTAAGGTTTTCATGGAATTCGAGATACGTTCTTCTCGCGCTGAATTTATGCGGCGGATCCTATTGATTGATCTGATCGTTGTTTTGACCGGACTAGGCATCTATCTAGCAATTGTGCTGCGAGGACTGTTATTGGATTTTCTAATATCTGGCATCCTAGCGATTGTCCTAGAGCCAATAGTTCGTGGACTGTCAAAGTTGCGCATGCGCCGCTCGATCGCGGTAGTTTTTGTAGTCTTTATAGGCCTGACCGCGATATCTGGGCTTCTATATATCTTTACGAAGCCTCTCTATCAGGCGGGAGTTACCTTTGTCCACGAGCTGCCAACCTTAGTGTCTCAAGCTCAAAATGGTCAGGGTCAATTTGGCTTGCTAATCAAGCAACTGCATATTGAATCCTGGGTGGCTCAAAACACATCTAGGATTACATCTGCTCTGACCAATTTCACTGGACCAGTGATATCTGCAACTCGAACTGTGCTTTCAGGAATAACAGGTTTTATTACGATTGCGCTATTGGCGGTCTTTATCATGCTCGAAGGTCCCGTGATAATTCGTGGGGTTCTTGGACTCTTGAGTAAAAATACATCCACTACAGTTATCCGAACGATCGAGGCGAGTGAGCGTGCGGTTGCCGGTTATGTCTTTGGAAATGTTGCAACTTCGACAATTGCAGGAATTATCGTCGGAGTTACTCTGTGGCTTCTCGGAGTGCCTTTCGTCTTGCTTTTAGCCCTTTGGGTGGCAGTCGTGGATCTTCTACCGTTAGTAGGTGGGCTGCTTGCTGGCGTGCCAACAGTAGCCATTGCCTTTTTGCATTCACCGATAGCTGGTTTAGTATCCTTGGTCGTCTTTATCGCGTATCAGCAGGTGGAAAATCATATTCTCAATCCGATAATTATGGCTAAGGCGGTGAAGCTGAATCCACTTTGGGTTCTCATCTCGGTCTTGGTCGGCGCGGATCTTGCCGGATTTCTTGGCGCTCTAATTGGAATTCCAGTAGCTGCGATGATTCAAGTCGTTTCTGCTGAGGTTTGGAAAATTATTGCGCCTAGGTACCAGGCTCGCCAATCTGATACGAGTCAGACTGACCTTGGAGCTGATTTCGTTGATTGAAGGGTTACATAAAAGAGGTGTTGACGATATCTCTGACTTGAATGAAATGAAGCAGTTAAACTGCTTTTTAATCGAGTTCGACTAGTTGGTTTATCTTTGATACTTGCTGGAGAGATAATATATTTCACTTCAGTGAATCAAGCGTCAATTTTTAAAAAGTCAGCTGAGCCATGAGTTTATCTGGCGTTCTCTTCGAATTAATAAGCACCAAGAGGTCGATCCAAAGATTGCCTTTTTCTTTTTGACCTTTCGAGCTGACTCGGGATATAGCTTTTGCATCCCTTGGCACTCCTCGTAGAGTTGGCGACTCCCACCATGAACCTAACCCTGGATCCACCGAAAATTTAGCCGATCGACTTTGATTTTGGCATAGAAAAGGTGCTCTGAACTGGTAAACTTTAGGTTGTAATAGTCAAAAAACAACCAGTTCAAGGAGCACCTTTTAGATGCGAGCATCTGCTAGTGCTTTAGAGTGTTTGATAGTCACCTTTGACGATTCGAACGCAGTTTCCAACAGTGGATTAATACTCCCTATCACCCTTGCTGAGAGACTTGGCCTTAGGGATCTCTTTGATTTACACATTGACCTAGAGGATCGTCCTGGACGAGCAAATGTTGGCAGAAAAGCTATGGCTATCGTCGCATCTATCTTGGCCGGTGGTGATTGCATTGATGACACTGCAATCCTTGAAAGCCCAAATGCACAAGTGATTCTTGGTCAGATAATGCCAGCACCTTCTAGGTTTGGTGTCTTCTTGCGTAGTTTTGAGACCAGTGACATCGCAGATGTTGAATGAGTTGCAGCTTTGTTGCTAAAACGAGCCTGGCTCGCTGGAGCAGGTCGAGGTGATGAGCCGCTTACCATTGATGTTGATTCCACAGTATGTCAGGTATATGGAAACAAAAAAGAAGGAGCTTACTTTGGTTATACCAACCTAAGGGGGTATCACCCACTAGTATCCCCTCTCATAAGTTCCCTGAGTTCTAGTTCCCCAGATACTTTGCCATCGATGCGAATATCTCGTCAGCTGTCTTTACCCACCTAAATGGTGTTGGGTCTTGGTTCCAGCGCTCTGCCCAGGTGTTGATCGAAGCAACGAGTTGCTTTTGTGACTTATGGGTGGATGTGTGGAGCATTTTGGTAGTCAGTTCCGAGAACCATCTCTCAACCAGGTTCATCCACGAGGAGTAGGTGGGTGTAAAATGGAAGTGGAATCTGGGGTTTTTTATGAGCCAGGCCCGTACAGCATCGGTTTTATGCGTTGCATAATTGTCCAGGATGATATGGACTTCGAGTTCTTTTGGAACTTCTTTTTTCACCTGATCCAAAAAGGCTATGAACTCGATCGCCCGATGAGCCTTTGTGGTGTTGGTGATCACCTTGCCAGAGGCAACATCAAGTGCTGCAAAGAGATTTGTTGTGCCGTTGCGTTTGTAGTCATGTGTTTGCCGCTCTGGAACAAAAGGTCTCATGGGAAGCAGTGGCTGGGTTCTATCCAACGCCTGGATCTGTGTCTTTTCGTCAATACATAGTACCAGTGCAGCATCAGGGGGATTGAGATAGATCCCAGTTATGTCGCGGACCTTTTCGGTAAAGGCCGGATCGGTACTGATGTTGAAGTATCCCAAGACATGGGGCTTGAGGCCAAAGGTTCTCCAGATACGTGAGATGCTCGCTGGTGATACCCCGATCCGCTTGGACATTGAAGACGTCGACCACTGGGTAGCAAGCGGGGGCTCTTCTTCCAAAGTGATCCTTAGAATCTCGGCGATCTTTTCGTCATCAATGCTTCTCGGTTTTCCACTTCTCGGTGCGTCATCGAGAAGTTCCACTCCGTAGTTGATAAAACGCCGCTTCCATTTGCATACCGTCTCTGTAGATATCTGAAGTCTTTGCGCGATCTCGTTGGTTCCAACCCCTTCGTTACTCCATAGGGCAATGCTGGCCCTTGCCACCTGTCCTATGGGAGCTGTGGACTTTCTTACCACTGCTTCTAATTCGCTACGTTCTTTGGGACTGAGCGGAACCACCGAAGCTTGTCGTCCAGATCTCTTCTTGGGCGGCTTGCTCTGGTTGGCATCAATGTTTGGCTCCTCTGAAATGGTGTGACTTTGCATCGTTCTCCCTTGCAAGGTTATGTCCTTACCAAGGAGAACAACCTTACGAAGGAGAACAACCTTACGAAGGGATTAATTCCTCAGTTTCAGGGAAATTATGAGAGGGGACACTAGTAGCAGCTGTTGGCAAGACAGGTGACATTCTTGGAATAGTGACACGTGAAGGCAATGCCAATACCGCCCGTGGTGCCGGGGAGTTTGTAACCCAGGTAATCAACAATGCCAGAGCCGCTGGAGCAACTGGTGAAATAACCATGCGTTTTGACTCTGGGTTCTTCTCAAGAGCCGTTAGAGACGCAGCTAGTGCGGGTGATGTTCGCATTTGCATTACAACACGGATGTCCAAGAGACTAAAAGGTATCATCTCCGATATCCAAGAGGATGCCTGGACTTCAATTCCCTACTGGCTTGAAGGTGGAGCTGATGTAGCAGAAGTGAAATATCGCGCATTTGCAAGAGATAGACAAGACGTTCGTCTTATCGTACGAAGGGTCAAGCCTACTCCAGGGTCTCAGCTGGCACTATTTAGAGACTATGACTATCACGCATTTATTACCGATCGACAAGGCGAAACGCTCTTTCTTGAGGCTGATCACCGAGTACATGCCCAGATCGAACTAGTCATCAAGGATCTCAAAGGAGGTTCTAGATGGAATCATGTTCCATCCAGATACATGAACGCTAATGCCGTTTGGTTGGCTCTGGTCTGGTTAGCTCTGGTCTGGTTAGCCATTGGTGCAATTGAACACAACCTGGCACGGTGCAACTGCACAACCCGACACGGTGCAACTGCACAACCCGACACGGTGCAACTGCACAACCCGACACGGTGCAACTGCACACAACCTGGCACGGTGCAACTGCACACAACCTGGCACGGTGCAAGTGCACACAACCTGGCACGGTGCAACTGCACACAACCTGGCACGGTGCAACTGCACACAACCTGGCACGAATAGGTGCTATTACAGAAACTGTAATAACCACACCAAAGCTTCGACGGTGTTACTTTCAGATCGCAGGACATATCACTCGTTCAGCTAGAAAAGTAATACTGCATCTTGAAGAACACTGGCACTATAAGGATAAGTTCTTAGAGGCTCTTGATCGGATCAGAAAGTTTGAGATCGCCATCACCTGAACATCTGGTTACCTAACACACTGAATATTACTTGAAGGAACTGCTCTAGAAGACAAGGGATTAGGTCACTATACCCAAAATGAGATTTCACAATCTCAAAAATGACCAAACAGGCTCAACCACAAAGGGATTAGGTCATATTTGGCACTCTGAAACCAGATTTAAGCCATAGACCCTCCGTCAAACCTAAATCAGTTCCTAAAAACCGACTCAGAGTCACACCGAAGGGCTCAAGCTGGTCCATTTCTGTGGATTCAGGCTAAATATCGCCGTTATGTAATGACAAACAGAGTAATTGACGAGATCAAACCCGCGATTCTTGAAGTGTGTACTCGTTTTGATTCCATCTCCGATGCTTTTGAGACAGAGGGCGATCATGCTCACCTGTCGATAACCAACGCAGCTAAAGTTGTTCTCTCAAGATTGCCGATGTCTATGAAGACGCTCTCAGCCATAAGAGCAAAGCTAAAAAACTAGCCGGAAGTCCGAGATGCCATGTGGGGGAAGTGCTTTTGGCCACCCTCATAGTCGGTAGTGTCTTGCGGTGGGAACCCATTAGAGACGGTGGGAAAGTACATAGAGAACCAGATACTCCCAAGAGGTAAATCAGGTAGACCGAGAAAGAACGAGGTCGCTTGACCGCTCCCTCACGGAAACCGATTGCGCTCCCGTTGGTTCAATTCTTTGATCAAAATAGCTGCTCGGTGGTGGCTAGCTGGAAGTTCTGTAGGCATTACGCTACCAAGGTGAGCTTGACAAGGCACTAATTTTGGCACATATGGGGAAGGCGCACTATTCTGTAATAATAGAAAAGTTGTCACAACTTTGCTTATGCGACGGGAAGCCTCTTATGCCGCTAGGTCATTCGGTGAGCCAGATTGGCGATCGACGGTGCATGATCAGAGTAAGAGATGGATCAAGAAGCGAATTTAATTCAGCTGAGGTTGTTGTGAGAGTAGGCAAAGGCGTTTACACGTTACTAATCATTTGATGGGATATCGAAGGTATGGCAAGCACAAAGGAAAACTTTGAGGACCGCAGTTCAGAGCCAACATCAGTAGATGGCGCGGTTAACAAATTCCTACGCATCAAGGCGGTAGATAAGACAAGTAACCAGCAAGAAGCTGCTCAAAAGCTCTTTAGTGTTTCGATGGTTATCTCAGGATTTCGTTGCATCTTGAGCTATGTCATACTCCCTTTTGTCCTTCCCTTGTTTGGAGTAGGGGCAACGGCTGGAGTTGGTCCCGCGATTGGAATACCGGTCGGTGTTATAGCTTTAGCCTTTGATGCTCGGGGTATCCGTAGATTCTGGGCTATTGGTTATCGTTACAAGTGGCAAATGACAACTATTTACCTAATGGTGATGGGACTCGTTTCGTACCTTGTAATTGTCGATATAGTTCACTTAGTCTCTAAGTAGTCACTTCGGCTGATTGAAGCCCCCAAAACTTCAGTCTTCGACCTTCGTTGAAATTGGGAGTCTGACCCTTGTGTATTTCGAAGGCGTTCGCAATTACTTCAACTGGCAGGTGGGTGATGCGGGCATGGATTTGTATTTCATGCTTCTGTGCGTTTGTTAGCCGGAGCAGTTTCCTCGAAATTTTTGCTGCAAAAGCCCGGACTCAAAATACTATTACGGATGCCAAGCACCGATTGCTATTTTTTGCACGTCTCCTAAGAGGAATGGCGCAACACTAGGTTCTCCAGCGACGTTGCGATGAAGAACCTTAAAATCACCCAAGTGTTAGCCATGTGGGGTCAATCGGTAACCAGGAAGTCAACTCTACCGATTTCCCTGCTTTTGCGAGATGCAAAATACGCCCTGAAAGGGATATTCGTATTTCGAACCATATCTAAGCGGTGGCAATGGGTATTAAATCGCTGAACCGTAGTCCGTCACAAGTGAAAGCAAATTTGACACTAAGAGTGCTTTGGGAACAACCAGGGCCATCAATTGTGCCCTTGTACGTTCGGAAAACGAATTGTTTCAGTGATCATCCCAACTGTAAAGTGCCTAGCTCTTAGAAGGTCACCGCAAAATGGCACAGTTCAGAGTCAACGCTTTCAAGGCTGAATCCTGCACTTAGTAGGGAGCGCTGCGAAGCAATGTTGTCTGGAGTTGTATTGGCAGTAACCCTTTTAAGGCTCTCCTAACATAGATGTGGATCAAGCAACCCTTTCGTAGGGGAGCTTGAGATCAATCGGACCGCATGAAAGCATCACCAAGCCAAGTGTTGATTTTGCAGAGTGAAGACCATAGCATCTAGCAATGGCGGATCTAATATATTGTTTAGACCCTCAAGCCTTCCATTGGAGACACCCTTTTCAAGCTAGGGGGCTCAATAGCAGCCATAATTCCAGCTTTATGGATTCGAATTGTCTTTGATAATCTGACAAAGCTAGGTATCTGTGATCGTGAAGCACGAGCACACCAGGAATCCAAGAACTCAGCTACTTCGTCATTGGATAATCCACTACCGAATATCCCTCTTAGGGATTCTTTCATCTCTAAGGGCTTTAGAAGTATTGCAGCGGTTGACTTTATTTGACGTAGAGTCTCATTTTGGCGTTGAGTCAAATCACCAGGATTCTTTAGTAATGCCCATCTTGCACTCACAAACCTACGGGCGTAATCTGGAGTAGGAAGTTTTCTCAGTTGGCGCCATAGGTCGCATCTTACCTCCTCCAGGGCCTCAGTGCCCAATTTAACGACATGAAAAGGATCGAGTGCGATTTGAGTATCTGGTGTGCGATCAGCGAAAGCTTTAGCAAAAGCTGGTCCCATGTCCATTGTTGCTACTTGTGTGAGAGCTTGGAACGTTGCGAACCAAGCTCACATAAGAACCCATCTAGACTCTTAGCGCTTTTTCCTTCTGCTCCATAGACGATCTTTCCAGTTTCATGATCTGTTACGGGCTCTAAATAACTTGGGTTATGTACTTATGGTGTTTACGATAGGCAATCTCATCTACCTCTATTATTGAGAGCTTCTCTAGTCGCTTTGGATCGATCTCTTTGGCTACTACTCTCTCACAGATCGTACCAACTGTTTTCTGAGCAATCCGGGTGAGCTTCGTAACTGTTGTTTTATCCATCTTTGCGGTTGAGCCGGCAACTAGATGTTCAAAGTCTCTCGTGAAGCGAGATTCAGATACCGGTCACCCAAATGGCACTGACTCAGTGATTACTCCATGATTGGGGCATTTCGGTCTCCGTAGGGCACAAGAGATCCAAGTACGACGTATTCCCATGTCAAGATGTCTCCAGCGTGAGTTGACAAGTTCTGATGTCGTAGCGGTATTTTGTTTTGAATTTACGGCTTATTCAACAACACGGTGGACATGCGAGTTTGGATCGTGCAAGTTTGACATCTACAACAATTTCATCTTTTGAGATAAAAATATCGTTGACAATGACACCTTTAACGTCAAGCAACTGCTTGACTAGAGAGTTAGCGTGCACGGTTAGATCTCCTAAATCTGTGTGTTAGTAACTTCAAATTTAGAGGTCACAAACCGTGCACGTTTCATTCAATGCTTTTAAAGACCCAAAAGTTCTTATCGTGCTGGCGTTACTTATCGGTTATGGGGTCTTGGTGACCCACATGAGGGTTAGGAGAGCCCCTTTTAAGTCCATTTTCATTGGCTACTTTCAAAAGGATCATGATTGCCTCCGCGGCCAAACCGTGTTCACGGGCTGAGGGTGCAAAACCATAGCCAATTTCGACAAAGCTTCCGGTGGGGGCGCTCCCTTGAAACCGATTCCTCCGATTGCTAACCCATCTGAGAGACGAGAAATTCGGTAATAACCGAATGGTCGTTGTTCTGCGGATATCGCACTTGCTCGGAGGAACATCCCGACCCCGATAACGTCACCGTCAAATGGATAATCTTGCGCCCAAGCGTCAGAAGGTCCCGTACTGCGCTACACGATACGTTCACCCTCCGCCACATCGATCGCGTGTAGTTGGAGTCGCGGAGTTATTAGGTCGGTCATGATAACATCGCTTTCACTTAACATCTTTCACTTGTGACTTTCAACTGAGATCTTAGCGTCACAATTATGCCGCTATATAATACAGAGCTGCCTAGATTGTGCGGCGACCCTAGGTGTCAGGATGGTTAGCATCTGCTCATTTAAAATAAGAAGAACTCAATAGGGCGAGAATTCGAGGAGTGATGATCCTTTATCCAAAGGATTAAAAAGAAGCTGTTATTAGTAAAATAAGGATACTCCTTTTAGATGCAAGCACCTACTAGTGCTTTAGAGTGTTTGACTGAACTGCCTCTTAATCGAGTTTGACTAGTTGGTTTATCTTTAATCCTGGATCCACCGAAAATTTAGTCGATCAACTTTGATTTAGACATAGAAAAGGTGCTCTGAACTGGTAGAATGATGTTTGAAGACACTTCAAATCCATCAGTTCAAGGAGCACCTTTTAGATGCGAGCATCTGCTAGTGCTTTAGAGTGTTTGATAGTCACCTTTGACGATTCGAACGCAGTTTCCAACAGTGGGTTAATACTCCCTATCACCCTTGCTGAGAGACTTGGCCTTAGGGATCTCTTTGATTTACACATTGACCTAGAGGATCGTCCTGGACGAGCAAATGTTGGCAGAAAAGCTATGGCTATCGTCGCATCTATCTTGGCCGGTGGTGATTGCATTGATGACACTGCAATCCTTGAAAGCCCAAATGCACAAGTTATCCTTGGTCAGATAATGCCAGCACCATCCACTCTTGGTGTCTTCTTGCGTAGTTTTGAGACCAGTGACATCGCAGATGTTGAACGAGTTGCAGCTTTGTTGCTAGAACGAGCCTGGCTAGCTGGAGCAGGTCCAGGTGATGAGTCACTCACCATTGATGTTGATTCCACGATATGTCAGGTATATGGAAACAAAAAAGAAGGAGCTTACTTTGGTTATACCAAAGTAAGGGGGTATCACCCACACCTAGCAGCTGTTGGCAAGACAGGTGACATTCTTGGAATAGTGACACGTGAAGGCAATGCCAATACCGCCCGTGGTGCCGGGGAGTTTGTAACCCAGGTAATCAACAATGCCAGAGCCGCTGGAGCAACTGGTGAAATAACCATGCGTTTTGACTCTGGGTTCTACTCAAGAGCCGTTAGAGACGCAGCTAGTGCGGGTGATGTTCGCATTTGCATTACAACACGGATGTCCAAGAGACTAAAAGGTATCATCTCCGATATCCAAGAGGATGCCTGGACTTCAATTGTCTACTGGCTTGAAGGTGGAGCTGATGTAGCAGAAGTGAAATATCGCGCATTTGCAAGAGATAGACAAGACGTTCGTCTTATCGTACGAAGGGTCAAGCCTACTCCAGGGTCTCAGCTGGCACTATTTAGAGACTATGACTATCACGCATTTATTACCGATCGACAAGGCGAAACGCTTTTCCTTGAGGCTGATCACCGAGCACATGCCCAGATCGAACTAGTCATCAAGGATCTCAAAGGAGGTTCTAGGTGGAATCATGTTCCATCCAGATACATGAACGCTAATGCCGTTTGGTTGGCTCTGGTCTAATTAGCCATTTGTGCAATTGCACACAACCTGGCACGGTTCACTGCACGAATAGGTGCTATTACAGAAACTGTTATCACCACACCAAAGCTTCGACGGTGTTACTTTCAGATCGCAGGACATATCACTCGTTCAGCTAGAAAAGTAATACTGCATCTTGAAGAACACTGGCACTATAAGGATAAGTTCTTAGAGGCTCTTGATCGGATCAGAAAGTTTGAGATCGCCATCACCTGAACATCTGGTTACCTAACACACTGAATATTACTTGAAGGAACTGCTCTAGAAGACAAGGGATTAGGTTACTATACCCAAAATGAGATTTCAGAATCTCAAAAATGACCAAACAGGCTCAACCACAAAGGGATTAGGTCATATTTGGCACTCTGAAACCAGATTTAAGCCATAGACCCTCCGTCAAACCTAAATCAGATCCTAAAAACCGACTTGAAGTCACACCGAAGGGCTCAAGCTGGTCCAATTCTGTGGATTCAGGTTAATACTTGCTGGAAAGGTAAAATATCTTATTTCATGGAATCGAGCTTCAATTTTTTAAAAGTCAGCTGAGCGTTGAGTCTTTCTGGCGCTCTCTTCGAATCAAGAAGCTCCAAGATGTCGACCCTAAGATTGCTTTTTCTTTTCGACCTTTCGAGCAGACTCGAGATATGGCTTTTGCTCTCCCTTGGCACTCTTAAAAGAGTGGGCGACTCATACAGTGGACCTAAGGTGAACCCTTTTGTTCAAAGTCTAAGAATTTGTTTGCGGTGTGGACAAATCTTGAGGTAAACGGCTGTTGGAAGTTATTTGTGAGGAAGTTCATGGAAGGAGGCTTCCCAGAAAGAAGTTTCCATGAAACTAATGCGAAGTCTGGATCGCAGCGGCTAATTATGAGATCACCTTTTGGAGACGTTATTGGTGTGACTATCGTAGGCGGATCGCCTTTGTAGAAGACTATTGTCTCGCGCCGATCACGTTCGACTGGCCATGGGCTGATCTCGATCTCTTCGTCTTGGTCTGCTTGGTATGGAGATTGACTAGCTTCGAGGGCGTTGTTCCGCGTAGAAGATATGTTGATCGCTAAGTCGATGATCTCTTTAAAGCGATCTAAGGGGTATAGAAAGAGGCTACTCGTAAACGCGAAACGTTCTAGGAAGGCCGATTCGATTCGATCAGTTATCTCTGACTTTTCAATGGTGCTTACTAGCGGTTCGGCGCTAAAGGATACGTTGCCTGACTGAATGAAAGTCCTGGGGTTATCTACCCCGGTTTCGCCTAGCAAGCCGACAAGGTCAGCCGTCTTGATCCTACGGCTTCCAACATTGATACCGCTAAAAAGACCCACGTAACGCATTGTGTCGACACTCTCTCAACGGTAATAATAACCTTCATTTTAGTGTTTGGTGGCAATTAGTAGCGCCTGGGCGAGATTAGCGCTATAGGCGGACACCATAGCGAGATTGGCAATTTTTCTTTTGTGCAAGGAGGCCCTCTCTATAAGTTTTGGTATCTTTTGTATTCAATACCAAAGCAGAGGTAATCAATCTCCCTAGGTGTCAAGGGGGTTGGCATCTATTCGAATAGAATACCAACCATGCAGGGCGAGAACTTTGATCGAACACGATGAAGCCTTATCCCAAGGATCAAAAAGAAGCTGTTGTCAAGATGCTGAGGGAGCTGTTGTCAGATCCCAATGCACCCAGAGGTGCAATCGCCGATTTGGCTAAACAAGTCCAGATACCAAAGACAACTATCTACATCTGGAATCGTGAATTAAAGGACCAGATAGATCGCCAAGATCCAACTAAGCGAACCCCAGCCAGTTTATGGAGTTCAGAGGCTAAGTTCCAAGCCGTGCTTGCAACTGCAACAATGTCTGAGTTGCAACTTGGAGAATACCTTCGCACAAAGGGAATCTTGAAAGAAGAGCTAAATGACCCTCTCTGCCAAGAGTGTTGTCACCTAGCTTGATTTTTGTTTCTAAGAGGGCGAAGATGGAATTGACATGAAAAGGTATCCTGCGGAACTAAAGAATAAAGTAGTAGCGGCTCTATATGAGCTCGATAACTCAGAGCCAGCGAAGGCTGGCGCTATTGCAAAGATCGCAAAAGATCACGGTATCAATGCAAACGTGGTCTACCAGTGGAACTCGGAACGTAAAGCCAGAGTCATCAACTCAAGCGAATCAATCAACAAGATCAAAGCTGTTGTTGACACAGCTGCTATGAATGAGCACGAACTCGGTTCATGGTTGAGAGCTAATGGTGTTCTAGCAGAAGATTTAGAGGAGTGGCGAAATACCTTAGAGTCAGCCTTTGACAATAAGCGTGCTGCTAATAGGGCTCACCAGGTAGAGCTTGATAAAGAGCGTAAAGCAAGATTACGAATTGAAGCTGAACTTCGACGGAAAGAAAAGGCGCTAGCAGAAGCTGCTGCTCTATTGGTTCTTCAAAAAAAAGTACAAGAGATCTGGGGGGAAGAAGGGGACGTCTAGTCTCTCCCCTCTGTATCTAGATCACAACGTTCGAGCTCAAGCTGTAGTTCTCATCAATGAAGCAATAGACGCAGGTGCCAGATGCTACAAAGCCTGTGAAGTGCTCAAGATATCGACTCGTACGTTTAGGCGATGGGAATCTGGTGTAACGGATCGCCGGCGAGGAGCTTCTCATAGACGTCGCTTTAATGCTTTATCGGAGGAAGAAAGAGAAAAGATCATCGAAGTGTGTACTTCGAGTACGTACTCGTCTCTTACCCCTGCCCAAATAGTTCCAAAGCTCGCTGATCAGGGAAGATATATCGCCTCTGAGAGGACCTTTTATCGAGTTCTAGCCGATAACAATCTAAACAAGCGCAGGAGCAGGACGAAGCCGCCGAAGAAGAGGTCTAGGCCAGTACACACAGCAGTAAAACCAGGTGACATCTGGACCCTAGATATTACTTGGCTAAATGGACCAGCTAGGGGTATCTACTACTACGCCTATGTGATCATCGACCTTTATTCGAGGAAAATAGTTGGCTGGGAAGTATACGAATCTGAAAGCTCTGAGCAGCTAAAGAGAGTTGTAAAGCGAGCGATAGCTCGAGAGAATATGGCTCCGAAAGTGATCCATAGTGACAATGGGTCACCCATGAAGGGATGGTCACTAGTTGAGTACTTGTATGAGCTAGATGTAAATATATCGCGGTCACGGCCTCGGGTATCACCGTTAACCGGCTAATCGTGAGGCTCCATTCCCGCGAATCAATTTGCCTCGATTAGCAGGTTAACAGGGCATTATCCGGGCTCGAATCGGAGGTTCGAGCGCACTAATGTACCCATTAGCCGGATAATCTAACGACAATGCTCATATTGAGTCGCTCTTTAAGACCGTGAAGTACTTTCCAAGCTATCCCTATGGAGGATTTGCCACAATAGAAGAATCGCGCAAGTGGATGAGTGAATTCGTTGATCACTACAACAACGACCACCAGCACTCTGGCATCAAATTCGTAACCCCGCAACAGGCACACAGCGGAGAGCATATCGAGCTACTAAATAGAAGGCGCGAGCTCTACGAGGGAGCTCGCAAATCCAAACCAGGACGGTGGATCTCGGGCAAATGCAGAGACTGGGATCCAGTATCAGAGGTACCTATTGTTCCTACGAATAAATCGGTGGGAGATGAATCAAAAGGGAGGCAAAGGGAGGTAGCTTAGATTGTGCGAAAGTGACAACTTCCTTGGCAGGCTCCGATGACTGGCGTATTACCTGTTCAAAGGCGAATGACAAGACTGGTGAAGCGGTATCCAAATACAGATCTGCACTAGCAAGTGAGAAGGTCAGATCAAAGAAGTTCGAGTCAGAGCTAAATAGAAAAGAAAAGGCACTCGCAGAAACTTACACATTGCTGGAGTTGCTAAGGAAAAGCCCAGGCGACCTGTCGGGGACAAAGAGGTCGAATGACCTCCCCTTCAGATCGCCTACTTGTAAGTAGAACTTATTGAGGAAGCTCATAACGGCGGAGCTAGGCTTAGACTAGCGGTCAAGGAACTCGGACTGTCACTACGTAGCTTTCAGAGATGGAAAGCTGAAGGTGACAACACCCACGACAAACGCCCCTTTGCCACTAGGGCTAAACCCAGCTTTGCTCTAGTGTCCCCTCTCATAAGTTCCCTGAGTTCTAGTTCCCCAGATACTTTGCCATCGATGCGAATATCTCGTCAGCTGTCTTTACCCACCTAAATGGTGTTGGGTCTTGGTTCCAGCGCTCTGCCCAGGTGTTGATCGAAGCAACGAGTTGCTTTTGTGACTTATGGGTGGATCTGTGGAGCATTTTGGTAGTCAGTTCCGAGAACCATCTCTCAACCAGGTTCATCCACGAGGAGTAGGTGGGTGTAAAATGGAAGTGGAATCTGGGGTTTTTTATGAGCCAGGCCCGTACAGCATCGGTTTTATGCGTTGCATAATTGTCCAGGATGACGTGGACTTCGAGTTCTTTTGGAACTTCTTTTTTCACCTGATCCAAAAAGGCTATGAACTCGATCGCCCGATGAGCCTTTGTGGTGTTGGTGATCACCTTGCCAGAGGCAACATCAAGTGCTGCAAAGAGATTTGTTGTGCCGTTGCGTTTGTAGTCATGTGTTTGCCGCTCTGGAACAAAAGGTCTCATGGGAAGCAGTGGCTGGGTTCTATCCAACGCCTGGATCTGTGTCTTTTCGTCAATACATAGTACCAGTGCAGCATCAGGGGGATTGAGATAGATCCCAGTTATGTCGCGGACTTTTCGGTAAAGGCCGGATCGGTACTGATGTTGAAGTATCCCAAGACATGGGGCTTGAGGCCAAAGGTTCTCCAGATACGTGAGATGCTCGCTGGTGATACCCCGATCCGCTTGGACATTGAAGACGTCGACCACTGGGTAGCAAGCGGGGGCTCTTCTTCCAAAGTGATCCTTAGAATCTCGGCGATCTTTTCGTCATCAATGCTTCTCGGTTTTCCACTTCTCGGTGCGTCATCGAGAAGTTCCACTCCGTAGTTGATAAAACGCCGCTTCCATTTGCATACCGTCTCTGTAGATATCTGAAGTCTTTGCGCGATCTCGTTGGTGTCCAACCCCTTCGTTACTCCATAGGGCAATGCTGGCCCTTGCCACCTGTCCTATGGGAGCTGTGGACTTTCTTACCACTGCTTCTAATTCGCTACGTTCTTTGGGACTGAGCGGAACCACCGAAGCTTGTCGTCCAGATCTCTTCTTGGGCGGCTTGCTCTGGTTGGCATCAATGTTTGGCTCCTCTGAAATGGTGTGACTTTGCATCGTTCTCCCTTGCAAGGTTATGTCCTTACCAAGGAGAACAACCTTAGAAGGGATTAATTCCTCAGTTTCAGGGAAATTATGAGAGGGGACACTAGATGAATCTGAACGTCAAGAGATCTTAGATACCATGCATAAGGAGGAGTTCTCGTCACTTCCTCCAAGTCAAGTAGTTCCAGCCTTGGCCGATAAGGGAATCTATCTCGGATCGGAATCTACCTTTTATCGAATTCTTCGTGACCACAAGCAAAACAACCATAGAGGTAGAGCCAAAACAGCAGTTAAACGTGGTACTCCTAGTCATTTGGCAAATGCTCCCCTTGAAATTTGGGTAACAGATATATCCTGGCTACGTGGACCAGTACATGGAGTTTTTTACTACCTGTACTTCGTAATGGACCTTTATTCGAGGAAGATAGTTGGATATGAAGTATACGGATGCGAATCATCTCAGCAACTTGCCGATTTAGTTGTAAGAGCAACTCTCCTAGAAGGAGGAAGAGCTCCTAAAATCTTACATAGCGACAATGGATCTCCTATGAAGGGATCTTCTCTATTAGAGCTTTGCTACAAAATGGGGATCACTACCTCGAACTCACGACCTCGGGTTTCTGATGATAACCCCCACATAGAGTCGCTCTTTCGCACTACCAAGTACTGGCCTGGTTATCCATATGGAGGATTTGAAAACCTTAGAGATAGTCGGACCTGGGTGGAGAAGTTTGTCAACTACTACAACTACCACCACCGACATAGTGGTCTAAAGTTCGTTACTCCCCATGATGTTCATGAAGGAAACCATCTCGAAGTACTCTCGATGCGACAGAAACTCTACGAAACGACAAAGGAACTCAACCCAAAGAGGTGGATCAACTCTAAAGCGAGAGACTGGAGCCCACCTGGCGAGAACCTGGACTACACCTCCAAGGGATAAATCCATCCTAAGTTCTACATTATCTGCGTAGTTCTAAGTCGATTGACCCAACACGAAGAGATTCAAGATCTTAGAGACTTTAATTTAATTAGTAGTAGTAGTAGTAGTAGTAGTAGCAGGTTGAAAGAGCCTCGTGGGCGAAGGTTATTGGATTGTGCGTAAACGCGAAGCGTTTTCCACATTTCAATTACCGTTTGCGTAGCGATCGTCCACAACTCAATAACCCCAGTTAGCTTCCTAAAGAGCTAGAGGCCTGAGATCTCAGAGGGAAGGTGGGTATAAATCACACCACAAGTCCGTCATCGATCAACACAGCCAGGAGGTTTCCTATTTGCGAGCTCCAATGGTCCGTTGCGTGACGATAGTGCGACGATTTTGTTATCCAGCTTCGATCTCATGAGCCCAAAGATATTTAGGATTGTCAATTAGTTAGCCAAATTGGCAGACCCAAGTGTGGTCATTTGATCTAGTTGCCGACTTGTCGTCGGCAACTAGATCAAAATTTCGTCACGGATAAGTCGATCAATGAGGAACCTAAACTAACTAGATTTTGGCGGCACGAAGGTGCCAGAAAACCATTAATCTCAAACTAAGCAAATGTGCCAACTATCTTGACACTCACCGGTGGCGAGCGTTGTGTTAAAAGGCGGAGATACCTCCGTTGGGTAAGTACTACGAAGATGGGCGAAAGCGAACCATCCGATGACGCATCGAAACCCAGATGGTTGACATCAGAACCAAGGTCGGCCCATATCCTTGGGATAAGTTTGGCAGGTTGTCTCGTTCCTGGCCAGGCAAGTGTCTCGTGTAAAGGTGGCATGAGCGTAGTATGGGCTTTCATACTGTTGCTGGAAACACATATCGAACTCAGGAACCAGTCGTGTGGCTGTCCCTTTGGAAACAGAGAGAGCGGGAGTGCACCGAGGCCAAAAGCCGAAGGTAAGAGTGCCGGATGCTACGCAGCGGGGCGGACTGGGGTGTATTAGCAATGAAGCTCTTGTAATGAGACTTTGAGCAAAGGCTAAAGGCGAACGGACTGCAATGGACTAGCCAACTCAGCAATGAGCAGGAGCTAACACAAAGCAGTTGCGAGCGAGAAGCCGGATGAAGGGATACTTTCACGCACGGTTCTGTGAGTTATGCGGCTAATCCGAGTCCGGACTTAGCTATCTCCCATACACGCCTAGTTTTTATTACCCTGTTTTTTTCTCCGGATTGGCGGGCAACGGCGCGTAGGAGCTCCTCGTGACGACGAAGGATGGCGGCGATTGCTTCAAGACCAACACGGAGTTGCTCGACTTGAGCGACTAACCCCGAAAGGGTTAGTACCTCCAAAGCCCGTTGGCAATGCTCATGGACCACTGCATGGAGTTCGGGTCGGCGATACAGCGTCGCGCGGCCGATCTGGGCTCGACGGGCAACTGCATCGAAGGTTATGGCTGCGCCGGCTTCTATTAGCTCGGCACAAGCTTGTTATACCTTTTTGATTTGCTTCTGGTACATTTTTATTCTGACCTCTCTAGCTTGCCCTAATAGATAGCGACAACGCAACTACGCGGTCGCCCCCACAACATCATCAGCTCCAGTGATGCTCTACGCCCCCATAGTAATCAACCAAAGCGTCGCCCTACAAGGTCTCGGTGTCGGCCAGCTCCACCCCCCCCTCGCTCCACCTTTATCTTCAGTCGCATTCCGCGAGGGGATGGGCTGGAATTGTTATCCTGAGTACCACAAACCCAAAAGAGCGCTCACATCCCAGTATCCTGCACGAACTCTCGGAGTTTCCGCACCCCAACAACCGCTGATACTAATTATTGGTCACATAAAAGGGGAGCGGGAGGGGAAGATCCCTCCCGTCTCCCTACTAAGTTCTGGCCTGCTGCGGATCAAACCCAGCGTTGGCTCCGTCGCTATCTGATACTTCAAAAGTAGCGGAGAGTGCAACTACTAATTTTGCGACAGCTACCGCATCGACCACTTCAATTGGAACCTGTCAGTCAAGTTGTTTTTCAACAGCCAAGGCAATTAGCTGTCAGGGAAATGCGGCAACCCGAGCGAGATAGTTCTTCATTCACTCGCAAATAATGCCCCTCCGTGTTGGGGCTACGGATACCCATTGCTTTGGCTTTTTGGACAATCGGTAACGCCTTCTTCTGTTACTAGCGCGATTAGCCCGTCCTTTACGAGTGATGATGGGGTCGTAGAAGTCTTCTTTTCGCCGCCGCCAACCACTGCCTTGGCATCTGGGCCAAATACGGTTGGATTTGTTATGGTTTTACAGTGACGTTGCCAAATGGGGCTAAGGCTCTTGCTCTCGTGCTACATCTATCGAGATCGGCTGGCAAACCGTTGTGCCAGTTCCTGAATTTGCAGTTATGCATCCCAGTCTGTAATGTGCCGATACAAGTCTCTCCTTTTGTTGCATCGGCAAGCTTGGCTCCTTTGGAACTTGGGTAATATCCAAGTATCTCTCCAGTCAAGTTTGCACTTCTAGGAGTTTGGCCTGCGGCATTATCGTCTTGGTAGTGAGCGTAAAGTCGATCTATTGATCTATTGTTATCGGGCTTAGTTCGATTTTGTTCAAATTGGCGAAATCCATGAGCTTTTTAAGACCACCGATAGTAGACCATGTGCTACCAGGAGCTGAAGTGCAATCTGAGTCATGGAGGAGAATTGTGCTGCCGCCAATTCCATGTCTCATTAGATCGGAGATGACCGATTCACTGGTGGCGCTTGCTCGCCAATCTCTTCCCCACGTTGTCCAGAGCCGAATCTTTAAGTCGAGTTTTCTCGCTGCAATCAATGTGCCAATGGAGATTACACCGTAAGGGGGTCGATAGTAGCGGATCTTTACTCCAGTGGCGGTCTCAACGATCTCTTTGGCCTTTGTCAAGTCGTATATTATCGTTCGTGTGCTTCGAAAGAGGTGATTTCGATGTTCGTAACCATGTAGTGCGATTTCATGGCCGGCCTGGGCTACAGCGTGGGCTAAGTTTGGGTGCGCTTCCACCATTGACCCGAGCATGAAAAACGTCGCATGGACGTTGTTCTCTTTTAGGATTTGGAGGACTTTGGGGGTTGAAACTGGATCTGGTCCGTCGTCAAAGGTCAATATGGCGCGACCTGCTTTTGTGACTCCCATTAGATCTGGAAAGAAACGTTGGGTAAATGGGAAGAACCACGTTGTTGCCGGTAGCGAATGAACCACTAGGGGGGGAGCAATAAGAGCTATCGTCCTTTTTATATAACGTGATTTTGACATCAGATTGATTTTAGCCATCGGGGTCTCTCTTTTAGGCACGGGTAACTTCAACATCGGTGATCCTTTGGGAAAATTGTTTTAAGTGTCTCTGATTAGAGGCGTAAATCCACCTTGGTGCCTTTAACAAACTGTGCGTTTTACCTTAGCCAGATTTCAGCTCTCTTTGGGAGTTGCGGGAAAGTCAGGCTCTTTATCGGGCTGTTTTATCTTTGCAGCACTTGGGGGATTATGAAGATTTTGATCACGAGATGAAGAGATGAAAGATCAAAGCATGAAGGTCAACACGGGGGCCCTAGGTTAGCTAGCAGACCCCAGCGTATCCAAATACGCCTACCCCAGGCGCTGGATTGTTGACTATGCCACTTGCTCCGGTTGAGGCTACCGATCCCATATGGACGACGTACCACTGGCCCCTCCAAGATATCAGAGATGCTATACCAATTGAGTATGTGGAGTTGCCAACTCGATAAAGTAATCGAGAGTCTCCAACATGCCAGTACCCGGTGTTTGAGTAGCAATTTCCAGGAGTTACCCAATTGGCGCTCCAACTTGGTACTGCAATGCCAATAAATTGAGCTGTCGATGCGTTGGCACCAAGGTAACTGTGGGCAGCCAGGATGTCAAGTTTGAATGCACCGAGAAGACGGGTTTGATAGTCGGAAGCTGGATTCGTGATTGTCTTTAGCGAGACGTAAGCGGATTCAGGAAAAAATGAAGGCAGCGCCAACGTGGGGTTGCCAGTTGTTATTGCATTCCAAAGATCGGCGATTTTGGTAATAAATTGCCGGCTATTCGTGCTAGGAAAGACACTGGTCTGTGGTAGGGTCCCAGGATCAACCGTTGTAGTCGTAGCGGGCACTGCGGTGGTTGTGGTAGTTCTCGGCACTATGGTGGACGTGAGTGCCTTCTGGGTCGCTGTTTGGTTGGATTTGCCTATGGCGTACAGTCCGCTAGCGATAACGACTAATAAAATTGCCGTTCCTAGCAGGATTCGTCGCACTAAAAATTTGGAACGGCGGTTTCTCATCTATGCTTTCAACTTCTTGTATTGGTAAGTATACCGTTTATCAGAATTAGAAAACACTGAGATCAACGGTACCGCTTTACCAAGAATAGTGAGTATATAGGTCGGTACGATTGGTAGTAATTCAGATATACCGAAAGTGTTCAGCAAAGTTGACCTTCGCGGCTTTCGGTTCTTTGAATTAATTTCCTGATCAGACTTTGACGAAGATGCCTTGTGCGCACTTTTTCGCTATCGCCCCAGCGATTATTTGATTTAGACCTGGGGATTGGCCCGATCCGAGTTGCTGTTCTTGATCAGCTCATTGCGGCCATATGGATTCATACTTATCAAGTTTCGTAAGCAAGAGCCATTTTGGAATCAGATTCGCGGAGTAGCGGATGTGGAGACGCAAACACACATGTATTGAGAAGTCGCTCTACCAAGGACATTTCAAAGTGCCTTCGGTTGAATCGGTATGCGAATTCCTCGAGGCATAAGTTGCTTATGTTCCTCACGTCCGTGGTATGTTCCGTCGATAAATTTCTTGCAGTTCCCTATCAGGATGTTGAGCCATTTGAATGTTACATGTGCTTGTTCGTCTTTGGATAGAGTGAACCCGTGCGCTAGTCCAAGGTCTTTCAGCACATACCCCGTAACTTGGGTTACCATCACTTATCAGCTTGGTGTCGGAATCTAAACGTCTCACAAAAACATCTTTGGGTGATTTAGCAGTGGTATCTTTGATTACTTCCATGAAGCAATGAGTAGGAGCACCATTGCTAATCGACACTCCAATTAGGACATTGGTTTGTTTTGTTCCCTTTCCTCTTCTGCCTTCGCCATGGCTCTCACCACCTAAAAAGAACTCATCTACTCAGGCGTTTTCTCCAAGTTTGTATAAACCATCTCGGTCAGCCGGTACGCTCAGCCATTGCTTTTCGTAGCTTATTTAGCATCAACCAGCCAGTCGAATAAGATACTTGAACGAATTTAGCAGGGGCTCTGATGGCTAGGGGGTAGTAGCCGAAAGACCACGCTTGTCGTTGGACAATAGATAGATAGCAGAAAACCACTCGGAAAAAGAGATATGACTTCGATGAAAGATGGTTCCGGAGGTAACGCTAGTTTGGCGGTGAAAAGATTTACATTGAAAAAGTGGAGCTCGAGACGCTGCATTTCTTGAAATGATTTGGCCTTACTAAAGTAAATTGATCGAAGTCACACTTTGGACATCTAAATCCCTCATAGCATAAGCAATTTGATCAAATGATCTTCACATGCTTCTTGCGACGCGGAAGCGTACCATAAAGCCTGAGATATCTACCTAGACAGCTTTATTGAACATCTGTTCTACTAAGGATTAGCTCCAATCTGGTCTCGGTGAAGGCGAAACTTACGAAACTTGATAAGTATGTATGGATTTGTCTGGGATTTTTTTCGGATCAGGATGGAAGCTCCAAGTGGCAAAAGTTCGCTAGATGAATCTATATTTGTATTTTAGTTTTGAAGCGATGACTGGGTATGGATCGTTGAGTTTTGTGACAAGTTTGACTTGATCTAAAATCTGCACTTAGGTTTGAAGTTTGAGACAAAAGGGTGCCACGATTCATTGTCTTGCCGGTGAGATTTTAGACAGCTTCAATGCAGCCTTTGAGCGTGGGCAGTTGGAGCTGACCTAAAGGGTAATTTCCTATTGGACTTTTATGATCCTATTACAGATATCGGAAGTAGGGTGAAGTTGTTCTTCTTCAAGATGGATTCCATCCATGCAATATGCTTTTCGACCTGCGGGTTGGTCATTCCTGTGGAATTGATCTCATAGACACGACCCTTACTTGGTATGAACTTGGTTAGGCTTTCGACGACTACGGCTTTGACCAAGGGTACGTGAGAAAGCGAAGCCCACGCTAGGTCTACACTATTTACCACTCCGACCGGCGCGTAAACAATCGATTGCAGACCAGTATCGGCCAGAATTATCTTTTGAGATTTCGTTGCATCTTCGATAGGGGCGAAGATACGTAAGCCAGAGTTTATCGGCCATCCGCCATTGACAATCGTCACACCGGCTGAAGCTAAAGCTCGTACTTGGTCAGGGTAATGAAGTGCGATTGGTCCAGTGATGACAGCGCCTATTCCTGAGTCGGCAAGTTGGTGGATTAGCACAGGGTCAAAGATTGACCGAGGTGTCATTGTAACCAGTGCGTAGGCATAAGGTGAGGACATGGATGCTGTGCCGACATTTAGCTGAGTAGTTGTCGCATTGACCGCAATGTTCGCGCCGCTAATTATTACCAACAGTGCCATTGCGAATTTGACCAAGACTCCGACCGGTCCGTGGCCGGTTGACCTCTGGCGTCTTGGAGTTTTGCGTTGGTAGTAGTCAACTTCAATCATCTTACCTGGATCACATACAAAGACTTGAGATGCTCGCTTGGTGGTAAGTTCTGGATTCGCTGTCAGCTCATGGACGGTTTCAATAAGCTCCTTCGGACTTTTTGCCCAAAGGGAGACTCCCGATGCTTCCATCTCGATTACGTTTCTCAAGCCATGGCCCTTGATCGGGTTGTACGAGACGACCGGGACTCCTGCCGCAAAGGCCTCAAGAGCTGTAAGGCCACCAGCATTCTGAATCACAACATCGCATGCGCGCATGAGATCTGCCATACGGTCGGTCCAACCTATGACGCGGCCGACATTCAGTTTTGAAAGATCGTCATAAAGTGCCTTGTTCTTACCACAGACTACGACCGGGAAGATATCGTGAGAATTGCCTAGCGTCAACAAGGTATCTTTTAGATCTCCAACGCCCCAACTGCCTGCAACTATTAGTGCTGAAGCAATTTTTTGAGGTATTGAGAATTCATCCCGAATCGATTCCCGCTCCATATCTCCTATGTGGTGGAATCGCTCAGATACCGCAGGGCCGCTTACCATGGGAGTTTTGTTAACTAGTCGTTCAACTTGCCTTACGGAGATGTTGTGAACTGCTAAATATGCATCGATTCCTTCGTCAACCCACATAGTATGCACAGAAAAGTCAGTTAGGAAAGTGTAAGCAGGAACCTTCATGGGCCTCAGTACAGACCGACGAGCTCGTCCTAGGACTAGTGAAGCAAATGGGTAGGTGGTAAGGACGATGTCGGCATCGACCTCCTTGATCCACTTTCTGATTCTTGGGAAAAATATGAAATAAAAGATTGAGACGATTGGGGGCTTGATTGCTTTGAATGATGCGAAGATACGAAATAGCGCTTCGTAGCTCCATTGGGCATGATCTAGCTGTAGCTCGTAGGTGCGCTCGAGAATTTTTCCGATTAGAGGTGCAGCATCAAGGAAGTCTCTAGTTTCGACATCAAAGCCCCTACTCGTAAGCTGTAGGGCGATTTCCTTAGCAGCTCCGTCGTGTCCCGCTCCCATTCTGGCGGACACGATAAGCACGCGTTTTGGCATAAAGATGTAACCTTTTCTTCAACAGACTTTTATGGTGTACATTTTCTCAATTATTTCAGCAGTATTATTTTCCTTAGCTGCCTTTATTCAGCATCGGCAGGCTCAGCGCACACCACACTCAACCAACCTAAGGCTATCTTTGATTTCAAAGCTAGTTAAACGACCCTATTGGATCCTAGGCGTTTTCTTGGATCTATTGGCCTTTTTGGCTCAGTTCGTAGCACTAAAGCTCGGTCCTCTTCTAATCGTTCAACCAATTTTAGCCTTCGGCCTTACTTCAACTCTCCTCCTGGAGGCTATTTTTGGCGCCCATAAAGCGTCTAAGCGTGTTTTAGCTCTATCTTGCGTTTCTGCTCTTCTTTTGGCGCTATTTTTGGCAACTACCACCTTTGGATCTAGCCAAAGGGTCGTTTCGATATACGTCGGAACTTCTCTGAGCGCGTTTTGTGTAGTTGCATTTTTAGCCTTGAGGTTCTTTGGTGATAGATTGAACCCTACTCAACGAGGAATTGCGATGGGCGCTGCGGTGGGAACCTTGCACGGAATTGCCACTTTTACCACAAAGGTCCTTACGACGACCGTCGCATCCTATGGCTTTATTGGCGCACTGTCGAAGTGGCCCATCTATTCTCTCGTCATAATTGGCGCTATTGATGTAATTTTGACACAGTCGGCATTTCAAAAGAGCTCTCTTTCGGTTGTTATGCCCCTTATCAATGTCCTTGAGCCGGTAATCGCAATGGCACTTGGAGCAACCATTTTGGCCGAGACGATCCGGTCGCGCTTGGGGGGATTTGGCCTTCTTGCGATACTTGGGACGATCGCTTTATTGTCAGTGTTTGTTTCGAGGTCCGCCTCGGTCCTTGTGATTCAGGCGGATCAGAATCAGCTAAATAGTTGATTGGGATGTCGTTTGTTGGGCCGTAAGGCCTGCTAGGAGTTAGAAAGTTGGCACGACCTGAGATATTGACCTCTAGGGCACATATCCTCATATTAGTTTTCTCGGGCTTTATTTGACAGAGTGTTGTCTTTTAGCAATAGCGGCAGCCAGGTTGGGGTAGCTTAGTTTTTTATTGGTGCCAACCGTTTTTGGTCATGGCGCGATTGAGTTCAAGGGTTTGAATTGAGTCGGTATTTTTTTGATTTGACGAGGAAATGTTGGCTTTCTTCGCAAGACTACGTTGTCTCAGATAGTTGTCGTTCGGTGATACTGTTAGTTCATGGACAGCCCGGCAACGGGGAGCTTTGGGGGGATCTACCCAGCCATCTGGCGGATAGCTTTGATGTTTTGAGCTACGATCGGCCAGGTTGGGGTAGTAACTTAGATGAGCCTCTTGATTTGGCAGGTAATTCCCGAATCCTAGACGAAGAGATCAAGAAGGTCCGAAGCGCGTTTTCTTTGACGGGCAGCGGCTCACGACCGTTGGTGGTGCTCGGCTATAGCTATGGTGGCGCCATCGTGTTGGGCTCAAAGGAGGTGGTAGATGACGAGTCCATCTCGGTCCTACTTGTTGCGCCTGCAGCTGAGGTAAGTTCAATTGGAGAGATGGACCGGCTCTTTGAGACTAAATTTGTAGGGCAACTGCTCTCTTTGATCTCTGCAACTCTATCTAAAATTGCCACCCGCGATAAAGTTTTGGGAGTGCTTCGCCATGCTCATTCGCTTTGGTACGAATCGGTTACAATGCGTAGTGATTTTGAAGCGCTGTCAAAGACATTGCCACTACAGCGGCCAGTCATTGTCGTTGCCGGCCTTCGCGATCGAATCGTTCCACCAACTTCGATCTCCAAGCTGGCATTTTGGCTAAACAATCCAGATATCGAATGGGTTACCCATGGATCTCACTTGGTCGTCTGGCGATCTCCGAATGTGATCGCAGAGATAGCTCGTTCGCGGGCCGTTAAATCACGAAAAGTTTAGGATTTTTTTGGTATTATGAATAATTAGTTACAAAAATAAAAAAAATAATAAATGAAACTAAGTTGAAACATGGTTAACTTGTACTAGAACTTGTATTATCAAGTTGTTTACCAAGTTGTGACAAAAGGTTAAGGTCGGATCGACTCGTAGAGAGGCGATATCGGTCGAGTTTGCAATGGAATGTAAACAACGAGGGGACGTATCGATTCGTCTAGGCGAGTAGGTCTGATGTGTCGATAGATGTGTCTTTATCTTTATGGTAGGGACGTTTGTATGTACTGGATGGCTTTTGGCTGGGGGCTAAGAGAAGTCAAGGATCTGAAGGTCTGGTTTTTTGCACCAATTCCGGAGGTTGTGAACGGTGGAGTCTATGAAGCAAGCAACGTGGAATTACGAATATTGGCGACCACGAGCACTGTGTAAGGATTATGAGCCTACTCTTTTCTTCCCAGTAGGGGTTACAGGGGAGGCTGAGGTTCAAATTCGATCTGCTAAGGTCGTTTGTGCGCGCTGCCCAGTTGCGATGCAGTGTCTTGAGTTCGCGCTTCGAACAAATCAAGAGTACGGAATTTGGGGCGGAAAAGACGAGGAAGAGCGCCGAGTTATTCGAAGGATGAGACGACAGCGCCGTAAGTTGGCTGCTGCATCTTAGCAGTATTTATCGACTTTAATTAATTCTCGTCCTTGTTGAAAAGACGTAGTATTGACCTAAGTCTTATTTCGCAAAGCTGTTTTTATGAAGCCGACCGTGAATATATCGCTAATTAATATTGATTCGGTTATTTAGTGTCGAGCATTGGCCTATTTCGCAAGTCCGTAAAGAGATAATCTGCCTAGTAACGGGATATATGCATCGATTTTGTAATTAATTGAAAATGAAGTGGTAATACAAGATGATTTGATTGAAACAAGTTCCAGAAGTTGCATTATTACTTGGTTTTTATTTGGCTGCACGCTGGTGATTGCGGGCACAAATGAGAGTTGATATTTTGGTTAGGTGACTCCAAATACCGGATAGTGATTTTTTATCATTTTTCCCCATGGGGATGGAAATTTGCGCCCGATTTTAACTTGTGCTGGGCTTTATCGGGTTGTATTTGCTACCGAAGAGGAAGAAATTGGGATAGGACTGTCTTTTGGTTCTTGTGATTTTTTATCCAATTGGACTTTGGCCCACGAGTAGGTTTTGATTTTTGTCCGTGTCTTCTGTGGTATTTTGGGTCGTGTTTTTTGTTGTGAGTGTAATATTTAAAACCTTATCCTCTAAATCAAGTTTTCAGGTTTCCCCTAGCTTGTTTTATCCTATTAAGAAACCAGCAGTATTATGCTTGATTTATCTTTGATGCCTTAGTTCGGGGTTAGGATGGATAATAGATCGCCTTATTTTTTTATCCGATAGAAATCGCGAAGTCATTAATTTTTGATATCGCTTGGGTTTGGCCTTTTTCTCCCTTCGATGATTGTTTCTGGGGCCCTAAATGATTCTCTCGGGGTGTGAGTAGATGTTAAATCGACGCATCGATGTGAAGCCTACAACTGTTAGATTTGCACGATCTGCAAGGTCGAGTGCCAATGAGCTGGGAGCGCCGACTGCAACCACGATTTCGACTTTGGCCATCAGGGCTTTTTGAATCAACTCTAAGGCTATCCTGCCTGAAAGAACCGCTATTTTGTCTTTGAGAGGGAACTGGTCTTTGACCAAAGACGCACCGATTGCTTTGTCTAAAGCATTGTGGCGACCTACGTCTTCTCGGACCAAGAGTGCCTCGCCTTTTAAATTAAAGATTCCCGCGGCATGTGCGCTTCCGGTTTTATGAAAGAGTTTCTGTCTTTTTCTAAGGGAATCAGGTAATTCGAACACGATGGACGAATCGACACTGACTGTCTTTGGAAGTGGCGACTCATCCTGAAAGATGTCATCCAGAGTAGTAGTGCCGCAGATTCCACAAGCGCTTGAAATAGGGGTCGACCGGTTTCGTTCGATTACCTTGGAAGTTCTGAGTGTGACTGTTACTACGTTGTAACGTTGTTCCTCACTTTCGACGAGATTGCAGTAGCAGACATTAGCAAGATGACTCTTTTCTTTGATGACACCTTCACTGATAAGATAGCCGATTGCCAGATCGAAATCATTTCCAGGAGTACGCATTATGGTTGCAAGTCGAAAAGGATCGCTCGATTGGTCGTTTATTCTAATCTCAAGTGGCTCCTCGGTTAGGACCTCGTCGCTCTTTGAGCGACGAGTAGAACTAGTTGCCTCTGGGCCGGATTGGGATCGTTCAATGGTAGTTATCAACCGATGGGTGGTCGAATGGCGCAGATTTCCTTCTACCTTAATGCTCACAATATCCTCCGGGTTACTTTAATTCGCTTTAAATCTTTGGGTCTATCAACGTCGCTAAATGGTGAAAGTAGTCCCGAAGTCCGCCATTTGCAGTTGTCAAGTATTACAGTGGGGCCGGCGATAGCTTTTGATGTCGGGATATCTGGATCTATTGATGATAGTTCAATGGCTAAGTCGAGTGATCGGCAAGACCATCGGCTCGCCAGAATTTGACGGTGTCCATCGTAGGGTATGACATTGGAACTACTCGGAAAATATGCAATGGACCTAAGGACCTGGGGAGTGAGAAGGGGCATGTCTCCGGCCACGACCAGAAGGCCCATTGGGTCTCTACTATGACGGGCTCGAATGTGAATCCAAGCAATGGCGATCGCAGATAAGGGTGATTTATCTTCGGTCTCTGGGACCTGGGGGAAGTTGCTGTATGATCGTCCTGCTTCGTATGCGACTCCACCGAGGTGAGCTATTGCCATAATCGGAAAGTCAATCACACGTGAAGCACCCAGGTTAGCCTTTAGCTTGTCTGTTCCAAAGCGTGATGACCGACCTCCACTTAGCAACAAGGTGGTTGGAGGTGCCGAATAAACATTTGAGTTCACTATGAGAATGTTAGTAATCCACAAGGAATAAAGCGTCGCGCTCCCTTGGCGTTGGTCGGTTCGGGCTAAAGAGTTCTATGATAAAGGTGCAAGATTTTCGTCGTACCTTTTGATTTATTATTTAAATCATTTTCAGGCGATCTCGACAGAGGGTTGGTCTTGATCAGCGATTGTTCAATGAGATCTAGTGAACTTTACGATGATTTTGAGGTGGTAGTTTATTTTGGGTGATAAAACTATCGCCTAAAAGGGCTCTAGCTTTAATGTTGGGTTTTTAGAAAGGTATCTTTTTGGGAGTAACTAGGGCGCAAAAGATGACTCCAGGATGGATACTTTTGCCGTTGCGCATCTTTTTGGGAATTACATTTACATTTGCAGGCGGCCAGAAGCTTGCAAATCCGGCTTTTTTCAACTCTGCTAATCCAGCCTCGATTCAAGCACAATTGAATGCATATGCGCTTAGGAGTCCCCTACACCTGCTGCTTCAAATAGCGATGAAGGCTCCGGTGGTCTTTGGAGTTTTGATTGCTGTTGGCGAAATTGCAGTTGGAGTAGGCATTTTGCTGGGGGTTTTTACAAAGGTGGCCGCATTCGGTGGCCTAACGATGTCATTCATTTTATTTCTCTCAGTTTCGTTTCACTCCAATCCCTACTACACCGGTTCAGATATCGTTTTTTGCTTCGCATGGACACCGTTTTTATTTGTTGGTGATGGTGGAGTTATGTCGCTAGCCAACGTGATATCAAGACGTCGCCACCCCTTATTGGCTGAACCGTCAGCATTGATCGCGGGTATCGAATTTTCACGCATCATGCGAGTCTGTGGCAACTTCGACGATGGTAAGTGTGCGAAGTTGGATGGTTTGAAATGTAATCAGCGGTTATGTCCTGTGCTGAACGAGTTTTTTGTTAGCGGTGGTGGCCAAGAGGATCCCAAGACATCGCATCGACCATATTACGATTCGACTCGTCGAAGATTTGTAGTAACCGCTGGTGCCGCGGGAGGTGCTGCTGCTCTTTTAGGCGGTGCAAGCGCGGGTTTCGGGCGCGCACTTGGTTCGTCAAAGTCATCGTTCGGAGTTGCCGCTTCAAATTCAACCAATTCAACAAGTCCAGCTTCGACTACAACTTCTACTACCACACCATCTTCCACTACCACTACCTCTGTTTCAACGGCGAATGCAGCCAAGACGAAGAAGACTGTCGCTGCGTCGGGTCCAGTTCCCAAGGGGACTCCGGTAGGACCAGCCACTGGAGTGCCGGTGGGCAAGGTGGCATCTTTTGTCGACCCAGCATTAGGACAACCAGCCTATGTGCTTCATCCTAAGACTAACGAATTTGTGGCTTTTTCAGCCGTTTGTCCTCATGCGGGATGTACGGTTCAGTATGCCGGATCTGATCTTTTTCAATGCCCATGCCACGGCTCTCAATTTAACGCACTGACAGGTGCGGTATTGCAGGGTCCAGCACCTAGGGGCCTTACCCCAATAAAGGTTGTCGAGGGTCCCAATGGGCAACTTTATGTTGACGGCTGAGCCACCAAGGCCATGAGAGTTCCTGCAATGCCAAGATCGCGCTCGGGCGATCTTGGCATTGTTCTTTTATTTTTGCACCATCGCTACCTGGGAAAATAAGAAGTTTTATTATGCAACCGTGTCGATCAACTCGCTTTTGGAGTTTTGGCCTGAGACCAAAGGTGACTAGATAGTATTTGTAGCTTTCTTTGTGGAACTCTTGATTTTTAGATTTTCTTCGAAATGCTAAGAGGGTTTGGGGATATTGTTAGGGATATGGGTCCGGATGAATTGATAACGAGAGGGCTCGCGATGAATTCATCCGAGGGAATCTCTTAAGGCCATAGGTATTTTGCACCGTCGGTTTATGAAAATATGAGCTGCTTTTCTTGGTGAAACATTGTCGGCTAAGGCTGAGCGTGCCATCGAGCAGACAGGCAGGATAAATTGTCCTAATGCGGCTTTTGACCTAAAGTCTTTTGAGTTACTTTTGGGTGTGTTAGCTCTTTTGGCCTTGTGCGACTTTGATAGCACTTAGGACTTACCCCGTGCAGCTATTGTATTCTGGGTAAATTCTTAGGACGATCAAGAGTATCTTTAATTTGGTTTTCAATGCAATAAGCAAGATGTGTTAATGGCCATTGAGAAACGAAAAGTCAACGCAATTTAGGGGCCATGGAAAATGAGCATAGGCGGCTATATTCATCCATTTTCTAATGGCCGTTGACAAGATGCAAGGAGCTTTGACCCAGTGCATCTTGATTGGCTTTTAAGTGACAATGGGTAGCATTGCCGTCAACTTAGCCTGGACCTCTCTTAGTTCTTCATTGGGATCTGACTCATTTACAATTCCAACACCAGCTTGAAATTCAATTTCTAATCCATCGATCGATACAGTTCTTATCGTTAGATGCCACTCTCCATCACCACTTAGGTTCTGATATCCTATCGCTCCTGCATAGAGGTGTCTAGGTTCGTCCTCAATCTCTTGTATGAATGCTACTGCTGCTGCTTGAGGAATTCCAGCTACAGCAGGGGTTGGGTGGATCTTTAGCAGCAGATCAATAGAGTCTGTGTTCATTGGATCACGCAAAAGGCCTCTAATGGGTGTGCCAAGATGACAGATATCTCCGAAATTGGTGATACTTGGTGTCGTTGGGATATCAATACGCGCGGTACATTCGTTAAGGCGTGATGTAATGTGGTCGGTTACTACTCTGTGTTCGTGGTTGTCTTTATAAGAGGCGAGAAGGGCGCTCTCGTTTCCTGTGGAAGCAGTCCCTGCCAATGGGTGACTTTCAAAGAAGTCGCCCTCTCGCCTGATTAGCAATTCTGGCGTGGCACCAATGAGATCTCCATACGAAAACGAAAGGGCACCTGGATACCTCTCGATCAATCGAGATAGGGAACGCATTCGATTTAGCGGTTTTTTGAGGTTTAGGGTAGTTCTTCTGGAGAGGACGATCTTTTCGAATTCTCCGTTTCGAATCCGGTCTATTGCACTTATCGCTTGATTTAGCCAGCTTTGGTCGTCCACCGTAAAGGCCAGATTGGAAGGAGCGCAGCAGTCACCACTACAGGCTTCCTCGTGTGGCTTGATGATTTTGCCCGAGAGTGAGTCGGCTAGTGCGGATAACTTGTTTGCGGCGTCGTTTTGATCTGAACCAATTACCGCGAGGCGGCTTTGTTCTTCTGTGATGTTGATCACAAAGCTAGGTACGTAGAGATATGTTGGTTGAGTCTTAGGGTCGAACGGAATGAGGCCGAAAATATCTATTAGTGATGCCGTTTCGGGCCTATCTACTTTGAAATTTGAAGTGATTTCACGGATCTTGGACTTTGGATCAAGCGTTTGTGTGGTCAGGTAGGGACCACTCGCAAGCACCATCAATCCAGGTCGCATGAAGACGATTGCACTGCCGTTTTGTATTTCGTCGCGAAAGATCCCCATGACACGATCTTTGTTCAGCGATTCCCCCAAATTACAGCTGTTTGCAAATATTAGACCCTCTTCTTCGATTGGACGTGATGGTAATTCTTTTCTATTTTGCACTGCGGCTAATCTCCTACGCCTTTGTTGCAGTAATGACTTGAGCGGCACCCATCATGAAGTACTTGAACTCAACTGCTTCAAAGCCAGTCCTCTTTATCAATGCTTTTAGTTCATTTTCTTCTGGAAGGTATGATGTGGAAGCAGGCAGATATTTATAGGCTTCCCTAGAAGACAGGGCAGCTCCAATAGCAGGTACGATCCGATCAAAATAGATGCCGTGCAGTTCTTTGATAATTGGCCTTTTCGGACGAGCAACTTCGACTAATGCAACCTTGCCGCCTCGGCGTAGCACTCGAGCCATCTCAACTAAAGTCGCCTCCAGATCAACGAAATTTCTTAGGGCGAATCCACATGTTAGGCCGTCAAAACTTCCATTTTTGAATGGAAGTTTTGACGCATCACCTTGAATTAAGTCGTGTTGATTTGATGCCGCAAGCATACCGAACGAGAAATCGATACCGACTACTCGATAGTTTTTACTTCCAAGCATTCTCACAAAGTCTCCAGTACCACAAGCTACGTCAAGCATCAATGAATTTGGACGAAGCCCAAGTTGCGCAATGGCAAAGGTGCGCCATTTTAGGTCCATTCTCATAGTCATCAGACGATTCACGAGATCGTAACGAGGCGATATTGTGTCGAACATCTTTTGAACGTACTGTGCCTTTTCACCGGGGCTAGGCAGGATTGATTGGATAGCTCGATTTGGTCGATTCATCTGTCTTTATCACCTTTTAGAAATTTGTCTTCGTATAACTTTGTGACTATTTCAGCTTCCAGAGGAGAGGCTGTTTGGTAGAACTTATTTTGAGCACGAATGGTCAAAAGCCTCGAGAAATGAAGAGAAATAAGTTCTCCGAGTGTCTTTTGGATTGTGGAGAATGTCTTGAATTCCTGCTCGATCTCGTTCTTGCTGGCGTCTTCAGGAACCCTGAGGTGGTGTTCGAATAACTCTATTGCGTCATCTATCGTTGATTCCATTCGCAATGCATGGTCTTTGGCGATCGATAGAAGATCCGAGAAAGGTAAACCATATCCGAGAAGTTCAAGGGCAGCTTCGGCCATTCGTATATCATCGGAGTTGAATATCTCTTTTTCGCCTACTGTAAGTGGATGCAGTATGCCTTCTTGAATCATGGCTTTGACGAGTGGTACCGGAATCCCAATCTTGTTAGAGAATTCTTCAAAACCCAGGGCTATAGGCGGTGTTTGCGAGGGCCCATCGAACAAAGCTTGATTTAGTCGTTCCGAGATATCCTTCAAAGAGAAACCTACCGCCCTAAGCTGGCTGATTCTTTGTAGACGTTCGAGGTGCGATCTGCAATATAGGCCACGTCGACCGACTCGAAGCGGGGGAGGCAGGAGCCCTTTTTGCTGGTAAAACCTTATTGTATCGATAGATACCTGAGAAAGGTTTGCCAATTCATCAATGGTGAGCTCATCCTTTTCGACCGATTGACCTACCTCGGACGAATTTTCAACTTCGACGGCGTCATCAGATCTTTTTTGCCCCTCGGAATGGTTATGGGACGAGTCAATGCCTGACGATTTTATTGTCATACTCTAATTGTACTAGTGCTAGCTCTAATTGAGTGAGCTTTTGCTCTAATTGATTTTACTCACTCGACTATTTGGGCGTTGCAATGTCTACACCTCTCGTAAGCTCTAGAAGTTGGTCTGTTGCACTGTGAGCATATGTAGACCTTTACTTTTCGGGATAGGATCGATCGGGAAGCAGAGACCAGCATACCGCCGATTGCAATCACAAACAAAAACTCGATTGCGTCTCTAATGAGTTTCATCTTTAGACGTCCTTTTTTGTCGGTTCGGTCATCTCTGAGGTGGAGTGAACGAAGAGTTTATTCCGAGAGCGCAAGTCTTTTGGACTTTGATCTTGCCCACAGTCCATTTTTTGATTGGGCGACCACTTTTGGGCCAATGACGCTTGCTGGCTATGGATTTAGATATCTCTTGGAATTGCTAGGGGGTCATTGGTCCAATAGCTAAGTGTCGCATAGCTCTTACTTGATAACAACCTTAGATAGGTTTGGCTCTGGTGGTGGATACTGCGGGTTCATCTTTGTTATGGTGTCGACCAAGAGGTTTACGATTGCCCAGTCCCGGTACCACTTGTGGCGTGCTGGCACTACATACCAGGGTGCAAAATCAAATGAAGTTTGTGAAATTACCGATGAATAGGTTTCCATATATGGAGTCCATAGCTTCCGGGTCTCTAAATCGGCGCTCGAGAATTTCCAGTTTTTTTCAGGGATGTCAATGCGCTCTTGCAATCGTTTTTTCTGTTCGTCCTTTGATATATGCAAAAAAATCTTTATGATCGTCGTTCCTGAATTGGCAAGGTTGGATTCGAAGGCCTTGATCGTATTGATTCTGCGCTCTTGTTCATGTGAATCGATCAGCGAGAGGACCTTTGTGGCAACTACATCTTCATAGTGAGATCTGTTGAATATTCCGATTTCCCCCTTAGCGGGAAGTTTGGAGTAAATTCTCCAAAGAAAGTCGTGTTTGAGTTCCTCTCCTATCGGTGCGCGGAATCCGCTAACATCTACCCCTTGAGGGTTCACCCCTCCGAAGACACGTCTGATTGTGCCGTCTTTTCCACCGGTATCAAGCGCTTGCAAAACCATGAGAAGGCTCCGCTTGGACTCCGCCCAGAGGCGGCCTTGAAGTTCTTCGAGCTGAACGTGAAGTTTTGCGACCGCTTGATCTAGTTCTGCCTTGCTGGAGGTAGTTCCAGGTGTTGCGGTTGAATCAATCTCTGAGAGATTGATCTTTTTGCCAGGGTGGACCAATAGATGGCGCTCGGCGTGGGTTGACTCGCTCATAGTTTTGTCCTTTAATTTGTCGCCAAAGAGGCGATTTATGTCAGGGTGAATAGCCATGGGAAGAAATTGATATCCACTTTCTTCCCATGAATTCATCACTAAGGCATTGTCCTTAGATTCTAGGTGTCTTTGCTAGAGATAGTATCGAAAAACTAATTGGGCCACGAGGGATGGCTTTGGGGCTCCTTCGACTTCGATTGTCACGTCGACCTGGTTTTGGACTCCTCCTGCAATCTCTTCGACGCCAGCGATTGCCGCTCCAAGTCGAATCTTGGAACCGGACGGAACAGGAGAAGGAAATCGGACTTTATTTGAGCCATAGTTCACACCCATTTGAACACCCGTCATCGTCATAACTTCCGTCATTAACGTCGGCACTAGGGATAGCGTGAGATATCCATGCGCTATGGTAGTTCCAAATGGCCCTGCTTTGGCCATCTCTTCGTTTATATGTATCCACTGATGATCACCTGTTGCATCAGCGAACGCATTTATTTGTTCTTGAGTCACAATATGCCAATCTGAATATCCCAGATGTTGGCCGACCATAGCTTTTAGCTCTTCAATTCCATTAATAACAGTTGCCATGTACTATTTCTAGCACCCTGGAATTTGGTGGGCCAGAGATTTTGATATTGCCAGCACTATTTGAGGGAATTGCTCTCTGACACAGTGGAATATTCTTTGGTGTGATTGCTCTTTTTGCGAGTCGAATCCCCTCCATCAGTTCTATTGCTACTTCTTCTTTTATCTATCGTCTAAAAGGATTGGTTTGTCGATTCGATTAGTGTGCGAGCGGTATCTAGCTCATCCATTGATTTTGGTGAACCTGGCAATTATATGGCCTTTGTGGTCTTTGTCAAACGATATTCATGAGTATTGCCTTTATGCCTGAAATTTCATAATCAATATCTCGAGGCTGTCTTTAGGTGAATTTTCCATGGCAGAGGTCCGAAACTATCAGTCGGGAATTTGTTGAGGGAGAGTTCGGTTAGCTAGGATAGTTAGAAACAAGTTGCGTACGCAACTTGTTTTGTCGATTTGATATTTTTAAAGGACGTCATGACTGAAACCTTAAAGCCAACTTTTTTTGGACATGGAAGTCCGATGAATGCGATTGAAACTAATAGATATTCGCAAGCCTGGCGGGAATATGGACGTTCGATTCCAACACCTAGAGCTGTTCTAGCGATCTCTGCCCATTGGTACATAGGTGCTACGGCTATCACCACAATGAATGTTCCCCGAACGATCCACGACTTCTATGGTTTTCCCCAGCCACTTTTTGATTTTCAATATCCAGCGCCCGGGGACTCAGAGGTTGCCAAAGAGGTCATTGATTGCGTAAAGCCGCTTTGGGTCGGTTCGGACGAAGATACGTGGGGATTAGACCATGGTACCTGGTCGATCTTGTGTCACATGTTCCCAGAAGCTAACGTTCCAGTACTCCAGCTTTCTATCGACTCTACTAAGGACTTTTCTTACCATTTTGACCTAGGAAGAAAATTGGCAGCCTTGAGCGAACAGGGCGTATTGATAATGGGAAGCGGCAATGTTGTTCACAATTTAAGAAGGATTGATTGGTCTTCTCCCGATGGGGTCTTTGACTGGGCACGCGAGTTCGATCTAACGGTGTCTGGCATTTTGGCGACCGATCCAAAGGCAATCCTAGGGATCGAGGATAATAAGAACTACCGACTTTCTTCGCCCACGCCCGATCACTTTCTGCCGTTGGTATATCTGGCTGGGATGGCTTATGAGACAAAGTCGGATATTTCAAAGATTATTGAGGGGTTCAACTATGGATCTCTCTCCATGGCAGCCTATTCTCTGTAGAGGTGAGATCCTTTTGGGATCGGTCTCCGATCTATAGATCGATTGGCGTGCGGATATACTTGCACTTTGTAGACCTATCCATACAGTGGTCATGATTGTAATGGTCGTTGGGAACTGCAAGTTAGTTGCCACGAAAAATGCACACAGGTGGCCATTACTTTTGCATACTTACCTCTAGCCACGGTTTCGGCTTTTCACATGTTGCATAGTTTTGTATGGTCGAGATCTAGTAGGGCCTTTATTTGGTGATCTATCTCATATTTGAAATTAAAGAAAAACCGGAGGACCTTTCGAGGTCCTCCGGTTTTTGTTAGCTGTGCAAAGCTAGTGGTTCTGGAATGGGAATGTGTGGTTTATCGGAAGTAATATCGCTTATATTCCCTAGAAGAAGGATGGATAAGGAAAGCTACTACGATTCCGCGAACCAAAATCGTAACTAAACCGGCGAAGAAGAGACCTTTGGAGATGTACAGAAGGTAGATCAATACCGGCACGCTAGCTCCAACCAGCGCTACCCAATATCCCCATTTTTTTTCGTTTGCTAGGCCGAAGGCTCCGACCGCTTCCACCAAAGGAAGTAAAATGCCAAGTCCGCCGAAACCAAAGACCAGGTCAAGTACAGCATTCAGGTAGAGCAAGAGCTGTGCGGTGTTGAGCATCTGCGGAAGAGAACGATTATATAATCGCATTTGTTGCATTTTAACTCCCTAACGCTTTCGCGTTTTATCTTACCAAATCGAAGTTCTTCATATAGAAAAACTTACTTTCTGATTATCTATCATAAAATTGTGGCTCCGGTTTGATGAGCCTGTTAAGTTCCTTGGAAGACCTTACTAGTTTTTCAGTCAATCGGATCAGGTCTTGGCGAAGAAGACCTCTTTCGTGGGCTCATTTGAGTGGTCAATTGCCCGCACGCTGCAGCTATCTGATTTCCTCTGTTCTGGCGGATTGTTGCATTTACATCTAGCTCTAAAAGCCTATTTCGAAATCCTTCGACGATTTCAATTGGGGAACCAGGATACGGCCAGAGCGGTGTCGGATTCAGTGGGATCAAATTGACGTGAGCACTTAATTCTCGCGCGATCTCGGCAAGCTCAAAAGCATCCGCTGGGGAGTCGTTGATTCCATCCATCATCGCCCATTCAAAGGATATTCTTCGATTTTGCTTACTTTGGTAATACTTAAGCGCTTCGATGATTTCACCCAGAGGATATCGGGAATTGATTGGTACGAGCTTTGATCGCTTTTCATCGTTGGCGGCATGGAGGCTAACTGCCAATGAAATTGGCATCGGTGAGTCTGCAAGCCTTCTAATCCCAGGAGCAATTCCAACCGTTGAGATAGTTATATGGCGAGCAGAGATTCCAAATTCGAAGTTGATCGCTCCTATAGCGTCGATCACGGCATCGTAGTTAGCCATAGGCTCGCCCATGCCCATAAATACGATGTTGGACAGTCTTCCTCCGAAGATGTCTCTAGACGTCCTAGAGGCTCTGAAGATCTGTTCTAGAATTTCGCCTTTTGTGAGATGGCGAAAGAAGCCTGCTTGTCCAGTGGCGCAAAAGACGCACCCCATTGCACATCCTGCCTGCGATGAGACGCAAAGGGTGACTCGATCCGAATAGGCCATAAGGACTGATTCGATTTCACGCGAGTCAGAAAGTGAGTACAAGGTCTTGATCGTCTTTTTATCATCCGTAAAGAGCACTTCCTTTTCAGATAGAGCCAGAGACATCTCACCCAGGGAGCTCAAATGCTCGCGAAGAGCTTTTGGCAGGGTTGTTAGTTCGCTTGGGAGCGAATAGTTCTTATAGAGGCCATTCCAAATTTGGTCAAAACGATATCGAGGCTCATTTTCAATAAGTCCTTTTAATTCGCTACGACCTAAGTCAAAGAGAGTCATTGTCAATTACGCTTAATGTTTATGGGTATTAAACCGGGGAACCTTACGGAATTGATTCATAAAAAATCAAAAGAAGTTAACAATTCTATGATCAATGACGATCAGGCCATGCATGATGGTCATCGTGACATTAGTGGCGGCGCTGCCAGGGCGGCAGTTTTTGGAATATCTGACGGCCTAGTATCTAACGTGACGTTAGTGCTAGGAGTTGCTGGAGCACATCCTAGCTCTGGTCTTGTTCGTTTGGCAGGATTAGCTGGCCTCATTGGCGGGGCATGTTCAATGGCTATTGGTGAGTTTGTCTCGATGTCAGCTCAAAGGGAGTTATTCCAACGTGAAATAGCTATTGAAGCCGCAGAAATAAGCAGGAGACCTGAGGGTGAACAGCGTGAGCTCGCGATGATCTATGAGTCTCGCGGCGTACCACGAAAGGTGGCCGAAGAGTTCGCATCACACATGATGCTTGACCCTGATATTGCGCTCGCAGCACACGCCAGGGAAGAGCTCGGAATGGATCCGTCCTCGATTGGTTCTCCAATTCAAGCAGCAATCTCGTCGTTCGTAGCTTTTGCCGTTGGAGCTCTTCTTCCTCTTTCCCCCTGGTTTTTCACCACGGGGTCGGCGGGTATCGTGACTTCAATCATAATTGCAGTTATTGCGTCGATTGTAATTGGGGCGGCATTGGCTTGGGCGACGGGTCGTAGTGCATTCAAGACGATTGCTAGACAGCTTATTTTGTCGGCCATTGCCGCCGGCGCTACCTACACGGCCGGTAGATTGATTGGATTCTCGGGGGCCTAAAGCGCCTCTGTGAAAATTGAATTTCGCTTGACCAATCAGTGAAGTTGACTTCGGGTCGTCTTTGTCGTCGGCTCAATGCACGGAATTCTTTTAAGTCTTTACGTGAGGCAATTTCGCTTTGGAAGTTGGGTTTAACGCTTTGTGGCCGCAGTTGGCGCTAGAACCTGGAAGTGTGATTTTTCTTGGACTCTAGTGCCACTCGTGGCTGGCGCGGAATGACAGACAAACACATAGGGCATTTTGAAGATCGACTCTTTTGAAATTCCCTATGAAATAGCTCGCCACTCTTTTATTTTAGGATGGTTTTATCATCCAGTTTTATCATCTATAGGTGAAATGTCGGTGGGTGAAATATCGGCGACATAAGCAAAGTCAAAGTGATCTGGATGAAACCCTAGATGGCGATACATGGCTAGCGCATTGGTGTTCTCTGCATCGACATATAGCATTGCTAATGGCATGCCAATGGATGCAAGGTGTTGCAGTCCTGCGATTGTTATTTTGCGACCAATGCCCATACCACTAAATTTTGGGTCTACTCCTATTACGTATATCTCGCCCATTCTAGGGCTCGAATCACCATGGACCTTGGTCCAGCAAAAAGCAGCTAACTCCTCATCGACAAAGTGCAAAAGGAAGCCGCTACCGTCAAACCAAGGTTCCTTTTGTCGCATCGAAAGTGTCTCATGAGTCCAACCTCCTTGTTCGGGGTGGTTTGCAAATGCTCTGTTGTTGACATGCAGCCATTTTTCATCATCTTTCCCAACGACAAAGGGACGAGTGTCGATTTTGGTTTGGGAATGCCAGTCCTCTAGCGGCAGTGGTCGTCTCATCTGTATCAGCTGTCGACCAGCTACAAAGCCAGCTTCTATAAGAACCCTTTCTAGCTGGGAATTGTTGTTTGAGAGCCATACGTGCACATGGCCGCCACCGTGTTTTGCAATTTCACCTAGGGATCGCTGGACTAGCGCGTGTGAAACCCCCATCTTTTCATTGCGGGCCATCGGGTGTACTACAAGTTCTAGTGCCCAGCTATCGTTTCCAACCGAGATCTGGGCGTAACCTACAAGTCCTTCAGAATTTATGGTGCGTGCGGTGAAACCCCACACGCCTTTTCTCCCGCCATGGACAAGGTCAAGCCAGCTGTGGTCTCCAAGCGCTTTGTGCTTGTCGAAACTTTCGGCATCGCTTACTAGCTTTGCGATATTACTGATCTCTTCTTCGCCGCTGCGAAGTGCAATTATCAGTTCTTCCATACCAGAAATCCTAATGTGTTTTGATTGGCACCATTTTGGGTTATGAAACTTTAGAGCCTTGGCGCTGGTTTGCTTTTTGTTGATAGGCGAGCGCATTTGTGCATCGAGGGTTGAATTTGAGGAAATTAGTTGAGCTCTGTGCCGACCATATTTTTGCGCATCTTTGTATTCGGTGGCTCGCAGAACTGCCCTCAGCGCGGCTCACTTGGAACTTTTGACCGTGAAGGGCCGACAATAAATTTGTGGGAACGAGATCCAGTTTTAAGAAAGCTTAGATATTTCTCTAAAGAAATTTTTGAATTTTATCGAAGAGTTAAGTGGCGGTACAGGAGAGATTCTCGTGTTCATTGGCCGCCAAAACATGGACGTGACCAAAACAGGAGATCCAATGAAGGCAATCAAACATTTTTTACATAGAGACCATGAAAGCGACGATGGCTTTACCCTCATCGAATTGATGGTAGTGGTCCTAATCATGGGAATTCTCATGGCAATTGCCATACCGACATTTTTAGGAGCTCAATCGGGGGCTCAGAATGCAGCGGCTAAGTCTGACGTTACAAATGCGCTTACTGCCGCGAAGTCTTATTTCACCAACAGCTCGGGGACTTATAGCGGCTTGACCACTTCGGATATGAAATCCTTGGAACCGTCTTTGACGTACGTTGCTACAGTGCTCGCCTCTGGAGCATATGCGCCAAGTACAGTTGCGGTCGTCAGTGATGGGTCGGGGGGCATATGTCTCACCGAACTGTCTAAGACGGGTATTTACTATGGCGTCTATGATCCAGGAAATGGAGCCATTAAATACATGAATGGCACTACGTCGCCTACGTGCGGCACTTCGTACGCTTTGACTGCTTGGACTGAATGAGTTCTAAACGTGTGATAAGCGGATAAGTTCGAGTACGACGTTTCGATGGCATGGACACACCTAGGTTTACGGTGCGTCCATGCCAGCGTTTTGCTCTTACCGCACCAAGCGATGTTGTTAGTTGGCTTGGTTGGGATAGGTCCTTTTCAACTTTAATCAAAGTCCCCTTCAAATGTTATTTTTGAGAGTCTAGCTAAAATTGCGGCAAGAATCTGGAATTGTCGTTGTAGCTAGGTTCAAAAGATTCCTATCAATTCCTTGGGCTGACCCAAACGGGAGATCTAATGAAGGCTTCCAAGATGTTTCTTCATTAGAGTTTATGATAGTGATGATAGCTTCACGCCGATCGAATTGATGGTAGCGATCCTAATCATGGAAATTCTAATGGCGATTGCCATTTTGGCATTTGTTAGGCGCTCAAACCAGCGCCCAGGATGCAGCGGCTACCTCCAATATTACTAATGCGTTCTTGGCGGCGCAGGTGTTTTATACAGATTATGGTAGCTACAAGTCGATTAGTGGTCCTGTGTTAGATTCACTACAGCCCGCGTTGTTGTTTGTGACTGATGGTTCAGTTCTTTCGAGCGTTCCTAATGGGGTAGAAGTTTTGCATGATACTCCCAAAAAGGCAGTATGCCGTTTTGAATTACTCGGCTTCAAGCATTTATTTTGGGGTAAACGACAATCCCTCATTAGGTTAAAAACTTTTACTTAGACAGTCTTGCAGCTCGGTACTAGCGATGGGTTTGATAGTGTCGAGCTGGCCGTACTTCTAGATTTCTAGTAAAATTAGCATTACCTATTGACCATAGAGAGTCCTGACCAGGCAGAGGTCAGGAATTCTGATTGCTACTACTAACTGTTTACAGCCGGGCATACCGTTCGCGACACGGTGGATATAAATAGTTTCCAGCTTCACGCCTCGTCAAATGGGTTTGAGATCAGTGGTGCGATTTGGCAGATTCCGCTCATTCCCTTCCACCCCTCACCCCCCCCCCACAAACATTTTTCAAAAAATCCAAACAAAATTGCAGCAACTCACCATCAACCCTTATAGATTTATAAGTCCGCTTTGAAAGCCACGAAACATTCGTGAAACACAAATGCGAAGGAATTCTGAGATCATTTCTTATTCCACAAGGGAAAAGAGCTCTTGGGCTCCTTGAACTAAGGCATAAGAGATGATCCAACGGAAACACTTTTGTAGCGAAAGTGAAAGCTAGTAGTTAGCTAAGGCCTTAGATATGATTTATCTATCAAAAGGACAAGCTAACTTCTAAAAGCTAACACCTAGCTATATAAGGGCCGCTCCTTGACAACGAAATAGGATGAGAAGCATAGCTAAATGAGATTCATATAGCGTGCATTCGAATTACAGCCAGTTTTGGTCTGTTGAACGACTTTCATATCTACAGAGTCGTAACGACTCACTAGGTGAGTCAATGACAACTAACTGATAAGTATCAAATAACTTAGGTACTTACTAGCCAAAGCCAAAGACACATATCACCTCTTAGAGAAACGAAGACACCTGTTCTTATGAATTCGATCAACAACTTCTAAACAAGTACAGACCTAATCAATTCAAAAATTTTGAGAAACTCAAAAAAACAGTAATTAGCTTGAATTAAGCTTTTTCATCAATTTCGATGGAGAGTTTGATCCTGGCTCAGGACGAACGCTGGCGGCGTGCTTAACACATGCAAGTCGAACGGTTTATAAGGGCTTGCCCTTATAGATAGTGGCGAACGGGTGCGTAACACGTGAGCAACCTGCCCCAAAGTTTGGAATAACACCGGGAAACCGATGCTAATACCAAATATGCTCACACTATCACAAGATAGAGTGAGGAAAGTTTTTCGCTTTGGGAGGGGCTCGCGGCCTATCAGCTTGTTGGTGAGGTAACGGCTCACCAAGGCATCGACGGGTAGCTGGTCTGAGAGGACGATCAGCCACACTGGGACTGAGACACGGCCCAGACTCCTACGGGAGGCAGCAGTGGGGAATATTGCGCAATGGGCGAAAGCCTGACGCAGCAACGCCGCGTGGAGGATGAAGGCCTTAGGGTCGTAAACTCCTTTCAGCAGGAACGAAAATGACGGTACCTGCAGAAGAAGCTCCGGCCAACTACGTGCCAGCAGCCGCGGTAATACGTAGGGAGCAAGCGTTGTCCGGATTTATTGGGCGTAAAGAGCTCGTAGGCGGCTTGGCAAGTCGGATGTGAAACCCCCAGGCTTAACCTGGGGCCGCCATTCGATACTGCTATGGCTTGAGTTCGGTAGGGGATTGTGGAATTCCCGGTGTAGCGGTGAAATGCGCAGATATCGGGAGGAACACCAATGGCGAAGGCAGCAATCTGGGCCGACACTGACGCTGAGGAGCGAAAGCGTGGGAGCAAACAGGATTAGATACCCTGGTAGTCCACGCCCTAAACGTTGGGCACTAGGTGTGGGACCTACTTCGACGGGTTCCGTGCCGTAGCTAACGCATTAAGTGCCCCGCCTGGGGAGTACGGCCGCAAGGCTAAAACTCAAAGGAATTGACGGGGGCCCGCACAAGCGGCGGAGCATGTGGCTTAATTCGATGCAACGCGAAGAACCTCACCTGGGCTTGACATGTTGGGAAAAGCCGTAGAGATACGGTGTCCATTAGGGCCCTTC